>CAZQAT010000075.1:0-23356 GCA_964591315.1 uncultured Planctomycetaceae bacterium
CGCGCCCACCAGAGCGGCCCCGAGGCCGTTGGCGTTCGAGTTCGGGCAGCCGCGGTCGGCACCGGAGACGTTGAAGCAGGGTCCGTTGCCACCGGAGCAGTCACAGTCCGAGGCGCCGGTGTTGTCGACGCTGGCCTGCTCGATCTGAATACCGTTGATGCTCTCACCCCAGGCGACGAAGGCGACGGTGATGGTGATAGCGCCCTGGGTGACGTTGGCCTTGTGCTTGGAATAGGTGATGCCCTGGGTGTGAGCTCCGGGCCAGAGGGCCCCGCCGACCGTCTGGACGCCATCCGTCGACTCGAGGACGTTCACGTCCGTGAGGCCAGCGGCCTTGTTGTCAGAGGCATAGGCGTAGGTCAGGACGTCGTAGGATCCGTTGGCCAGGCCGGTGATCGTCAGCGTGCCGCCGAGGGCGCCCGCGGACCACACCAGGTCCTGGAGCAGGGTCCCGTGGTCACCGGTCAGGACGGGGTTGGTAAAGCTGAACGGGAAGACCATCTGCGGCCCGATGTCCAGGACGGCCGTGCTCGCAGCGCCGGCCTTGTCGACCAGGGGGAAGGTCGGGCCGACGGAGGGGTCGATCTGGTTCCAGGTCCCGGGGGTCCCGGCCGCGCCATAGGTGGCGGCCGTGGGGCCGCCCACTCCGAAGGGGTCATCGAAGTCGATGTTGATCAGTTGGGCATGGGCGACAGTGGCCATGCCGATGAGCGCGCACGAAGAGACGATAAGAGTGCGTGCAGCTCTGCTCGGGACGAAGGTCATGTGGGATTACCTCCTGGGGATACCAGAACACGTTTTCAGTAGATCGGGGTGGCGGGGACCAGAGCTCACATCGAGAAGCTCCCGCACACTCCCGGGGATCGATAAAGTCTACGGCAGAATCGGGATGTTGGGGGGCTTTGCCGCTGAGGGGTCCTGGGGGCGCGGTCAGGCGGCGGTAGCTGCCCCTCAAGGCAGCCAGGTCACCGCCAGCCCGTTGCTGGCGTTGAAGCCCGCGGAGCCACCGGGGTCCCTGTAGGCGAACTGGAAGCGCCACTGCTCCCCCACGGCGAACGCGCCTGCCGCCGGCGGGAGGTTCGGGTCGACGGGCTGGAGGGCGGCACCGCCGGAGTCCACCGGTACAGGGGCGAAGCGTGTCAGCCCCCCTCCCACGCACAGGCTCCCCTCCCCGAAGGGCAAGAGCGCCTCGTCAGGGCCGAAGAAGAATCGTCCCCATACACCTGGCACGGCGCCCTCGACGCCCAGCACCAGGTTCGCCGCCGCGAGACTCGAGCTGCCGTCGGCGGAGAGCAGCGCGCCGGCACCCACCGAGTTGGGGCTGGTGCCGCAATAGGCCTCGACCGCAGGGCTGCTCTCCATGCGCTGGATCCAGGTCGACCAGTTACCGTCGGTGGTCTCGTGGGCCGCCCAGAAGACCCCGGGCTCGTCCGGCTCGGTTCCGATGCCAGCGTAGTCCCCCCAGCGATTGGTGGTGTCCGGGGCCGTGCTGGTGCGGACGATGACCGAGGGTCTGGTGGTGCCCGGCGGATCGTCCGCGTCTCGGAAGGTGGTCACCATCGAGATGGGTTCGTCGGGGGAGGAGCGCGCGCAGACCAGCGCCATATCTCCCTCGGCGTCCACCGTCAGGGCTCCGAAGTAGGTCCTCACCGGGGGACCCGGGTCCACCTCCCCCCACTGGGCCAGGCTCGGCTCCCCGCTGTTCGGCCAGTCACCCAGGTCGAACTCGTACCAGCGTTGCCGTACCCGCTCCCGGTCCACGTGGTGGGTGAGCCACAGGGAGCCACCGCGTTGGACACAGCTCCAGATACGCGCCTCGAAGGTGTTGGGGCGCACGGTCGTACCCAGCTGGGGCGGCCGCTCCGGCTGGGTGAAGGCCGGCACGTCGACGGCTGCGGTGACCAGCACCGGGAGCCCCTGAACCTCCGTCAGTGCGTACAGGACCAGAAAGTCCGCCCCCTGGGGCTGGTACGGTGACCATGCCATCACGATCGGTCGATCCAGCTCGTGGTTGACCGGGGTCGCGAGCACGAACTGGTCCTGCAGCACGAAGGCCTGGGACTGCAGCGGGGCGCCGGTCAGGAGGGGGGCCTTGTCGAGCACCTGGACGAGGGTCTTGGGTCTCTCGAAGAAGTCCGCCGCGATCACGACCCGCTCCGCATCCAGGCCCAGGTTGGGAGAGTCGATGTCGTTGTCGTTGATCAACTGCTGCACGTCCCAGCGGTACCTGTGCCAGGTGCCGTTCGGGTCGGCGTCGTCCGAGACCGCGAGCAGCACGTAGGGCCGGAGGTTGATTCCGCGCTCGATGGCGACGATGAAGAAGCGCTCGTCGTGCGGGTCCCAGCGCGCCTCGGGGTCGAAGACGAAGTTGCGCGCACCGAGATCGCCCCAGAAGCCCGAGCTGCCCTGAAGGGCCTGCTGGAAGGTCTGGGTCCCGTCCTTCAGGAAGAAGGACACGGCCCCGTTGGTGACCTCCACAAGATGCTGTGGGCCCACGGCGAGGTCCGTGTCCGGAGGGTTCCAGCCCGTGTAGGTGATGCCGGGGAAGCCCAGCTGGCCCGTCAGGGGGTGTTGCCGGGGAGCGTACGGGACGGGGCTCAGGGCGGCTCCTGGGGCCACGCTCGGCGGGCGGTGGGGTGCGGCCGCGGCTGCACGCCCCGGATCCCCCGCCGAGGTGGTCGGCGCTTGCCCGATCCAGCTCAGGTGGGCGCCGGAGGCGTCGCCGAGCCCGGCCTCTCCGCTCCATGCGAGCACGAAGCCCTTGGGCCCGAGACCCTCGAGGAGGTTCCCGCCGTGAGCACCCGCCAGGCCTTGGGCTCCGGTCTTCGCCTCGGTGGCGCGCTCGGGCTCCCCGGCCGGGCTCCCGTCCGCAGCGACCTGCAAGGTCCAGAGGTCCGCCTGCCCTCCGCTCACCGGGACACTCTCGCCCCAGGCCAGCAGGACTCCGCCGAGCTGTGCGGGAGACAGCGCCAGGCCGCTCGGAACGAGGCCTGGTCCCGGTGCCCGAGCGCCCGCGGAGGCGACCTTGGGCTGTCCCTGCTCGTCGAGTGTCCAGCTCCCCCAGCGAAGCTCGTCGCGGCCGTCGACACGCTCGAACCAGGCCAGCCACCAGTGACCGCCGGCCCCCTGAGCGATGACCGGCTCCATGGCCTGTCCCTGGTGCCAGGCGAAGCTCTCCCCCGCGCGTCCCGTGGAGTCGATCCGCAGCCCCCGCAGAGCGGCTGGCCGTCCCAGGCCGTCGCTCTGGGCCCAGGCGACGGTCCACCCGCCTGCCTCGGCGGCCACGACGGTCGGGCAGGTGCTCGAGCCCAGCTGCTCGTCGCCCAAGGTCCAGGCCGGACCAGCGAAGGAGCCGTCGGCGCTCAGACGCCGGGCGCGCAGCACCCGACGGCCCTCCGCGACCGAGGCGCTCCAGAGCACGAGGGTCGTGCCATCGCGGGCGATCGCCAGCCGAGGCTCGGCTTGCCGGGGAAGACCGTCGGGGTCGACCTGGCGCTCCTCGCCGAGGGGCGCGAGCCGCCCGTCGAGGGGCCGCAGGACCACCAGCCCAGCGGGAAGCTCTGCGCCCCCGTTGCGCACCCAGGCGGCCCAGAGCCCCCCGGACGGGGTCGCGGCCAGGACCGGGGAGCGTCGATTCCCGCGGCTCCCGTCCCCCAGGGGCCGTTCCGGTCCCAGGGGCCGACCACCAAGGTCGAAGACCCTGCCGAGGACCGCGTCCCAGCCCTCGTCACGGCGCCGGCTCTGCCAGACCGCCAGGACCGTATCCGTGCCGACCTCGAGGCTGACCGCCGACTGGCGACCGCTCGTGGACTCGTTGCAGCGCCGGTCGAGGACCTGTGGCGAAGAGGCCGCGGGGACCCCCGTGGCGAGCCAGAGGCAGGTGCAGAGCAGGGCGCTGCGCAACCGGCCTTGGCCGGGTGGCCGGCGCATGGCGGGGTGTGACCCCGCGGATCCTGACCGTGGAGAGCCGAAGCTCTGGACCGCTTGCTGCTCTCGACGACGGGCGAACGACTGGGCCATGGGGGTCCTGGGTGGCTGCCTGCGATACAGGCTCAACCTAGCCGCTGACCACCGTCCCCGCTAGCGGGGCTTGCGTCGGCGGCGGCGGCCACGCCTTCGCGACCTCCTGGTCCTGTTCGGTGTGCTCGCGCAGCGGTCACAATGCCCGCAGGTCGGGGGGCGCGCCTCTCCGAAGTAGCGACGCAGGAAGGCGCTGCGGCAGCCACGGGTGGCGGCGTAGGCCTCCAGAGCCTCGAGGCGCCCGGCGTCCTCCCGCTCGCGCACGTCGAGGCGCTCCAGGAGTTCGCGGGTGCGTCCCGCCAGCTCGCGCTTGCCGACCACCAGGTGGTAGCGCTTGCGAGCGTCTCGTCGCAGGGCCCCCATGCCCTCCAAGAGGGCGCAGGTGGAGCGCGTGATCGTCTGGGACACCCCCGCCGAGAGGGCCAGGTCGGCGGCCACCACGGGCCGTTCCTCCCCGGCCCAGGCGGTCAGGGCCTTGGCGACCCGCCGCACCTGGCTGGCGCCCGCGCGCCCCTGGCGCTGCAGGTGGCGCTGGATGTCCAGGTCGTCGGGATCGAACAGCAGCACGCAGCGCGAGGGCTTTCCGTCCCGCCCGGCGCGACCGGCTTCCTGCACGTACTGCTCGAGGGAGCCGGGTGCCTGGTAGTGGACGACGAAGCGGATGTCCGGCTTGTCGATCCCCATGCCGAAGGCGGAGGTGGCGCTCATGACCAGAGGGCGCTTGCCCCCCATGAAGCGACGTTGGGCCAGCTCTCGCTCGGCCTTGGTTCGTCTGCCGTGGTAGTGGGCGCTGGGGATCCGTGCTCGCTCCATCGCGCGTCCCAGGGCCCCCGCGGCCACGGTCGTCGAGCAGTAGACGATGCCGGGACGCTTCAGCTTGCGGATCAGGTTCCCCAGGCGCTCGTCCTTGGTGGCCGCACTGTGCAGCTCCACCTCGAGCCGCAGGTTCGGCCGGTGGGGCGGGGCGAGCACCTCGAGCGGGTCGCGCAGGCCGAGGCGCTCAGCGATGTCCTCACGCACCCGCGGCGTCGCCGTTGCGGTCAGAGCCAGGGCCTGGGGCTCTCCCAGGGCCAGGCGTTCGGCTGCGAGGCGCAGGTAGGCGGGCCGGAAGTCATGCCCCCACTCCGAGATGCAGTGGGCCTCGTCCACGCACAGGAGCGCGGGCCGCGCTTCCCGGAAGGCCTCCCGCGCACCCTCGGACTCGAGGGTCTCGGGGGTCGTGAGCACGACCAGTGGGCCGCCCTCTCGCAGGCGCCCGAGGGCGGCCTTGCGCTCCGCGACTCGCAGGCTGCTGTCGAGGCGGATCACCGGCGCATTGCGACGCCGGAGACTCTGCTCCTGGTCCACCATGAGGGCGATGAGGGGTGAGACCACCACCGTCGGCCGCCCCGCGAGCAGGGCGAAGAGCTGGTAGATCAGGGACTTGCCGTGGCCCGTGGGCAGCACCGCGAGCACGTCCCTGCCCGCGAAGAGCGCCTCGAGGGCCCGCACCTGCTCGGGGTGCAGGCGGGGGATGCCGAAGCGCCTCCTGGCAAGCCGACGCGCGTCGGCCAGGGTCGCTCGTCCTCCACCGCGCCTGCGCCTCCTCCGGCGCCCCGCGCCCCTCCGTCCGGATCCACGCCGTGCCATGGGGGCCAGTCCTCCATCACTGGTTGCTTCATACGCCCCGGCGGGGCCCCGGGCAAGGGCGTCGTGCCTCCACCGTCAGCTCGCTCAGCGGTTGAACAGGAAGGCGGGGCTGCCCGCCAGAGCCCAGGCGAGGTCCTGGGTGGCGGCGATGCGCAGGCGCTCGGCCACGTCCGGGTGGCGGCGCACGAATTCGGCGTGGAGCTGGGTCCACTCTGCGGCGCTGCGCTCGTCGGGGGACTTGCGCAGGGCGTCGGCCACCAAGGTGGGCAGCCCGTGGTGGCGGATCGGCCGCTCCGAAGAGGTCGTCGAGATCCGCAAGCGGCCCAGGGTGTGGGAGGAGCCATACTCCTGGTCGAGCTCGACGAAGATCACGAAGCGCCCTTCCACGTCCGCGCCCTCGTGCTGCAGGTCCTCCTGCACCTCGAAGACCGCCTCGTGGTCCACGCCGAAGCGGTCCGAGACGGCCCAGCCGGTCTCGAGGTCCCCGTCGACGGCGCCGGCCACGGCCCAGCCGGACTGGGAGTAGTCGGCGGTGGCGTGCACCAGGGTCAGGGGCCGGGCGAGCCAGGGGGCCTCGAGGGGCACCGCCTGGGCCCGCAGCTCGTGGAGCACGAAGTTGCCGTTCTCGGCGCGGCCGGGGCCACCTGCGGGCAGGGTCGGATCCGCCAGGGCCTCGAGGCGCAGGCCGCGCACGGGGCCGGACTCCACCTGCAGCACCAGGGTCAGGCGGTCGCGCTCGGGATCCTCGCCGGTGACGGTCACGGCGCCGTCCTCTTGCAGCGCGAGGGTCGCGCCCCCGCGGGAGTGCAGGTAGGTGGGCGTCGCCACGCTCCACTCCGGCAGGGAGAAGGCCGCCGCCCAGGCGTCGCGCTCGGCGCGCACGGCGGCCAGGTCCTCGGGGGCCAGGGCCTCCAGGTTGTCGACGTGCTCCACGTCCAGGGAGGGCGCCAGGGCCTCGACCTCTTCGCCCGTGGGCGGGCGACCGAGGAAGGCCACGTAGAGCTCGTCGATCAAGGCCGCCGGCTCGCGCTCGTAGCGCGCCAGGCGCGCCAGTTCGTTGTCCGGGTCGCGCACGGCCCGCGCCACCGTGGGACCGTTCAGCATGCTGAGCGCCTGGCCGAGGGAGACGTCGCTCGAGCGCTCGCACTCGCAGGAGCTCTCCCGCGCCGGGCGACCGAAGAGGTCGAGGAAGCCGTCCTCGGTCTTCGTGCGCGTGTCCACCAGCTGGCGCGCGCCGCGGCCGGGCCGCTGGCCGGGGAGCTGCGGTCGCGAGCCCGTGGCCCGGTGCAGGGCGTCGTGCAGCACCTCCGCCGGCAGGCGGCGGGCCAGGGCGTGGGCGTAGTTGAGGTCGTCGTGCCCGTTCTCGGGGGTGGTCGCGATCGAGCGCTGGTAGGCCCGCGAGCGGCAGATGTCGCGCAGGAGGGCGCGCACGTCGAAGTCGCTCTGGAGGAACGCGTGCGTGAGGCGGTCGAGCAGCTCGGCGTTCGAGGGCGGGTTGCCGGCCCGCAGGTCGTCCACGGGCTCGATCAGGCCCACCCCCATCAGGTAGCTCCAGAGGCGGTTGACGTAGCTCCTGGCGAAGTAGGGGTTCGAGCGGGCGGTCAGCCACCGGGCCAGCTGCTCCCGTCGGGGAGCCTCCGCCGCGGGCCCCTCCTCGAGCTCGAAGGGGAAGGCCGGTGGCACGTCCATCCCGGTGTCCGGGTGGGCCAGCTCCCCCGCTTCCATGTCCTTCAGGAGCTCCTCGAAGGCCGGCGGCGTGCCGTCGATCTGGTTCTCCACCGAGCGCGGCATCATCGGCGAGCCCGGGGCGTTCTCACGGCCGACCCGGGCGAAGTAGGCGGCCAGGCTCCAGTGCTGCTTGCGGGTCCAGCGCTCGAAGGGGTGGTCGTGGCACTTGTTGCAGTTGAAGCGCACCCCCAGGAACAGCTGGGTGGTGTTCTCCATCAGGAGGTCCGGCTCCCGCAAGACCTTGAAGTAGGCGCCGGCGGGGTTCTCGTAGGTGGAGCCGGAGGCGGTCAGCACCGACCGCACGAACTCGTCGTAGGGCGTGTTGCTGGCCACCTGGGCGCGAATCCACTCGCGTGTGCGTCGAGCTCCCTCGTCGCCGAGGAACTTGGAGTTCACCTGCAGGAGGTCCGCCCAGCGGTTGGTCCAGTGCTCCACGAAGGACGGGCTGCCGATCAGGCGGTCGATCAGCTCGTCCCGCTTGGTCCTGGTGTCGCGCCCGTCGACCAGGAAGGTGCGCACCTCCTCGGGGGTCGGGATCTCGCCGGTCAGGTCGAGGCGCACCCGGCGCAAGAACTCGGCGTCACTGCAGAGCTCGCTCGGGGTCACCTCGACACGCCGCAGCTTGGCGTGCACCAGCTCGTCCACGTAGTTGTGCTCGGGCTCTGCGGGCCAGGCGAAGGGCTCGCCGCGCTCCTCCATGACCACCAGGCGCGTGGAGGCGTAGGCGCCCTCGTAGCGCGCCATGACCCCGGACTCTCCGCGCCGCAGGCCGCGCAGCAGGCCGCGCTCGTCGACCGCGGCCACCTCGATGTTCGAGACCTCGAAGAAGGCGTGGGAGGTCACGTCCCGGCGCGTTCCGTCGGCGTAGGTGGCCCAGGCGGCGAACTGCTGCTCGAGGCCGGGGCGGGGCAGGCGGGGGCCCTGTGGGAAGACCTCGAGGGACACGACCCGCGCGGGCTGCGCCTCGAAGGGGGCGCCGCTGGCGACCCACTGCACCAGCACCCGGTGGTCCGCCGAGCCCGGCGTGAGCAGGGCGCCGCCCTCGTGGGGCACGGCGCCGGTGGGCTTCTGCAGGAAGAGGCTGCGCTCGGGCACCACCGGGTCGAAGCGCCGGCCGGCCAGGTCGTCGGTCAGGGCCCGGTGGTCCGCCCGCGGGTCGTAGCCCCGCAGGGAGAGCTGGAAGCCGTTCTGCCCGTCCGCGGAGCCGTGGCAGGTGCCGGCGGTGCAGCCGGCCTTGTTGAGCACCGGCATGACGTCCCGCACGAACTGGCGCGGCGCCGCCTCGTCGGGCAGGTCGAGCTCCACCGGCAGCTCGAGCTCGTGGTCGCCGAAGCGGAAGCGCAGGCTCTCCTGCGCGCGGCGTCCCTCCCGGGGCCAGAGGCGTCCGCCCTCGTCCAGGTGCAAGGCGCCCGGGACCGCAACGCGCTCGGCGGCGCGGGTCACGTCCAGGCGCGTGCCGTCCTCGAGCTCGGCGAAGAGCAGCATCTGCACGGAGCCGAAGGGCTCGTCCAGGCGCGGCGCCTGCGGCCAGGCGCTGAGGCCCACCACGCGCTCCTCGTAGTCCGTCGGGGAAGCGGGCGCGACGTCGCCCTCGCCAGCCGCGGCGGACAGCGCCACGGCGCTCAGCAAGGGGAACAACAGGGCGGCCGTCATCGGGCCTCCTCCCCGCCCACGGGCGGTCGCGGGACGCTCGCCTCCACCGCCTTGGGGGACGTGGGCGTCGCGACGGGCCAGGGTGCGCGGTCCTCCACCAGTGTGCCGTCGGCCAGCTCGAGCCAGCGCAGGCGACCGTCAGCGCCGCCCACCACGAGTCGCCCGGAGGTCGGGTGTACGTCGAGGCTGTAGATCCCGCTCGGGAGCTTCACCTTCCAGTTCAGCTCGCCCTTCTCCGCGTCGAAGCGCCGCACCTCCCCCGCCAGGGCGCCGCCCCCCGAGGCGCTGCTGACCGCCAGCACCCCCGCGCCGTCGGGGGTCCAGGCAACGTCGAAGACGCGCCCGGCCAGGGGCTCGAAGGCTCGGATCAGGTTGTAGTCGTCGCCGATCACGCGCTTCTTCTCGCGGTACATGCGGAAGGTCTTGGGCGCGCCGTCGGCGCCCCCCACCAGGAGCTCGTCCCGCTCCGGGTGTCGTTCGACGGCCTGCAGGCCGCCCTTCAGGACGCCGGGGGTGATGCTCGTGATGTTGTCGATGAACTGCTGGGTGGCGACCTTCGTCAGCTTGAGGGAGCGGTCCCGGCCCACGGAGCAGAGGTGGCTGCCGTCGGAGGAGAAGGTCGTGCCCAGGACCCAGTCCGCGTGGGCCGCCTGGTACAGCACCTCTGCGCCGGATTCGACGTCGAAGGCCCGCAGGGTGGTGTCCGCCCCGCCGACGGCCACCAGCTTGCCGTCCGGGGACCAGGAGACCCCGTAGACCGTGTCGTGGGTCACCGGCGTCGAGCGCCGCAGGCTCCAGTCGGAGGTGCGCCAGAGCTGCAACTCCCCCGCGAGGCCCGGCGTGCCGCCGGTCACGGCGAGCAGGGTGCCGTCGGGGGAATAGGCCAGGCTCTCGACCCGCGGGGAGAGGCCGATCAGGCGCGCGACGGGCGCGTCGAAGTCCGCCGCACCGACCAGCACCTCGTGGTAGCCGGAGACGGCGAGCCACTCTCCGTCCGGGCTGTGGTCGAGGTCCGTCAAGGCCGGCGGCCGCGAGTAGACGGGCGGGTGCTCTGCGTCGAAGGGGGGCGCGGCCCCGGGGGGCGTGTCGTCCTCCGCGCCCTCGGCGATCCAGCGCCGCAACAGCTCGGTCTGCACCTCGCCCAGGGGCTCCGCGTCCTCCGGCATCTCCGGCGGCTCGCCGTCGAAGGGCAGCACCAGCTCGAGCAGCAGGCTCTCCGCCGGCGCGCCGGGCACCACCGCCGGGCCGCCGCGGCCGCCGGCCATCAAGGCGGCGTGGGAGGTCAGGTCGAGCTTGCCCTTGGCCTTGGCCGGTTGGTGGCAGCCGAAGCAGGCGCGGCGCAGCAGGGGCTCGACCTCCCGCACGTAGCTGACCGCGGGCAGCGGGTCTTCCGCCGGCGCGGCGCCCAGGGCCCCGAGCCCCGCGAGGACCAGCTCCAGCCTCATGCGAAGAGGTCCAGTACGGGCTGGCCCTTGACCATCTCCCGCGGCTGGTTGAGGTGGTTGAGGATGGTCGTGTGCGGGTCGAGGCCGACGGCGTGGTAGATGGTCGCCAACAGGTCGCTCGGGTGCACCGGGTCCGCGATCGGTCCCGAGCCGGTCTCGTCCGAGGCGCCGTGCACGTGGCCGCGGCGGATGCCGGCGCCGGCCACCAGGGCCGTGAAGCAGTAGGGCCAGTGGTCGCGCCCGTCCGGGTCGTTGTCGTTGCCGGAGGTCGACAGCCCCTTGCGCGGGCTGCGGCCGAACTCGCCCACGCAGACGACCAGGGTGCGGTCGAGCAGGTCGCGCTCCTCGAGGTCGAGGATCAGGGAGGCGAAGGCCGGGTCGAACATGGGCGCGGCCTGGGTCTGCATGCGCTTGTTCAGGCCCACGTGGACGTCCCAGGAGTGGTTGTCCGAGTTGGCGTGCTTGGTCCAGTTGACCTGCACGAAGCGCGACCCCGCCTCGACGAAGCGGCGCGCCATGAGCAGGCTCTGGCCGAAGGTCGTGCGGCCGTAGCGGTCCCGCAGCGCGCTCTTCTCCTCCTCGAGGGCGAAGGCCTTGCGCGCCCGACCGGAGAGGATCAGCTCCAGGGCCTGCTCGGCGTAGGCATCGAGGTCGAAGCGGTCCACCGCCGCGGCCAGCTCGGGCATGGCCTGCTCGACCTGCTTGCGCAGGCGCACGCGGCGCCGCAGGCGTTCGACGGTCAGCTCGTCCCGCAGGGCCAGGTCCTCGGCCTGGACCTTGTCCAGCTTGCCCTCGTCGAAGTCGTTGCCCGGCGGGTAGAGGGTGTAGGGGTCGAAGGCCGGGCCGAGGAAGCCCGCGCCGCCGGCCTTGCCGATGACGTTGCTCTCCTGCAGGGGCCGCGGCAGCATCACGAAGGGCAGCATCGCCACCTCCGGCGGCCGCAGGCGAGCGATGTGGCTGCCCAGGTGCGGGAAGTCCTTGGGCGTCGGCGGCTCGAGCTGGCCCGAGGGGCTGACCTTGTCGGCGGTGTAGCCGGTCAGCATCTGGTAGTGGGCCGCGGTGTGGTTGAAGAGCCCCACCGGGTCGTAGCTCATGGAGCGGATGAAGGTCAGCCGGTCGGTGACCTTGGCGAGCTCGGGCAGGAGCTCGGTCACCTCCATACCCGGCACGACGCTCGGGATGGTCTTGAAGGCGCTGCGCACGTCGTCGGGCACGTCGTCCTTCGGGTCCCACAGGTCCAGGTGGCTCGGGCCGCCCTGCAGGAAGACCAGGATCACGTGCTCGGCCCGCTTCCAGCCGCGACCCCCCTCGAAGCTGCGCCAGGGCCGGGGCCGGGCGATCAGGGAGGGCGAGAGCCCGAGCCCGGCCAGGGAGGCCGCTCCCCAGCGCAACAGCTCACGGCGGTCGGGTCGGAGGGGGCTCAAGGCGATCGGGGGCTGGGGGCGGGAGCTGGCGAGGGGAGCAGGGCTCCCGATTCAATCTACCCAGGGATCGTGGAAGCCACCAGCGGGGTCCTGGCTCGTACCCCGCTCCGGGCCTAGATTGTCACCCATGGACTCCGATTCTCTGCGTTCGCTGATCGAGGCCTTCGACCCCGAGCTCCCCATCGAGCGGGCCTGGAGCCCGCCGGCGGCCTGGTTCACAGCTCCCGAGGTGCTCCAGCTCGAGCAGCGGGAGGTCTTCGCCAGGAGCTGGCAGCCGGTGGCGCGCCTCGACCAGCTGGCCCGGCCCGGGGACTACGTCGCGGGCTGCCGGGGCCGCGATCCGTACGTGGTGCTGCGGGGCGAGGACGGGGAGCTGCGCGCCTTCCACAACACCTGCCGCCACAAGGGGCGCGAGGTGGCCCAGGGGAGCGGCAACGCGCGGGAGCTCGTCTGCAACTACCACGGCTGGAGCTACGGTCAGGACGGCCGACTCAAGAGCGCGCCGCGCATGGGCGGCATCGAGGACTTCGAGCGCGAGCAGATGTCCTTGCCCCCCATGGCCCACGAGACGTGGGGGCCCTGGGTCTTCGTGCACGGCGATCCCGCTCCACGGCCGCTGGCCGAGGAGGTGGCTCCCCTCACGGCCCTGCTCGATCCCACCGGCTGGGAGCGCCTGCGCTATGTCACGAGCACCACCTGGGAGGTCGCGAGCAACTGGAAGGTCGTCGTCGACAACTACCTGGACGGTGGCTACCACATCCCGCTGATGCACCCGACCCTGGATGCGCAGATCGACATGGAGAGCTACCGCACGGAGCTCTTCGAGCGCTCCTCGCTACAGACCACGCGGCCTGCGACCCTTGCGCCCGAGGGCCTGAACTTCGACGCCGCCCGGCGTCTCGAGGGTGGAGCTCTGTACCTGTGGCTCTTCCCGAACTTCATGCTCAATCGCTACGGTCCCTGCCTGGACTCGAACCTGGTGATCCCGGACGGACCAGACCGCTGCAGGGTGCTCTACGACTACTTCTTCATCGACGACGGGAGTGCGGACGCCGAGGCCTTCGTGGCCGAGAGCATCGCCCAGAGCGAGGTCACCCAGCGCGAGGACAGCTCCATCTGCGAGTCCGTGCAGCTCGGCCTGCTCGCGGAGAGCTACGACCGGGGGCGCTACGCGCCGCGGGTCGAGCACGGCGAGTACCACTTCCACCGGCTCCTGGCGGAGCGGCTGCGCGGCGCCGTCGGGGCAGACTGAAGGCGGCTCAGCGGTCGGCCAGCGCGGCCCGCGCCGCCAGCACTCCCGCGCCGCAGGCGAAGGGGCCGCCCGGGTGGCTCGAGGCGCCGCCCAGGTAGAGGCCCGCCACCGGCGTCCGGTAGCGGCCGAGGGCCAGGCAGGGTCGCTGGGCCCAGAGCTGGTCGAGGGCCAGCTCGCCACCGTAGAGGTGGCCTCCGGGCAGGCCGAAGCGCGCCTCGAGGTCCGCGGGGGTGAGGAGCTCGTCCCCCACCAGCTGCTGGCGCACCTCCGGCAGCACGCACTCCTCGATTCGGGTCAGCACTCTCTCGCGCAGGGTCGACCTGGCCTCAGCGGTCCAGTCCCCATCGAGCTGGCGGGGCACGCCGTGCACGTGCACGCACCAGCTGGCGGCCCCGGCCGGGGCGTGGGGCTCGCCGCTCCAGCGGCGCACGTCCAGCCACGGCTGCTCCGGCAGCTCGCCGTACTTGAGGGCGTCGGCTGCCCGCTCCAGTTCGAGCGGTGAGCCGGCGGTGATCAGGCGTCGGGCGTTCCCGGGCAAGGGGGCCTCGCCCTGGAGCGCCAGGAGGTGAACGGCGCTCGAGCCGCGCTGGCGCCAGTGGCGCGCCTCGTGGGCCACGTGGCGCGGGAGCAGGCCCGGGTCGAGGAGCTCGCCGAGGGTGCGGTCGGGGTCGAGGGTCGAGAGCACGAGACCGGTCTCGACCTGCTCGCCGGAGACCAGCTCGAGCGCGCTGACTCGCGCGCGGCTGCTGCTGTCCACGATCAGGCGCTGGGCCCGATCCCCGAGGCGGAAGCGAACGCCGGAGCTCTCGCAGCGGGCTCGCAGCGCATCGGCGAGGGCCGCCAGGCCGCCCGCGGGCTCGACGTCTCCCAGGGTCTCACGCAGGATCAGGAGCGCGGTGGTGCCGGCGCCACGGGGGCCGACCACCCCGCCGGACAGGACCGGGGCACACAGGCCTGCGCGCAGGGCTGGATCCTGGAAGCGCTCCTCCAGCCAGTCCCAGGCGGGCAGGGTCGCGACCCGCAGGAGCTCCATCATGTCCTCCTGGCCGAGGCCGCGCAGGCGCAGGCCCTTCATCGCCAGGCCGAGCAGCTCGGAGGGGCTGGGCGCCTCCACGTCCGGGGGCGGCTCGTCGACCAGGCCGCGGACCAGGCTCGCGAGCTTGTCGAGGAGCTGGCGCCAGCGCAGGTAGGCCTCGCGGTCGGGGGCGGAGCCGCAGGCCTCGCGTCCGATCTCGAGCGCCTGGCCGCCCTCTCCCAGGACGTGCAGGCTCGGCGGATCCTCGCTCCAGGCGGCCCCCACCCCCTCGAGGTCGAGGGAGGCGAGCAGGGAGCGGCGGACCAGGCCGAGCTCGTTCCAGAGCCCCGGCACGCTGTGACCGGGGGCCACGGCCACGCGCCGCGCGGCGGCGCCCACCTCGTCGGCTGCGTCAACGACCGAGACCTCCAGCCCGGCCCGGGCCAGGGTCGCGGCCGCCGCCAGGCATTCGAGGTCCGCCCCGAGAACGACCGCGCGTGTGGCCTTCACGAGCTGACCCCCTGTTCGAGCGGGGCGCCGAGCTGGCCGAGCATGGCCTTGGCGCACAGGGCCCCCGGGGCCCCCATCAGGCCACCGCCCGGGTGAGCGCCGGAGCTCCCGAGCCACAGGTTGCGCACGGGCGTGCGGTAGCGGGCCCAGCCGGCGGTGGGTCGCTGGAAGGCGAGCTGATCGAGGGTCAGCTCGCCGTGGAAGATGTTGCCCTCGGCCAGGCCGAACTCCTGCTCGATGTCCCAGGGGGAGAGCACCTGCTTGTGCAGGATCGTCTCGCGCAGGTTGGGGATGTACTCCTCGAGGGTGTCGATCACAGTCTCGCCAAAGGCCTCGCGCCGCTCGGGCCAGTGCTCCGGCCCCTCCTTGATGTCGTAGGGGGCGTACTGCACGAAGCAGGACATGACGTGCTTGCCCGGGGGCGCCACGGTCGGGTCCACGAGCGAGGGGATCACGACGTTGATGTAGGGCCGGCGGGAGAAGTCCCCGTACTTGGCCTCGTCGTAGGCGCGCTCGAGGTAGTCGATGCTGGGGGCGATGGCGATGTCGCCCCGCAGGTGCTCGGCGCCGGGACGGCAGGCGAACTCCGGCAGGCGATCGAGGGCCAGGTTGACCTTGCCGGAGCTGCCCCGGAAGCGGTAGCGCGAGAGGCCCTCGACGAAGTCGCCCGGCAGGTGCTCCGCGCCGACGAAGCCCATGAAGGTGCGCCGCGGGTCGCAGCCTGAGACGACGTTCCTGGCGGAGAGCTCGTCTCCGTTCTCGAGCACCACGCCGGTGGCCTTGCCGTTCTGCACCCGGATGCGGGCCACGGGCGCCTCGGTGCGGATCTCGGCCCCGAAGTGGCGCGCCGCGTTGCCGCAGGCGTTGCTGACCCCGCCGGTCCCGCCGCGCTGGAAGCCCCAGGAGCGGAAGGCTCCGTCGATCTCGCCCATGTAGTGGTGCAGCAGCACGTAGGCCGTACCCGGGGAGCGCACGCCGAGGAAGGTGCCGATGATGCCGCTGACGGACATGGGCGCCTTGAGCGCCTCGGACTCGAACCACTCGTCCAGGTAGTCGACGGCGCTCATGGTCAGGAGCTTGAGGCGCAGCTCCATCTGGTCCACCGTCGCGTCCGTGAAGTGCTGCCCCAGCCGCAAGAGGGAGAGCACCTCCTTCGGGTTCCAGCTCGCGGGCTCGGGCGCCGGGGTGTCGATGATGGGCCGCACGAAGCGCCCGATCTGGCTCATGGCCTTGCTGAAGTCCCCCATCACCTCCGCGTCGTGCCGGCTGAAGGCGGAGACCTCATCTCGGGTGCGCTCCGCGTCGGACCAGCGGCAGAGGGAGCGCCCGTCCGGCAGGGGCAGGAACGACGACTCGAGGGGGATCAGGTCCAGGCCGAAGCGCGGCAGCTGAAGGTCGCGGATGATCCAGGGTCGCAGCAGGCTGACCACGTAGGAGCAGACCGAGTAGGTGAAGCCCGGATAGAGCTCCTCGCTGACCGCGGCGCCCCCCAGCACGTGGCGGCGCTCGAGCACGAGCACCTTCTGGCCGGCCTTGGCCAGGTAGGCGGCGCAGACCAGCCCGTTGTGGCCGCCGCCGATGACGATCGTGTCGTAGTCGTGGCGCGCCATCAGGCTTTCTTGCGCTCGGGGTCGAAGAAGGGCGTCGCGGTCACCACCGCGCCCGCCCGGTGGCGCTCGTACTCGCAGGTCACCTCGATCTCGAGGCGCGTGCCGGGCCTCGCCAGCCGCGCCTCCACGTGGCCGAGGGCCAGGTACTGCTTGAGCAGCGGCGACCAGGTGCGGCTGGTGGCGTAGCCCACCTGGCTCCCGTGTTCGTAGAGCGGCGCACCCTCGCGGCAGGTCTCGGTCGTCAGGTGAGGCGGGAGGCCGAAGCTCTCGTAGATCGCCTCGAACTCGTCCCAGTCCACCACCAGGCCGACCAGCTTGCGCTGGGGGCCCCGCTCCCGGTCGGCGCGCAGGGCGGCCTGACCGACGAAGGGCTCACGCTCGAGCTGTACCATCCAGTCGAAGCCCAGCTCGAAGGGGGTGGACTTCTGGCGCTCGATGAAGGCCGAGCGTGCGGAGCTGTAGTCGACCCCGTTGAGCACGAAGCCGGCCTCGACCCGCGAGACGTCCAGGGCGTCGAGCCCCATGGGCAACAGGCCCAGGGGCTTCCCGCTCTCGAGCAGCGCGTCGTAGACCGCCAGGGCGTCGGCGTTGCGCATCCAGAGCTCGTAGCCCAGGTCGCCGGTGTAGCCGGTGCGGGTGACGAGTCCCTCGACCTTGCCGCCCTCGACGTCGAAGGAGGCGGGCAGGGCGCGAAAGAAGCGCAGGTCGTCGAGGCCGGCGCCGACCAGGGGCCGCAGGACGTCCCGGGACAGGGGCCCCTGCAGGGCCAGGGCCGCCAGCTCGCGGCTCGTGTCCTCCACCACCACGTCCAGCCCCCGGGCGTGCTGCTCGAGCCAGGACAGGGCCGGCTCGGCGGAGGTGAAGCGGAAGTGGTCGTCGTCCAGGCGCGTGGCCGTGCCGTCGTCGAGCACCTTGCCGTGCTCGTCGCACCAGCAGACGTAGCTCACGCGGCCCACGGCGTGGCGCCGGTAGTCGCGCACGGTCACCCGGGACAGGAGCTCCGCCGCGTGGGGCCCGCGCACCTCGTACTTGTAGAGGGGCGTGGCGTCCATCAGGGTCGCCTGGTGCCGCAGGGCGTAGTACTCCCGGTCGTGGTAGGTGTCGTAGCGGCACACCGCGTAGCAGCCCGCCCACTCCTTGTAGGCCAGGCTGGTGCAGAGCTCCTTGGTGCGCGGGTGCAGGGGCGTGGGCCGGGGCATGGCGGCGAAAGCTACTGCCCCCTTCCGTCGGGGCTCAAGGGGAAAGTCCGCTGTTTCGGGCAACCGCCCGAGGGTCGAGCTCGTTGTGAAGGGTCACCTGGATGGAGGCACGACCTGGTCCTCGAGCAGGATGCGAGAGCGCTCGCCCGCTCCAACTGGTGGAGCGGGCGAGCGCTGCGGGAGGTCCTGGAGCCTGGACTCGGTGCCGCGCGTGAGCGGCTGCGCGCAGGGCCGGGCCCAGGGCTACAGGAGGACGTTGCGGATCTTGATCAGGGTCGGCTGGAAGACGAGGAAGTTCGACTGGCGCAGCATGTCCCCCACCGCAAGGCTGGGCTCCGCACCGAGCACGACCTGCAGGGCGTCGATGGCGGCGGCGCGCCTGCCGGCCTCTTGCTCCGGGTCGCGCACGAGCGCGATGAGCTTCTCCACCGAGCGGCGTTGGCCGTGCAGGCCCAGGGCCAGGGCGGCCACGCGCTGGTTCGGCTCCTGCTTCATGGAGTCCAGTGCCCTGGCCAGCTGAGGCGAGTCCCCGTACTCGCCGGCGAAGCCCAGAGCCTCGGCGATGTCGGCACGGGTGTACTCGCAGGAGTCCCGCTCGAGCTGCTCGCGGAGGGCCTGGTGGCCTTCCGGTGTGCCGAGCATCCCGAGGGCCATGGCGGCGCCGGAGCGTAGCTCGTAGCTCGAGCCGTTCTTCAGGGCGTCGATCAGGAGCGCGCGTGCATCCAGGTCGCGGGCGATCCCCATGGCCAGGTAGTAGGCGCCGCGGAACTCGCGGTTCTTCTCCCTTCCGAGCCCAGCGCGGATCGCGCTGCGGGCCAGGGCGTCGTCCCCCTCACGAGCCAGGATGCCCAGGGACAGGGCGCACCAGGAGCGCGAGCTCTTGGGGCCCTCGCGCAGGAACTCGCGCAGGAAGTCGCGCGCCGTGTCGCCGCCCTGACGGCCGATGGAGATCAGGCAGAAGGCCCGGGCCAGGGGCTCCTTCTCCACCTCGACCGCGGTCAGGAGGGGCTGCAGGGCGAGGGGGTGTTCGAACTCCCCGAGGGCCAGGGCCGCCGAGCGGCGCAGCTCGAGGGAGGGACCGGAGAGGTGGTGCAGCAGGACCGCGAGGCTCTCGTCGTCGTCCCGGGTGCGCAGGGTCTCCGCGGCGCGGCAGCGCACGCCGAGGGCGGTGCTCTCGTCCGTACTGCGCTCGAAGCACCAGGCGTCGAGGGCCTGGCCGGGGTTCATGGTCTGGTACAGGAGGCCCGAACCCTGGACCAGGAAGCGGTCCGCGCCCTCGAGCTCCGCCAGCACCCCGTTCAGGGCGTGATCGAAGTAGGGTGACATGCCGTTGCGGCGACCGATGGCCAGGGACAGGACCGCGAGGGCCCGGCCGTCGTGGGTCACCTCCTCGCCCTCGGGCAGGGCGCCGCTGTCGGCCACGTGCAAGAGCAGTTCCGCGGCCCGGGCGGTGCCGGTGGCGCCCAGACCGAGCAGGGCCCGCTCGCGCACGCCGTGGTCGGGGTCGCCGAGGCGGGCGACGAGGGGCTCGATGGCGCGCTCACCGGCCATCCGGCCGAGGGCCACGGCCGCCGCCCCGCGCAGTCTCGCGTCCTCGGCGGAGAGGGCCTCGAGCAGCACCGGGATCAGCTCGGCGCGCACGGCCGCGAGGGGGTCGGAGCCGTCGTCCTCCCACTGGGTCACTGCGCCGTGCCAGTTCGCCAGGAGGTTGGGACGCAGGTAGTCCATCTTGTGCAGATCCCACCAGGTGCGCCAGGCGCCGGGACCGACGCCGTGGGTCATGGGCCCCGTGGCCGGGCCACCGGTCTGCGGACCGCTCGGGCCGGGGGCGGAGGGGCCCGCGGGGCCCGGCGTGGAGCCACCGCCTCGCCGTGGGTTGCTCGGTCCGCTGGGCCCAGGTGCGCTGGGGCCGCCGCTCCCACTGCCGCTCGATGGACCGGTCGGCACAGCATCGCCGGGACCGCTCCAGGTGCCCCCCGGAGGACGGGGGAAGGAGGGGCTGCCGGTGTCACCGGGGGCTCCGCCTGGCCCCTGGATGCGAGCCGCCTCCTGGATGGTCAGGCCGTACTCTTGAAGCCAGGCACCGAGCTCCGCCACGTCGGCCAGCTCGGCAACGTAGGCGTGGTTGTTGGTGGCGGCGATGCGCTCGACCAGCTCGTTCTCACCCGCGTGGTCGAGCAGACAGGCCACCGCGCAGCGGCGTCCCTCGGGGTCGATGAAGTAGAGCTGGCGCGTGCCCGGGTGCAGCAGGTTGCGTCCGAAGTCCCGGCCTTCGCGGTAGGTGCGGAGCCAGTCCAGGGCCTGAGCACGCTTGCCACGCTGCTGCTCGCTCAGGTGATCGGTGGAGGCGGCGCGCAGCTCCTTCTCGGCGCGCGCGTAGTGGCGCGCGAGGGTCTCCACGTCCGGCTCGGCTGGGTGGACCAGCTCCTGGGCGAGTGCCGGGCTGAGGAGAGTGCCGGTCAGGAGGGCCGGTAGCCCTAGAGCTCGGACGATGCTTCGGGTCCGCTGCATGGTGTGTGGGATTGGAGGGTCTCGAGGGGAGCGCGGTGGGCCGCGCCGGCCATGGAGGGCCGGGGGGCTGGGGATCTCCGGGCGCCGCCCTCTCCTAGGGCTGCCTTGCGAGGAGGTTACAGATTCTCGCGCCTCGCCCCCAGCAGGCGCCCCTACTCCGAGAGCAGCTCCTCCACCACGGGCAGCAGGGCCTCCGCCAGCCGCTGGTGTCCCTTCACGTTCAGGTGCTTGTCCGTGAGCCAGAAGAAGGGGCCCTCGGCCTCGGGGAGGTGCTCGCGGCCGTCCACGATGGGGATGCCGGACAGGCTGCGCTTCAGGCTGTCCGTCATCCTGTCGGTGATCTGGAGGGCCTCCTCGTCGAGCAGGCAGATCTTGGCCACGCGCTCGAACTTCACCTGGTGGTAGTACCACTCGGTGTCGGTCGCTGGCGGGATGAACAGCAACGCGAACTCGACCCCGTCCTCCTCGCAGCGCAGGGCGATCTCACGCAGCACCTGGCTAGAACCGTCCAAGCTCAGCTCGATCGCTCCGGGGCGCTGGTCGAACCAGGCCAGCTGCAAGAAGGCCTGGCCGTAGGCGAAGGGGTTCTCCTCGACCGCCGCTCCCTGGAAGGCACCCATGGCCGGGGTGTGGCCGGGCAGCGGGATGCGCTGGTTCCAGGCGAGCAGCTTCAGGTCCCCCGCGAAGTCGTTACCCAGGTACACCCCGATGATGAAGACGTCAGGGTCGAGGTGGCGGAACTTCTGGTAGACGCCCAGGTAGTTGTGAAAGCCGAAGCCGCCCCGCCCCGCGTTGAGCACCTCCACGCCCTGCCCCGGGCGACGCTCCGCGAGCAGGGCCTCGAGCCGGTTCGGGAAGGACTCGGAGTTGGCGCACATGCCGTCGGTGTGGGAGTCGCCGGTGACGAGGATGCGCAGGCCGGCCTTGGCCACCTCGGTGTCCGCATCCTCCCGCAGACCAAGGTTGTTGGTGACGACCGGGAAGCCACCCGCGTGGTGCTCTTGGAGGGCCTGGTGCCCGCGCAGGTCGGGCTCGGCGAAGTAGTAGCAGTCCGCGTCGTAGACCTTGCGGGAACCCGGTACGTCGATGCCGCCGAAGAAGGACCGGGCCAGCTCCTCCGGGATCGGTTCGAGCACGAGACGGCCGTCCGGTCGGGGCGCCCAGCCACTCTCCCTCGCCGCGCGGGCGTTCTGGATCAGGATCTTCTCGACTCCCCCGCTCGTGTCGTAGAAGACGAGCTTGGGGCCCTCCTCCTCGGCGCAGCCGGTGAGGGGCGTCAGGGCGATCAGCAGGGCGAGGAGCCGGGCGGAGGAGCCAGGGGTCATGGTGGCAGCGCGCAGAGCCGCGGGGGGGCCAGAGTCTTCATCCTGATGACAGCCAGGGACAGCGCCAATGTCGGATTCCTGGGTGCGGGGCCCACTCAGAATCCTGCGGGCAGTCCCCTCGAGAAGGGCTACCCTGGGGCACCCGAGTTCAGGGGCGTCCGCCGCCCCCGACCTCCCGCGCATCATGAGCCCCCGCACCTGCCTCGTCAGCGACTGCCTGTTGCTTGTCGTCAACGAAGCCTCCGGGCGTCAGCGTTCCACGGCCGGCGCGCTGGAGGGCGTGGGCTTCGCTCTCTTCTCGGTCCAACTCGCCCTCGTGCGCGGAAGACCTCAGTGGAGTTGAGAGCGCCGTGCTGCTAGCGAGCCTGTCCTTCCTGCTCGTCCTGGGGCCCCACTCGGACTCACTCTCGAGCTCCGAGGTCCTGGTTGCGGGGCACGAGGCCCACGTGCGCGTGCTGGTGCAGCTGCCCTCGCTCGAGGAGGTCCTGCCGGGCCTCGACGCGAACGGTGACGGGGTGATCAACCGTGGAGAGTTCGCCGCCCGCGCGGACGAGGCCCGTGACTACCTCGAGCAGCACTACCGCCTGTGGGTCGACGTGTCCCGCGAGCTGGAGGGCGGACGAGTGCTCGAGCACCTGGGGACGACGGTCGAGTGGATCCCGCCCCAGGCCCGCATGGAGCTGGGGGAGCTGGGTGGAGGCGCGCAGCTGCGCTTCTACGTGAGCTCCGAGGAGCCGATCCGGGACCTGGTCCTCGAGGTGACCCTGTTCCACACCACCAGCCCGGGCCACGTGCACCTGGCCACTGTGACCTGGCAGGGCGGGACGCGGGAGGGCTTCGGTTTGACCTCCGAGACGCCTCGCGTGCGCTCGGACCCCAACGGTCGCGGGGTCTTCGGGGTGTATCTCGGGCTTGGCTTCGACCAGTTCCTGTTCGGCTGGGACCAACTGGCCTTTGTCATCTTGCTCTTCCTCGGGGCCCGTGGGCTGCGCTCTCTCCTGGGACGAGTGATGGCCTACACCGCCGCGCACTCGGCGACCCTGGCCCTGGCCTCCCTGGGCTACATCGACGTCTCGGCCCACGGAAACCTGATCGAGCTGATGATCGCCGTTTCGATCATCACCCTGGCGCTCGAGAACCTGCGGAGCACGGACGGACTGCGGCCCTTGTGGCCGGCGGTCCTCGGTCTGGGGCTCGTGCACGGCCTGGGCCTCGCCGAATCTCTGGCGCGCCCTCTGATCGGGGAGCACAGCAGGGGGTGGGCCCTGTTCTCGTTCAACCTCGGGATCGAGCTGGGCCAGCTGCTCGTGGTGCTGGCCCTGCTGCTCGTGCTCGGCCCCTGGCTCCTGCGCTGGCGAGAGAGGGAGGAGGCCGAGGGCAGGGGGGCGCCGCTCGTGCCGCGCGCCCTGCGCGTTGCCGCCTCGGTGCCGTTGGCGCTGCTCGGCCTGTGGTGGTTCGTCCAGCCCGTCTGAACTGATCCGGAGAGGCAGCCTGAGGTCCGAGGGGCTCGTAGGCCCCAGAGGGGGTCAGGGTCCGACCTCAGCGCGCCCCGCGCAGGGGCAGGATCCTGACGGTGCCGGAGTGGTAGCGCAGGCTGCCCTCGAGGTCGACCAGCAGCACGGCCCCGGCGAAGAGCTGCAGGTCGAGCTGGTCGTTGAAGACCCACGCGGGCCCGGGCGCCGCGGGGCTGAGGGCGATGCGCCAGCCGTCACGCTCCCGTTCGACGGACAGGTGCTCGTTCTTCTCGACCGAGAAGGCGCCGTGGGGCACCCGCTGCTCGGCTTCCAGCCCGCGGCGGACAGGCGGGTCGGGAGGGCTGGAGAGCTCCCCCACTCCTTCACCCGGGTCCACGCCGGCGGGCTGGCTCCTGGAGACCCTCGGGGCCACCGGGCCTGGAGGACTGAGCGTCTGAGTGCAGCTGAGACCAGGGAGCGGAGCCGGTGGGGTCGGAGGCTGGAGTGGCGCTTGAGGGCTCTCCCAGGGCCAGGTGAAGCCCGGCAGGGGCCCCGGACTCCCTCCTGGCTCTCGGGCCGGG
>CAZQAT010000076.1:0-22825 GCA_964591315.1 uncultured Planctomycetaceae bacterium
GCCCCCAGGGGGGCCGCCGGACTGAGGGTCAGTCGCCCCGCAGATTGAGGCCCATCAAGAGAGGCAGGGAGAGCCCAATCATGCCCAGACCGAGCATGGCCTTGGGGTCTCCTCAGCAGGCCGTGAGCCGCAGGACGACTCCACCGGCCAGCAGCAGGCCGCCCAGGACAGTCCATTTCGTGATTTCCATGACAGCCCCAGTCTACGCGCTCTCGGCCGTCCCGTGACCGGCTCGAGCGCCAATGCCTCTTCAGTGGGCGAACATGCCCCCCAGGTCCGCGAAGGCCTTGACCTCCAGGGCGTTCCCGCTCGGGTCCCGAAAGAACATGGTGGCCTGCTCGCCGACCTGGCCCTCGAAGCGCAGGTAGGGCTCGATCACGAACTCCATTCCCGCGCTCCGCAGGCGCTCGGCGAGGCTGTGCCAGCGCTCCATGTCGAGCACCACCCCGAAGTGGGGCAGGGGCACCGGCTTGCCGTCCACCTCGGTGGTGCCGAGCTCCGGCGCACCCGTGTCGCGCACGTGGAGGGCGAGCTGGTGTCCGAAGAAGTCGAAGTCGATCCAACCCTCGCCACTGCGCCCCTCGGGACAGCCGAGGAGCTCTCCGTAGAAGGCGCGCGCCTCGGCCACGCTGCGGATCGGGAAGGCGAGGTGGAAGGGCGGGCGGGGGTCGCTCATGGTTCGAAGCAGTGTGACGCCCCTGGCATCCACTGCAAGCCGGCGGTGGCCAGGGGCTCGGATCCGCCCGGTGGCCGGCGCGGGCGTTCGGCCCTCGCCCGTGGTCTTCAGGAGGTCTTCCCGCAGTCCTCGCAGGTGCCCCGTGCGAGGACGGTGAGCTCGTCGACCTCCACCTTCGAGTTGCCCACGAAGCTCAGCCCGTCGTGGCCCAGGACGGCCTCCATCGGCAAGTCCATGAGATCCTCGCAATCGGTGCAGAGGAAGTGGTGGTGCGGCTCCATGTTCGGATCGAAGCGCACGGCCGAGCCGGGGTGCTCGATGCGCCTGAGCAGCTTCAGGTCCGCGAGCACCTCGAGGGAGCGGTAGACCGTCGTTCGGGAGATCTCGGGCAGGCGCTCGGAGACCTCGGAGAAGATCTGGTCGACCGTCGGGTGGTCGAAGCGTCCGGCGATGACCGAGAACAGCACGCGCCGCTGGGAGGTGACCGGCAAGCCGGCGGCCGTGTACAGTTCCATCAGGCGTTCACGGCGTCTCTCGATCGTCTCGGTGCGCGTCATGGTGTCACCGCTGAGGGGGGAGTGTCACTGCTCTGGGAGGGGATGTGGCATGGTAGTCTGTCTCCCGATTGTCCGCTAGAGAGGCCGCATCATGCCCCTCCTGGCCCTTTCAGGCCCCCATGTTCGAGCCGCTGATCGAGATGATCGAGACCCACCCGCGCTACGGCTCGGCCCTGTCGCAGGCCGTCTCGCGGGGCCTGCCCCTCGTCCTGAACTACCACACCCACAGTGACGTCGAGAGTTACTGCGTCTCAATCTGCGTCAAGATGGGCCACCCGGTGGCCTTCTTCGAGGACCTGGACGGACTCCTCGAGGAGCTGGTGCACGTGCGGGAGTTCGGAAAGACGGTCGAGGACTGTGTGCCCCTGACGAGCACCCTGAGCGCCGAGCTTCACGCTCACTACGGCCTGGAGCATGCGCCGGAGCTCTACCTGGACGGCAAGCCCCTGGAAGAGACGGCCTGAGGGGACTCAGTCGAGGTCGGTGATCCAGGCCCGTGCGTGCTCCACCAGGGCGTGCCGCACGTCATGGGCGTCGAGCCCCGTGCGCTTGGGGACGGCGAAGCCGTGGTCCGCCTCCTCGATCACCTCCACCTGGTGGCGGCCGCCGTAAGCCCCCAGCTCTTGCTCGAGGAGGGCCAGGTCGCACAGCTTGTCCCGCGACCCCTGCAGGAAGAGGGACGGCGCCGTGACGCGCTCGAAGTGCTCGGAGCGCAGCCTCTCCGGCTTGCCTGCCGGGTGCAGGGGGTAGCCGAAGAACACCAGGCCCGCGCAGTCGACCCCGGCCGCTGCCAGGTGGCTCGAGACGCGTCCGCCCATGGACTTGCCCGCCAGGATCAACGGCCTGCCGGGGAGCAGGCCCTGGAGCTCGGCGAGGGCCGCACGGTGGGCCTGCTCGAGGCGCGGCATGCGGTCGGGCGGGAGGCGCCGGCCCTCGCGGTGGGCGCGCTCCATGTACGGATAGCGGAAGCGCAGCACCGCGTGCCCGGCGGCGGCGAGGCCCGCTGCGACGTCGGCCATGAAGTCCGACTCCATGGGTGCGCCGGCGCCGTGGGCGAGGAGCACGACCTCCGGGCGCGCCGGGGCCGCGGGCTCGTCGAGCAGGGCGCCCAGGGAGGGGACCGGGGAGTCCGGCAGGGGGATCTCCAGGGAGCGGGTCGCCAAGGGCTCAGTCTCCCGTGGCCGCCTCCGGCCCGAATCCCACCTGCGCCGCGCGTCGCTCGAGTCCCGCGCGCAGCTTCTCGATCTGCTGGGGACGGCTGGGCGCCAGGTCGTCCCGTTCGAGGGCGTCCCGCGCCAGATCGAACAGCTCCAGCTCCACGCTGCCGTCCTTGCGGCGGGTGTGCACGAGCTTGTTGCGGCCCCGCAGCAGGGCCGCCTTCCAGTGCGCCTGGTGGTGCAGGTAGAAGCTCAGGTCCTTGCGCGGGAGTGTCGTACGCGTGCCGAGCTGCGTCCACAGGTCCAGGCCGTCGAGGCCGGGCGGCAGAGCCTCGGCCGTCATGCCCGCGGCTGCACAGAGGGTCGGCAGGAGGTCGAGGTTCGTCGTCACCTGCGGACTGCGGCCCGGCGCGAGCCTACCTGGCCAGCGCAGGAAGGCGGGCACCCGCAATCCCCCCTCGTACATGCTGAACTTGCTGCCCCGCAGGTTGCCGTTGCTGCCACCCTTGCTCGCGATTCCGCCGTTGTCGCTCGCGAAGAACAGGAGCGTACGGTGGTCCTGGCCCGTCTCCTCGAGGGCTGCGGCCAGGGCCCCCAGGCCGTCGTCGAGAGCCTCGACCATGGTGCGGTACTGCTGCCTCTCCGGGCTGCCCCCGGGGTGCTGCTCCTTGCCCGGCGCCACGTGCAGGGGAAAGTGGGGGGCGTTGTAGGCCAGGAGCAGGAAGAGGGGGCGCTCCTCGTCCGCGGCCTGCCGCACGAGGGACACGGCCTCGCGGGTCAGGAGCTCGGTCGTGTAGCCCTCCTCGACCAGCGGCTCCCGGTCCCGGTACCAGTCCAGCTCCCCGTTGCGCTCGTGGCTGAAGTAGTCGACCCAGCCCGAGAGGTGTCCGTAGAAGTGGTCGAAGCCGTGTCGCAGGGGATGGTGAGCCTCGGCGCGGTGACCCAGGTGCCACTTGCCCACCAGGTGTGTGCGGTAGCCGACCTCGCTGAGTAGCTCCGGCAGGGTCGTGACCGCCTGGGCAAGGCCGTGCTCGTCATGGAAGTTGATGTTGTTCTCGAGGCCGACCCGGGGGGCGTAGAGCCCCGTCAGGAGCTGGGCGCGGGAGGGGGTGCAGGCCGAGCTGGCGTAGTAGCGCTCCAGAACCAGGCCCTCCCCAGCCAGGCGGTCCAGGTGCGGCGTGCGGATCTCCGAGCCGTTGTAGCCCACGTCCCCGTGTCCCAGGTCATCCACGAGCACGAGGACGATGTTGGGGCGGTTGGGCTCGGGCTCCACGCTCTCGTCGCTTCCGGAGCAGGAGAGGACGAGGGCGCACGAGAGGCCCGACGCGAGCAAGGCGGCGGTTGGCTTCGAGGATCGGGGGCGGAGGGGTCCCATGGGGCCCCATTAGAGGGGCGGCACGGCGCGGGCGCCACGAAGAAGGCCGGCCCCCGGGGGGGGGCCGGCCCGCGAAACTCTGCGGTCTCGGCGGCGACTAGACGCCGACCGGGATGTTGGTGAAGGTCGGCGTGCCCGTGGCGGGCTCGATGTTGAAGCCCTCGGTGGTGCCGGTGAAGGTGGTGTGGTCCGTGAAGGGCGACATCTCGCCGAAGATCTCCAACGGGATCCCGTACTGGCTGCAGGTCTCGGTGATCAGGGTGTCGAGGGTGCTGCAGTGGTCGAGGATGATCTCGTTCAGGGTCTTGACCGCCTCCTTGAACAGGTTGTTGATCTCGCGCACCAGCGGGGCCTTGCCGTTGCGGCGTGCCCAGCTCTTGGCGATGTTCATCCGGTAGTTCAGGAAGTTCCAGCCTGTCAGGAAGTTCGTGGCGGTGAACGGGAAGTTCTGGATCTGGGTCCACTCGAAATAGCTCGTCAGCTCCGTCTCGCGGTTCACGAGCCCGTTGAACTTGGTGGCGATCTCGTTGGTCACCTTGCCGAAGCCGATGGCCAGGTTGCCCTCGAGCTCCGTGATCTTGTCCATCTCCGTGGTGGTCGTGATCTGGGGCGAGGTGAACAGGGCCCGGCGGAACTGCTCGATGCTGTTCTGGAAGCCGGTGAAGTACTGGTTGAACGGCGTGTTGAAGTGCCAGTTCGTGGTGTGGTGCGGCGTGTGGCCGTTGTGGATGTTGTTGTTGAGCCAGGTGCCCCAGGTCGTGTTGATCATCGCCGACTCGATCCAGCGGTAGGTCAACGGGTAGCTCCAGCGGGTGATGTTGTTGAGGGAGCTGTTGAAGATGTTGTTGATTTCCGTCGTGACTTCCTGGCTAGTGATGATCTGGATCTGGAAGTTCGGGTCGTTGATCGCGAAGTTCGTGCGCGTCGTGAAGGGCCGGATGATCAGTTGGCCCTGGGTGCCCCAGGTGATGGGCTTGCCCTCCAGGGTGATCTGGTCGTTGAACGGCTCGTCGATTGCGCGCCCGAGGAAGACTTCACGACCTCCGGCGATCCCGGAGATGAAGATGAACTTTCCGGTGTAGGTGTTGGTGTTGTTCGGAGTCATGGGGAAGGAGTCCTTCTGGATGCAGGTGATGGGGCGCCGCGCGACAGAGCCACCGCTCCGGGCGCGACGTGAAACGGGTTTGGATCGGTCTCGGGTCGGGGGTCCTCCTCAGGCGAAGGGGCCGCCCGCCCGTGTGCCCTCGCCCTCGGTGCGCAGCTCGTCCAGGGTCCACTCGCCGGGGTAGCCGGCCTTGTGGGGCCGCTGCAGGGTCCGCTCGGTGGTCGTGGGCGGGGCGGGGACCGCCGGCGGAGGCGGAACCCTGACGGGATTCGCCTGCGCGGCCTTGGTGGGGGGCGTCGGAGTGGGGATGACGGTGTAGTCGGGGTTGCGCGGGCGCGGGATCTCGGTCGTGCGCCCCCGTGTCAGCGCCTGGCGCGCCTCGCACTGCAGGTCGACGACGCCCGTCATCGGGCGGTCGACCTTGCGGGCCAGCTCGAAGGCGGAGGTCTCCCACAGAATCTCGAGGGTGTGGACCCCAGCGGCCTGCAGGGCGACGCACCAGTCCTCGTCCAGGCCGGGCAGGATGCCGGGCTCGAGGGCCGTGCCGCGGGTCCTGCGCGTCGGGGGCGGGGCCGGGGCGAAGACCTCCGAGGCGTGCTCCGGGGGCGGGATCGGCGTGTCCATTGGCCTGGCGGCGGGGGTCGAAGCCTGCGGCATCGCCGCCATCGGCTGCGGTCTGGTGATCGGCGTCGTCATCCGCACGGGGTCCTCGGGCTCGAGGGTCTCGGCGCCGCAGCGCTCGGAGAGGGCGCGCGCCTCCCGCTGGAAACGCTCCGCCACGCGCTCGTCGGCGTCGAGGGCCGTGGCGAGCCGCGCGAGGGGGAGTTCGAGGAGCTCCGTCAGATTCTCGCAGCCGTGGGCGCGGAGCCGGCGCAGGGTGGCCGGACCCTCCGCCTGGAGATTGCAGAGCAGGGTGATGGTGTCCATGGTCGGCCTCAGCTCCTGGAGATCAGCGAGCCGCGGTTCGCGACCGGGCTCTGGGTCGAGAGGGTCTGTGTTCGGGTCGCCGCGGGAGTGGGCTGCGCAGTGCCGCGGGCGGTCTGGGCCGCGCGCAGGGCGAGGGCGTGGGCCTCGAGCTCCGTTGCGAGCTCCTCGAAGTCCCGGTGGGCCCGCGAGCGCGGGTCGAGGACCTGCACCGGCTGGCCCATGGCCGCGGTCTCGCGTAGCCGCTGGCTGGAGTGGATCGCCGTGTCGAAGAGGTGCTCGCCGAAGTGGGACTGCATGGCGATCAGGAGCTCGCGGCCGAGGCGCGTGCGGCGGTCGAACATGGTGCACAGCACGCGCAGCTCGAGGCTGCGGTCCAGGTCCCGGCCGATGCGCTCGAGGATGCGGACGGCCTTGAGGGCACCTTGCAGGGCGAAGGCGCCGGCCTCCACCACGAGCAAGGCCGTGTCGCAGGCCCGCAGGGCGTTGGCGCACAGGACCCCGTCCACCCGCGGCGGGCAGTCCACCAGCACGTGGTCGTAGTCCTCCTGGACGCTCTGCAGGGTCCGGGCCAGGAGGCGCTCGGGCCAGATCAGGCGCGCCGCCGTTTCCTCGAACTCGGCCACGTCCTCGCTGGCGGGCACCAGGTCGATGCCCCCGGGTCCGTGCCGCACCGCCCCCTGGATCGTGGCCCGGTCGAGCAGGACGTCGCCGATGGTCGGCTCCCCGGGCTCCACCGCCACGCCGAGGCTCATGGTGGCGTGGGCCTGGGGGTCCAGGTCTACCAGGAGCACCCGGCCCCTGCGGCCCTCGTGGGCCCTTCTTTGGGCCAGCGCCCCGGCGAGGTTGACGGCCGTGGTGGTCTTTCCGCAGCCGCCCTTTTGATTCACCAGGGAGAGAACGTGCATGGCGCTCCTTTGCGGATTTCGAGGGTGCTCACTCGTCTCGCCTGTAGCGCGTCCCATCGGCCTGACCAAACGTCGATCGAGGAAACTCGTAAATTTCCTCCAAGTGCTTGAGGTGCAGGAGCTTGTGCATCGCAGTCGCGGGTGCGGATGTGCTCCGGAGCGCTCCTGGCGTCCACTGGACGGGCCGCCTACTCGCCCCGGGCGGCGCGAGCGGCCGCGCCGGTTGCCGGATGCACGATCGCCGGTTACACCGGGGTTCGCGGGCCCGCGACCGGGCAGCGCCCTCCCGACTCCACGACAGGATCTCGATGAAGCTTCTCTCCACCCTCCTCGCCCTCGGCGCCTTCGCCCTGCCCGCCGCTGCCCAGGCTCCCTGCGGCCTCCCGGGGGTGGAGCTCACCATCACCCCCGCTGACGCCGTCCCGGGCGAGCAGGTGCTGGTGACCCTGACGAACAATTCGAGCGAGGTCATCCAGCTGCCGTTGAGCTGCGTCATCTCGAACATCCACGCCGGGAGCTCCTGCAGCAACACCTCGGTCGTCTACACCCCTCTCTGCGCGCAGGTGATCACGCCCATCTCTCCAGGCCAGTCCAGGGACATGCCCTGGGACCAGCTCGACGACCTGGGGAACCCGGTCCCGGACGGCGACTACTCGGTGACCGTCAGGTACTGGGACGCGAACTTCACGAGCCTCAGCAGCTGCTGCGTTCCCTTCAGCATCAGCGGTGACGTCGGGACGCCCTTCTGCGTCGGGTCGGCCGGAGCGGGGGTCTGTCCCTGTGGCAACTTCGGAAGCGGGGGGGCGGGCTGCGCCAACAGCACGGGCAACGGCGCCCTGATGACCGCGGCCGGGGACGCGGTCGTGGGGGCCGACAGCCTGGTCTTCACGGTGGTCGATGCTCCGGCCAACAAGCCGGGGCTGCTCTTCAGCGGCCCGTCCAGCATGGCGAGCGTGCCTCTCTCGGACGGCCTCCTGTGCGCGGGCGGGAACCTCGACCGCATCGGTGTGGTGTTCACCGATGCGGCGGGCTCGGCCACGAGCCCTTGGACCGTCTCGGTCGAAGAAGGGCTCGTGGGCGGCGAGGTGCGCCACTACCAGTTCTGGTACCGCGATCAGGTCGGCCCCTGCAACCAGGGCGCCAACACCTCGAACGGCCTCAGTATTCAGTGGCTGTAGCGTGCCTCCACGTGCCCTCCTGAGGGGCTAGCGCTTCGGGTAGCGCCTCTCGACCCACTTCGCCCAGCCCTCGTCGAGCTGTTCGGGCGTCAGCCCGTAGTGCTCCTCGAGGGCTCTCACTTGCCTGGCGACCTTGGGGTTCTCGATGCCCCCGGCGTCGCGCCTGGCGATGGGGTGGGTCATCTGGGTCAGGAACTTCTCCTTGTCGCCGCCCTCGACCTGGGTCAGGAGGTACTCCAGCTTCGAGTAGCCGACCATGTGGTCGCGGGCGTGCAGGTCCTCGTACTTCTCGAAGCCGAACATCTTGGTGGCGCTGGCGAAGAAGTCGTTCTTGACCAGGTTTCGGACGCGGGGCTTCCAGTTCCAGGAGTCGTCCTCCTTGTCGTAGATCACCTTGCGACCGTCGAAGACCGGGTAGCGCGGGTCGATGCGCTTCTGGGCGTAGTGCCCGTAGGCGTAGGTCAGCCAGGTCGGGGAGCTGAAGATCGGGGTGCCCCAGCCGTCGACGAAGTTGGACGCGAGACAGGAGGCCATCATGCAGTGGAACATCGTGTCCACAGGCGCCTCCTTCTCCTCTCTCCAGTTCTCCGCGATGGCCTCCACATTGACGACGGTCAGGAGCCCCTCGCCGTGCCAGCCCGTGCGGTAGGAGAACTCGATCTCGGAGTTCTCGTAGATCCTCAGGTAGCGGCCGAACTCGCTCTTGCGCTCGCAGAGGATGAGGAGGATCTTGTTCTTGTGCCCGCCGTACTTCCCGCGCGTCATGTCGGCGGGCTCGATCTCGAAGTCGGCGATGAAGTTCTCGTAGACGTCCTCGGCCCGCTGGGCGTAGATGTGCAGCCGCAGGAAAGGGTCGAGCTTCTTCTTGGGCGCCTTGAGCCGGCCGAGCTTGTCCTTCAGGCGCGCCAGCTCCTCCTTGATCCGCGCACGCTCCTCGCGGTCGTTGGGGATCTTGTAGGTGCCCAAGCTGGAGCCGATGCGAAAGTGCGGGGTCTCGACCCACAGCATGGGGATGCCCCCCATGTTCTGCTGGACGGACTTCGAGTCCTCCGTGCCGCGCCAGGGGACGAAGCCGAGCGTGGAGTAACCCAGCTTGCGTTCGAGCTCCTTGTCCCCCTTGGTGTAGGGGCAGACCTCGTCGAACTCCTCCATGCCGTCGCCCTTCTTCTGGGCGGGGGCGGTGGGGGAGAGGACACCGACGAGGAGCAGAGCGAGGAGCGCGAGGGCGGTGGGGCGGTGGGCGAGGCGAGCGATCCGCATGGGAGCTGGTTTGGCGCGTTCCGGGACGGAAGAGGGCGGCGAACACTGCAGTAGTGTCCGCCGCCCGTCATGTTACGAGAGGCACCGCGGAGCGGAGACTCGAAGGAGGCCTAGGCGCCGGCGGTGGCGCCTTCCTTCTTGTCTTTCGCCGTCGCTGCCGTCTTCTGGCGCTTCAGCTCGTTGCGGTAGGCCTTGTCGACCTCGGCGTGGAGCTTGTCGAGCGCCAGCTTCTCCTTGGCGATCTTCTTGGCCAGCTTCGGGAGCTTCTTCGACTTGGGGCCATCCTCCTCGAGGATCTCGTCGCGGCGGGCGACGAGCTCGTGGACGCGGGCGTCCTGGGCGTCGAACTTATCCAGGAGGGCCTGGACCTTCTTGATCGCCGGCTGGGGCTTCTTCTTGTACTCCTTGGCAAGCAGCACCTGCATCGACTTCCAGAGCTCGGTGCGTGAGGTCTGGGACTCGAGCGGGTCGTGGTTGTTGCCGTCGACGGAGCACACGAAGAGGTGCTCGGGCTGCTTCTGGGTGAAGAGCGCGTGGAAGGGGTGGTCCTCCTCCATCACGTCCACCGGGAGCTTGACGCAGTGGAAGAAGGCCGACAGGAGGTAGGTCTTCTCGTTGTCCGAGCCGCCCTTGAGCAGGGCCTCGTCGGTGCCGTTGCAGACCTTGCACTCCCGCAGAACGAGCAGCGGGCGCGGGTCGTCGCCGGCGATGTACTTGATCGCCTCCTCACGGCTGAGCGCCTTGCGCTTGGGGCGCGAGACCGTGCCGTTGGCACCCTGGTCGACCTCCGGTGCGTAGACCGGATAGTCCCACTTCATCTTCAGGTAGTGCTTGGAGCTCGGTCCACGCACGACCTTCGGAAGAGTGCCGGGTTGAGGACTGGTCGGCGTGGTGGGGGCGCTGGGACCCGTGGGCGCCGAGCCGCTGCCCGGGTTACTGGGGGGAGTCGAAGGGGCAGGAGACGAACCGCCTCCCGAAGAGGGGGGGGCTCATCAGCCGGGGGCGGCGCCGGAGGGCGCGCCCATCATCGCGATGAGAGCAGCGCTGAGGCCGGTGGCCCAGAGTTTCTTCGTGAGCATGGAAGTGGTCTCCTTGGGAGGACGAGTTGGGGTACCCGTGGGTCGTGCGAGCACGGGGGTATCCGGCTCATGCCGTGACTCCTACGGTACCCCTGAAGCGCCCTACATGGTGCTCCGGGGCTCTGTTAAAGCGGGGTCAGGGGCCGGATCAGGGACCGGGGCCCGGCTCCGGCGCAGGCATAAGCTTCTGTTACGGCTGGACTTAGAGGCCCTGGCCGCCCTTGGCTTGAAGCTCCTCGACGAGCTTCTTGGCCACCTCCGTGGCCTTGTGGCCGTCGTGGCCGCGGTAGTGGATCCGCATCTCCTCGTCGAGGACCACGATGGTCGGCCAGCCCTCGATGGCCCAGTCGTCGGAGATCGACGGCTTGCCCTCGACGCTGTTCTGGAAGCTGCGCCAGTTGAGGCCGTTCTCCTCGATGGCCCTCTTGGCCACCTCGACGGAGTCGGAGTTGATGCCGATCAGGGCGAAGGGCTCGCTCTTCATCTCTTCCACGAGCGACCGCTCGTGGGGGTACAAGGCCCGGCAGGGGCCTCACCAGTCGCCCCAGAAGTCGACGAAGAGGACCTTGCCCTTGTAGTCGGAGAGCTTGAAGGCCACGCCGTCCAGGTCGATGCCCTCGATGTCCGGGGCGACCACGCCGAGACCGAAGGCCTCGCAGATCTTGATCTTCTTCTCGAGCAGGGCCTTCAGGCGCTTGTCGCTGGCCTCCTCGACCGCCTTGCGCAGGCGCTCGCGCAGGGCGACGAAGTCCTCGGACTTCACCTCGTGGACCTCGAGCTGGTCCACGAGGCGGACGTAGATCGCCCAGCCGCGCAGCTTGGCCGAGGGCGTCTGCTTCTCGAGCTGCTCGAGGAGCTCCGTGGCGCGCTCCGGTTCGCAGACCCGAGTGATCATCCCCAGCCCGCGGGCCAGGGGCTCGAGGGCCTCGCTCCTGGCGTGTGCCTCGCACAGGGTCTCGATGGCCTGTCTCGCGGCCTCCCCGTCCAGGAAGGAGGTCTCCCGGAAGAGCCACATCAGGGACGGGATCGCGTCGTCCGTCGAGGCGTACTCCTCCGCCATGGCCTGGAACTCGGGGATGAACTCCTTGATCGGGGAGTCCTCCCAGCTGAAGGCGGGCGGGTTCTCTCCGGCCTCCTCGGCGGCAGCGAACTTCTCTCGCCAGTCGTCGATCCAGTCGCGCTGGGCCTCCTTGGCCTTCTCCGCCAGTGCGTCGCAGCGCTCCTGGGCGGTCTGGCGGACCTCGGTCGTCGGCTCGTCCTGGAGGAGGAAGGGGCCTGCGTCGACGGCGGCCGAGGCCGCCACGAGTGCGAGGACGGTGATGCACGCAGTGCACTTCATCGCGGTTCCTGGCAGGGGTTTGGGGACGGCTGAGCCCCGTTGAGGGCGAGCCGTGGTCGTCGGATGTCTCCCGGAAGCTAGCACGTCCGATGCTCCAGCGCCCGTGGACCCCGGGCAGGGTGAGGCGACAGTTGGCGTGTGAGGGCCTGGGAACGTATCTTCGAGGCCTGCTCCCACCGCGCGAGGCACCCATGAAGACCATCCGCGAGATCCTGCCCGAAGACAAGGTCCTGGTGACTCTCCCCGGCACCGCCACCGTCCTCGAGGCCGCCGAGACAATGACGAAGGAGCACGTGGGTGCCATCCTGGTCGTCCGTGAAGACGGCGAGCCCTGCGGCATGTTCACCGAGCGCGACCTGATGACCCGGGTCGTGGTCGGGCGGCGGGACTTGGAGCAAGTCCGGATCGAAGAGGTGATGACCTCCGAGCTCTTCAGTGCCAACCCCGACGAGGCGGTGGACAAGGTCGCGCGTCAGATGCGCCACAGGCACATCCGCCACCTGCCCGTGGTCGAGGACGGGAAGACTCTCGGCATGCTGAGCTTCCGGGACCTGCTCTCGGCTCACCTGAGCGACGCGGAGGGAGAGGTCGAGAGCCTCACGTCGTACATCCAGGGCACGCCGGACATCGACCCGCAGGACTGAGCGTAGCGCTGGCATCGGTCGAGGCGTCGTCATGCTGAGTGCGGCCCTGTACCTCTTGATGCAGACGGGCGTCTCGGGAGAGCAACAGGCCCCCTTTCACCCGGGACTCGCCGGAGACCACGGCCTGAGCGAGGTCGAGGCCGGTGCCGTCTGGGTCCGCGAGCTCGGCTGCGCCGCCTGCCACGCGACGGACGACCCTTTCCTCGCGGACCGATCGCGGGCTCCGGACCTGGCGCGGGTGACCGAGCGTGTCCGGCCGGGCTTCCTGTCAGCCTTCCTGACCTCGCCGAGGAGCGCCGAGGCGGACACGACCATGCCGGACCTGATCGGTCCCGACGAAGAGCGCACGGTCGAAGCCCTGGTGGCCTTCCTTGGCAGCCTCCGTCCCGAGCGGGCCTCGTCGTCTCCACCCCTGGAGGGTGACGCGCGACGCGGTGAGGACCTCCACGCGAGCGTGGGGTGCGCCGCCTGCCACCTGCCGCAGGAGGGCCGGGGCGGTGGGGGCGCCGGCATGAGGAGCGCGGGGCTGAAGTACTCGCGCGCCTCGCTGGCGGAGTTCCTCTACCTGCCGAGCCGCGTGCGGCCCTCGGGGCGCATGCCCGACCTCGGCCTCTCTCCCCAGGAAGCGGCGGACCTCGCCGCCTGGCTCGTGCGCGACGACTCCGGCGAGGCTGACGGCGAGCTCCTCCGCGGAGAGGCGCCACCCACGGACCTGGTGGACGCGGGGCGCGCTCACTTCGAGCGCCTCGGCTGCGCGGCCTGCCACACCGTCGAGGGCGTGCCCGCTCCGGCCCCGGCGAGACCCCTGGCCGACCTGCGCGCCGCCCGGGGCTGCCTCGCCCCCGAGCCGCAGGGCGTCCCCGACTTCCACCTGAGCGAGGAGCAGCGCCGCGCCATCAGCGTCGCTCTCGAGGCCCGCGCCCCCAGCGCCACCCCGGGGGACCGCCTGCGGCGCGAGCTGACCAGCTTCAGCTGCCTGAACTGCCACCAGCGTGGGGACGTCGGCGGTTCGCCGCAGGCGGTCCGCGAGCGCTTCACGACCAGCGAGCCCGAGCTTGGCGAGGAGGCGGTCCGTCCGCCCTCCCTGACCGGCGTGGGGGCCAAGCTGCGGACCGACGCCCTCCACCGGGTCCTCTTCGACGGCGAGGGCGTGCGGCCCTACCTGAGCGTGCGCATGCCGCGCTTCGAAGAGTCTCTCCTGCGGGACCTGCCCGAGCTCCTGGCCGAGGTCGACGGAACTCTCACGGGCGTGGCCCTGCCCGCGAAGCTCGACCACGAGGAGGAGAAGGTCTCCCGCGAGGGCGGCCGCGCGCTGGTGGGGCAGAAGGGGCTGAACTGCATCGCCTGCCACGACTTCGCGGGCCTCCCCTCTCCGGGCTTCCGGGGCATCGACCTGCTGTCCGCGCCGGAGCGCCTGCGGCCGGAGTGGTTCCTGAGCTACCTGCGCGCACCGCGGAGCTTCAGGCCCGGGACGGTCATGCCGGACTACTGGCCGGACGGCGTGGCCGTGCACACCGAGATCCTCGGGGGGGACACCACGGCCCAGCTCCACGGTCTCTGGCGCTACCTGACCCTGGGCCGCTCGGCGCGCCTGCCGGAGGGGATGCGCAACGAGCCGACGACCCTGCGCGTGGAGGACAGCCCGCGCCTCTACCGCGGCCGCAGCGGCATCGCGGGCTTCCGCGGGGTGGCCGTGGGCTTCGACGGGATCTCCTTCGCCTTCGACGCGGAGCACGGCGCCCTCGCAGGGCTCTGGCGGGGCGGCTTCGTGCGGGTGCACTGGAGCGGCCAGAGCCCGGGCAGCTTCGACCCGGACGGGCGGGCCATCCGGCTGGCCCGCGACCTGGCGCTGCTCGCGGACTTCGAGAGCGACGGGCCCTGGCCCCTGCGGCCGCGCACCAGCGAGGAGCAGCCGGTCAACCCCGACCCGACCTACGCCGCGCGCCACGGCTACCGCTTCGGGGGCTACGCCTTCGACGAGGGCGGCGTGCCGACGCTCTTCTACCGCGTCGGCGAGGTCGAGGTGGAGGACCGCTCCGTGCCCGCGAAGGTGGGAGAGACCACGGGCCTCGAGCGACGCCTGGTTCTGAAGACCGAGGGCCAGACGACCCTCCACCTGCGCGCCCTCGTGGGCGCGATCGAGGACGAGGGGGACGGCCGCTTCCGGAGCGACGACCTGCGCCTGCACGTGGCGGGCGCGCCGCACCTCCTGCGACCCGCGGCCGAGGAGGGCCAGCGAGAGCTGCTCCTGCGGCTGGACCTCGCCCCTGGAGACAACCCCTTCTTCCTGCGCTATGAGCTCCACCCCTGAGGCCCTCCTGCACGGCATCACCACCGTCCTCCTGCTCGCCGCCTCCGCCGGCGCCGAGGACCTGGGCGAGCGCTGGGGCACCGAGGCCCGGGAGCGGGCCCACTACCGGCTCGTCAGCCTGCCGATCCCCCCGGGGCTCGTGCTCGAGGCCGGCGCCTTCGAGGCCCTGCCCGACGGGCGCGTCGCCGTCGCGACCCGCCGCGGGGACGTGTGGATCGTCGGCGGCGTCGACGAGCAGAAGCCGGACCCCGACTACCACCTCTTCGCCACGGGCATGGACGAGATCTTCGGTCTCGCCTGGCGCGACGGGGCGCTCTACGTGACCCAGAGCTGCGAGCTGACCCGCGTCTCCGACGGGGACGGCGACGGGGTGGCCGACCGCTACGAGACGGTCTCGGCCGCCTGGGGCTACGAGAACTACCACGAGTACGCCTTCAGCTCGCCCTTCGACGAGGAGGGCAACGTGTACGTGGCCCTGGGGCTCTCGAACTCCTACCACTCCCGGGCCCTGTTCCGCGGCTGGGCGCTGGAGATCACGCCCGAGGGCGAGGCGCGCCCCTTCGCCAGCGGCCTGCGCAGCCCCGGCGGCATCGGCTTCGACGCGAACGGCGCGCTCTTCTACGTGGAGAGCCAGGGGCCCTGGAACTCCTCCTGCAGCCTGAAGGCCCTGACCCGCGGCAGCTTCCAGGGCCACCCGGTCAGCTTCAACTGGTACCCCTTCGCCCCGGAGCTCGGTGAGGCGCCGACCGAGCCGCGGTCGGGCTCGCGCGTCGTCGACGAGCTCGAGCGGGTGCCGGAGCTCGTGCCCTACGCGGTGATCTTCCCCTACATCCGCATGGGCCGCTCGATCACGGGCTTCGTGCTCGACGAGACCGGCGGGGCCTTCGGACCCTTCGAGGACCAGCTCTTCCTGGGCGACTACTCCCTCTCCCTCGTGATGCGCGCCACCACCGAGCAGGTGGACGGCGTCTGGCAGGGGGCCTGCTACCCCTTCCGTGAGGGCTTCTCGACGGGGATCCTCAACCTGCAGTTCACCCCGGGCGGCAAGCTGCTGGCCGGCGGCACGAACCGCGGCTGGCCCGTGCGCGGGGTCGAGCCCTTCGCCCTCGAGCGCCTCGAGTGGACCGGCGTCATGCCCTTCGAGATCGAGCGCGTCTCGATCACGCCCGCGGGCTTCGAGGTGAGCTTCACCCTGCCCGTGGACCGCGAGCTGGCGGAGGAGACGACCACCTGGAAGCTGGCCTCCTTCACCCACGACTACGGTGGAGGCTACGGCGGCCCGGAGGTGGACAAGGCGACGCCCGAGGTCACCGCCGTGGAGCTCTCCGAGGACGGGCTCCGCGCTCGCATCGAGGTCGAGGGGCGCAGGCGCGGGCACGTGGTCGAGCTCGACCTGGGAGACCTGCGCTCCGCGGCGGGAGAGGAGCTCCTGCACCGGCACGCCTACTACACGGTCAACGCCATCCCCGGCGGCGACTGAGACGGCTCGAGGGCGTCTCGAGCGAGCCGTAGCTGCCTTCCCGAGCCCCCGACCTTCCGGACGTGTCGCGCGCTCGCTAGGCTGGGGGTCGTCGCGCTCGTGCCGTCGGGTCGTGAGCAGGAGGAGAGCCCATGAGCCGAATTCAACTCGTCAGCTTCCTCGCTGTCCTGTCCCTCCTGGCCGCCTGCGCCGGGACTCCCGAGCCCGCGCCCCTGGAGCGGCCGATCCGGGTGCTCCTGCTCGGAGACTCGATCTCGATCGGCTACACCCAGCACGTGCGCGAGCTGATGGGTGACGCGGCCCACGTGGTGCGCCCCACCAACGCCCGCGGCGGCGCCGAGAACTGCGCCGGGACCACCAAGGGCGTCGAGCACGTGGACCGCTGGCTGGCCCTCGAGGGGGGCGGCTGGGACCTGATCCACTTCAACTTCGGCCTGCACGACCTCAAGCGCGTGAAGCCCGACACGGGCAAGAACTCCCAGGACCCCGCCGACCCGCGCCAGGCGGGGCGCCCGATCTACCGCGCCCAGCTGCGGGAGATCACCGCCAAGCTGTACGGCACCGGCGCGCGGCTCGTCTTCGCGACCACCACGCCCTTCCCCCCCGGCGTCAAGCCCTGGCGCGACCCCGAGGACGCCGTCCGGTACAACCGGGTGGCCCTCGAGGTGATGGGGGAGTTCGAGGGCATCGCCATCGACGACCTCCACGCCTTCGCCCTTCCCCGCCTCGACGAGATCCAGCAGCCGGTCAACGTGCACTTCACCAAGGAGGGCTCGCGGGTGCTGGCGGAGGAGGTGGTGCGATCGATCGAGGCGGCGGCGGGGTGGACCCTGCTGTCGTCGTCACCGTGAAGCTCGTGATCTCCGATCTCCTCTACCCGAGTGCATGATGCGTACTCTCCTGCTCGCCTGTCTCCTGATCGCGGTACCGACCGCAGCCGCTCTCGCGACGCCGCTCGAGAAGTGTGACTCGTGCACGTCGACACCCGAAGTGAAGCTCTGTTCGACCCACTACCAGAACGAGCAGTCGACCATCACCCGCCTGGAGCCCGAGTTGTCCTCGGGCGATGTTGAGCGGGTGACGGAGGCCCTGAAGGAGGTCGCTGCCCTGACGTCGACGCACGAGAACGCACCCTCGACGAGCGTGGCCGAGTGCCTCGCGGCGCACCTCGATGATGGTCAGGCAGAGGTGCGCGCCCTCGCGGCCCGGCTCTTGGGTCAGGGCCAGCACGAGCAGACGGCCCTGGACGCTCTCCTCCCGAGCCTTCGCGGGGTCGAGAAGGAGATGGAGGAGGCTCTCAAGGGGGTCGAGGAGTTCGACTTGGACCGCTTCACGGGGCCGAAGAAGGGCGGAGAGGAAGACCCACACGACCCCGATGGGCTCATCCGCCAGGCTGGTGGTATGGCCGTTGCTCTCGAGCAGCTCAGGATCCTGACGGAACGCGTGGAGGCGGCTGCATCGGTGTTGGCCGGGTTCGTGGACGGCCTCGAGAACCTGCGAGACGAGCGCGCCACGGCCGCCCTGGCGAAGCTGTGCAAGGAGGAGTCCGGAGCCTACGAGTACGAGCGCGTCGTCGGCGCGCTCCTCGGCCATGGCAGCCGCGATGCCCTTCAGGCCGTCGTGGCGAGCCTGAAGGTCCGCGAGAAGGACATCAAGGACCGGCGCAAGGCCATCGCGAAGCTCGAGAGGAGCAAGGCGCCTCGACCCCCGAAGAGCTGGGAGGGGACGAAGAAGCAGTGGGAAGCCTCCTACGCGCGGAGCCTGAGCACGAGGATAGCCAAGCAGAACAAGAATGCGGCTGCCGCCGAGGCCCGCCTGGGACGGATTCACGACGCGCTGAGCGCATTCGCCCACGAGCGGAACCTGGCCGCGGCCAAGGTGTCGAAGAACAAGGTCCACGCCGCCTGGCGCAGGTGGGCCGGGACCCACGGAAAGTCCCTGCCGAAGTCCCTGGGCCGAATCGATGCGCCGGCTGACGGGAGCTAGACTCGACCGGCCATGACGACGAAGCGCATCGCCCTCGACCTCTCCGCCTTCCTCGACTCCGACCACGCCCAGGCCCTCGAGCTGGAGGGGCCGGAGCTGCGCAAGGTGGTCGAGCTGTTCCTGACGGTCTGCTACGAGGATCTTGGCACGGAGCCCGCCAAGCTCGACGGGCACGACCTGCACCACGCGTTGGGGCACATCATGCCCGGGCGCATGAAGCGCAAGGACCCCCTGGCGGAGCACGTGCCCGGGGTCCTGCGGGCCTTCATCGAGCACCTGAAGGAGACCGCCGTGGTCAGCAACGGCTACGAGCTCCAGGCCAGCCTGGACGCCACGGCGGACGAGTTCCTCGAGACGGTGCGCACCGGGCACAACGCGCACCACGGGCACCACCACCCGAAGCAGAAGCCGGTGGTGCACCAGGCGCCGAAGCTGGGGCGCAACGACCCCTGCTCCTGCGGGAGCGGGAAGAAGTACAAGAAGTGCCACGGGAAGGGGGCCTGAGGCTCGGGTCGCGCGGAGGCGGGCCGCGCGTGGTCGTCTCGGAGGATCGCGGGTAGGGTGGGGGCGGACCTCCTCCCCAGCCACCATGCACCTGACTCCCCGTCACCTCCTGACGGCGGGCGCCCTCGCCGCCCTGGCCGGCCTCGCGGGCGCTGACCTGCTCTACCCGAACTTCTCCGGCGCCACGGGGATCCAGCTCCTGCAGGACGCCTCCCTGACCGGGGGACGCCTGCGGCTGACGGAGGCGGCGAACGACGAGACCGGGGGCGCCTGGTTCACCACGCGCCAGCGGGTCACCACCGAGTGGATCGCGGACTTCGAGTTCCAGCTCCTGGGTGGGCCGGGGGCGGACGGTTTCGCCTTCGTGATCCAGAGCCAGTCGACTCTGGCCCTCGGCGGCGGCGGCTGCCAGCAGGGCTACCACGGCATCTCGAACTCGGTGGCGGTGGAGTTCGACACCTTCGACAACGGGGCGAGCTGCAACTCGATCACGGTCAACGACCTCGCCGCGCCCCACGTGAGCGTGCACACCCAGGGCATCGGACCGAACTCGGTCAGCCACAACGCTTCCCTCGGGGCCACCGCCTTCGTGCCGCCCTTCTCCGACGGGGCGCTGCACACGGCGCGCATCCACTACGTGCCGGGGGTCCTGTTCGTCTACGTGGACGACCTCGTCACCCCGGTCCTCTCGGTCCCGTTGGACCTGGCCACGACCCTCTCGCTGGCGGTCAACGAGGCCTGGGTCGGCTTCACCGGCTCCACCGGGGGAGTGAACGAGACCCACGACATCCTGAGCTTCGCCTTCGACGAGGACTCCGTGGGGACCGGCGGCAACAGCCCGCCCCTGCAGCCGACCATCACCGAGCCCACGGTGGACGGGCAGATCGTGAACCCCTCGGACGTCCACATGGAGACCACGGCCTTCGTGGACCTGGACTCCGGTGACCAGCACCTGTGCTCCGACTTCGAGATCTGGACCACCTCGCCCACGGAGCGCGTCTGGGTCACCTCCTGCATCGGCGGCGTGGCCAAGCTCCACACCCACCTCGCGGACGGAGCCTTCGAGGGCAGCCACGCGGGCTTCTACGAGCTCCTGCCGGGGACCCAGTACGTCCTCCGAGCCCGCCACCGGGACGACAGCGGCGTGGCGGCCTCGGAGTGGAGCCCCTGGGGCCAGCGCTTCTTCACCACCGGGACGGCCTCGGACACCTTTCCGCTGGTGACCGAGGAGATCGAGCACGACCCGGAGCTCTCCTGGAAGCTCGCCGACGGCGGGGCCGAGGTGGTGCTGCCCGGCGGAGGCACGCCGCCCTTCCTGCGCCTGGACAACCCCGGCGCGGGGCTCCTGCTCGAGATCGCCGGCTTCGACGGCAGCACGAACGCCGTGACGAATCCCCCCGAGCTCAGCGACCACGTGCCCGTGCGGGTGCACGCCAGCGGCGGCAGCACGGGGTTCAGTCTCGCGGAGTCGAACCTCGTGGTCTACGACCACGACTGCACGCGCTTCGAGATCCTGGTGCCCGCCCTGAACCTCTCACCCGGTCAGGACGCCTACTACTGGGTCGCCTCCACGGGCACCACCTACCTGGCGAGCGCCGGACAGAGCGACCCGAGCTTCTCCAGCCTCGTGCGAGGCCTCGACGTGCTGTGGGCCGTGCGGCAGCCCGGCTACGAGGTCGAGGTCTTCGCCGAGGGCTTCCAGCTGCCGGTGAACATCGCCTTCGTGCCCGATCCGGGCCCGGCGCCCGAGGATCCCTTCTTCTACGTGACCGAGCTCTACGGGCAGGTGAAGGTCGTCACCCGCGACGGCTCGGTCTCGACCTTCGCCAGCGGTCTCCTGGACTTCAACCCGACCGGGAACTTCCCCGGCAGCGGGGAGCAGGGTCTGGCAGGCATCGCGGTCGACCCCGTGAGCGGCGACGTCTTCGTCAGCTTGCTGCGGGACTCGGTCTCCAGTCCGGGAGTCCACTACCCGCGCATCCTGCGCCTCACGAGCTCCGACGGAGGGATGACGGCCAGCGGGCAGTCGGTGGTGCTCGACATGGCGGGGGAGTCCCAGGGGCAGTCGCACCAGATCTCGAAGCTGACGATCCATCCCGACGGCAAGCTCCTGGTGCACATGGGGGACGGCTTCAACGCCGGCACGGCCCTCGACCTGAGCTCCTTCCGCGGCAAGATCCTGCGCATGGAGCTCGACGGCTCGCCCGCTGCCGACAACCCCTTCTACAACCCGGGCAACGGCATCAACGCCACGGACTACGTCTACGCCTACGGAGTTCGCAACGCCTTCGGCGGCGCCTGGCGCGCCCTGGACGGGTTGCACTACACGGTCGAGAACGGCCCCTCCATCGACCGCATCTGTCAGGTGCTCCCGGGCCGCAACTTCGGCTGGGACGGCAACCAGTCGACCATGTTGACCCACGCCCTGTACCTCTGGGAGCCCTCCCACGGGCCGGTGGACATGGTCTTCGTGCAGCCCCAGACCTTCGGGGGCAGCGGCTTCCCGCCGGAGAAGTGGGACCACGCCTTCGTCACCGAGTCGGGGCCCACCTACGCCACCGCCGGCCAGGCGAAGGGCAAGCGCATCTCCGAGTTCGTCTTCGACGCCGCGGGCAACCTGGTCAGCGGTCCGCTCCCCTTCCTCGAGTACGCGGGTACGGGCAAGGAGACCGCCTGCGGCCTGGCCGCGGGTCCGGACGGCCTGTACATGACGTCTCTCTACCGCGACCAGGGCTTCAATCCCACCGCCAGCGGCGCGCGCATCTACCGCGTCCACCGCCAGGAGGGCTGGGACTGCAACGGCAACGGCATCGCCGACGAGTGCGACATCGCCTCCGGTGTCGAGCAGGACCTGGACGGCAACGGCCTCCCGGACTCCTGCGACTGCGGCGGGGTCCTCTTCTGCGAGGCCAACGTGAACTCCACCGGCAGCCCGGCTCAGATCTCCTCCAACGGTCTGTGCAGCGTGGCCCAGAACAGCTTCACCCTGAGCGCGACGCCGGTGCCGGCCGGGCCGGGCCTGTTCTTCTTCTCGGCGGGGCAGCTCCGGACCGACGTGCCCCTCTACAACGGCGTGCGCTGCATCGGCCCGAGCGTGGTGCGTCTGCCGGTGGTCAGCTCCAGCCTGGGGACCGCCAGCCACACCCTGGATTTCACCTCCGGCACCGCGGCCGTGATCCAGCCCGGCCAGACCTGGCACTTCCAGTACTGGTTCCGGGACGTGCCCGGCGGCGGCTCCCAGGCCAACACCTCGAACGGCCTGAGCGTCGCCTTTCAGTAGGGGCCGAGGCCGGCGGGGTGGGGCCGTCTCCCGGTCACTTGCTCGTGGGTGCGGTGCGCGGGAAGGATGCTCGCAGGAGCTCCAGGCTCTTGGGTAGGGCCGTGCGGTAGTCCTCCATGCCCTCGAACTCCAGGGAGATCCAGCCCCGGTAGCCGGACTCCGCCAGGATGCGGCCGATGCGCGGGTAGTCCAGGTCGAGGGTGTACCACTGACCGCCGCCGTGGTAGGTCTTCGCCTGCACGAGCACCGTGTGGGGCGCGAGCAGCTCGAGGCGGCCGTAGGGGTCCTCGAGGAAGTTCCCCGTGTCGGTGGTGACCCGCAGCCAGGGCGAGTCGACGGCGTTGACGATGCGCATCACGCCCTCCGGCGTCAGGCCGAGCCCCCAGTGGTTCTCGAGGCCGAGCACGACACCGCAACGCTCGGCGGCGGGCAGGCAGGCCTCGAAGGCCTCGATCACCCAGGGGTAGGCGTCCTCGTCCGTGTAGCCCTCCAGGGGCGGCTCGATGCCGCGGTTCGCCATCAGCTGGTCGAAGCTCTCGGAGGTGCCCCAGCGGCCCGTGTTGACCCGCATGGTGGGGATGCCGAGCTCGTAGGCGACCTCGATCTGGGCGATGGTGCGGTCGATGTTGTGGCGCCGCTTCTCCCGATCGGGGGTGACGAAGCCCTGGTGGGTCGAGAGGCCCATCAACGGCAGGCCGAGGCGCTGGGCGCGGCGCTTGTAGCTCATCAACTTGGAGCGGCTGATGAGCTCGTTCTGACCGATCTGGTAGAGCAGGATCTCGACGCCGTCGAAGCCGAACTCGTCGGCCAGGTCGAGGCACAGGTCGATGTCCCGCAGCTCGTCGTTGCGGAAGCGCCAGAGGGAGTAGGTCGAGAGGCCGATGGGGTGGGTCGCGCGGGGCCCCGGGTTCGCGGCCCGGGCGCGGGCGACGGCGGTCTCGAGGGGGAGGGTGGCGGCGGCGGTGCCGCCGGCGAGGAGGGCTCGTCGGGTCGTCGTCATGGGCTCCATCCTAGCCCGGCCTATTCATGAGCCTTCAACGCATTAGCACCCAACCGGGATCC
>CAZQAT010000077.1:0-22706 GCA_964591315.1 uncultured Planctomycetaceae bacterium
CCCCAATGCGTCAAAGCCTCATGAATAGGCCGGGCTAGCCGCCGCGCGCGCCCCAGCGCGCGCGGCTCACTCACGAGCTCTGGCTCGTGCAACGGACGCCGGCGCTCCCTCTTCAGGAACAGCCTTCCCGCATGGCCGGCGGCTACGGGGATTCCCGGGAAGGCGGAGGGGCGCCGGGAGTCCATGGGCTGAGAGCCGCGGGGTCACTCGTGATTCCCGTTCTTAACTCTCGTTACCCGCCCATGGGCCGGCGGTAAGCCGGACTCCCCAGGTTCCCTGCTCGCAGCCCGGACGGCCCCGAGACTCCATCTCGGGACTGCATCGGGCGCCCTGAACCTCCGAACTCCAAGCTCATGACGAGGACGCGCCCGCACGCGCCTTTCGCTCCGAGTCTCATCCTCCTGTTCCTTCTCGCTGCCTGCAGCGTCGATCGCCACCAAAGACGGGCCGACCGTAGGGCGCGCACGATCCTCGTGGAGAGTGAGGAGGATGTGCTCGGCGGACGCTACGAGAGCGTCCGGCGGCCACGATCCAGGGAGGCCGCCGAAGAGCGCCCGGAAGACTCCCCGGCCGAGCCCGCCGAGCTCCCCCAGGCCCCGGCCCTCGTGCTCGATCTGCCCCAGGCCCTCGAGCTCGCCGTGCGCGGCAATCGGGACCACCAGGGCCGGCGCGAGTCCCTCTACCTCGAGGCCCTCTCCCTGGCGAGCGTGAGGCACAGCTTCGCGCCTCAGCTCTCGATGACGCTGAGCTATCTCTTCAGCGACGCCGACGACCTGGCCCCGTCGAACGACCTGGGGCTCGCGGCGGGGGTGGGGCAGATCCTGCCCTGGGGCGGGGACCTGTCCCTCGACCTGGCCTCGGACTTCAGCACGAGCGACGGCAACGGCGCCTTCACGACCTCCGCGGGGATCTCCCTCACCCAGCCCCTGCTCAGGGGCGCGGGGGCCGCGATCAGCCACGAGTCTCTGATCCAGGCCGAGCGCAACCTCGTGTATGCGATCCGCGACTTCGAGCTCTCGCGCGAGGACTTCTCGATCGAAGTCGCCAGCCGCTTCTACGACCTGGTCCAGCGCAAGCAGACGATCGGAAACCTCGAGCGGAACCTGCAGGGCCTGGTCTTCGGGCGGCGCCAGGCGGAGGCGCTGTTTCGAGTGGGGCGCACCAGTGAGCTGGACGTCCTGCGCGCGCGGCGCAGCGAGCTGGGCGCCCAGGACGACCTGATCACCGCCAAGGAGGACTTCCAGGTCGCCCTGGACCGCTTCCGGATCTTCCTGGGCCTGCCCAAGGAGCAGCCGGTCGACGTGCTGCCCGATGCGCCGGAGTACGTGGAGGTGGACTTCGAGCTCGACGAGGCCCTCGAGGTGGCCCTGGAGAACCGGCTCGACCTCTTGAACCGTGAGCAACAGCTCGAGGACGTACGGCGCGGGGTTCTGATCGCCAGGGACGGCTTGCGGCCGGACCTGGCCTTCACCGCGGGCTTCGGAGTGACCTCGAACGCCGATCCGAGTTTCCTCGAGCAGGACTTCAACCGCGACGCCTTCACGGCCGGCCTGAGCCTCGGGTTGCCCGTGGACAGGGTCGCGGAGGAGGGCGCCTACCGCAGCGCGCAGATCGGCTTGGTGCAGTCCGAGCGCTCCCTCGAGCAGTACCGCGACAGCTTGCTGGTCGACATTCGCAGCTCCTTCCGAGAGCTCGAGCGGCTCGTGCAGTCCCTCGCGATCCAGGAGGAGCTGATCCAGGGGCAGGACAAGAACGTGAAGATCGCCCAGCTGCGCTTCGAGCGTGGGGAGATCTCGAACCGCGACGTCACGGAGGCCAAGGAGGCGCTCCTGGACGCGCAGAACAGCTTGATCAACGAAAAGGTGAACTACGAGATCTCGCGGCTCGGCCTGCTCCGGGAGCTGGGGATCCTCTTCATCGACGACAGGGGGATGTTCAAGGAATGAAGCTCATCATCACGCTTGTGGTTTGCAGCACTCTGGCCTTCTTCGGCTATCACGGCGTCAGCGCCGCCGAGGGCGAGTCGGGCGGCATCGAGGAGACCAGCCTGCACACGGTTCAGCGCAGGGACCTGCGCATCACCGTCACCGAGAACGGCTACCTCAAGGCCGAGAACTCCCTCAAGATGAAGCCCAAGTTCGAGCGTCAGGGCCGCATCACCTGGCTCGTCGAGGAGGGCAAGGAGGTCGAGGAGGGAGAGGTCCTGGTGGAGTTCGACAGGTCCGAGCTCGAGGACCAGGTCAGCGAGCTGAAGACCAGTCTGATCCAGTACGAGATGGAGCACGAGGCCGGTGTCGCGGAGCTGGGCATCCAGGAGCGGGACAACGAGACCATGGTGGAGAAGGCCGAGCTAGCCCTGGAGCTGGCGAAGCTCGAGCTCGAGCGTTACGAGAGCGGCAGCGCCCCCAACGAGCGCCGCAAGCAGGTGCTCGCCAAGGAGAAGGCCGACTCCGAGTACGAGCGGGCCTCCGAGCGTTACGAGCAGGTTCCCGAGCTCGCCAAGGAGGGCTTCCTGACCGCGATCCAGGTCGAGGAGGAGCGCATTCGCCTGCGCGAGGCCGAGATCAACAAGGAGAACGCCGCGAGGGAGCTGGAGCTCTTCGAGAAGTACACCTTCAAGATGGAGCTCACCAAGCATCAGACCGCGGTCAAGGACGCCCAGCGCGAGCTCGACAACGCCAAGATCAAGGCCGGGATCAACCTCAAGCAGAAGAAGGCGGCGGTCACCCAGCAGCAACGCAAGATCGACTCGACCGGGACGCGCATCGAGCAGCTGAACGAGGAGGTCGGCAACATGACCATGCGGGCTCCTCAGCCGGGGATCGTGCACTACGGCGACCCGGGCCGCCCCTGGATGCACGATCAGGTCAAGATCGGTAACACCCTGCACAAGGGCAACACGATCATCACGCTGCCGGACCTGTCGGTCATGCAGGTCCTGCTCCAGGTTCACGAGGCGGACATCGACCTGGTGGAGATGGACATGCCCGTGGTGGTGACGATCGAGACCCACAAGGGGCTGACCTTCCCGGCCAAGGTGACCGAGATCGCGATGGTGGCCTCCTCGCAGAGCTGGGATGACCAGACGAACAAGACCTTCCGCGTGGAGGTGACCATGGACACCACCGAGGTCGAGCTGCGCGCGGGGGTCACGGCTCGGGCCGAGATCCAGGTCGAGGTGCTCGAGGACGTGCTGCAGGCCCCGATCCACGCGGTCCATGCGGAGGGGGAGAGGAACTTCTGCTTCGTCCACCGGGGCGGCGAACTCGTTCAGCGCGACGTGGAGGTCGGCAAGAACAACGCCCACTACGTCGAGGTCAGCTCGGGGCTCGAGGAGGGCGATCGGGTGCTCCTCTACGACCCGCGTGAGACCGACTCGGTGGGCTCGGGAGAGTCGGGCGCCGTGGAGGAGGGGCCGAGCGCACCCGAGACCCTGGGGGCCAGCGAGTGACGGCCGAGCCGGTCATCCGCCTGCAGGGCCTGGAGAAGGACTACGGCAGCGCCGAGAGCGCCCTGACCGTGCTGCGAGATCTCCACCTCGACGTCCACCGCGGTGAGTTCGTCGGCATCGTCGGCGCATCGGGTTCGGGCAAGACGACCCTGATGAACATCCTGGGCTGCCTGGACTCGCCGACCCGGGGCAGCTACCACCTCGAGGGGCTCGACGTCTCGGGCTTCGATGACGACCGCCTCTCGGCCGTCCGCAACGACTCGATCGGCTTCGTCTTCCAGTCCTTCAACCTGGTGTCCCAGCTGACCGTGCTGGAGAACGTGGAGGTTCCGCTCTTCTACAAGCGATCCCCGCGACGGACACGCAAGGCTCGCTGCCTCGAGCTCCTGGAGGCGGTCGGCTTGTCCCACCGCCTGGGGCACCACCCGAACCAGCTCTCCGGGGGCGAGTGTCAGCGGGTCGCCATCGCCCGCGCCCTGGCCAACGACCCGTCGATCCTCCTGACGGACGAGCCGACCGGGAACCTGGACACCAAGATCGGCCTCGAGGTGCTGCAGCTCTTCCATGACCTGCACCGCCAGGGGCGGACGATCATCATGGTCACCCACAACCCCGAGATCGCCGCGGACCTGCCGCGGGTGGTCGAGATGCGCGACGGGCGGGTGCAGGACGACCCGGGGGCCCGCTCGATGGTCCGTGCATCCCAGGAGGCCTGATGTTCCTCGAGCGCATCGGAGAGACCTTCGTCCTGGGGCTGCGCAGCATCTGGCGCAACAAGCTGCGCTCCTTCCTGACCATGCTCGGGATGATCTTCGGCGTGGGGTCCGTGATCGCGATGCTGTCCGTCGGCGCCGGGGCGCGCCACGAGATCCTCTCGCGTATCCAGGAGCTGGGGATCCGCAACATCATCCTGAACTCCGTCAAGCCGCCGGAGGAGATCAAGCCGGACAACGCCGGGCACTCCTGGAAGAACAGCTACGGCCTGACCTTCGAGGACGCGGACCACATCCTCGAGACCCTGCCGGGCGTCGAGCGACTCCTGCGCGTCAACCGCATCCGCAAGCGAGTCTGGTACGGCTCCAAGCGCATCGAGGGCGCGGTCCTCGGCGTCGAGCCCGAGTACCTGGACACCTTCCACCTGGACGTGGGGCGCGGGCGGCCCTTCACCGAGCGCGATGCCGGGGGCCGCGCCAAGGTCTGCCTGGTGCGCCGTAGCCTCGTGCACCAGCTCGAGACCACCGAGGACCCGATCGGGATGTGGCTGCAGATCGGCGACTACCCCTTCCAGATCATCGGGGTGCTGGCGGACGAGCAGTTCCGTTCTCACACTCGCAAGGCCCTCGCCATCGACGGGCGCTCCCAGGAGGTCTACATCCCGTACTCGACCTCCATGGGGGTCTTCGGGACGGTCACCTACGTGGAGCGCAGCGGCTCCACGGAGTACTCCGAGACGGACCTGGACCAGATCGTCGTGAAGGCCGGAGCCGCCGAGGACGTCTTCACCACCGCGCGCATGCTCGAGGCGGTGCTGAAGAGCTCCCACGACCGCCTCGACTACGAGATCGTCGTTCCCCTCGAGCTGATGCAGCAGAGCGAGAACACCCAGAAGGTGTTCAACCTGGTGATGATCCTGATCGCCAGCATCTCCCTCGTCGTGGGCGGCATCGGGATCGCGAACATCATGCTGGCGACGATCACCGAGCGCACGAAGGAGATCGGCATCCGCCGGGCCCTCGGCGCGCGTCGGCGCGACATCGTGCTGCAGTTCCTGACCGAGACCCTGGCCATCGCCGTGGTGGGGGGGCTGCTCGGATGCCTGGCGGGGGTGGCCGGGACCCGCGGCATCGTGGCCCTGACCGACTGGAACGCGGTCATCGCGCCCCACTACGTGGGGCTCTCCCTGGGGATCTCCCTGACCGTGGGCGTGGTCTTCGGCATCTTCCCGGCGCGCCGGGCCTCCCTGATGGACCCGATCTCTGCTCTGCGGCGGGAATGATCTACAGTGGTGCGCGGCGCCTGGTTCCCGCGAACGTAGATCTCCATGAACCGAGATCTGGTCCTGGCCCTCGGCCTGCTGGTGGCACTGGCCGTCGTCGTGGCGGCCACCTTGAACGATGGTGGCGGTGGCATGCCGGTCCATGGGACTGCCCCCGCGGCGGCGCCGGAGGAGCTGGCGCCTCCCGCCGCTGGATCTGCTGGAGCTCTTCGAACGGCGGGAGCCTGGGCCCTCTCCGTACTACTTCCTGGAGGGACACCCCAGTCGCCAGGGCTGCGCCGAGGCGGCGCGCGCCACCGCCGGCCGGGTCCGGGAGCTGGGCCTCCTCGAAGGCCCCTGAGGGCCTGTTCCCAACGGAGACGCCCCGGCCCGCCCGTCCGCGCTTGCGCCCACCGGGGAGCGCGCATAGAACGAGGAGCCATGCTCCGCCTCCGACTCGCCGCAGGATTGCTGCCGCTCGCCCTCTCGCTCCTGGCCGCCGACGTTCACGCTCAGGGCGGCTACACGACCGAAAAGTACCCCCAGCACGGCCTCAAGCTCGAGCTGGCCCGGGACTACGACTGGCTCGCGATCCAGCCCAACGAGGACTGGGTCGTCCTGCAGTGGGTCGACACGAGCCGCGAGGGGGAGAAGGCCCCCCGCGGAATGGTCCCGGCCAAGCTGCAGGTCGTGCGCATCGACTACGTCAGCGACCCGGGGCCGAGCACGCCCGGTAGCGGTGGCGCGCAAGAGGAGCCCCCCGAGGACGGCGACAAGTCCGGCGGTGACGAGGCCGAACCGGCGGAGGAAGAGGAGCAGGAGCCCCCGCCGATCAACTCCTTCCACCGCTACTTGGACCAGCACCTCAAGAACTGGTCCGCCAAGGAGGTCGGCACCGACAAGACCCGAGACGGCTTCGAGTCAACCGAGTACGAGCTGACGGTCAAGAGGGGCAACACCCGCACCAGGGGCTGGGCCTGGGTCTGGGAGAACCACAAGCTGCGCAGCTTCGTGGTGATCGGCTGGGCGGCGGACAAGGAGTACGAGCAGCAGCGCAAGATCTGGCGCCACACCGCCTCGAAGATGCGCTTCAGCGAGCCCAAGCCCGACCCCGAGGTGGTCAAGTGGGAGCGCTACTACGCGCGCCGGCCCAAGTTCAAGAACCCGGACTACCGCATCCGCGTGCGCACCCGCCTCGACGGGAAGTGGAAGGCCGAGGACACCGAGAACTACATCGTCATCTACAACACTCCGGATCAGCCCCTGGTGCGGCGCATCGTCAGGGACCTGGAGTCGATCCGGAAGGAGTACGTGAAGCTCTTCCCCGCCGTGGGGGAGATCGACGCAGTCTCGACGGTCCGCATCTGCGCCGACCGGGCCGAGTACATGCAGTACGGCGGGCCGAGGGGCTCGGCTGGCTACTGGTACTACGTGACCGAGGAGCTCGTGCTCTACGATGGCACCAAGCGCGAGAAGGGCAAGAAGACCGACAAGCTCGACACCTTCATCGTCCTCTACCACGAGGCCTTCCACCAGTACATCTACTACTCGGTGGGTCGGCTCGCGCCGCACTCCTGGTTCAACGAGGGCTACGGCGACTTCTTCTCCGGCGCCCAGATCAAGGGCGGCAAGGTCAAGCGCATCGGCCCGAACCGCTGGCGCTTGAATCGCATCAAGGGCGCCGTCCAGGCCGACGAGCACACGCCCTGGAAGGACATCCTGAAGTACGAGCGGTCGGACTACTACGGCCCGCGCTCGAGCTACCACTACGCTCAGGGCTGGTCGATGATCTACTTCCTCAACCAGAGCAAGGCGGTCAGGAAGAACGATGCCTGGTCGAAGATCCTGCCCACCAACTTCGAGGAGCTGAAGACCGCCTGGGTCCACAAGCAGGCGAAGCTCGAGGCGGACGGCAAGGACGAGGACCAGAAGGCCGTCCTCGAGGCCCAGCTCGAGGCGCGCAACGAGGCCCTCGAGACCGCCTTCGAGGACATCGACGTGGATGCACTCGAGGAGGAGTGGATCTCCTTCGTGCTCCAGCTGGAGCTCTAGCACCTCCGGGGGATCGGGCCGCCGCGGTGACCTGTGCGACCTGGAGGGGGCCCGGGCGGGAGGGGGCGGCCCGGTCTCCTGAGGGGCCGTCCTGCGCCCCGTTGCCACGAACGGGACACCTCCCCGAAGCGGGCGTGCAGGGGACTCCCGGGGACTCCGATCAATAGAGGGCCCCCTCCCGGAGCTCGGATGACCACCACGCCCCCCTCCACCGACCCCTCGACTCTCGACGGCAACCTGCGCGCCCTCCTGCCCCGTCAGGGGCGGCTGGTGGAGCGCCTGCACTGGCCCGTGGCCGGCGACCACCTGCGGCGCGACGAGGCCGGGGGCTGGAGCTACCGCTACCGGGGGACGGACCTCGATCCGGCGGTCGATCAGGAGACCCTGGAGGCCGAGCTGGAGGCCCTGTGCGGCGACCTCGGCCAGGGCCCCGAGCGGGTGTTCGTCTTCGGGGTCGGTCTGGGCGAGGGCCTGGTCGCGGTGCTGGAGCGCTTCCCCGAGGCCGAGGTCACGGCCTGGGACCGGGACCCCTGGGTCCTGCGCCAGCTCCTGAGCGAGCGTGACCTCTCCGGCCCCATCGCCGCAGGCCGACTGCACCTCGAGCTGGGCGGCGACCTCGCGCGGCACGCGGAAGCGGGCTGGCCCGGAGCGATCCTCTGGCACCCGCTCCTCTCCCGCGTCTACGGCGACGAGCGGCAGCTGCTCTCCGAGGGCCTGCGGGAGCGCGTGGCCTTCCTGGCGGTGGGGGAGCTGTTCGTGGACTCCCTCGCGGACGGCCTGCGCGCGGAGGGCTTCAGCGTCTATGGCCTCGATGCCCAGCGCCTCGCGGTGGACGAGGTCGCTCACGCGGTCGAGGCCCTGCGGCCGGAGATCCTCCTGTGCGTCAACCACGTCAACGGCCTGGCGGAGTTCTGCGAGGAGCATGGCGTCGATTACCTCTGCTGGGAGATCGACCCCACGACCGACGAGCCTCGGACCCTGGAGCGACCGGCACCCCATGCTCGGGTCTTCACCCACCGCCGTGTCCACGTGGAGAGCTTCGAGAGGGCGGGCTTCGAGCGCGTCGAGTACCTGCCCCTGGCGGCGGACTCGCAGCGTCGTCGGCCCCTAGAGCTCGACGACGAGGAGCGCGCCCGTTACGGCGCCCCCGTGACCTTCGTGGGCAACAGCTTGATGCACAACGTCAGGGCCTACATCGAGGGCTTCGCCCAGCGGGTGGCCGATTTCGACCCGAGCCTGCGAGAGAGCGCGCCGAGCATCGCCGCCGAGCTCGTCGCGCAGCAGCGTGAGGACCTGGACAGGTTCATCCTCCCGGAGCTCGTGGATGCGCGACTGCCAGGGCTTCGGGCCCAGGGCGAGGAGTGTGGGCTCCCTGATCCGGCGCTCCTGCTTGGGGAGGTCAGCGCCGCCGAGAAGCGCCTGAACTTCGTCGCCGAGCTCGCTCCCCTCGGCGTGGAGGTCTGGGGCGACGGGGGCTGGGAGCGGCTGGAGGCCCACGGCGTTCGCTACCGGGGTCCGGCCCGGCACGAGCACGACCTGTCGCGCATCTACGCGGCCTCGGCGGTCAACGTGGACGTGGGGCGCCTCTACCAGGACGACATCGTGACCATGCGCGTCTTCGACGTCCTCGCTTGCGGAGGCTTCGTCCTGGCGGAGCACAGTCGGGCGCTCGAGGAGCTCTTCGAGGTCGGTGTCGAGGTGGAGAGCTATCGGGGTCCCCAGGAGCTGCGGGACAAAGTTGAGTATTTCTTGAAACGTCCGGGTGAGGCCCGAGCGACTGCAGAGAAAGGCCGTCGCGCCGTGCTCGAGCGTCATGACTTCCGCGGACGACTGCGGACAGTGCTGGCGGGGCTCGACGGTCCACGACGCGGTCTACGCGCCGTTGATGCCGCCTGAGCTCCGCGGACTGCGGGGGTCCCTGTCGGAATCGACGGGTGGAGGCTAGGCTGGGACAACCCTCGCCGAATCGGCGTCGTGCTCTTCCCTCCACACGACCCCTGATGCTCCGCGTTCGCCCCCACCCACTCCTGCTCGTGGTGGCGGTCTATGTCGTCTTGCGCGGCTTGATGCTGCTGACGAACTTCGACCGGCACGCGATCCCGGTCTACGAACTCGCGCCTGCCGGCATCGTGGCGGAGCTGTTCAGCGGCGGCTGGCGTGGAGCGCCCCTGACGGCCTACTACGACAACTGCGGCGGGCACCTGATCGTCGGCCTCATGGCGGCGCCGGTCTACGCGCTGTTCGGCTCGAGCTACCTTGCCCTGAAGGTCGTGCCCCTGCTCCTGGGAGTGGTCGACCTGGTTCTCGTTTGGGACCTGGCCCGGCGCCTCTTCGGGCGCCGGGCGGCGTGGATCTCCAGCCTGGCCTTCGCTCTCGGCCCCCAGACGCTGCTCATCTACTCGGTCCTGGCGAAGGGCAATCACTTCGAAGGGCTGACCCTGCAGCTCTTCACCGCCTGGCTGTGGGTGCGCGGGTTTCAGAGTGAGGCACCGCGCCGCTGGTGGCTGGCGGCGGCCTTCACCGCGGGCTTCTCGATCTTCTTCTACTTCGGCTCCCTCTTGTGGGTGCCGCTGCTCCTGGTCACGCACGTCCTGGTCCGGGGGCCGCGGCGTGGTGGGGCGGACGTGGCCATGGGGTTGGTGCCCTTCGCCCTGGGTCTGGCGCCGGTGGTCTGGATGGAGCTGAAGACCGGGCGCCCATCCAGGCTGCTCTGGACCTATCTGCGGGAGTTCCGGCCCTGGGAGCGCATCGAGCTCGTGCTCACGGACGTCCTCCCGCGCTCCGCCGGTTTCGCCGGGACCGAGGGCCTCCCCGGGGAGGTGGCGGACCGTGTCTTCCTGCTGCTGTTCGTCTTCGTCTGGGCTGCCATGGCGCTGGTGGTGCTGCGTGGCGAGCGGCTGGAAGAGGGCGCCTCCCGGCAGGGTCTGGGGCGTTACGGCCTGATTCCCTTCCTGGGGTACCTGCCGCTCTTCCTCCTGGCCTTCGCCCTCACCACGCCCCGCTTCGACTCCTACCCCGGGCCGATCGCGGTGGGGGAGTTCCGCTACCTAGTGCCGCACTTCGCCTTCTCCTGCGTGCTGCTCGGAGCCTTCGCCGAGTGGGCCCGGCGTGAGGGGAGGCCCTGGGGGCTGCCCCTCTCCCTGCTGCCGATCATCCTCGGAGCCGTCTTCGCCGTACCGAGAGTGAACTGGAGTTGGGGCCACTTTGGCGAGGGCGCCCGTTACCCCGGACACGACTACGCGGACGTGGCCCGCGTGACCCTGCGGCACTCGCACCGCGACGAGGCCTCCTGGCGCATGCACTGGCACGCGGAGGAGATCCGGGCGGAGCTTGCCTGCTTCACGCCCGCGCAGCAGAAGCGCATTGCCGTGGGGCTCGGTCGCGAGATGGCTCGCGCCCAGGCCTTCGAGCGTGGATTGGCCGCTCGCGGGGGGCTCAGCGTGGAGCGCATCCTGCGCCCCCTGCCCGAGGGCCTGCGCGACGAAGCCTGCCGCGGCATCGGTGCCGCCATGGTGGAGTTCGCCATCTTCAGGAACTCGATGACAGGTGTCCTGCGCGAGCTCGAAGGAACGGCCCCCGAGCTGGCGCAGCTCGTGGTGGAGGGGATGACGAGTGAACTGGACGGCGCCCTGACTACGACGACGCCCCGCTCGATCTACCGCTCCCGGGAGCTCGCTCCTCAGTTGCCGCCGAGCCTGTTCCTCCCCTGGCTGCGTGGCCAGGGCATCTTCTGTGGGGAGCTCCTGGCCCGCGGGATGCCCAACGACGCGCATAATGTCCGCGTCCTGGTCGATCGCCTCCGGCCCGAGGAGCTCGAACCCTTCTGGGCCGGAGCCGAAGAGGGCTGGAATCGCGCGCCCACCCGGCGTGGTCGCGCCTTCCCCGAGGCCCGCGAGGCGGTCGAACGGACCCTGCAGGAGGCTCTCGAGGCCCGCGCACGGCTGGAGACGAGGGCGGCGCCGTGAGCGAGGACGCTCTCCGGCGCCAGGGGCGTCGGCGGCTCTGGATCAGCCTGGCCATGCCCCTGGTGGGGCTGATGCTGGCGGAGGTCCTGGTGCGCGCCGTGGGCCCGACCGTGCTGCCCATGCCCGAGGCCCGGGGGAACCTCTTCGCGGACGTGAAGGACCCGGTCCTGCGCTACGTGAACCTGCCGAACGCGACCAAGTCGATCCGCTACGACGACGGCGCGGGGGGACAGTGGACCGTCCAGATGCGCACCAACGGCCAGCGCATGCGCGGGCCGGAGGTGGCCCTGCGGAAGCCGGAGCAGGGCCTGCGCGTGGCCTGCCTGGGTGACAGCCACACCTGGGGCGACGGTGTCGCCGACGACGAGACCTGGCCGGCCCAGCTGCAGGAGCGCGCGGGCCCCGGCGTGGAGGTGCTCAACTGCGGCGTCAACGGCTACGACACCCTCCAAGAGGTGCTCTGGTACGAGCGCTTCGTCGAGCCCCTGGACCCGGATCTCGTGCTGCTCTGCTACTTCGCCAACGACGTGGCGGCTCGCGGCCTCAGGGAGCAGGGAGCGAGGCCGAAGATCGACACTCTCGCGGCCTGGACGCACCCCAAGCGCCCCGGTTGGATTCGCTCCCTGCGGGACACCTCGGTGGCGGTGGACCTCCTCTGCGATCGCGTCTGGCGCTGGCGCTCCCTGCGGTCGCGGCAGGACTCCTGGGACTCCCGCTACGTACCCACCGACCCCGGCTGGCAGCGGGCGCGCGGCGCTCTGATACGCCTGCGAGACCGCTGCGCGCGGGACGGTCGGGAGCTGCGTGTGGTCTTCTTCCCGTACCTCGTCAGGCAAGGCGCGGTCTTCGAGTCGAGTGAGGTGTTGGCCGTCGCCCGGGCCTTCTGCGAGGAGAACGGGATCGTCTGTTTCGACGGGGAGTCCGCCCTCCTGGCGGCTCTCGGCGACCGCGGCACCGCGGCCCTGCGGGTCTCTCTGAGTGACTTCCACGCCAACGGGGAGGCCTACGATGCCTTTGCCGCGGCGGTCGCCCGCTGGCTCGCCGAGGGCGGCCTGCCCTTCGAGGCGGACTGACCCACCGCCCGAAGACGGGTCCTCCCGGGGAAGCGGGGCCGGGTCTTCGCTCAGGGGGTGAGCACGGTCTCCGGGGCCCCGGCGGCCGGATCAGCCGTCCCGCCGGCCCCGGAAGACCGCCACGGAGGCCGTGAAGCCGTGCAGCAGGTTGCGGTCCCCGACCCGGCCCACCTCGCCCATGGCGAAGAAGCCCGCCATGGGGAGGTCCTCGCCCAGCTGCCCGTGGACGCGCCTCACGTCGTGGCCTTGCTCGGAGAACATGCGGCTGCCGCGGCCGTTGCAGGTGAACAGCAGGGCCCCGGCCTCGTGCGGGGCCTCCGGGGCCGCGCCCGCATCCCGTTCCAGGCTGCGCACCAGCTCGTCTCCGGCCGTGCGTGGGTCGCGCACCAGGAACTGGACCGTCTGACCCCGGCGCACCTCACCGACGATCACCAGGGCATCCTCCTGGGGAGCGAGGCCGCGGATCGGCTGCGCCAGGAAGTCTCCGGGGCCGAACTCGCGCCGGGCGGCGTCGATCGCCACCCCCAGCATGGCGCCGTTCTGGAGGAAGGCGCGTTCCTGCTCGGAGAGCTGCTCGACGGTGGCCATCATCACCTTGGATGCTGCCTTTCCACCCAGCTTCTTCACCAAGGGGCCCTCGCAGTCGGTGACGACCCAGGGCTCGCCGACCGGTCGCCAGGCCTGGCTGGTGACCGGGCTGAGCTCGAGGGCGCCGGAGAGATGGACCCCCACGGCCCCGGAGTTGAGGCGCTTGTCCGCCAGGAAGAGGGCGCTCTCCCCGGGCTTCGAGGCGCTGCTGGCCATGCCCCCGGCGACCACCAGATCGGGGGCCTCCCTCCCGAGCTTCTCCAGGTAGTCGGTCATCGGGAAGGAGTAGGGATCGCCGAAGAGCAAGAGGCTCCCGTCCCTCTTGTCCAGGCCGGCGAGATCCGGGTGCCCTGTGTAGGAGATGCGCTGGTCCCCTTCCATCTCCGTCTCCCAGCCCTCCACGGGGTGAGCGCCGACCTTGAAGGGCTGTAGCTCCAGGTCCTCGCAGGCCACGCCCCACAGGGACAGGGCGGGCATGCGCTCCACCTCCTGGCCGCGGCCGATCACGCTCTCGGCTCCGCAGCCGACGAGCACCCGGGCGCCGGCCAGGCTGCCGAGGCGGGCGGCCAGGGTCTCGAACTCCGCCGCGTGCTGCTGAGAGGCGAAGGCGACAAGGAGGTCCGGGGAGCGTCCCCCGAGGCCCTCTCGGAGCTCCTCGACAGCCTCCCGCACGGCCAGCGTGCTGTCGTGGCGGGTCGAGAGGGCGGAGGAGAAGCGCGCTTCGGTCATGGTCCCGAGAGGCTAACCGGGGGGCCGCGGGAGCCCCTAGTTCAAATCCCGCCGGCGCTGCTGAGCGGGGGGGCCTGCAGAGGAGGGGGCGTGCCGCTCCCAGGGCCCCGATCGGGACAGCGCAAGAGTTTGAGCGAATCCTCATCTGCGGTGTCGTCCGACCTATAAGTGAGTAGAATCTTGCCCCAAAATCACTGCCCGGAGCCGTCCCGGCGCCAGCCGCGAGGTCTCCGGAGAGACCTCGGGATTCCACCCCCCCGGGCACAGCGAAAACCCCCTCTGCACGCGCATTTCCGGCCTGGAGACTGCGCACGGTCGAGCGCCCGAACACGGGCGACAACCCTGTCATCATGACCACGACCACTCAGACCGACGCCAACCTGCCGATCGAGGAGACGGAGACCGTCGTCATCCGCTTCGCCGGCGACTCGGGCGACGGGATGCAACTCACCGGCAACCAGTTCACCACCACGAGCGCGCTGGCCGGCAACGACCTGGCGACCCTGCCGGACTTTCCGGCCGAGATCCGGGCGCCAGCCGGCACCCGTGCCGGCGTCTCCGGCTTCCAGCTCGCCTTCAGCTCGAAGGACATCTTCACCCCGGGCGACCAGCCCGACGTGCTCGTGGCCATGAACCCGGCGGCACTGGCGGTCAACATCGACCAGCTGAAGCCCGGCGGGACCTTGATCGTGAACACGGGCAGCTTCGCCAAGAAGGACCTGGAGAAGGCTGAGCTCGACTCGAACCCCCTGGAGGACGGGAGCCTCGAAGGGTTCCGGGTCATCGCGATCGACATCAACAAGCGTGTCAGCGAGGCCCTGGCGGACAGCGGCCTGTCCAAGAAGGACGTCCAGCGCTGCAAGAACCTGTACACCCTGGGCCTGATGTACTGGCTGTACAGCCGGCAGCTCGAGCCCACCGAGGAGTGGCTGCAGCAGAAGTTCGGCAAGAAGAAGCCCGAGCTGGCCGCGGCCAACATCACCGCCCTGCGCGCGGGCTACAACGCGGGGGACATCCACGAGCTGTTCCAGGGTCGCTACGCGGTCAAGAAGTGCGACGACCTCCCGGCAGGCACCTACCGCAACATCATGGGCAACCCGGCCCTGGCCCTGGGGCTGATCGCCGGCGCCGAGCGCGCGGGACTCGAGATCTTCCTCGGCTCCTACCCGATCACGCCCGCCTCGACGATCCTGGAGACCCTGGCGTCCTTCAAGCACTACGGCGTGACCACCGCCCAGATGGAGGACGAGATCGCCGCCATCTGCTCGGCCATCGGCGCCTCCTTCGCGGGCAAGCTGGGGGTGACGACCACCTCCGGCCCGGGCATGGCCCTCAAGACCGAGGCCATGGGCTTGGCCCTGATCACCGAGCTGCCGCTGGTGATCGTCAACGTCCAGCGCGGCGGCCCCTCGACCGGCCTGCCGACCAAGACCGAGCAGGCGGACCTCAATCAGGCCATCTTCGGCCGTAACGGTGAGGCGCCGATTCCGGTGCTCGCCTGCTCGACGGTGGCTGATGCCTTCGAGTGCGCCGTCGAGGCCTGCCGCATCGCCGTCGAGTACATGACCCCGGTGATCCTCCTCACCGACGGCTACATCGCCAACGGCTCCGAGCCGTGGAAGCTGCCGAAGGTCGAGGACCTGCCCAAGATCGAGCGGAAGTTCGCCGAGAAGGTGGAGGGCGAGGAGTTCCTGCCCTACAGCCGCAACGAGAAGGGCGCGCGCCCCTGGGCCATCCCGGGCACCCCCGGCTTGCCGCACCGCATCGGTGGGCTCGAGAAGTCGCACCTGTACGGGGACGTCTGCTACGACTCGGACAACCACGAGTTCATGATCAACGCCCGTAACGAGAAGGTCATGAACATCCGCGAGACCATCGCGACACCCGAGATCCACGGCGGTGACAGCGGTGACCTCCTGGTGCTCGGCTGGGGCTCGACCTACGGTTCGATCGCTGACGCCTGTGAGCGTGCCCGCAACCAGGGCAAGCAGGTCAGCCAGATGCACCTGCGTCACGTCTGGCCCCTGCCCAAGGGACTCGACGAGGTCTTCTCGCGCTTCAAGCGCGTGCTCGTGCCCGAGATCAACCTGGGGCAGCTCGCGCGCCTCTTGCGCAGCGAGTACCCCGGGGTCGAGTTCATCTCCTTCGGTCGCGTCCGGGGCCTCCCGCTCCAGGCCCAGGAGATCGCCGGCCAGATCGTGAACGCCCTGGAGAACTAGCCCGTCGAGAGGATCCTGAGATGACCGACACACTGACCAAGAAGGACTTCAAGCCGGACCAGGACGTCAAGTGGTGCCCGGGCTGCGGGGACTACGCCATCCTGAACTGCGTGCAGGGCGTCTGTGCCGACCTGGGTGTGCACAAGGACGACGTGGTGTTCGTCAGCGGGATCGGCTGCTCCAGCCGCTTCCCGTACTACATGGACACCTACGGCTTCCACACGATCCACGGCCGGGCTCCGGCAGTGGCCACCGGCCTTGCGGCAGCCAACCCCGACCTGGCGGTCTGGATCGTCACCGGCGACGGCGACGCGCTGTCGATCGGCGGCAACCACCTCGCCCACATCCTGCGCCGGAACCCGAACGTCAACATCCTGCTCTTCAACAACGAGATCTACGGTCTCACGAAGGGGCAGTACTCGCCGACCTCGCCCGTGGGGACGCGCACCAAGACGAGCCCGATGGGCTCGGTCGATCGGCCGTTCAACCCCCTGAGCTTCGCGCTGGGATGCAACGCGACCTTCGTGGCGCGCACCATCGACACGCACATGAAGCACATGGCCGAGGTCCTCAAGGCCGCCGCGGCCCACGAAGGGGCCTCCTTCGTGGAGATCTACCAGAACTGCGTGATCTTCAACGACGGCGCCTTCGACGACGTGGCCGACAAGAAGGTGCGAGACGACCGCACCATCGATCTCGAGCCCGGCAAGCCGATGATCTACGGCAAGGAGAGCGACAAGGGGCTGAAGGTCGACGGCTTCCACGTGGTGAAGTGCGCCCCCGAGGAGGCCTCGATCTGGGATCCGACCATCGAGTCGGCGGCCCCGGCCTTCCAGATGTCGACCCTGGACCAGGACCCGGAGATGCCGAACCCGATCGGGATCTTCCGCAGCGTCGACGGCCTGGTCTTCGACAAGGCCGTGAAGGAGCAACTCGATCAGGCCGTCGAGAAGAAGGGCCGCGGGACGCTCCAGGACCTGATCTACGCCGGGGAGACCTGGGAGGTCAGCTGACCTGGCCCAGGGCCTGACGGCCAAGAACGTAGGCGCGGGTCCGGCGGCAGCCGGGCCCGCGCCTTTTGTATTCTCTCGGCCATGAAGGTGACCCCTTCCGAGCGCCTGTGGTTCAACGGCGAGCTGGTGCCCTGGGACGAGGCCCGGGTGCACGTGCTCTCACACGTGATTCACTACGGCAGCGGCGTCTTCGAGGGCCTGCGGGCCTATGCGACTCCGCGGGGTCCCGCCCTGGTCGGCCTCGGGGAGCACATGGGTCGCCTGGTCGACAGCGCCGAGCTCATCGGCCTGCCCCTGCCCTACGACTGCGCCGCCCTCTGTCGGGCGGTGATCGAGACCGTTCGGGACACGGGCCACGCGGCCTGCTACGTGCGCCCCTTCGCCTTTCGGGGCTACGGCGAGCTGGGGGTCGACCCGACGAACGCTCCGGTCGACGTGGCCGTCGCCGCCTTTCCCTCGGGCTCGCTGATGGGCTCCGAGTCCCTCAAGCAGGGCGTCGACGTGGGGGTCTCGAGCTGGCGACGCATGGCTCCCGACACCCACCCGGCCATGGCGAAGGCAGCGGGGAACTACCTGAACTCTCAGCTCGTCCTGGTGGAGGCCAAGCGCCATGGCTACGCGGAGGGGATCGTGCTCGACGTGGACGGCTTCGTCTGCGAGGGCAGCGGCGAGAACATCTTCTTCGTGCGGGACGGTGAGCTCTGGACGCCGCCCCTGAGCGCCTCGATCCTGCCGGGGGTCACCCGCGGCTACGCCCTCCAGCTCGCACGGGACCTCGGAATCCCCGTACAAGAGACGCGCATCCCGCGGGAGATGCTGTACACCTCCGAGGAGCTCTTCTTCACGGGCACGGCGGCGGAGGTCACGCCGATCCGCTCCGTGGATGGCAAGGCCGTCGGGGGGGGAGCGCCGGGGCCGATCACGAAGCGGATCCAGGATGCCTACTTCGAGGTGATCCAGGGCCGCGGTGAGGACCGACACGGTTGGCTGACCTACGTGGAGGAAGACCGATGACACTGACGCGAGACGAGGGCTGGGCCAAGCTCTGCGAGTGGACCGAGAGCGAGGCGCTGCGCATCCACGCGCGCTCGGTCGAGGTCGTGATGCGCGCTGCCGCCATGCGCTACGGAGCGGGGGAGGCGGACGTGGAGCGCTGGGGCCTGGCGGGCATGTTGCACGACGCGGACTACGAGAAGTGGCCCGGGGAGCACCCCAAGCTCATCGTGGCCTGGCTGCGGGAGATCGGCGAGGAGGAGATCGCCCACGCGGTCTCCGCCCACTACACGAAGTGGGGCGTGCCCTACGAGAGCGCCCTCGACAAGGCGCTGCTGGCCTGCGACGAGCTGACGGGCTTCGTGGGCGCCTGCTGCTTCGTGCGCCCGGACGGGATCGCGAGCCTGACGCCTAAGTCGGTGAAGAAGAAGCTCAAGCAGAAGTCCTTCGCCGCCAAGGTCGAGCGGGACGAGGTTGCGGCGGGCATGGAGCTCCTTGAAGTTGAGCCCACCGAGCACATCCAGTTCATCATCGACGCCCTGAAGCCCCACGCCGCGGAGCTCGGCCTCACCGGCTCCCCGGAGGAGGCCTCTCCCGAGGCATGAAGGAGCTGGCCGGCAAGATCGCCCTCGTGACCGGAGGCGGGACGGGCATCGGGGCGGCCATCGCCTCCGAGCTGGCGGGGCGCGGGGCCCAGGTGGCCCTCGTCTCAAGGCGGCGGGAGCGCCTGGAGGAGACCGCCGCCCGCCTGCGCGAGGAGGGACACGAGGCCCTCGTGGTGCCGACTGACCTGCGTGGCGACGGCCTCGAGACCGTCCTCGAGGGGGCCGTGCCGCGGGTCGACGTGCTGGTCAACAACGCCGCTGTCTTCGCCACCTACGGTCCGGTGGAGGAGGTGCCCCAGGCGGAGATCGACGACGTGCTCGAGGTCGACCTGCGCGCCGTCTTGAGGCTCGTGCGCCTCGTGCTGCCGGGCATGAAGGAGCGCCGCTGGGGGCGCATCCTGAACGTCGGTTCGGTGGCCGGTGGCCTGGGCGCCGCGGGTCAGGTGGCCTACGCCACGGCCAAGGCGGGCCTGGAGGGCCTGACCCGCAGCGTGGCGATCGAGAGCGCCGGTTTCGGCGTGACCTGCAACCTGATCGAGCCGGGCCTGGTCGAGACGGCTCGCGTGACCGAGCGCATCGACCCCGCTGTGCGCGCTCACCTGGTGAACGCGACACCCGTGGGCCGCCCGGGTCGCCCGGAGGAGATCGCCTTCGCCGCCGGGTACCTCGCATCCGAGGCCGCCGCCGCGGTCACCGGTGCCGTGCTGCCGGTCTCGGGCGGGATCGGACTGCGCTAGAAGCGGAAGGTGTAACCGACCTTGAAGCGCAGGTCGGTCGAGGTGGAGGCGAACTGGTCGTCGAGGGTCGACCAGCCCTGATTGAGCACGAGGAACAGGTCGCGCCCGGGCTCGAAGATGATCCGCAGGCGGCTGTTCAGTCCCAGGTCCTCGCTCACGTCGTCCCACTGGACGAAGTTGGACCAGCTCGTCCGCGGGTTCAGGTTGAAGTCCGCTCGGAGGCGGGCCAGGTTGACGTCGAAGTCACCGTCCTCCAGATGAACTTCGTTCAGCTCGTACTCGAAGCCGAACAGAGCGTGGGCGCTGGCGCGCCAGTCCAGTTCGATGCTGTAGTCGGACCTGCGACCGTCGTAGAAGGTGCCGGTTGTGACGCCCACCTCGGCGCTCAGGTCACGCTTGTTGGAGGTCTCGAAGCGGAAGCCGTGGCGCACGAAGTTGTACACACCGACCGGGATCGTCACCGGGTCCTGGATGTCGAAGTCCTCGGTCAGGCGCTCCTCCGTGAACCGGACGAAGGTTGAGAGGTCCTCACCGCTCTCCCACTCGATGCCCAGAGGCCGGACGGAGAACTCCCGGGTCTCCGTGGTCCCGTCCATGTCCGTGATCAGCTCCGGCTCGACCTCGAAACGCAGGCGGCGAATCGTGCTGTTGATGCGCGGGTTGTAGGAGAGCTCCGCCTCGTACCTGCGTATGCCCGTTCGCCGGACGAAGCCCAGGGCTGGGTCGAAGTTCTCCTCGATGACCGAGTACTCGACCTCCGCCTGGATCTCGTCGTTGGGGTACCTCAGCTTGGCGGCGTAGGCGGCGTCGTTCCCGCTCGTCTCCGAGTCCTGGGTGCCCACGACATAGCTCGTGAAGGTAAGAGAGCGGTCACCGAGGAACTCCGTGGTGCGGAGGTTGAGGTCTGCGCCGACCGTGTAGTCGTCGGCGGCGCCCGTCGGGTCCCCGCGGGTGAAGATGACCCCCACGCTCGACTGCTCGAGGATGTTCTTCGAGAAGCGACCCACGAACAGGTTGCGCTCCGGTGCAGAGCCCGTGGCCTCGGTCTGGGAGTCCAGGAGGCCGAAGCTGTAGCCCTCGCTGGTAGAGGTGAGCTTCACGTTCGCGACCAAGGGCACCTCGTTGCCGTCAGCGTCCAGGCCGATGCGCCGGCTGAAGAAGGGGATCACGTCCGGGGTCCCGCGGCCCCCGGCCCCGAAGGTGAAGACGCCTGAGTCCTCCAGGAAGAACTTGCGCTTCTCGGGGAAGAAGAGCTGGAAGCGCGAGAGGTTCACCGCCCGGGCGTCCACCTCAGTCTCCGCGAAGTCCGTGTTGTAGCTGAAGCTGAGCTTGGTGTTCGGGGACAGCCGGTAGAACAGGTCGAGCCCCGCGTCACCGAGCCAGTGCTCGGGCTCGCCCTCGTGGTTCGTGTAGGCCGCCACGAAGAAGGGGACGAGGTCCAGTCCAAGCCCCTGATCCATGCCTTCGATGCCCTCGAGCTCTCCCGCGTTCGCCGGCCTGAAGAAGCGCAGGCGAGGCTCGCAACTCGACCAACGAACCTCCTCGCTCCGGCGCCGGATGTGGCGTCGCACGTTGAAGCCCCAGACGTCGTTCTTCGGGTCGAAGCTGATCGAGGCGGCGGGGATGCGGATCTCACCGGCCCAGCCCTCGTCGGTAATGCGCGCTTGTCCGTACCAGATCGTGTCCCAACGCTTGTTGAAGTCGGAGCCCTCGCGGCTGATGAGGGCGTCACCCTTGGAGCCGCCGGCGCCGAGCTGAAACCAGAAGCCGTTGCGGTTGTCCCCGAAGCTGTCGAACAGGAGCTCGATCCGGTCGTCGGGGTCCAGGTTCGCGTCACGAGCCATCTGGGTCGCGCGAATCGCCGAGGGGTCGCTGTCGAAGCAGCGGATGCCGACGTAGATGTTCTGGTCGTCGTATGCGAGCAGGATCTCCGAGCGTTCCGAGGGAGGTGCACCGGGGATCGGCTCCACCTGACGCAGGTCGGTGATCGACAGGCAGGCGTCCCAGAAGGGCTCGTCCAGGCGCCCGTCGATCTCCGGGCGCTCGGTCGCGTCGTCCACTCGGGGGATCACTCCCCTGGGCGTTTCCTGGCGTCCTCCTGCGGCGGCCAGAGAGGTCGCCGCGAGTAGCGCGGGGGCGAGGAGCATGGAGTGGAGGCGAGGAGTCGGGAGGGTCGAGGGCGCTGCTGGGGCGACACTCTATCGGGCTCGCGGGAGACCGTCCACGCGATCGGGGGCCTTGGCTGCCCTTCTCTCGGCTCGCTCCTCAGTGGAACAGGCTCTTCGCCAGCTCAGCCAGCACATCGGTCAGGATGTCACCTACCGAGTTGCCATCCTGCCCGCGGGCGGTCCGGGTCCCGGTCTTGCGCGGACCGCCTCCACGCCGTGAGTCGCTGACAATGAAGGGCCTGGGGTCCAGAGGCGTGTGCCCCGTACCGGCACCGGGGCCGCCCCCCTTGGACACGAAGTCGACGATGCCCTCGATCTCGTCCCGGTCGAGCCACACCCCGTGCCCCTTGCAGGAGTCGATGATGATCCCCGAGTGCCGACTCCGGTATGTGTACTGACGCCGCTGCATGAGCTCGGTGCAGACCAGGCAGGGGATGTAGCGCACGGACTCCGTCGCTCGCGCCTGGGACTGGCCCGCGACCTTCACGAACTGGGCGGTGGCCGTCCCGCGGTCCACTGCCTGGACCGTGATGCGCTCGAAGGCCGCGGGGGTGATCCACAGCCCGAGGCACTTGCCGCACTCCACCACATCGAAGACCTCGAGGGAGCGGACTCGGAGGCCGCCCTGGCAGCGAGGGCACTCGCCCTTGGCGGGAAGGGGCCGGAGGGTCTGGGGCACGATGTCGAGGCCACAGGCCCGGCAGTGGTGAGAGTCGTCGTCGATGCGTGTGTAGCAGCGGGGACAGAGCGTTGTCTGGCGACGGTCCTCCTCGGAGATGGCCGCCTGGCAGTAGGGGCAGGTCTCGTCGGAGACGTTCACGGCACCGCCGCAGTTCGTGCAGCACAGGGCGCCTGCGCTGAGCTTCTCCGGCCACTTGACCCGAAACACCTCGCCGCAGAAGCAGCGCACCTCGCGCCCGGTGTCGAGTCCGGTCGCGTCGTACTGGCGGGCGCAGTGTGGGCAGGCGATGAGGAGCATGGGGCGGAGAATGGCGCGCGGTCCTGCGATCCTAGAGATCGCTCCGGAGCCGCTCAACGGGTGCCCGCAAGGCCGCTCCAAATGGAGCCGCGGGGGGGGGCCGGGGGGGGGGCCCCCCCCCCGGGCGCGCGGCAGGGGGGGGGGGGGGGGGCCCCGGGC
>CAZQAT010000078.1:0-5746 GCA_964591315.1 uncultured Planctomycetaceae bacterium
TCGTGCACCTCGTCGTCCGGGAAGTGCTCGTCCTCGCCGTAGGGGTAGCCACTCATCCCGTGGAAGGGCAGGGGCTCCACGTAGAGGGCCTCGAGGGTGTTCGGATCGCGGTCCTTGGCCCAGCCATCGAGGAAGACCAGGTAGTCGCGCCGCCAGCCCTCTGGCAGGGGCGGGAGGGAGCTGGCGTCGAAGTGCACCTCGAGGGCCTCGCCGGTGCCCATGATCACGTAGCGGTCGTCGATCTCCTGCACGAGCGGGAGGCACTCACCCAGGCGGGTGTACCTGCCCGGGTGGGGGTTCCAGCGCGGGACCTCGCTCACGCGCTCCCACTCGAAGCGCAGCGGGCTGCCCGTGTTCCCGGTCGGGATCTCCTCGCTGAAGCCGCGGCGCCAGAGCCTGGCGGTGGCGGGCTCGAGGGAGGAGATCCGCCGCTCGCCATCGTCGTCGCAGGTGGCGAGGACGATGCGGTCCCAGTACAGCTGCAGGGTGCAGAAGATCCGCAGGCGCGGCCTCTCCTGCAGGCCGATGTCGGAGACGTCGATCAGCATGGTCTTGGTCTTGCCCGCCGGAAAACCCACCGGGGGACCGATGTCGCGCCAGCCGCCCTCGCCGTCGGGCACCTGGATGATGGGCGGGATGAAGTCGACGCCGGGGGTGCGGGCCGCCGCCACGTTGACGCTGGCGTTGCTCCACAGGAACCAACCCGTCATCACCAGGCGCAGCTTCTCCCTGTCCTTGACGGCCTCGGGGTCGAACTCGAGTTCCAGGAACCAGGGCTCCGCCAGGCCGTTGAACTGCGGCGGCAGGCGGTCGAAGGGCAGGGCGTGGTCCTCGTCCATCGCGGCCAGGGCCTCGGTCCAGTCGGCACCGCGGTGGTCCGTGGCCTTGAGCACCGGCAGGGGCGCCTCCACCGTGTGCAGGTGCTCCTCGGGGAAGGGCGGGAACTTGAAGAGCTCGTTGGGATAGACCTCCGCGTCGGCCGGGTGGTCCACCACGTCGAGACGCACGCGATCCAGGTAGGTCACCTCCCGCAGCTCCTCGGTGAACTGCATCTTCAGGAGGCCGTCCTCTTCCTCGAGCTGCTCTCCCCGCACGAGCACGAACTCGTCGTGGTCCGGCGGCACCATCATCCCCGGCGCCATGGGCAGGCCGAGGGGCGTGATGCCGAGCACGTCGGTGATGAACTCGTAGGTCTCTCCGTTCCAGGTGTAGAGGAAGGGGCAGGAGCCGCTGAGCTGGCTCGGCTCCATCAGCTCGAAGGCCGCGCTCATGTCGTCGATCAGGTCTCCGGACTCGCACACGTGGTCGAGCTTGGAGGCCATGATCCCGTTCGGGTACGTGATCCGCAGCACGTCGAGCTGAGGCGCGGTGCCGCGGCCGACGATCACGGGCTCGCCCCGGTAGTAGATGCGGCGGTACATGCCGCCGGCCCGGACCTCGACGATGGACCCCATGCCGCGCTTGTTCGAGCGGTTGCCGAGCAGCTTGATCGGGCAGCCGCCGCCCCGGGCTCCCTCGGCGCGCAGGAGGCTCACCCCGTCGGAGGTCGCGCGCAGCAGGTCGGGGATCCAGTCGCCATCGGCGTCGAGCACGAGGGGAGTCTCCCCGGCGGCGAGTCCCTCGAGGCTGGCGCCGGTGCGCTGCACGAGCCCGAAGGCCAGCTGGGCGCCGTCACCGAAGACCAGGTCCACGCTCCCGTCCAGGTCCAGGTCCACCACCACGGGCACTCCGGCGCCGGTGCCCGTCACGGCCACGGCCTCGTAGCGGCCCCCCTCGGTCTGGGTCCAGAAGCGCAGGGGCTCTCCGGGCAGGACGATGTCCGTGCGCCCGTCCCCGTTGAAGTCCGCCAGGAGCGGCTCGGTGGCCGAGGCCAGCTCCGCGGGCAGCCGGTCGGAGAGATCCGCGAAGCGGCCGGCCCGCAGGGAGTCGCCGAGGAAGGCGCGGCCGGGGCCGCCCACGAGGACGTCCACGTCGTTGTCCCCGTCGATGTCCTCCGTGACGGACCAGGAGAGCTCGACGCCCTGGGGCAGGCTCGCCTCGGCGGTCACGTCCGCGTACTCGCCCTGGGCCTCCTCCCCCACGATCCAGGCGCCGTCGTTGCGCCAGATGCGCGCACCGAACGCGCCCACCAGCAAGAGGTCGATGTCCCCCTCGTGGTCGTAGTCAACGGGCGTGACGTCCGCGGGCCCCTGCGGGAGCTCGGGAGTCTGCACCGGGAGCACGGCCCAGCCGTCGAGGCCGCGCTTGAGGAAGCTCAGCTCGTTGCCGCTCGTCACGAGCAGCTCGAGCCCGCCGTCGGTCTCATTGTCCAGGTCGAAGGCCACGGCCAGGTCGACCGGGGACTCGAAGGCCCGCTCGGTCGTCCAGCCCTTGCGGCCCTGGAGGGCCACGGCCACGCCGTCCGCGAGGCGCGCGACCAGGTCCATGCGACCGTCCCCGTCCACGTCGTGGGGCAGGAGCTCCAGGGCGCCGGCGAGGCCGGGCAGGTCGAGCTCTGCGGGAGCGAAGGTCAGGGCGCTCGGCGGCGTCGGCACCACCGAGCCGTTCGGGTCCGGAGGCACGATGCGGCCGAAGGTGCCGAAGCGCGAGCTGTTCGCGTCCAGGGGTGTGAAGCCGCGGGCCTGCAGACGCTTGAACTCGGCGTTCAGGACCATGGCCTCGTCCTCGCGCTGGTCCATGGTCAGCATCTGGCGCAGGAGGTGCACGGAGGAGACGTACCAGCTCTGGCCGTTCTCGATGCCCACCTCCAGCACTCCGCGCAGGAGGACCTCCGCCTCCTCGTACTGGTCCAGGTCCCGGTGGGCGCGGGCCAGGAGGTAGCGGGTCGGGATGTCGTCCGGAACCAGCTCGTGGGCGCGGGCCAGCTCGCGCAGGGCCTCGTCGGCGCGGCCGGACTCCGAGGCCATCTGTCCGCGCAGGAAGTGCAGGGCCGCGGAGTCCGGCTCCTTGGCCTCCGCCCGTGCCAGGAAGGCCTCGGCGGCCTTGGGCTTGGAGTCGGCGAACTCGACCGTCGCCGCCCGCAGGAGGTCGTCGGCCCGAGCGTCCTCGCCGGCGACCAGGGGGGCGAGCACCTCACGCGCCTCCCCCATGCTGTTCTTGTCGAACCAGTGGGAGACCCGCTCGCGGGTCAGGGTGTCCTCGACCGTGATCTCGGGGGCGGCCTCTTCCTCCGAGGAGCAGGAAGAGGAGAGGGCGGCGAGCGAGCAGACGAGGAGGATCGGGAGCCCCGCGGCGCGGCGCGGACCTCCGGGGGAGCTGGCGCGTGTCATGGGCAGAGGATGACACAGCGGGGGCGCCCAACTGAACCCCCCACGCGGGGCTTTCGGCCCGGCCCGGTTCAGGTCCATGGCGTTCCGATCACCGCAGGCGGCGGAGTGTCTGGCGCGGGTCGATGAGCAGCCGCTCATGCAAGTACGGCGACGGTCGTAGGGTTCCCTTCCGCTCCGCCAGGCTCTCGTCGGTGAGGTGCGTGGGGAGGCGTCGCTCCGCAGGTCACTGCAGATGGGATCTCCACTCCTTTCGAGGCAGGCGAGTTCCACCGGACTGCCCTGCGTTAGGATTCCTCCCATGAGGGGCGGAGAGGCGGAGCGGACACCGGGGCTGGAGGGGTGCGGACACCACCTGGCCCAGCGCTTCCTCGGGCTCGCCTGCTACCTCTTCCTGTGGCTGCCCTACGGCCGCCGGGTCGTCGGCCTCTCCCGGCTTCCACGCGGCCGCCGCCTGTTCGTCTGCAACCACGTGAGCCTGCTGGACACCCTGATCCTGGGGGGCCTGTTCTGGTCCCGGCGGCGGCTGCCGATCCTGGTCCTGGGGGACAGCCAGGTCTGGCGCGGCTCTGGCCTGCGGCGCTTCCTGAGCTCGAAGGTCGGCTACTTGATCGAACGACGGAGCAAGGACCGCGGCCTGGTGGCCCAGCTCGAGGGCTTCGGGCGCTCCAGTGCGGACTTCAACTTGATCGTGTTCCCCGAGGGCACCCGGGGAGACGGCCGGCACGTGGCCCCCTGCCAGCCGGGGGTCTGGAGCGTGGCCCGGGCCGCCGGGGTGCCAATCGTGCCGGTCTTCCTCGCGGGCATGGAGCAGGTGTCCACCAAGACCACCCCCTTCCGACCCCTGGCGGGCCTGCGCCAGGTGCGGGTCGAGTTCGGTCCGGAGATCTCCCCCGAGGAGTACCTGCAGCTGGAGCGAGAGCCCTTCCTCGAGCGGATCCGGCGCGCCCTTCAGGAACTGGCGCCCGAGGAGGAGCCGAGCTCCTGCGTCGAGTCGACGCCGCCCGGTTCTCCCGCGGAGAGCACGCGGCAGTCCGCGGGCAGCTGAGCCAGCCAGGCGGCCTGGGACTCCCGCGAGACGCCGGGCCCGAGGACCGCCGCGTCCAGGTCCGCCAGGTCCAGGGGCGGCTCCGATCCCTCGACGACCTCCAAGCGCTCCTCCTCCAGCGCCGCCCGTCGCGCGACGGGGAGCTGCGCCCCGTCGAGGAGCCAGGCGGTGCAGCGGGTGCGCAGCTCCCGCAGGACGAGCCAATGGGCTCCAATGCCGTATCCGCGCTCCACCACCAGGACGCGCCCCAGGTCCCGCAACAGCTCGTCCCAGTCCGTCAAACCGCGCCAGACCACCAGCTCCAGCTCCACGGCCCGCCGCACGCGCCGGCCCTGGTAGCGAAAGCGCTCCAACACGCGCAGAGCCCGGAGGTGTGGGTCCCCGAAGCGGCGCCGCTGACCGCGGACGACCGCTTCACGAACGAGGCCCTGCACGTGGCGGGTCAAGTTCAGGGCGCCCTCGGGGCCCTGGAAGTCCCGGGGGGACACCCGCGGCAGGGCCTCCACCTCCATACGGAAGTCTCCGACCCAGAAGGCATCTCGGGGCACGCAGCTGCGGGGGTCGTGCAGCACGACCGGCAGCACATCCACGCCTAGCTCGCAGGCGAGCTCGAAGGAGCCGCGGCGGAAACGGGCGGGCCAGGCGCCCTGGGAGCGGGTGCCCTCGGGGAAGGCGTGCAGGCTCGCCCCTGCGGCGAGACGCTCGCGGCAGCGCTCGAGGGTGCGCTCCGGCCGATCACGCTCCACGAGCACGTGGGACAACAGGCGCGCACCGACACCGAGGATCGGCGTGCGCCAGACCCGCGAGTTGACCAGGATGCGCAGGTCCGCAGGCAGGCTGAGCACCAGGGGGATGTCCACCGAGGACTGGTGGTTGCTGACGACCACCGCGGGCCGGGCGAGCTCCTCCCGCGACACGCCCCTGCGCTCGAGCTGGCCGTAGGGGAAGGAGTCGAACATGAAGGCCATGCCGCGCCGCGCCCAGCGTCGCAACCGCGGTTGGGCACGACCCGGGACGAGCAGGGCCACCGGCCCCACGACACCAAAGAGCAGGAGCTGGGCTCCGAGCAGGTAGGACAGGATCCAGGCCCCGCCGAGCAAGTGCTTCAGGCCGGGGGTACCGCGCCGGCCACCCTGGAAGAGCAGGATGTCCGTACCGAGCACGCCCAGCAGTGCAGCGCCGAGGCCGGCGAGCAGGGCCGACCCGGGAGCGCTCTCCCAGCGGGCCGCCACCACCAGCAACACTCCCAGGGGGAGCAGCCACGGCCGCAGCTCTCGCTCCGAGAGCCCGCGGTGCAACGCGAGGCGCGGGAGCACCACCCCCAGGGCCGCCGCGAAGGAGAAGGCGCCGCTCCCCACGCCTCGGTCCGCCGAGAGGCCGCTCCAGAGGCCGCCACCGATGGAGGCCACCGCCAGCACGAGGGCGAACTCGA
>CAZQAT010000078.1:5846-22643 GCA_964591315.1 uncultured Planctomycetaceae bacterium
CCGCTCCAGAGGCCGCCACCGATGGAGGCCACCGCCAGCACGAGGGCGAACTCGAGGGGCAGGGCCAAGGCCCACAGGAGCACGACGCCGGCCCCGAGCCAGGTCCAGGCGAGGGCCTCCAGGCCCTGCGTCCCGGCGACGACGAGGGCCACGAGCGTCACGGGCACGGCCAGGACGGGGGCGCCGAAGCGCAGCACACGGAGAGGGGTCCGCACGGGAAGAGCAGACGCTACGGCCTCCCCCTTTGCAAAGCCGAGGGGCGGCCCCCGGGAATATTGGGCGATCCTCCCTTGTCCTCCCGCCAGGCCCGATTCCCGCCGGTGAGCCCGGGCTGGTCGGGGTCGGACGCACCATTTAGGGACAAGTCCCCTGGGGTCGAAACCGTAACAGACCCCTACGGCCCCGGCCGAGGAGCCCCATGGTGCCTTCTCCCACCCACGAGCTCGCCAGGACCCTGACCCTCGTCTCGAACACGCCGGTCGGGGACGAGCACAGCCTCTCCCCCAGCCTGCGGGCGGCGGGCTACAGGATCGAGCACACCTCCTTGCCGGAGGCCCTGGAGCGGATCCGTGGGCACCTGCCGGACCTGGTCCTGGTGGACCCCGTCGGCGCCTCCGAGGCGGCCCTGGAGCTCTGCCGCAGCCTGCGCGATGACGAGAGTACCGGCGCCCTGCCGATCGTGATGCTGTGCGCCGACGACGACGGTGTCTCCGGCTCGACCTGGCTCGACGAGGCCTGCGCCGCGGGCGCGACGGAGTTCCTCGAGGGCGAGCTGCACCCGGCGCTCCTGGAGCGGCGCCTGGACTCGGCCCTCGCCTTCGTCGAGCGCCTGATCCACGACCAGCTGCTGGGCGAGCCGGTCCTCGGCGGCGACCCCCAGGCCCGCTCGATCGCCACCCCCACCGTCTTCCCCCGGCTGGTCTCGGTGGCCGTCGAGCAGTGCCGCACCGCGGGTACGAACGTCTGCGTCCTGGCCGTGCGCCCCAATGACTGCCGCAACGAGACGGGACACTTCGACGAGGGTTTTGCCAACCTCCTGGGCCGCGCCGTGCGCGAATTCGAGGAGGAGGGCCCCATCAGTCACCCCAAGGGGCACGTGGTCATCAGCCGGGTGAGCGATGACCTGTTCGCCCTCCTGCTGCCCGACCTGGCGCGCATCCAGGACGCGGCGCGCCTGGGCTACAAGCTCCACGAGTGCGTCGGTCGTGAAGAGCCCGGGGACGTGCGGTCCATCTGCGTCGGCATCGCCACCAGCCCTGGGGACGGCATCGAGGGACAGCAGCTCCTCGACCAGGCCGACGAGGCCGCCATCCGCACCTGCCAGGATCAGGCCAACTGCCTCAGCTTCCGCACCGAGTCCACCAACCGCTGGGTCTTCGAGCGCCTGACCCTCGAGCGCAGCCTGCGCAACGCGATCGAGCGGGACGAGCTGCTGGTCTACTACCAGCCCAAGGTCGACATCGAGAGCCGCGAGCTCGTGGGCTTCGAGGCCCTCGTGCGCTGGCAGCACCCGGAGCTCGGCATGGTCTCGCCGGCCCAGTTCATCCCCCTCGCGGAGGAGACGGGCCTGATCATCCCGATCGGCGAGTGGGTGCTCGAGACCGCATGTGCCCAGGTCCAGGCCTGGGCCTCAGGGGGCTTCGAGGCGCCGCGCATGGCGGTCAACCTCTCCCCCGTCCAGTTCCGCCAGCCGACCCTCTGCGACACGGTCGCCGGTGCCCTGGAGCGTACGGGCATGAGCGCCTCGAAGCTCGAGCTGGAGGTCACCGAGAGCATGCTGATGCAGGACCTCAAGAGCACGATCAACACCCTGCAGCGCCTGAAGGCCAGCGGGATCTACCTGTCGATCGACGACTTCGGCACGGGCTACTCCTCCCTCAGTTACCTGAAGGGCTTCCCGATCGACGCCCTGAAGATCGACCGCTCCTTCGTGCGTGACATCACCGCCAACGCCGACGACGCCGCCATCGCGACCTCGATCATCCTGATGGGTCGGAGCTTGAACCTGAAGGTGATCGCCGAGGGTGTCGAGACGGAGAACCAGCTCGCCTTCCTGCAGGTCCTGCAGTGCAACGAGGTGCAGGGCTACCTGATCAGCCCGCCGGTGCCGGCGGACAAGGCCGAGGCCTTCCTGAAGAAGGGCTAGGAGCCCCCGCCGATCGAGTGGGGACGCCGCGGACGCGCCCCGGCCGCCCCTAGGCCGCGGCGGCCTGGTTCGCGGTGCCGTGGTCCACCGTCAGGGTGAAGGTCGCCCCCTCCCCCTCCGCGGAGCGCGCGGTGATGTCTCCCTCGAGCAGCACCGCCAGGCGCCGCGCCAGTGCCAGGCCGAACCCGAAACCCGAGCGCGGGTTGCTCTCGTCCCGAGGAGCCGGCTCGAAGATCGCACCCATGCGCTCCTTGGGGATACCGGCCCCCGTGTCGACGACGTCGACCACGAGCCTCGGGCGCTGCCAGTCCTCGGTCTGGCCGGACCTGAGGGTCACCTCGACCGAGCCGCTCTCGGTGTGATGGAGGGCGTTCTCGACCAGGCTGTGCAGGATCTGGTGCAGGCGGAGCGGATCGCTCTCGATCGACCTCGGCGCCTGGGCCTCCTCCGTCACGCGCAGCTCGACGCCCTTCTCACGAGCCTGCTCGTCGAACTCGGCCATGACCTCGTCCACGATCCGACGCGGAGAGCAGGTCGAGTACTCGATGCTCGCGCGACCGCGCTCGAGCGCGGTCACGTCGAGCACCTCGTCGATGGTGTACAGCAGGTGCTCCGAGGTCTGCATCGCGCAGGCGAGCTCCCCTGAGAGCTCGAGGTCGGCGGTGGCCTCGGTCAGGGCCTCCACGCCACCGAGCACCTCCGAGAGGCGCAGGTTCACCTCGTTGCTGACCTGCACCAGGAACTCGGTCCGCAGCTCGAGGGCCATGTCGGAGGCCGCCTTGGAGGTCACCAGGGCGCGATTCACGGTCTCCAGTGAGGAGGCGTAGGCCCTGGCCTCCTGGTGGGCCTGCCGGGTCTCGGCCAGGAGCTCGCGCTCGCTCTGCATCAGGTTCCACTTGGTGGTGAGCGCGGCGGCGAGCTGGGCAATCTCGATGGCGTCGAAGGGCTTCTTGAGGATCAGGAGCCTGTCGCTCTGCCCGAGCTCCTCGACGGTCTCCTCCCAGGTGTAGTCCGAGAAGGCCGTGCAGACCACGACCTGCAGGTCCGGGTCCTTCTCCCACAGTCTGGCGATCGTCTCGACGCCGTCCCAGCCCGGGGGCATGCGCATGTCGACGAAGGCCATGGCGAAGGGCTCCCCCGCGTCGAAGGCCTCGCACAACAGGTCGTAGCCCTCCTCGCCCTGGAAGGCCGAGTGCAGGTCGTATCTCGGCGCGGAGCTGGAGGCGGCCGAGCTCGTCTCGGTCACCTCGCCGCCACCGAGGAAGGCCGAGCGCGCGTCGTCCAGGGCCGCGGCGCCGTCGCCGGGGGTCAGGATCTTCTTGAAGTCCTCGTGGATCGCCGTGTTGTCGTCGATCAGGAGGATCTTGCGATTGTCACCTTGGGTCATGATTGCGTCCCCGATTCAGCGTGTACCCGAGTGGGGAGTTCGAGCACGAAGGTCGCGCCGCGGCCGGGACCGGCGCTGCGGGCGGTGAGAGATCCGCTCATTTCAGTCGCCGCATTCACGGCCGTGTGCAGGCCGAAGCCGTTGCCATTGCTCTTCGTCGTGAACCCGTGGTCGAAGACCCTCGCCAGGTTCTCAGGCGCGATACCGAGGCCAGTGTCCTCCACCTCGATGCGCAGGAGCTCGGGCTCCGGGCTCATGACGCGCAGGGTCAGCCTGCGCTCGTCGTCGCCGCGCTCCTCGATCGCCTGGCGGGCGTTCTGGATCAAGTTGACCAACACCTCGAGGGTCTTGTAGCGGTCGAGGGGGCACCTGGGCAGCTCGTCGTACTCACGCACCACCTCGAAGCCCCGGTGGAACGCGTCCACGTTCTCGCTGACCGCGATCGCCTTGTCCACCAGGGCCCGGACGTCCACGCTCTCGATCACCTCCGTGCGGCGCACGTAGTCCTGCTGGGAGTTGACCAGGTCTCGGATGCGGTCGATGCCCTGCGAGAGGGACTCGATCTCCTCGGTGAGGCTCTCCTTGCCCTTCGACATCTCCTCGGTGAGGGCACTGAGGAAGGGCGAGAAGTGCTTCCCACGCGGGTCCTCGGCCATGAAGCTGGCCAGGTCCTGGGCGTGCTCGGAGATGACCTGGTTCAAGGCCTCGAGGTCCTTGGTGGCCAGGTCGTCGGCCTTCTTGGCCAGCATGGACGAGGACACGTTCACGCTGTTCAGCACGTTGCCCACGTTGTGCAGGATGCCGGTGGCGATCTCGGACTTCCCCGCCTCCCTGGCCGTGTCGACCAGGGCCGCGCGAGATGCCGCGAGCTTCTCCATCATGTTGTCGAACTCGCGGGACAGGACGCCGATCTCGTCGGACCGCTCCAGGTCGAAGCGTACGTCGGCGGTGTCGTCCTCCCCGATGCGCACGGCGCCGTTCATCAGGTGGCTGATGGGGCCCAGGACAGTCTTCTGCAACAGGCCGATCAGCACCCACAAGAGCACGAGGCCGGCCGCCACCGTGGAGCCGAGGGCGTAGTTCACGGCCACCTGGCCGCTCTTCGAGATGCCGCGGTCCACGTCCGCGCGGACGAGCAGCGGCGAGGGCCTGCTGTCGGAGGCCAGACCGATCCCCACCTGGGTCTCGATCAGGTGGTAGACCTGCAGCCAGTCTCCGTCTCGCGGCTCGATCAGCGGCTCGCCGGCGTAGCCCTCGACGAAGGCGGCCTCGGCCTCGGTGGCCGCCCCGGGGTCGTGAAAGGCCACCTCGAGGCGCGTCACACCGGTCTCCTGCTGGAGCTCTCCGGTCATGCGCTCCGAGACGAAGCGACCGAGCAGCACGATCCCGCTCGCGCCGCCACCTCCGCTCCCGGGCACCGGCTGGGTGCTGACCAGCAGCGGCCCGAGCTCGGTCTGCAGGAAGCCCGCCTGGGCCCGCAGGAGCCCGCGCATGCGGTCCTCCACGCGCCAACCCAGCCGCAGCTCTTCCGCCAGGGTGCCGCCGACCTGGGGCAGGGCCGAGAGCTCCTCGGCGTCGACCAGGCGGCTCGTGTCCGGGTCCACGCAGCGCCCCCACAGGACCTCACCCCGGGCGTCGCAGAGGTAGAGCACATCCAGGTTCTCGCGCCCGAGGACCCCGTCCGCGAGGCGCTCGCGCTCGAACTCGGGTCGCGTGCCCTCCAGGAACTCGCTCGTGCCGTCCCCGCGCGCCCAGTCGCTGCAGCGGCCGGACAGGGTCTCCAGCTCGGACTCGAGGGCGTTCTTGACGCGCACCGTGCTGGCCTCGGCCCTCGACCGCTCGAGGTCGTGGAACTGGCCGAGCACCATGAAGCGCTGCACCACGTGGTCCGTGATCGCGTAGACCCCCACCACCCCGGCGAGGATGAGGAGGATCTTCTGGCGCAGCTGCATGATCGGGGACGGGCGTGGACCGCTGGCGGCCGGCTCAGGCGGCCTCGCGATCCTCCGCGCTGACCTTGGCCAGGGTGCTGTTCAGCTGCTCGCAGAGGCTCTGCAGCTTGTCGCCCTTGCGCAGCTTGCAGGGGCCGGTGTACCCGTGCTCGGACACTCCACGCAGAAAGGACTCCATGCGGTGCACCGGGCCGGCGATCCGGAAGGTGGTCAGGACCCCCACCAGGTAGGTCAGGGGCAGGATCGCGAGCAAGGTGATGCCCAGGACCTGCATCAGGCTCCCGTTCGTCTGCTCCATCAGACGCGATCCGTCCGTCGGGAGCCCCGCTGCGATCTGGCTCAACGTCGAGTGGAACAGGATGAACTGCATGATCAGACCCAGCACGGACATACCCATGAAGATCAGCGTCAGCTGGATCTGGAGCCTGGGTTTGATGAGCTTGATCTTGCGCTTGTGTTTTTGATTCGCCATGACGTGGATATGGGCGGAGTGGAGAAGCCCGAACGACCGTTCGGCAGGTAGAAGGCGCCTTCCTTAGCCATAGTGGGCGGAGACGGCCGACCCGGACGGGGTGGAAATCCCTTCCGCCTCTCAGGCGCTCAGCGCGGCTCTGCGATGGCGTCGAGGGCCAGCTCGACGCGCCCCCGGACCGCCGCGGAGGGGTGCTCCAGGAGGCCCCGCAGGGCGGGGCGCGACACCCGTGAGCCCAGGGCCTGCAAGGCCCCGCAGACCTGCAGCAGCAGCGCCTCCTCCGTCTCGCCGAGCAGGGGCAAGAGCTCCCTCGCGAGCTCGTGGCGGTGGAGCCGGTGAGTGGCGAGCTCGCGCAGCGCGAGGGAGACCCGCCCGGGATCGGCGCTGTGCAGGTCCCGCAGGCAGTCGGCGGCCTCCGAAGACCACCAGGCCTGCTCCTTTGCGTACCAGCGCCGCCAGCGATCCACGACCGGATCCAGGTACTTGCGCGTGCAGCGGCGCAGGGCCCAGTAGGCGTTGGCCGAGACCCCCTGCCCCGGATCCTCGAGCAGGTCGATCAGGTCGGGCACCGCCTCGCTGTCCTCGAGGTGCCCGGCCACCAGACAGGCCTCGCCACGCAGCTGTGCGTCCGCCGACCGCAGACCCATCAGGACGAAGGTGCGTGTCCGCTCGTCCACGTCGACGCCCACGCGCGCCGCTGCGCGCCCGAGCTGGGCCAGCACCAGGGGGTCGAGCCGCTCGTCGAGCCCGAGACGATCGGAGAGGAAGGTCACGGCACGGCGATCCTCGACACGGCCGACGGCCCGCAGCACGACGGGCTGGATACGGGGATCGAGGGCAGTGAAGCCGCGGCCGAGGACGCCGAAGGCCTCGGAGTCCCGCCGCAACAGGGCCGCCAGGCAGTCCTCGACGTCGCCCAAGAGGCGCAGGTCCAGGGCCTGGTCCCGCTCCTCGGGGAGGCCGAGCCGGATGACGTGGTCCAGGTCGCCCGCGCCCCCGAAGCCCTCCAGCACCGAGAGGGCCAGGGAGAGCTCGAGGGCCAGCTGGCGTCCCTGCCGTTCGCCGGCCTGCCGCCGGTCCAGGACGAGCTCCGGCAACTCGGCCAGCGCCGTCAGGAGCGAGCGCCCGAGCTGCGCACCCAGGGGCTGGTCCGGGTCCTCGAGGGCGGCCAGGAGTTCGCGCCAGCCACGCGGGCCGGAGGCCAGGAGGGCGTCGAGCAGGGCCCCTGCGCTGGGCCGCCGGATGTCCTCGAGCTCTTCGAGAACGTGCTCGAGGCCGCGCGCAGGGGCCTCGTCCCCGGGGCCGCTCCCCGTGGCCGTCGCCGGGGCACAGAGGAATCCCGAGACCGTCAGCAGGGCGACGGCCGCACGGAGGCTCGGGGTTCGCGAGGTGGCGCGCACGGTGGTTCGCTACCTCTTTCTCAGCGTGCCGCCGTGCTTGCCGGACCGCTTGCGGCCCTTGCCCCAACCCTTGCGGCCCTTGCCCCAACCCTTGCGGCCCTTGCCCCACCCCTTGCGGCCCTTGCCCGACTTCTCGCGATACAGGGGCTCCTTGCCGGAGAGGGACAGGGGCACGGACTTCACCTGGCCCTCGTCGCCGATGACGGGATCGTCGTCCCACACCACGCCCGTGACGGTCTCCACCTCGTTCCAGTCGAAGGAAGCGACATCCCCCGAATAGGTCGTGAGCTTCCCGCCCGTGTCGTAGTACTGGATCTCGAGGAACTCGTCCTTGTGAGCCTGCCCGCTCTCCTTCGGCGTCACCCCTTGCTCGGAGAGGTAGTCCAGAGGGTCCTTGTGCTGCTGGACGATCGGCACGGCCGGCAGGTCCTTCACCCGCCAGGCGACGAGCAGGGGCAGCCCAGCGGCGACGATCTCGCTGTCCACCAGCGAGCGGTCGAAGGTGATGTGGACCTCGTCGCCGAGGGTGACGGTCCTGGCGACGATGCCGCCGAAGAAGCGCGTGCTCGACTCGATCGTGATGTCGCTCTCGGGTGCGTAGACGAAGCCGTGGAAGTCACCCGAGGGGAAGAACTCCACCGGCGGATCGGCGATCGAGTCCCCGTCGAAGTCCTGCCACTCATCAGCCGCGACCATGAGCACGAGGCCCGCGGGGTCGGCCGTGACCGTGGTCAGCTTCCCGCCGGCCTCCACCCGGAGGTGACTCTCCACGAAGATGGTCACCTGCCCGCCGGTGCTGTCGACGATGAGCTCCGCGCTGTCGGGGATGACCAGCTCTCCCAGCAGGTAGGTCGCGGGGCCTTGCAGGGTCAGCTGCATCTTCGAGGGGAGCTCGACCTTCGAGAAGCCGTGCTCGCCGGGGGGCATGGTCGCACTGAGGCCGCGGAAGGTGGCCTCCTGGGTCGCGTCGAGGTCCGGCAGGCTGATGCCGGGCAGGGCGGCGTCGGCGGCCGACGGTGAGGTCGAGCCGGTGACGGAGACCCCCGTGCCGACCGAGACGGCCCCTTCGGGACCGGGGCGACAGCTCCCGTAGACGGTCGAGCCGGCCGTCGAGGCACCGACTCCGCCCCTGCCGCGGCGCCGCGGACGGCTGCCGACCTCGGCTCCCGTGAGGGTGATGTCGGCCCCCGAGGCCAGGAGCGCGCCCTCGCCCGTGCTGTCCGCACCGAGGTCCGCATCGATCTGGTCGGCGAAGGTCCCCCGGGTCGAGAAGTAGCCGTCGGCGATGACGCCCTCGCCCACGACCATCCCGTCGACCGAGTAGACGCCCAGGGAGGCGACCGGGTCGAAGGCGCGCTTGAGGGTGGCGTTCAGGGAGAAGCGGCCCTTGCCGCAGAGACCGTTACTCGTGAGGGCCACCAGACCGCCGCCGACGTCCTCCGCCTCGACCCAGAACACGCCGTCTCCGAAGCGGGCCGGCTCGGTCTCGCTCGCGATGTTCCCGCTCTTGCCCTCGGCCACCGCCAGGAATCCCTCGGCGATCCCCGCCTCGGCGATGTAGAGGGCTCGCTTGTTGTCGATCGCACGCTCCAGGCGGCGGGTCTGACCGGTGTGCATCTGGACCATGACGACGCCCATGCCGGCCACGATGACCACGAAGACCATCGAGACCATGAGCGCGCTCCCCCGCCGGCGGCTCCCGTCGGCCGCCACTCGAATGCGTCGAAGCAGATTCATCGCAGGTTTCCCCTTGGTGTCAGTCTCAGTTGCGGCAGGTCACACGGCGGCTGCGCGTCCGCGTGTACTGCACTTGATTGCTGTCCATCCGCGATAGCGTCAGGCGGATGGTGATCTGGTTGGCGTCCTTGTTGAAGGCCAGGCCGTTCTCGTCGGCAACACCGTTTCCGTTGTCGTCCAGTGCGTTGATCTCCTCGCCCTCGAACATCTGGGGCACATAGCGGGTCCAGACGATGTCGAGCTCGTCCTCCTCGCCCGGGTTCCGGGTCCAGACGATCTCGCCGCCCTCGGACTCGAACTCGATCCGCTCGGGGGTCCCGAGGACCGGCGCCCCGTCCACCACGTCCAGGACGACCTCGTAGTCGATCGCGGACACGAACTGGGGCGCCTCGAGGACCTCGTCGAGGCGATCGATGCTGGTGGACATGACGGCCAGGGCGATGCGGTCCATGGCCGTGTCGGCGCCGTCCTCCAGGGCGCTGCCGAACACACCGGACTCGTAGGCGTCGTTGCTGGCGCGCTGGAGCATGTAGATGTTGCCCATGATGATCGCCAGGATCGAGACGCCGATCACGACCTCCACCACGGTGAAGCCCGCGCGACGCGTCCCGCCCCGGAACAGCCTCACTGCGCCTTCTCCAGGTCGGCGAGCATGGTGAACAGCTCGAACGTCCGGCTCCCTCCCTTACCCTCCCAACGCACCACCACGCGAACGGGGAGAACGATGTGGTCGAGGACGTGGTCCTCTCCGTCGATCTTCATGTCCCCGTTGAGGTCCCGGGGCATCCCCAGCCCTTCGTTCGTCTCGTTCTCCAGGAGTTCGGCCCCGGAGGACGGCATGATGATCTCCCCCACGTGGCCGTCCGCGTCGTCCGAGGCGGCCACCAGCCCCTCCACGTGGAAGTGCCTGCCGGGAGCCGTGCCCTCTCCGTCGGGGTCGTCGGTGGGGTCGTCGTTGTAGGTGGTGTAGACGGCCCCGAAGTTCCAGTTGTGCATGTCCTCCACCACGCCCCGAGCCGCCTCGGCGGCGACCGCCCGCTCCGCGTTCGCGGTGCGGTGCAGGTTGGTGGCGGAGATCGTGCTGGTCAGCATCCCGCAGCAGAGCGTCAGGATGACCACGGCGATCATCAGCTCGACCATGGTCAGGCCGCTGCGCGCCGAGTCCCCCCGCGGGTGCCGCGGGCGGCTACGGAGCGAGGAGGCTGACTTCGGGCGGGCATACATGGCGGTGGCGCGAGCGGGTCGGGGGCGCACCCAGTGCGTCGACGGAGACATCGCAGCCCGGTGGCTCTCCCAGATCCGAGTCCACATCGACCGCCGCCCTCGACCCGCTTGACGCAAGTGGCCAAAAGGCGTGCCCCGCGGGGCCTGAACCCGCCCAAATCGGGGCGGTGAAGGCACTTCCGATCCCGCGGCTTGGTACCTTCCGCGCTCCAAGAACCCGACTCCGCGCCCCATGCCGACAGACTCCGAAGCCGCCGCCTCCCCTCCGACCACCATGCCCGCCATCCGGCGCTCGATGATGCCCCGGGACACCAACGCCCTGGGCACCATCTTCGGCGGGGTGATCCTGGCCGAGATCGACCTCGCCGCGGGCATCGAGGCTCTGGAGCACTGCAACCACGTGTTCGTGACGGTCGCCATCGATCAGGTGGACTTCAAGCAGCCGGTCTGTGTCGGTGACCTGGTCTCCTTCCACACCGAGACCGGTCGTATCGGTCGCACCTCGATCCGCATTCAGGTCGAGGTCTGGGCCCTGAAACACCGCGGTGATGGGGAGCAGGTTCACGTCACCTCCGCCTGCGTGACGATGGTCTCGGTGGACGAGGAGTTCCGTCCCAAGCCGATTCCCCGCCCGACGCGCAAGGAACGCGCCTGAGTTCCCCCCATGCCCCGAAGGACACCCCCACACATCTTCCGTGCGCTCGGCCCCCTCGCGCTCGCGCTCTCCGTGGCGTCCTGCTCAGGCTCTGTCGGGCAGGACCGCCCCGACGTGCTGCTGATCTCTCTCGACAGCGTGCGGGCGGACTTCCTCGACTTCGCCGACCCCGAGACCGCGCCGCACCTGCACGAGCTGGCCCAGCGCGGGATGGTCTTCACCGAGGCCGTCTCGGGCACGAGCTGGACCCTCCCCTCGCACGCCCAGATGTTCACGGGCATGCCGCCGGCCCTGCACTGTCTGCAGGAGGGAGACCTGACCCTCGACCCGATGATCCCCGTCCTGCCTGAGCTCCTGAGTGAGGCCGGCTACCAGACCGCCGGGTTCTACACCTGCTGGTACCTGGCCAAGGAGTACGGCTTCGGCCGCGGGTTCGACCACTACCGCAACTCGATGCGCGGAGGCGAGCACCTGGAGAAGGCCCTGGCCGATGCGGTGGCGGAGGACTCCGAGATGGGCGACAAGCGCCTGGAGTTCCGCCGTTGGTCGGGCCTCGAGGTCTTCGTCAGCTCCCCGACCGTGGCCGAGAACGCCACCGCGGCCTTGGCCCAGATGGAAGAGGACGAACCCGCCTTCGTCTTCGCCCACTTCTTCGATCCCCACTACGACTACATCCCGCCCCAGCCCTACGACACGAAGTTCGACCCCGACTACACCGGCTCGATGACCGGTAAGGGCTTCTGGGACAACCCCGCCATCTGGGACCAGCGCAAGGACCCGCGGCGGCAGATCTCCGACCGGGACCTGGATCACATCCGCGCGCTCTACCGCGGCGAGATCGCCTGGACGGACCGCAACATCGGCCTGCTCCTCGACGCCCTCCGCGAGCGCGGCCGCCTGGACGACACGCTGATCATCGTCACCGCCGACCACGGTGAGGAGTTCTTCGAGCACGGCAACCGCGGTCACCGCCAGAACCTGTTCGACGAGACCCTGCGGGTCCCGCTCCTGATCGTGCCCCCCGGGGGCCTGAGCTCCCCCGAGAGGAGGGACGAGCAGGTCAGCCTCTCGGACCTCCTGCCGACCGTCCTCGACTACGTCGGCGTCGAGACCCGCGCCACCTGGCACGGCCGCACCTTGCGCCCGGCCCTCGAGGGCCAGACGCTCCCGACGCGGGCGCTGGTCGCAAACCTGGTGGTTCCACTGGTCGAGCAAGACAGGAGCACCGGGCGGGCCATGTGGGACGCCCTGCGCACGCCCGAGGAGAAGCTGATCCGGCTCTGGGCCCAGACCGAGGGCTCCGGGAAGCCCACCCTACGCACCTTCCTGTACTACGACCTGCAGGAGGACCCGGGCGAGGAGCGGCCCGTGCGCAAGATGAGTGACCCCCGGGTCCGGCGCATGTGGAAGGCCCTCGAACACGAACTGGACGTGATCCGCCTCAAGCACCGCACGAGCCCCCGCACGCCGCCCGGCGAGTTGATGACCCAGGTGTACGAGATCGTCAGCGACGACCTGGCGCACCTGGGCTACGCCGGCCTCGAGGGGCAGGAGGGCGACGTCGACCCGGCCCAGCGCCTGGGCGCGACCCCGATCCCCCCCTCGCGCATCGGCGCCGACCCCAACCGCCGCGGCAAGGCCCCTGCCGAGGCGGAGTGAGCCCGCCTCACGCGGGTGGCCCGGCCCTCAGGTGAGCGGCCGTCACGCCGCAGCAGCCGCCGACGGCGGCGGCTCCGAGCTCGACGGCCCGCCGCAGCGCGGCCGCGAAGTCCGCGGGCCGTTCGGGGAAGACGAGGCCCTCCGCCGTCTCCCGCGGAACGCCCGCATTCGGCTTGACGAGCACGGGCACGTCGACAGCGCTCAGCACATCGGGGAGGACCTCGAGCAGGTCAGCGCTGCCCGTCCCACAGTTCAGGCCCACCGCGTCGGCCCCTTCCGCCGCGAGCAGCGCGAGGCCCTCGGCGAGGGGCTCTCCGTCCCCCGCGACCACCCCGCTCGCCCGCCGCTCGAAGGTCAGGCTCACGAAGACCGGCACCTCCACGGCCTCGCGCACCGCGGCCAGGGCCCGGCGCGCCTCCTCCGCGGCGCCGAAGGTCTCGAGCAGGACCCCGTCCACACCCCTGCCGGCGAGGACGCGCGCCCCCTCCGCGAACAGCCCCTCGAGGCTCGCGGGGGCCCGGGACGCGCTCGTGGGCAGGTAGGCCGCCACGGGGCCCAGGTCTCCCACCACCCAGGCGACGCCCTTCGCATCCGCCACCTCGCGGGCGATACGCGCGCCTGCCTCGATGACCGCCGCCGACTCCGCCCCCCTCTCCCCCAGGGCGAGAGGATGGGCCGCGAAGGTGTTCGTCAGGAGTAGCTCCGCCCCCGCGTCGGCAAACTCCTCGTGGACCGCGGCGACGAGCTCCGGAGCGTCGAGGTTGGCCGAGGCGATGGCTTCCGGCGCCACACCGCGCGCCATCAAGGCCGTACCGCTACCCCCGTCCAGCCGCAAGCCGCCTCGCTCGAGGCGCTCTCGCAGGGTCGCGCTCAAGGGGCGCTCCCCTCGTCGGCCCGCAGCTCAGAACCAGACCCGCAGTCCGGTCGAGTAGGTCCCGATGGTCTCACCCGCGTCGGTCTCCCAGCTCCCGCGCACCATGACGCCCAGGTGGTTCGTCGCTCTCCAGAGCAGGTCGAAGCTGGCGTTGCCGTTGTCATTGGAGATACCCAGGTCGGACTCGATCCAGCGATGGTGGTAGCTGGCCTCAGCCTCGAAGAGCCGGCCCGGGGACACCCCCCGAAAGCCGATCCCGAGCACCGGCCCGTCCGACTCGAAATCGGAGCCGCCAGCCTCGTCGGTGGTGTTTGTGTACCCGACCTCGAGCAGGATGTCGATCTGATCGCTCACGCTGCCGTGAAACCCGAACAGAGCGTCGTAGCGCGTGCTGTGCTCGTCGGCCAGGACCTGGTCCTCGGCCCGGAGGAAGTTCCCCGCCACGTAGAAGCTCTCCCCGAGACCGATCGAGAGGCGCCCCTCGAACACGTCCTGCTCCCCGCCCTCCGACGCGCTCTGGAGCCCGCCGCTGCCCTGCAGGTAGGTGTAGCTGAAGACGCCGCGGTCCTCGGGCCACCACAGCCAGCCGTCGTCGGAGGCCTGGGCAGTGGCGGTACCGGTACCGAGAACGGCGAGCACGAGGGCGGTGCGGAGGGCCTGCGGGGCGAGTTGGTGGAACTTCATCGCGGAGTCCTGGTGGCGTGTCGCACCCGAACCTCTCGGCGGAGCCTGCAAGTCGGCCCCAGGGCGCTGGATAGGGCTTTTTCGACCACCTGGGCCCTGGGGTTGAGCCCGGGGCGACCCTTCCTGGCGTCAGGGCCGTCGCGGGCTATCTTCCTCCCCGTGATCGACCTGGCCATCGTCGGCGGGGGCCTGGTGGGCCTGGCCACCGCATTCCGCTTCCTGGGGCGCTTTTCGGGCCGCCGGGTGGTGCTCCTGGAGAAGGAGAGGGCCCCTGAGACCCACCAGAGCGGCCACAACTCGGGTGTCCTGCATTCGGGCCTGTACCACGCCCCGGGCTCCAGGAAGGCCCTGCTCTGCCGCCGGGGCAAGGCCCTCCTGCTGCCGGAGCTCGAGGAGAGCTGGCTCGAGCCGGCCCCCGCGGGGGTGCGGGCCCAGGCCCTGGACCGCTCCGGTCGCCTCGTCGACGACTTCGCCTGCGAACGCCGGGGGGCCCAGCTGCACGTGCTCTGCGCGCCCTCCCCGGCGGCCACGGCCTGCCTGGCCATCGCGGACCACCTGATCGACGAGCTCGGGGCCTGAGGGTCCAGCTCCGGCGACCCCTCTGGCGGGCCAGCGGAGGCCCTGGCTGGGATCGAGTTCAGCGACGAGGGAGCCCGGAACCATCTTGGGTTTGGGTTCGGGTCGCCCGAGATCCGATTCAGGGCTACGAGCGCCACGCTCCCGCCCCTCGCGCACCGCCTCCCATGAGCCTCACCGCGTCCCAGACCCTGGAAGCCGTCCAGTCCATCGAGGTGATCTCGGGGCATCCCCGGGTGGCCCTCGAGCTGATCGAGCTGTCTCGGACCCCGAATGTGGAGGTCGCGGACTACGCCGCCTTGATCGGGACCGACGTCAGCCTCTCGGGCCGCATCCTGGGCCTCGTGAACTCCGCCTGCTACGCCCCGGAAGACGAGATCATGACGGTCGAGCGGGCCCTGTGCACCCTCGGGCTGCGGCAGGCGCGCGTGATCGCCCTGAGCCACTGCGTGGCGAGCCTGCACCAGGCCCTTGCGATCCAGGGCGAGAGTGCACGCTCCCTGTGGGCCATGTCCATGACGAAGGGCATCGCCGCGCGCAAGGTCGCCGAGCAGCTCGGGCTGGAGGAGCTGGACGCGGCCTTCACCGCCGGCCTGCTGCAGGACATGGGGCTGGCGCTGCTGCACTCCCTGGATCCGCAGGCGATGATCGAGATCCACGCGCGAATCGACTCGTGCCTGGAGCGGACCCTCCAGGCGGAAGTCGAGCACTTCGGCCTGAACCACTCCGAAGTCGGCCAACGGATGGCGGACAAGCTGAACCTGCCGGACTTCTACCGTCGGGCGATCGAGAGCCACCACGGCTGCCCGGACGACCTCTTGCGTCGCGCGGAAGGCCTGGAGCTGGCCGTGGGCGTCGCGGGCCTCCTGCCCCACCGGCACGACAACTGGTCCGGCCGCAGCATGGACTATCTGGCCTCGATCGTGGAGGAGCGCCTCCCGGGCCATGACAGTCTGGAGGAGTTCCTGGTGGAGGTGCAGGACGAGCTGGCCGACCTGGACCGCCAGCTGGGCACGAGCAGCACGGAGGTGCCGGACCTCCTGGATGGCTTGATCTACGCCAGTCAGGTGCACGCCCAGGAATCGCTGCAGACCGTCGCCAACAACATCTGGCTGCGGGAGGACTCCTCGAGCCTCAACGAGCGCCTGCACAACGCCAGGCGCGCGCACGAGGAGGCCGAGCAGCGGGCCGACCGAGACCCCCTGACCCAGCTCTTCAACCGCCACGGCTGGGACCGACGAGCACGGGTGACCCTGAGGCAGGCCGGCGACGACGAGTCCAGCCTCGGCGTGGCCTTCTTCGACCTGGACCACTTCAAGGAGCTGAACGACGACCTGGGCCACGCCGCCGGGGACACCTTCCTGCAGGAGGTGGGCCGGCGCATGACCGAGGCCGTGCGGGAGGACGACCTGATCTGTCGCTGGGGCGGAGACGAGTTCGTGGTGCTCTTCGTGGGCGCCGACGCCACCGACTGCCTGGAGGCTGCCCGGCGGGTCAAGGAGCACGTCCAGGCCCGGCCCGTGGTCATCGGCGGCCAAGGGCTGCGGGTCTCCATCACCGCCGGCTTCGTCTCCGTGGAAGCCGGCGAGAAGGGCCTGAGCCTGTCGGAGCTGCTGCAGGTGGCCGACGAGCAGCTCTACAAGGCCAAGAGCTTCCGCCGCGGGACCTTCAGCTCGACCGAGGTGGACTGAGGCCCGCCAGGCCCCTTCCGAGGGGACCGCAAGAAAGTCCGGGGAATCCTGTCCACCCTCGGCCCCCCCGACGCCTTGTAGGTGTAGCCGCGCGGAGATGCGCGGCAGGGGAACTGGGAGGGCGTCCGAACCCAAGCCGCACGGTCCCAACGGGACGCGCGCAAACACCGATTCGGACTCACTCCCCGAGAGAGAGCAAGCGATCGCGGCGGTTGGGGGACCTCCGCGCTCGCGATCACGGCCCCGGCGCCGCGGTGGATACCCGGATCCACCGCCGGCTCCGGGGCCACCCTCTTGGCCGGGCTAGCCCGGCCTATTCATGAGGCTTTGACGCATTGGG
>CAZQAT010000079.1:0-5274 GCA_964591315.1 uncultured Planctomycetaceae bacterium
GCCCCCTCCGCCAGGAGGAGGCAGACGACCTGCACCGCGACCCCGGCTCCACCAGCCATCGCACCCAGCCCCTCGAAGGTCTTCCCCTTCACGTTGACGGCGTCCGCCTCGACCTGGAGCAGCCCCGCCAGGCTCTCGCGCATCGGCTCCCGGTGCGGCGCGATGCGCGGGCCCTCCGTGGCGATGACCACGTCCACGTTGCCCACCCGCCAGCCCGCGGCCTGCACACGCTCGAGGGCGCCGCGCAGGAGGTCCCCGCTGTCGGCATCCTTCCACTCCGGATCCGTGTCCGGAAACAGGGTCCCGATGTCGTCGAGGCCCGCCGCGCCGAGGAGGGCGTCGGTGACCGCGTGCAGGACCGCGTCCCCGTCCGAGTGGCCGGCGGGGCCCTTGTCGTGGGGCAGCTCGATGCCGCCGAGAATGCAGGGGCGGCCCTCGACCAGGCGGTGCACGTCGAAGCCGAGGCCGATGCGGTAGGGGGTGGTCACGGTCCGTCCTCCCCTTCGAGGAGCGCCGCGGCGAGCTGCAGGTCCTCCGTTGTGGTCAGCTTGAAGTTGCGCGGCTCCCCCTCGACCAGGGGCACGGGGCCCACGTAGCGCTCGAAGAGGGCCGCGTCGTCGGTGGGGGTGTAGCCCGCGGCGCGGGCGCGCTCGAGGAGCTCCAGCAGCTGGGCACGGCCGAACACCTGGGGCGTCTGGGCCGCCCAGAGCTCCTCCCGCGGGAGGGTCGCGCGAGCCGCGTCCCCCTCGGCGCGCTTGATCGTGTCGCGCACGGGGATTGCCACCAGGGCCGCTCCGCGCTCGGCCGCGCAGAGCAGGGCACGCTCGACGACCTGGGGCCGCAGCAGGGGCCGGGCCGCGTCATGGATCGCAACCAGCTGCGAGGCCTCGTCCGCGGCGGCCACGCCCGCGCGCACCGAGTCCGTGCGGGTGGCGCCGCCCGCGACCACGCTCCAGCTCTCGCCGAAGGCCGAGCTCTCACGGGCCAGGGCCCGCACCCGGTCCAGGTCGTCCTCGCGGGCCACCACCACCAGCTCCCTCACACCGCGGGCGGCCACCAGGGCCGCGCAGGCGTGCTCGAGGACCGTGCGCTCGCCGAGGCGCAGGAAGGGCTTGCGCTCTCCGGCCGCGGCGCCCATGCGGGTCGAGCCGCCGGCCGCCACGACGACCGCCGCCGCCCGCGGGAGCGCGGGGGCGCCGTCACCGGTCTCCGCGGAGGTGTCGAGAGAGGGACTCGTCATGCTGCGTCGCTCGTGGGCGGAACTGGAGCCTACAGTCGCGCCGTCCCCAGGGGTACGCTCGGGGCCGCCCATGGCTGGCACCCCCTCCGACACCCCCTCATCCGGGGACAGCGCGCCGCAGGTCCCCGCGGACCTGCCCTACGACATCGTGCTCGGCATCGACCCGGGCACGCGGATCGTGGGCTACGGCGCCCTGGTCGACGTGCCCGGCGACCCGCGGCTCCTGGCCGCCGGGGAGATCCGGCCGCAGGGAGCGGAGATGCCCGCCCGCCTGGCGAGCCTGCGCCGGGAGCTGGACGCCCTGCTCGTGCGCCTGCGCCCCGCGGTGGTCGTGGTCGAGAGCGCCTTCAGTGCCTCCAACGTGCAGTCCGCCCTGCGCCTGGGGGAGGGGCGCGGCGTGGCCCTGGCCTGCGCGGCCCACACCGGCGCCCGGGTCGAGCAGTACGCGCCGTCCGTGGCGCGCAAGACCCTGCTCGGCAACGGCAACGCCAGCAAGGAACAGGTGGCCGCCATGGTGGCTACACTCCTGCGGCTCGCCGAGGCGCCGCGGCCCCTGGACGTCACCGACGCCCTCTCCCTGGCCCTGGCCTTCGTCCACCGCGGCCGGACCCCCTCGGCCCTGGCCGCGCGCTCGTCCAAGTCCCGCCTCCAACCCTGACCCACGCAGCATGAGAACGCGCTCATCCGCCGGCGAGAACCACGATCATCTGGCAGCCATCGAGGAGGCCCTGGGAGAGGTCCTGGGGGGCTTCGAGGTGCACGAGCGGGAGCTCAGCATCGACGGCCGGCCCGTGGCCGACCTGCTCGGGAGCTGCGAGCGGCGGGCCTTCCTGGTGCGGATGGTGGACGGCACCACCGACGCCGCGGCGCTGGCGGCCCTGGACGCCCTGGCCTTTGCCCACGGCCAGCCCGAGGTGCTGGCCGCTTCCCTCGGGCTCGATCCGGGCGAGCTCCAGACCCCGCGGGTGGTGCTGGTGGCGGCGGCGGGCTTCTCGGCCGCTCAGCTCGACCGCCTCGAGCTCCTGCGGGGGGACGAGTTGTGGCTCCTGCGGCGCCGGGAGCTACGCTCCAAGGGCGGCACCCGCACCCGCCTCGAGCTCCTCGACGTGGGGGACGGCCGCACCCCCGGCCGGGCCCCGGAGCTACCGACCTGGGCCGTGCGCGAGCCCCTGCGGGGCTTCCTGGCTTCCATCGCCCCGGACCGCGTGGTCCTGGCCCTCGAGCTGCTCGAGCGCCTGGGGCGCGTCGACCCGGACCTGCGCTGGACCGCTCCGGGGGCGGACCTGGTGGCGGAGATCGACGAGTGCGAGCTGTGTCGCCTGGTCTGGACCGACGGGCACCTGGAGCTCCGCCGCCGCGGGCAACTCGAGGCCGAGCCCGTGCGAGACGCCGAGGCGGTGGAGCGAGTCCTCGAAGGGGTGCTCGTGGACTACCTGGCCCTGGTGGGGCAGCCTCTGGTGCCTCGGGCCGCGACCCCGGTGCCCCAGCCGGTGCCGTCTCCGGGACGCCCGGCCCCCCCCGCCGTCGAGCGGCCCTCCGCTCCGGTCCCGGTGGCGAGGGAGGTGGAGGAGAGCGAGGAGGTCGAGTCCGAGGCGGAGGAGGGGCTGCCCCAGGTGGACCTCTATCCCCGGGCTTCCGGGCCGATCCTCACCGAGGAGGAGATCCAGGCCTTCCACGACGCGATCCAGGGAGACTGATTCTCACCCCCATGGGGGCCAGGTGTGCCGGAACTGGCACCAACTTGCTCCACCAAGAGAGAATAGGCGTTTCTTTCTTGCGCGCCCTTGGATCGGGCCCGTCCGTCGGGCAGCCTTCATTCGTGCAGCACTCCTTCCGAGTGGCGAATGGCCCGCCCGGACCCCCCGCGGGGTGGAAGGCGCTCGTGCCTCCGCCCCGGGGTCCCGCCCGCGGGGGCCTCGCACCGCCCGGCGCGGCCGGCCCGGTCCTCGCCCCAGGACTGAGATGAAGTGGGAGCAGGCCCGCAAGCTGTTGCACCTCTCGCACGCACAGGAGTCCCTCGAGGACCCCACGCCGGAGGCGCGGCGCGCGGCGGGCCTCGGTCCCGGTCCGAACCGCCGCGCCGGCTCGATCTGCATCGCCAGCGGGAAGGGCGGCACCGGCAAGTCGGTCTTCACCGCCTCCCTCTCGGCCTGGCTCTCGCGCCTGGCGCGGACCCTGATCGTCGACGCGGACATGGGCATCGGCAACGCCCACATCCTGCAGGGGGTGACCCCCGAGCGCTCCTTCGTGGAGCTCGTGGCCGGCACCGCGGCCCCCTCCGAGGTGGTGGCGAACTGCGACCACAACCTGGACCTGATCGCCGCCGGCTCGGGAGTCTCGAGCATGGCGGAGCTCTCGGCCTTCGAGATGCACCGCATCGCCGAGGCCCTGGAGCAGCTCGAGGTCGACTACCGCTACCTGCTCGTGGACTCCGCGGCGGGGGTCTCCAACCAGACCGTGGCCTTCGCGGCCGCCTCGGACATCGTGGTCGTGGTCACCACCCCGGCGGTGACGGCCATGACCGACGCCTACGCCTTCATCAAGGTGCTGCTGCGCTGCAATCCGACGGCGGAGCCGCTCCTGGTGGTCAACCGCGCTCACAACTGGGACGAGGCCCACTCGGTGGTCCAGCGCATGGAGGACGTCTGCCAGCGCTTCCTCTCGCGCTCCCCGCGCTGGATCGGCTGGGTGCCCGACGACGATGCGGTCATCCGCGCGGTCAACGCCCGGGCGGCGATCCTGACCCACGACCCCGAGGCGGCGGCGGCCATGGCCCTCGAGCACCTGGCCCAGATCATCCACGCCGAGTTCGAGCGCACCCAGGCGCGCGGGCTGGGACACGCCCTGCTGGGGCGCGTGCCCTACTCGCCGAAGCTGGCCTGAGGCTCCTCTCGCGCGCCCGGCAGGACCAGAGGCCGCGAGGGGTGCAGCCCGAGCTCCTTCAGGCGCAGCCCGGCCCCGCGGGCGAGTTGCTCCTGGATCGGCGTCAGGCCCCGGTACCCGAGGCGCGCCCAGTCCACGGCGCGTTCGGAGGCGTTCGCGGGCGCGCTGAGGTCTCCGAGCGCGTGGGCGCGGTGGGCGTTGCTCCAGGGCTCGAGAGCCACCAGGAAGGCCGGCACCACGCGGCCCTCGAGCTCGAGGCCGGGGACGAGGGCGAAGAGCAGGGCGTCCCCTTCACCGGGGTCGTCCGGGGTCGGCGCGGCGCCGGTCTGCAGGTCGGCGAAGAGCCACAGACCGTCCGCGCCGCGGCCGAGGGGTAGCAGGCCGCACTGGGGAGTCCAGGTCACCTCGCCGGCCGCGGGCTCGGCCAGGGCCGCGAGGACCTCGGCCCAGGCCTCGGCGTCCTCGTCGGCGAGGCGTGCCCGCCAGGCGCGCAGACGCTCGAGGCGGCCGCGGGTGCGCGTCGCCAGGCCCTCCGCGCCCAGGAGGGGTTCGATGGCGGTCCCCAGGGCCTCGGCCCGGGCGCGGTCCAGGTCGTCCTCCGAGGCCGCGAGCCCGGCGCGGGTCTCCCGCAGGCCCGTCGCGAGGGCCTCGACCTCCGCCAGCCAGCCCTCGATGTGTCTCGCGCGGGCCGGGACGGTGGGCCACAGGGTCGCCTCGCGGCGCAGCAGCTCTCCCGTCGCCAGGAGCTCCGCCTTGGCCCTGGTCCGCAGGAGCTCCCGGTGGGTGCGGGCCTCCTTCTTGCGCTCTTCCTCCAGCTCGGCCGCGAGCCGCTCCCGCTGCTCGTCGAGGGTGCGCCTGGCCTCGGCCTCCCGCTGCAGCCGGTCGGCGAGGCCGCGGCTCTCCTCGAGGGCCGTGTCCCGCTGGCGGGCGGTGTCGTCCAGGTCGCTCTCGAGCGCGGTCTTCGCCGCCGTCAGACGCCGGCCCTCCTCGCGGCTCGTGGCGAGCTCGGCGCTGACGCGGCTTCCCTCGTCGGCCAGGTCCTTCTTCTCGGCTGCCAGGACGCGCGAGTCGGACAGGAGGTCCGTGGCCCAGAGACCCAGCCCGATCGCGGCCAGAGTCGCGGCGGCGGCGCCGAGCTTCCAGGCCCGCGC
>CAZQAT010000079.1:5374-22345 GCA_964591315.1 uncultured Planctomycetaceae bacterium
TCGGGGTGCTCGGCGCAGAAGGCCTCGAAGTCGTCGGCCTCGAAGTCGTCGGCCTCGCCAGAGTCCCGGGCGAGCAGGTAGCGGGCGAAGAGCTTCTCCGCCTCGGCGGAGTACTCGGAAGAGCCGTAGCCGGGGGCCCCGTCCGGTGCGTCTTGGGGTTCGAAGTTCATCCTGCGCAGGGGGGGCGCGGCCTGGGCTCGGTGCGTGGATTCCACCGCCGTCGCGCGCCTTTCGCCGCGAGCTTAGCGCAGGGGCGGGGCGACCCGAAGGGCGTGGCGCGGCCTTTCGCGGGCTGTGGGGTGACCGTCCCGCGCACCGCCCGTCCTCTCCCGGCGGGGCGTGGGTCGTCCCGCGTCCACCCCATCACCCCGATCCCGATCGACGGCCATGATCGACCGCAGCACGAGCCCCGCTCTCTTCTTCATTCCGCTGGTGCTCGCGATCGTGCTCGGCGCCCAGGGGCCGCGGGTGGGACCGGACTGTTCTTCCACCGAGCTGCGGGGGTTGCGGCCCGGGGACCGCTTCGGGGCAGCCGTGGTCGCGGCCGGGGACGTGGACGGGGACGGCCGGGGGGATTGGCTCGTGGGCGCGCCGAGCTGGGGCGCTGCCCTGCCCCTCGCCGGACGGGCCAGCCTGTGCTCGGGGGTCGATGGGCGCGTGCTCTGGGCGATCGAGGGCGACGGGGTCGGGGCGCGCCTGGGGAGCGCGGTGGCGGCGGTGGGGGACCTGGACGGGGACGGGGTCACGGACTTCCTGGTGGGGGTGCCCCGGGGCGTGCCCGCGGCGGGCCGGGCCCTGTTGCTCTCCGGCCGCGACGGGAGCCTCTTGCGCAGCTGGCGCGGGGAGACGCCGGGTGAGGAGTTCGGACGGGCCCTGGCGGGGGTGGGGGACGTGGACGGTGACGGGCTCCCGGATCTCGCGGTGGGGGCGCCCCTGGCCGACGGGGGCGGGACGAACGGCGGCCGCCTGGACCTCTTCTCGGGGGCGGACGGCCGGCGGATCCGCAGCTGGACGGGGGAGGCCTGGGACCAGCTCGGGCGGGCCGTGGTGGGCCTGGGCGACCTGGACGGGGACGGCCAGGGGGAGATCGCGGTGGGCGTGCCCTTCGACGACGGGGGGGCCTTCAACGGTGGCGCCGTGCGCGTCCTGCGGGGTGCCGATGGGGGGCTGCTCTACGAGCGCCTGGGCACCGGCATCGGAGACCAGCTCGGCTTCGCGCTGGCCGGAGGGCTCGACGTGGACCTGGACGGGTGCGGCGACCTGCTCGTGGCGAGCCCCGGCGCGGACGGGGCGGGCATCGACGCGGGCTCCGCGGCTCTCTTCTCGGGCGTGGACGGCGTCGAGCTCCTACGCCTGGACGGGGGCGCGGCCGGAGACGGCCTGTCCGCGGTGGCACTCGTGCCCGACCTCTCGGGGGACGGGCGAGCGGAGCTCCTGGTGGGGGCCTCCGGCGCCGACGGAGGCGGGCCGGAGGCGGGGGAGGTGCGGCTGCACTCCGGGGCTGACGGGAGCCTCCTGGGGACCTTTCTCGGCGCCGCGCCGCGGGCGTGGCTCGGCGCCTCCCTGGCGGCCGCGCCGCCGGGCTCGGACTCCGCGGCGACCTTCGCGGCCGGCGCGCCGGTCCACGACGACGAGGGTGCACGGGCGGGGAGCTTGCGGCTGTTCCATTGCGCGGCGGGCTCCTCAGGGAGCACCCGCTGAGTCCGGGCTCCCCGTGGGGAGCCCGAGGGCGGCCCGCACCCGGGCCTCGGTCCTGGGGCCGATGCCGTACACCTCCCGCAGGCGCAGGCGGTCGGGGCCCACCTCGAAGCGCCGGTCCGCGATGCGGGCGGCCAGGACCGGCCCGATGCCAGGCAGGGCTTCCAGCTCCAGGGGGCTGGCGACTCGCAGGTCGAGGGTCGGCCTCCGCGTCTCCACCCCGACGGCGCCGGTCCGGAGCGCGGCGAGGGCCGTGGAGGCCAACAGCCAGCCCGCGAGAAAGGCCAGCCAGCTCCCATGCTCCTGCGCCCGGGGCGGGGCGAGTTCCCCCGGGCCCCCGCGGGGCGTGCTGCGCGTGTCGTCGGCCACGTCCATGCCCGGAGGACGTTCGGCCCGACGGTTGGTTGCGCTCGAAATGTGGTGCTGACGGTCCCCCGAGCGTAGCCTTGCGACGATGTCGACCCCGATTCGAGACGCCCTGGCGGAGCTCCTGCCGCTCGAGAAGGTCGACGTCTCGATCGAGCGCGCCCTCGAGGAGGACCTCGGCCCCGGGGACGTGACGACCGAGAGCGCCATCCCGGCCACGCGCCGCGGGCGGGCCGAGCTGGTGGCCAAGCAGGCCGGCGTGCTGGCCGGGCTGCCCGTCTTCCAGCGCACCTTCCTGCTGCGGGACTCGAGCTGCGACTTCCAGCTCTGGACCGGTGACGGCGAGCGGGTCGAGCCCGGGGAGCGCATCGCCGTGGTCGAGGGCCCCGCCCGGGCGCTGCTCGAGGCGGAGCGCACCGCCCTCAACTTCCTGCAGCGCATGAGCGGCATCGCCACCGCCACCGCCGACCTGGTGGCCCTGGCGGCGGGCCGCGTGCGGGTGCTCGACACCCGCAAGACCACCCCGGGCCTGCGGCACCTCGAGAAGTACGCCGTGCGCTGCGGGGGCGGTGAGAACCACCGCTTCGGCCTCCACGACCAGGTGATGCTCAAGGAGAACCACCTGGACCTGGCCGCGGCGGACCTGGAGTCCCTGACCCGCTCCGTGCGGCGCAAGGTCGGCCAGGAGATGGTCATGACGGTCGAGGCCCGGGACATGGAGGAGGCCAGCGCGGCCGTGCGTGGCGGCGCGGACGTGGTCCTGCTCGACAACATGACCCCCGAGGAGCTGGTCGAGCGGGTCCCCGAGCTGCGCGCCCTGGCGGAGGGCCTGGGCCGCCGTGTGGAGCTCGAGGCCTCCGGCGGCGTGGGGCCCGACAACCTGGAGGCCTACGCGGGCTGCGGCCTCGACCGGATCTCGGTGGGCTGGATCACCCACTCGGCCCCCTCCCTGGATCTGTCCCTGGTCGTGGAGGCCCTGTCGTGAGCGACGCCGAGGCCGAGGTCCTGCAGCTCGACCTGCCCGCGGCCCACAGCGCGAGCCGCATGGCGCGCCAGGTGGTGGGCAAGTTCGCCCTCGAGCACGGGATCTCCGAGGACGACGTGGGCACCCTGGAGCTGGTCACCAGCGAGCTGCTCTCCAACGCGGTCGACCACGGCGGGGGCGGCTCCGCCATGGAGGAGGCGGACGTGGTGGGGGACGTGCGCATGAAGCTGCACCTGGCCTGCTGCCCCGCGGGCTGGGAGCTGCGGGTGGCGGACCAGGGAGGCGGCGAGCCCTCGGAGATGGAGCCCTACCTGGACGACTCCGGCCTGCCGGACCTCGAGGACGAGCGTGGCCGGGGCTTCTTCCTCCTGATGCAGATGGTGGACGAGCTGTCCGTGGTCAGGTCCGAGGACGGCAAGGGCCTCGAGTTCGTGGCCAAGAAGAGCGTCGGCTCGTAGGTCCGCGCGGACGTGCTCGCTCCCCTGCGACGCTTCGGCGCCTGGCTCCAGCGCCTCCCGCGCTGGGCCGGCCCGCTCCTCGCCCTGGCCTGGATGGCCCTCATCTGGCAGCTCTCGAACCTGCCCTCCAGCGACGAACGGGCGAGCTTTCCCAAGGGCTGGCTCACGAACGCGGCGCACGCACCCCTGTTCGGACTGCTGGCCCTGTGGTGGATCCTGGCCCTGCCCCGGCGGGAGGGCTGGCCGGTCCTGGGGCGCGCGGCGCTGCTCGCGGTGCTGGGCGCGGTCCTGGTCTACGGCGCCCTGGACGAGTGGCACCAGTCCTCGGTGCCGGGTCGGGACGCCTCCGTCCTCGACCTCGCGACGGACGTGGTCGGGGCCGCCTGCACCCTCTGGCTGGCGGCCTACGTGGGCACCCCGGGGGCCAGCGCGGGCGGGACCCTGCGGCGCATCGGCCTCGGGCTGCTGTTCTGCGCCCTGGCCGGTCTGGCGGCGACCTGTGCTTCGTTCGGGGGCGCGGCTCGCTAGACTGGGGGGCTTCCCCCCCGCCTCCAGGAGCTGGAGCAGCCCCCGACCAGGAGTCGCCGTGAGCAGCGAGCACGAGACCTACCAGAGCCCCCTCGCCGGCCGCTACGCCAGCGAAGAGATGCGCCGGCTGTTCTCGGCCGAGACCAAGTTCGGCACCTGGCGCCGCCTGTGGCTGGCCCTGGCAGAGTCGGAGGCGGAGCTCGGCCTCGACATTCGAGAGGAGCAGCTGGCGGAGCTGCGGGCGAACCTGGAGCCGATCGACTTCGAGGCGGCGGCCGAGCACGAGCGGCGCCTGCGGCACGACGTGATGGCCCACGTGCACACCTGGGGCGACGCCTGCCCCAAGGCCCGGGGCATCCTGCACCTGGGGGCTACGAGCTGCTTCGTGACCGACAACACCGACGCGATCCTCTTGCGGGACGGCGTGCGGCTCGTGAGGCGCCAGCTCGTCAGCCTGGTCGCCCAGCTCAAGGCCTTCGCCCTGGAGTGGCGCGAGCTGCCGACCCTGGGCTTCACCCACTACCAGCCGGCCCAGGCGACCACCGTCGGCAAGCGCGCCACCCTCTGGATCCAGGACCTGATCGACGACCTGGCGGACCTGGACCACGCGGAGAGCATGATCCGCTTCCGGGGCGTGAAGGGCACGACGGGCACCCAGGCCTCCTTCCTCGAGCTCTTCGAGGGGGACCACGACAAGGTGCGCGCCCTGGACGCGCGGGTCGCGGAGAAGATGGGCTTCGAGCGGCGCTTCGCCGTCACCGGCCAGACCTACCCGCGCCAGCTCGACTTCCGGGTCGGCCAGGCCCTCTCGTCCATCGCCCAGACCGCCCACAAGTTCGCCACGGACCTGCGGCTGCTCTCGAACCGTCGCGAGCTCGAGGAGCCCTTCGAGTCCAAGCAGATCGGCTCGAGCGCCATGCCCTGGAAGCGCAACCCCATGCGCTCCGAGCGCATCTGCTCCCTGGCGCGGCTCGTCATCTCACACCTGGACAACACGGCCCACACCGCGGCCAACCAGTGGCTCGAGCGCACCCTCGACGACTCCGCCAACCGGCGCATCGTCATGGCGGAGATGTTCCTGGCCACGGACGCGATCCTGAACCTCTTCCTGAACGTGGCCTCGGGGCTGCTCGTGCACCCGGACGTGGTGCGCTGCAACCTGATGGCCGAGCTGCCCTTCCTCGCCTCGGAGGCGCTGATGATGGAGGCCGTCAAGGCCGGCGCCGACCGCCAGGACGCCCACGAGGAGGTGCGCCAGGCGAGCTTCGCCGCGGCCAAGCGCATCAAGGAGGGGGGCGAGAGCGACCTGGTCGAGCGCCTCAAGAGCTCCGAGCTCCTGGGGCCGGTCGCGGGCCGCATCGACGAGCTGCTCGAGCCCGGCCGCCACGTGGGGCGCGCCCCCGAGCAGGTGCTCGAGTTCGTGGCCGAGGAGGTCGACCCGCTGCTCGAGCGCTACGCCGACCTGCTGGGCGCCACCGGCGAGGTGCGCGTCTGAGAGGCGGCGGGAGGGCGGGGCTCAGACCGCGTCGGTCGCGCCGCCCTTGGAGTCCATGCGCCGCAGCTTGCGGTCGATCCTCTCGCGCTCCTTCTCGAGGCGATGGCGGGCGCGGCTCTTGTGGAAGCGGTGCAGGCGGAGGGCGCCGTAGGGCAGGAGGGCCCCGATGGTGATCGCACCGACCCCGGCCAGGAAGCCCTGCAGCTTCTCGCCCAGATTGAAGATCGACCCCTCCGCTGCCCAGGCGTGCCGGAGGCTCTCGCTGGCCAGATAGGCGAAGAAGACGGCCCACAGGCCGGAGACCACCCAGAGGAGCCGAATCTTCATGCTCGGATGGTAGCAGAGCCCTCCGGCAGCCTCGCAGGAGTGTGCGCAGACCGAATCACGTTGCATCCCTGACCCCGAAATGGGAAAAGGTGTTCCGACGATTCCCCAGAGCCGTTCTTTCTGCTCGTGATCGCCGCTCGCTGGCTCGATAGGTGGGGAGACCCGGAAAGGTCTTCCGCTCCCGACACCCGTAGGAATCCGAACCGTGACTCAGCCCGGAATCCCGAACGAGTACTCGCTCTCGACGTCCTGCTATGGGACGCGCCTGGCGACGATCGAGGCCCAGGCCTTTGCGGCCGTGGCCATGGGCTTTCGTAGGCTCGAGCTGGGCCTGTGCGAGGCTCCGGTCCCGCTGAACGGGTTCGAGGAGTCGCGGCGCGAGACCGGGATCGAGGTGGCCTCGATCGTCACCGGCTGCCTCAATCCGCGCTCGGAGCACATGTCGGGCACCAAGCTCGGCTCCCTCGACGCGGAGCTGCGCGAGCGGGCGCTGATCTCCTGCCGCCGGCACGTTCAGCTGGCCGAGCGCTACGGCTGCCCGAAGGTCATCCTGCGCGGCTGCGAGGTCGAGGACCCGAAGATCAAGGGTGAGGCCGAGGCGCTCGAGGCGCGCCTCGCCGAGGAAGAGCTCGAGGAGGAGCTCCAGCAGGAGGTGGTGGACTTCGTGGCCATGGCCCAGAAGAAGGGCCAGCCGCAGGTCGAGCACCTCTGCCGTTCGATCCACACCCTGCGGGCGGAGTTCCCCGAGGTCGTCCTGGCCGTGGAGCCGGGCGTGACCTTCATCGACATCCTCAACTTCGAGGCGATGGAGTGGGTGCTCGACGATCTGTCGAAGCAGGGCCTTGGCTACTGGCACGACACGGGCACGGTGCACCTGCGCCAGATCGCGGGGCTGCCGGGCCAGGGGGACTGGCTCGAGAAGTACGGCGACCGCATGATCGGCGTGCACCTGCAGGACGCGGTGCAGGACGAGTCCGAGATGCCCCCCGGTCTGGGTGAGGTGGACTTCAAGCTCGTCGCCGAGTTCGTATCCAAGGACGCTGAGAAGGTGGTCGAGATCAGCTCGCGTCACGGCCGGTCGGAGATCCTGGCCTCCGTGCAGCTCCTCATGGACCGGGGGTTCTGAGGGCCGGGTCCGTCCCCGGCTTGCGCCGCGAGCCGCCGGGGTGTTCTCCTCTGGGTGCGATGAGCGAGCCTTCCCGCAGCGCCGGGGCCCCGGACCAGACCGCCGCGGAGGCGGCCCCCGCCCGGAGTCCTGGCCGTCCCGAGTTCGGCATGCCGCCGGTGGAGCACTTCCGCCTGGAGCTGGAGAAGGCTCGCGACGCCGCTCCGGCCGGTCGAGACGGCCTCCTGATCCTGACCCACCGCGGGCCGGACCCCGACGCCATCGGAGCCTGTGAGGGCATGCGTCACCTGTGCACGGAGGCCCTCGGCTTCCGCACCCAGGTGGCGACCCTGGGGCGCATCCACCGGGCGGAGAACCTGGCCATGGTGCGCGCCCTGGACCTGGAGTTCGCCACCTACGACGAGATCCGACCCGAGGAGTTCTTCGGGGCCGTGCTGGTGGACACCCAGCCGAACTTCGGGCACACCTTCCTGCCCGAGGACATCCCGCTCCTGGCGGTCTTCGATCACCACGTTCCGCCCGCCGATGTGGAGGGGGCCGAGGAGGCGCCCATCGCCCACCGGGACGTGCGCCTGGGCATCGGCGCCACCGCCTCGATCATCTACGAGTACCTGCGGGACGCGGGCTGCCCCTGGACCACGCGGGTGGCGACGGCCCTCTTCTGCGGCGTGCGCTACGACACCGCGGACCTCTCGCGCAACTCCGCCGAGCTCGACGAGGAGGCCTACTACTCCACCTTCCGCAACTCGGACCGGGAGCTGATCACGAGGATCAACCACCCGCCCCTGCCGCGGGTCTACTACTCCGAGCTGCACGGCGCCCTGTCGGTCGCGCGCCAGCACGGCGCGCTGGTCATCTGCCTCCTGGGCAAGATCTCCCACCCCGAGTTCGCGGCTGAGATGGCGGACTTCTTCCTGCGCATGAAGGGCTGCTCCTGGGTCGTGGTCGGCGGGGCCGTGGAGGAGGAGAGCCAGTACGTGCTCTCCCTGCGCACGGACTACGCCTTCGGCAACGCCTACCCCCTGATGGAGCGCGTGCTCGACGGCGAGGGCTCGTTCGGCGGCCACGGCCACATCGCCGGCGGGCGCATCACCCTCGACGACCTGGGGGAGAGCACGATCCACAGCGTCGAGCGCAGCCTGCGCAAGCGGGCCCTGGGGATCCTCGGCACGGACGACGGGGACGAGCTGCCCAAGAAGGGCCGCGAGCTGAGCTGAAGGCCCGCGATCCCGCGCGCGGACCACGGGTCCTGTGCGTCGGAGGGCACGACTCCTCCGGGGGGGCGGGACTGGACGCGGACCGCGAGGCGGTCGAGGCCGCCGGCGCGGAGTTCGTCGGTGTCGCGACGGCGCTGACGGTTCAGGACGAGAGCGGCGTGCGCGAGCTCGGGGCGCGGGATCCGGTCGCGTGGTCGGGCGAGGCGCGCAGCGCGGTCGAGGCCGGGGTGGGGGCCCTCAAGCTCGGCCTCCTGCCCGACGCCCGCGCGGGAGCTCGGCTCGCGGCGGCTCTCCCCGCGGGGACCCCCGCGGTCCTCGACCCCGTGCTGGCCGCCTCGAGCGGGACCCGCTTCCACGGGCCCGAGGCCGTTGGGGGCTGGGCCGAGGAGCTGCTCCCCGCCGGCCTCCTCTGGACCCCCAACCTGCCCGAGCTGGCGGAGCTCGCGGGGGCCGACCTCGCTGCGCTCGAGGTCAGGCTGGAAGCTCGAGAGGCCGCCGCCCGAGTCCTGATCGCCGCCGGAGCACGGGCCGTGGTCGTCAAGGGCGGGCACGGCTCCGAGGACCCGGTCGTGGACCTCCTGGTGGAGGGCTCCGGGCCGGCCCTGCAGCTCTCGCGCCAGCGACTGGCAGGCCGCAGTCTGCGCGGGACGGGCTGCCGCTTCGCCAGCGCCCTGGCGGCCCACCTGGCCCTCGGTCGGGACCTCCGGGAAGCCGCGACCGAGGCCGGAACCTGGGTCGCGGGACGGATGGCCGGACTCTAGGCCCAGGGACTTGCCTTTCGGCCCCCGGGGGCTATCCTTCTCCACCCCGATGCGGCTGTAGCTCAGTGGTAGAGCGCAACCTTGCCAAGGTTGATGTCGAGGGTTCAAATCCCTTCAGCCGCTCCAGCACGCACGCCCGCCAGGACCGGAGAGGCCCAGGCGGGCGTTTTTCGTGCCCGCGTGGAGTTCTGGCGCCCTCCCGCAGGCAGGAGGGCATCCGGTGCGTTCGGGGATGGTGCCGCGGGCGCGCTTCGGTTGAACTCTTCGAGGCCCGATGCGTCTCCCTTACAGCCGACCTCGCCCATGCTGCCCCTCCTCCTGCTCCTGAGCGCTCCCCAAGACGCCGTCACCGAGGACGTCCTCCTCGAGGAGACGGTCGTCACCGCCCCCCGGGCGGCGGAGACGGTCACCAGCACACCGGCAAAGGTGACCGTGGTGACCGGCGCGGAGATCATGGCCTCCGGGGAGCGCAGCCTGCCCCGGGCCCTCGAGAAGACGACGGGGGTCTGGATCCAGGAGACGAACATGGGGGGCGGGGCGCCGGTCATCCGCGGCCTGCTCGGGAGCCAGATCCTGATCCTCGTGGACGGCATCCGCATCAACGACTCGACCACGCGCCTGGGGCCGAACCAGAGCCTGAACACCATCGACCCGGCCATCGTCGAGCGGGTGGAGATCCTGCGCGGCTCGGCCTCGGTGCTCTACGGCTCGGACGCGATCGGGGGCGTGATCTCCATCTGGACCCGGCGCCGGCGCGCGGAGAGCCAGGACCCCGAGGAGTACTGGCGCTTCTATCAGGGCGCGGCGGACATCGCCTACGACACCAGCTGCGACGGCACGCGCGGCGACCTCGACCTGTCGGCCGCCTACGGGGACCACGGCATCATCGCGATCCTGGGCGGCTTCGACTACGGAGACTACGAGGCCGGCGGCGAGGAGACCGTGCCCTTCACGGGCTACAACGGCCAGGGGGTCTTCGGCGCCTACGAGTACGCCCTCGGCAAGGGCCAGACCGTGCGCCTCACCGGCCGCGCTCACCGGGACTTCAACGTGCCGCGCACGGACAAGCTGATCGCGGGCTACGGCCAGAGCGAGCCGTCGAACGGCGACTGGCGCTACGCCCTGCAGGACCGGCGAGGCTACGCGGTCTCGGTGACCGACGAGAACCCCGGGCCCCTCGCGGAGCGGGTGCAGCTGCGCTTGAACCTGAACACCTACGTCGAGGAGCGCCGGATCGCCTCGACGGACTTCACCAGCTCGAGCTTCCAGCGCGACGAGGTGACCACCGTCGGTCTGGGGGCCGACTGGCAGCGCAGCCTGGGGGAGGACCACCTGCTCATCTGGGGCTTCGACACCTCCATCGACGACGTGGACTCGACCCGCGAGGACACGGACGCGGGCGTCACCACCGCCGTGGCCCCGAACTTCGCCCCCGGCTCTCGCTACGCGCGCTTCGGGGTCTTCGTCCAGGACGAGGTCTTCGCCTTCGACCCCTGGTACCTGACTCTAGGGCTGCGCTACTCCCACTTCGACTTCACCTTCGGCAAGTTCGAGAGCCAGGAGCGGACCTCCGGCGACTTCGGGGCCCTGACCGGCGCCGTCGAGGCGGCCCGCGAGTTGGGGGAGGACCTGACCTTCACCGCCAGCCTGGCCCAGGGCTACCGGGCGCCGAACCTGGAGGACCTGGCCAACGACGGGGACTTCGCCGGGGGCACGGAGCTCTCGAACCCGGACCTCGAGCCGGAGGAGAGCCTGACCCTCGACCTGGCCCTGGCCCTCGAGAAGGAGGACTGGGGCGCCCAGGCGTCGGTCTTCGGCACGCGCATCGAGGACGCCATCGGCCGCGTGCTGGTGGACCCGGGTGCGCCGGACCAGACCGGGGACGAGACCTACCGCCGGGAGAACACCGGCGAGGTCGACCTGCTCGGGGCCGAGCTCGGCGGCTGGCGGCGGATGGGGGACGAGGAGTCTCCCTATCACCTCGAAGGGAGCCTGGCCTACGTCTACGGCCGGGCGAAGGACCCGTCCTTCGGCACTGTCCCGGCGCGGCGCGTGCCCCCCCTGCACGGCCGCGTGGCCCTGCGCTACACCCCCGAGGAGCCCATGTTCTTCTACCTGCCGAACGCGCGGCTCAGCTTCAACTGGGCCTTCAGCCAGGACCGGCTGCACCCCCAGGACAAGGCCGACCCGCGCATCAACCCCAACGGCACGGACGGCTGGTTCACCTTCGACTTCGACGTCTGGGGCGAGATCAACCAGGACGTCTCCTGGGAGGCCAGCCTGTTCAACCTGTTCGACGAGGAGTACCGGGTCCACGGCTCCGGGGTGAACGCTCCGGGCCGACATCTGGTCGTCGGGATGCATCTTGAGTTCTAAGCTCCTCCTGGCGTCGCCTCGCGACGTCGCCACCCTTGGACGTCGTCGAGCGAAACGAGCCCTCGCCCAGTGAGGAGACCAAGGCGTCGCCCGAGCTCGCTCGCCGCTCGCCGGGGGGGCGCGCGCGGGCGGCGCGTCAGAAGCTGTGGCGGCGGGGCTTGCCCCTCTCGCTCGTGGCGCACGCGGGGCTGATGGCCGCGGCGGTGCTCCTGGCCGGCGAGTTCCTGGTGGGGCTGCGGCGGTCCGAGGCGCCCTCCACCGAGCTCCTGGTCCAGCTGACCGAGCCCGAGCCCGAGGTGCTGACCGAGGAGGTGATCGAGCCTCCGCCGGAGCTCGACGAGGTCCCGCCCGACTCCGAGCCCGAGCTCGTGGAGCAACCCTTCGTCCCCGCCGAGCTGCCGCCGGAGGTACCGCCGCCGGTGCAGGAACGTCCCGACCCGCTCCTGGCGCCGGACCCGCGCCTGTCGGTCGTGGCCTGGAACCGACCGCCGCTCCCGGAGCCGGTCGAGGAGCCGCCGCCCGAGCCGGCCCCCGAGCCGCCGCCCGAGCCCGCCCCCGAGCTGCCCGCCACCGTCGGGGAGCCCGAGGTGGTCGAGGCCCCCAAGCCCCGCTACCCGCGCAAGGCCCTGCGGCTCGGCTGGGAGGGCACCGTCCGCCTGCGCATCAGCGTCGACGCCGACGGGCTGGTGACCGGCATCGTCGTCATCGAGTCCAGCGGCCGCGAGCTCCTGGACCGGGCCGCCCTCGAGGCCTTCGAGCGCTGGGTCTTCGCGCCGCGCCAGGCGGGCGAGCCGGAGGTGCGCACCTTCGAGAAGCCCTTCACCTTCCGGATGAAGACGCCCTAGCCTCCCGGGCGGCAGTCCCCGACCTGCGGCGAGGACACCCTCGAGGCGGGTTGCCGGAGCCGCTCAGGGCTCGAGCCACAGGTGCCCGCCGCGGGTCACCCGGGCCTTCCAGCCGCAGGGGACGACCGTCGTGCCGGAGAACTCCTCGACCAGGGCCGGGCCCTCGAAGTGCACCCCGGGGACGAGCTGCCGCCGGTCGAGCAGGGGCACCTTGCGCCGGCCGTCGAGGTCCGCCGTGCGCTCGCCCACCTGCGCGGCGGCGGGCAGGGCCCGGGCCCGCGGTGCTCGACCCGCAGGGACCTCGCGGTGGACCGAGGCCCGCGCGCGCAGGTTGACCAGCTCCACCTCCCCCGCGTCGAGGCGCCAGCCGTAGAGCTTCTCGTGGCGCGCGGCGAAGGCCTCGGTCACCCGGGCGTCGAAGGTCTCCGGCACCGAGAGCTCGAAGGACTGGCCCCGGTAGCGCAGGTCGAGGCTGTACTCGAACTCGATCGCCCGGGCCGCATGGCCGGCCTCTCGCAGCTCGGCCTTGCCGGCCGCCGCGAGCTCCTTCAGGGCCTGTCGCCGCCGGCGGCCGGGCACCTCGGCCAGGGGCGCCAGCCAGGTGCGGGAGTGGTCGGAGATCGCGTCGGCGCTCGCCATGCCGAAGGCGGAGAGGCAGCCGGGCAGAGCGGGCACCAGGCTGCCGGGCAGGCCCAGGTCTCCGGCCAGGGCCGCCGCCTGCAGACCGCCGGCGCCGCCGAAGGCCACCAGGGGCAGGTTCCTGGGGTCGTGGCCGCGCTGCATGGTCTCGACCCCCACGGCCCTCCGCATGGCGGCCCGGGCCACCTCGAGCACGGCCCGGGCGGCCTGCGCCGGCCTCGAGCCCAGCTGCCGCGCCAGCTCCTCGAAGCCCCTCCGCACGGCGTCCACGTCCAGCTCCATGCGCCCCCCGAGGAAGCTCCCCGCGGCGATGTGCCCGAGCATCACGTGGGCGTCGGTGACCGTCAGCTCTTCGCCCTTTCCGTGGCACACCGGCCCCGGGTCGGCCCCGGCGCTCGCAGGGCCCACGTGCAGGATGCCTCCGGCATCCAGGTGGACGAGGGAGCCGCCGCCGCAGCCGATGGTGTGGATGTCGAGGGCCGGCAGCCCGATCGGCGCACCGGCCACGGTCGCGGTGGCGACGCTGTCCTCCAGGCGCGAGCGCGAGTCGTGGAAGGCCACGTCGGTGCTGGTGCCGCCCATGTCGAGGGTCACGATGCGCTCCAGCCCCGCGGCCCGCGCCGCCCGGGCCGCGCCCACCACCCCGCCGGCGGGGCCCGAGAGCAAGACGCGCGCCGGCTCCCGGGCGGCGCGCTCCGCGGGCAGGGCGCCACCGCTGGACTGCAGGATCGAGAGGCGCGTGTCCTGCAGGCCCCCCGCCAGGCGGTCGAGGTAGCGGGCGAGCACCGGCTGCAGGACCGCGTTGGCGCTGGCGGTGGAGAAGCGCTCCACCTCCCGGTACTCCCTCAGGATCGCGGCGGAGCAGGTGATCGGCAGGCCCAGGGGTCGCAGGGCGCGGGCGACGCGCTCCTCGATGGTGGGGTCCGCGTAGGCGTGCAGCAGGCAGACCGCGACGCTCTCGGCCCCCGAGCGCTCGATCCGGCGGCGCAGGGCCGCCAGCTCCTCGCGCGTCGGCTGGCGCTCGTGAACGAGCCGCCCGTCGGGGCCGGGCCAGGAGCGCTGGGGGAGCTCGAAGCGCCGCTCGCGGGGGATCATGGGCGGCTCCTTCACCGGGTGCAGGGCGTAGAGCTCCGGCCGCGCCTGGCGACCGATCTCGACCAGGTCGAGGAAGCCCTCGTTGACCACCAGGGCGGCCCGGGCGAAGCGGCCGGTGAGCAGGGCGTTGAGGGCCACGGTGGTGCCGTGCACGACCTCCTGCAGACGCTCGAGGCCTCCCAGCCGGCCGATGCCCTCGAGCACGGCGCGGGAGGGATCGTCGGGGGTGGAGGGCAGCTTCTCCGTGTGCCAACCGTCCTCTCCGGCCCGCACCAGGTCGGTGAAGGTGCCGCCGGTGTCCACGCCGATGGTGTCCATGCCCTTTCCGCTCATGGGGGTGGGGGAGTCTACGGGGGGAGCGCCGCGGCGGTCCATCGCGGGATGCCCTTCTCGGGCGTGTGCCAGGGGGGGACGGCAGAGTAGGCTCGGGGCAGGTTGGACGTCCTCGCCCTCACCGATCCCGCCGGCCTCGCCTGGCGGGTGCTCCTGGCCTACCTGCTCGGGGCCGTGCCCTTCGGCTTCGTGTTCTGCCGCGTGCTGAAGGGCGTCGACCTGCGCACCGTCGGGAGCGGGAACATCGGGGCCACCAACGCCATGCGCGTCCTGGGGGCTCCCCTGGGCCTGTTCGTCTTCGCCCTCGACGTGGGCAAGGGCTACGCCCCGGTCGCCTTTCTGGCGGGAGAGGATCCGGCCTGGCAGGTGGCCTGCGGCGCCGCGGCCGTCGCGGGGCACGTCTGGCCGGTCACCCTCGGCTTCCGAGGGGGCAAGGCCGTGGCCACCGGCTGCGGTGCGATCCTCGCCATCGAGCCCTGGGTGGTCGTGATCGCCGGCGGGTCGTGGCTCCTGTGCCTGGCGCTCTTCGGCTGGGTGAGCCTGGCCTCGATGGCCATGGGCCTGGGCTTTCCGCTGGCCGCCTGGGGATTGGGACAGCCCTGGGAGGTGATCCTCGGAACCTCGGGGCTTACCCTCTTGATCCTCGTTCGGCATCGCTCGAACATGGTGAAGCTGGCCCGTGGCACGGAGGGTCGCGCCAATATCTGGTACCGTCTGCGCGGCCGTGACCCCCGGAGCGACCCGGAAGACGTGAGCAACGAATGACCGAACTCGAAGTGCACAAGGCCCTCGTCCTGGGCGATGGGAGCTGGGGGACCACCCTGGCGCTCCTGCTGTGCCGAAACGGGATCGAGACGACCCTCTGGAGCGCCTTCGCCGAGCAGACCGAGGAGCTTCGGGAGCACCGGGAGAACAAGCGCTTCCTGCCCGGCATCCCGCTGCCGGAGTCGCTGCGGTACTCGGCCGACCCGCACTCGTCCGCGGAGGGCGCGGAACTGGTGGTCAGCGTGGTCCCGACTCAGTTCTTGCGCAGCGTCGCGACGCGCTTCGAGGAGGTCCTGCCGGACAGCCTGCCGGTGGTCTCCGCCACCAAGGGGCTCGAGATCGAGACCTTCCAGTCGCCGATGTCGATCTGGCGCAGCGTCAGCGGGGAGCGGCCGCTCGGGGTCCTGACCGGCCCGAGCCACGCGGAGGAGGTGGCCCAGGGCAAGCCCGCCTCGGTGGTCTCCGCCAGCGAGAGCGAGGAGCTGGCGACCGCCGTCCAGACGGCCTTCAGCTGCGAGTCCTTCCGTGTCTACCGCTCCGAAGACCCGGTCGGCGCCGAGCTGGCGGGAGCTCTCAAGAACGTGATCGCCCTGGCGGCGGGCATCTCGGACGGCCTCGGGCTCGGCGACAATGCCAAGGCGGCCCTGCTCACCCGCGGCATGGTGGAGATGGCTCGCTTCGCCGAGCAACGCGGCGCCCAGCCGGCGACCTTCTTCGGACTGGCCGGTGTTGGTGACCTCGTCACCACCTGCTGCTCCCAGCACTCCCGCAACCGGGCGGTGGGGGAGGCCATCGGCCGCGGCGAGACCCTGGAAGAGGTGCTCGCGCGCATGTCGATGGTGGCCGAGGGCGTCTGGACCACGAAGGCCCTCTTCGGTCCGGAGTCGGATCTGCGCGGCCTCGAGCTCCCGATCGCCGAGCAGGTGCACGCGATCCTGTTCGAGAACAAGGACCCCCGTGAGGCAGTGCTCGACCTGATGCGCCGCGAGCTGGTGGGGGAGATGGACGGACTGAACGGAGGGGGAGGATCGTGAACCCGACAGCTGGCTTCCTGGCCTCCCTCGCCCTGACCCTGGTCTGCCTCGGCGGGGCGGTGCTGACGGGGCTGAAGGCGAGGCGCAAGCCGCACTTCTGCTTCGTTGGGGGGGCGGTCCTGCTGCTCGTGTCGACGATCTACTTCGCCCTCGAGCTGGGTGAGTTCTACGACCTGGAGTCCGCGGGCATCGTCACGCCGATCCACATGACCATGGCGAGGATCAACACGGCCGCCTACGCCCTGCCGCTCGTGACGGGCCTGCGCACCCTCAAGAACCCGCAGGGGCGCAAGCTGCACGGGCGCATGGCCTGGTGCGTGCTCGCCTTCACGGTCCTGACCAGCGCCACCGGAGGACTGATGCTCCTCTGGGCGACGCCGCTCTAGTCGAGCTCGACCTCGGGAGCCTCGGCTCCCTGGTCTTCCAGCTCGGGTGTCGGGGCCAGCAGGTCCGGCACCACCCAGCGCAGGCAGAGCAGGCTCGTGTTGGCGAAGAGCGGTGCCGCGGTGATCAGGATCCAGGCCAGCTTGGCCCGCAGAGTGAAGAGGGCGACGGCCAGGCCGACCAGGGCGATGCCCGAGGCGAGGCGAAGGGTGATGACCGGGTCCGGGGCCAGCTCCGGCGCCCAGCGCCGCAGGCAGAGCGCGGTCCAGACCACCGCCCACCCCAGGGTGGCCAGGGTCATGGAGGTCATCCAGGTCCGGTGGCGCCGTCGCACCACCCGTCGCAAGCCCTCGAAGCGTCGTCCGGGCCGAGCCATGGCCCGATTGTCGCCCGTCGGCTCCCGGTCACAAGCTCGGGCTCCGCAAGAGATTGGGAGGGGGCCGATTGACCCCCCGGGGGGCAGACCCTATAACCTCCGTCCCTTCGGTCGGGGCGTGGCGCAGCCTGGCTAGCGCGCTGCAATGGGGTTGCAGAGGTCG
>CAZQAT010000080.1:0-21984 GCA_964591315.1 uncultured Planctomycetaceae bacterium
TCGAGCGCGACCTCCAGGCGCTCGGAGATGCTCTCGCCCACCGGACAGCTGCGCGCCGCTCTCTCGAGGACGGCGCGCTCCTCCTCGGTGAAGCTGCCCGGCACGCGCATGGCCACCTCGAGCCTGGAGATGCGACGCGCCGGGTCCGCCACCATGTGCTTGGTGACCGTCACCTCCGCCCCGGCGATGTCCCAGCCGCGCTTCTCCGCGGCGATCCCCATGATGGTCAGCATGCAGCTCCCCAGGGCCGTGGCCACGAGGTCCGTGGGCGAGAAGGACTCCCCACGCCCCTGGTTGTCGACGGGGGCATCGGTGACGACGCCGGTCCCGGAGGGGCCGTGGGTTGCCTCGCAGCGTAGCTGGCCGGCGTAGTGCAGGTGAATCTGGACCATGGAATCGTGGGACTCGAGGTGAGGACAGTGCGCCACCTCCCACGACTGGGAGCCATCGAGGGGAGAGGCCGCATCGGTTGCGAGGAGCTGCCTGGCGCGTACGGAACTTACCGAGTTCCCGAGAACATGAGCCCTGGTACGAACATCAAAATGTGCGCAGGACCACTGCCCGGCCAGGTACACACACTACCCACCCCCCCGCTGGAGATTCGATGCTCTCGACCTCGCTCTTGCTCGCCGCCCTGCTCGTCCCGACCGTCCGTGACCTCCAGGATCCAGCCGGTCTCGAGCTCGCCGAGGCGCGCGGGACCTTCGAGCTCTCGGCCACGGAGGTGGGTGTCTTCCACACCACGACCTCCCCGGTCCACGACTTGCGGCGCGTGGAGCTGCCCGGAGGTGGCGGCTTCGTGGCCCTCTGGGAGGAGGCCGAGGGCAACCGGCGCCGCGCTCACCACGCGGTCTACCGCGCGCAGCGAGGGATGGCCCGGGTGCGCGCGACGGACCACCGCATCCACATGAAGCGCGGCCGCTTCGATCCCCTGGTCGAGGGCGCCCCCAGCGCCGCGCCGACCCTGCGCGGCGGCGCCCTGCGCACCTCGGGGCAGCTGCACCTGGTGCAGTTCGTGTGTCCGCCCCTGGAGGAGTTTCGGGGAGAGCTGACCGCAATGGGCGCCGAGGTGCTGCAGTTCGTGCCCAGCCACACGCGCCTTGTTCGCATGGACGACGAGCTCGCTGGGAGGGTCGCCGCTCTCCCCTACGTCCGCTGGGTCGGGCCCTACGAGGCCAACTACCGCCTGGAGGAGGAGCTGCTCGTCGGCCTGCGGGAGGACACCCTGCCGGAGCGGAGTCACGTCTACGTGCAGGTCTTCGAGAAGGGCCCGGACCAGAAGGCCCGCCTCGCCCCGAAGATCGAGTCTCTGGGCGGCACGATCGTCGCACGGATCCCCGACGGCTACCGGCTCCAGGCCCTCCTGACGACCGACCAGCTGGTGCGCGTCGCCGGGCTCGACGAGGTGCTCTTCATCGACCGCTACCAGGCCCCCGCCGAGGACCTGAACGTGGTGCGCATCGTGGGCGGCGCCAATGCCCTCGAGGGCATCGAGGGCTTCATCGGCCAGGGCGTGCGCGGCGAGGTGGTGGACGGGAACGTGCGCGAGACGCACGCGGGCTTCCAGCACCACCCCCTCCTGCTGCACGGGCCCAAGAGCGGCGACGAAGACCACGGCACCAAGAGCACCGGCGTCGTGTTCGGGGACGGGACAGCCCAGCCCAGCGCCCGCGGACTGCTGCCGGACGGCCAGGGGATCTTCGCGGACTACAGCTTCCTCAGCAACCGCTACCAGCACACCAACCAGCTGATGCAGGCCCCCTACTTCGCGGTCTTCCAGTCCAACAGCTGGGGCTCGGGCCTGACGACGGCCTACAACTCCACGTCGCAACAGATGGACGACATCCTGTTCGACATCGACATCACGATCACCCAGTCACAGAGCAACCAGGGCAGCCAGCAGTCGCGCCCCCAGGCCTGGGCCAAGAACATCGTCGCCGTGGGCGGAATCCGCCACAACAACAACGTCACCCTCAGCGGTGACAACTGGGGCGGCGGCGCGAGCATCGGCCCGGCGGCCGACGGCCGCATCAAGCCAGACGTGTGCTTCTTCTACGACAGCATCTGGACCACGGACAACGAGAACGACACGGACTACAACACGGGATTCTGCTGCACGAGCGCGGCCACGCCCTGCGTGGCGGGGTACGTGGGGCTGATCCAGCAGATGTGGTCAGAGGGCGTCTTCGGAGACACGCCCACCGGCTCCACGGTCTTCGAGCGCCGGGCCAAGGCCAGCACGGTGCGCGCCCTGCTGGTGAACTCCGCCACCCAGTACGCCTTCAGCGGCCTGACTCACGACCTGACCCGCACCCACCAGGGATGGGGTCTGCCGGACGTGGAGACCCTGCACGACAACCGCGCGGCGATGCTGATCGTCAACGAGGACGACGTGATCACCGAGGGCAGCTCCAAGAGCTACTCGATCAGCGTGCCCGTGGGCCTGCCGGACCTCAAGGTGACCCTGGTCTACATGGACCCGCCCGGCACCACCTCCGCAAGCCAGCACCGCATCAACGATCTGTCCGTCAAGGTCACCGCCCCCAGCGGCATCAGCTACTGGGGAAACAACGGTCTCCTGACCGGCAACTGGTCGACCTCGGGGGGCAGCTCCAACACCATCGACGTGATCGAGAACGTCTTCGTCCAGAACGCCCTGGCAGGTAACTGGACCGTCGAGGTCTTCGCGGACGAGATCAACCAGGACGGCCACGTGGAGACCCCCAGCCTCGACGCGGACTTCGCCCTGGTGGTCAGCGGCATCGACGGCACCACACTCTGCTCGCCGCCGACGACCTTCTGCACCGCCAAGCAGAACTCGCTCGGGAGCATGCCCGCCATCGGCTTCAATGGAGAGGCCACGGTGGCTCCGAGCGGCTTCGAGGTCACCCTGTCCTTCGGCGTGCCGAACAAGACCACGGTCATCTTCTGGGGCGCGGGCCCAGACAACCTGCCGTTCATGGGAGGCACCCTGTGCGTCACCCTGCCCCTGCAGCGCGGAGACACCCTGACCACCGACATCCTCGGCGCCGCCACCTGGCCCCTGGACCTGTCCCTGAAGACCGCGGGCACGAGCGAGTCCTACCAGGTCTGGTTCCGGGATCCCCAGGACCCCACGGGCTTCGGCGTGGGACTCTCCGACGGCCTGACCGTGACCTACTGCCCCTGAGGCCGCGGGCTAGCCGCCGTGGACGACTCGTCCGCCGATCACCGTCAGCAGCACGCGGCCCTCGCGCAGGGCGTCGGCCTCCGCCTCGACGGGGTCGACGTCGAGCACGGTCAGGTCCGCCCAGTAGCCCGGCGAGAGCTGGCCGCGGCGGTCCTCCTGGTGGACCGCGTAGGCGGCGCTGCGGGTGAAGCCCGCCAGGGCCCCCAGGCCATCCAGGCGCTCGACTCCGATCAGGTCGTCGGAGGCCATGCGCTGCGCGTCGCGCCGTGTGCGGGCGGCGTGGATGCCGAGCAGGGGCGCGGAGGGACCGCGCGGAGAGCCGCTCCCGAAGGCGAGGTGGCTCAGGCCCGGCGCCAGGCTGCGCCAGCCAAAGGCATCCCGTGAGCGGCGCTGGCCCAGTCGCTCGACCAGCCAGGCGTCACCGAGGGCCCAGTGCACCGGCTGCATGGAGGGCACGATGTCCAGTCCCGGGAAGCGCGGAAAGTCCGCCGTCGAGATGACCTGGGCCTGCTCGATCCGTGGCCGCAGGCGCCTGAAGCCCTCGTCCACATCGATCATGCGGTCGTAGGTGTCGATCGCGACGCGGTTGGCCCGATCCCCCACCGCGGAGATGGCCGGCTGCAGTCCCGCCTGCCAGGCCTCGTGCACGAGCAAGGTCAGGCGTTCCTCGCTCAACCACAACTCGCCGCGCTCCCCAGGCGCGTCGTCGTAGTCCGCGAGCAGAGCCGCGCCGCGGGTGGCCAGGTCCCCGTCCAGCCGGAAGAAGACCCCCAGCACGGTCAGGGCGTCCTGGTCGCCGAAGCGTCGCGGGTAGGTCTCGAGGTCGGCCTCGGAGAGCCCCGCGTTGCCGTCGAGGTAGCCCACCACGCGCAGGTCCAGCTTCCCCGCGGCCAGCAGGGCCTCGTAGAGCTCCACCCGCTCGGGGTCGAGCCCCATCTCGTGCACGCAGGTGACCCCTTCGGCGAGCAGGAGCTCCTGGGCCGCGAGGATCCAGCGCTCGAGGTCCCCTCGTTCGGGCTGCGGCAGGTGGGCCCGCACCAGCTCCACCGCCGGGCCGAGCAGCACGCCGGTGGCCATGTGCTCCCCGTCCACCCGCACCCGACCGCCGGGGATGCGCGGCGCCGGCTCCAGGGAGCCGTCCAAGCCCGCCAGCTCGAGGGCCGCGAGGTTGACCCAGGCGCCGTGGCCCCCGGCGCGCTCCAGGTACACGGGGTGGTCGGGGGCGACCTCGCTCAGGGCGGCGTGGTGCGGAAGCTCCCGCAGCGCCCAGCCCTGCTCGTCCCAGCCAGCGCCGAGGATCCAGCCGCCCTTGGGGGCGACCTCCACGGCCGCGCGCACGCGCTCGACCACCTCCTCCGGTCCGGCAGCGTCGGAGAGGTCGAGCCACTCCAGCCGGCGCCCGAGGCGCTCCAGGCTGCCGTGGGCGTCCTGCAGGCCCGGTACGGCCACGGCTCCCCGCAGGTCGATCTGACCGAAGCCCTCCTCCGGCAGGCGCCGGCGCAGGGTCTGTTCGCGGCCGGTCGCGACCACGCGCCCGTCCTCGATCAAGAGGGCCTCCACCACGCCCCCGGCGTCGTTCCCGAGGTGGATCCGACCGCCGTGCACGAAGAGCACCTCGCGGGGGTGCTCCTGGGCGACGGATTCCCGGGGCGTGGGAAGCTCCTGGGGAAGGACCAGGAGCGGAAGACTGAGGAGACCGGTGGACAGCATCGACCTCTCCTATCGGCCCCCCGGGGCTCGCGCCCCGCACCGAACCGGCCGAAAGCCGTGCCGAGCACGCCCACGGCCTTCCGAGCTGACTCCAGCCCGCTACAGTACGCCGATGGAACGACTCCGAGATCGCCTGGCCCTGGTCACCGGCGCCTCCGCCGGCATCGGCGCCGCCACCGCCCGCGCCCTGGCCGGCGCGGGCGCCCGAGTCCTGCTCGTCGCCCGCCGGCGGGAGCGCCTCGAGGCCCTGGCGGCCGAGCTACCGGGCTCCGTACCCGTCGTGGCGGACGTGCGCGACGCCGCCGCCCTGCGGAGCGCCGTCGAGGAGGCCGTCCCCGCGGGCGCCTCGATCGACCTGTGCGTGCTCAACGCGGGCATGGCGCGGGGCACCGAGCCCCTCCAGGAGGGTGACCCGGCCGAGTGGCGGGAGGTGGTCGACACCAACGTGCTCGGGGTCCTCAACGGCCTGCACTGCTGCCTGGCCGGCATGGTGCGGGCCGGCGCCGGCGACGTGGTCTTCCTGGGCAGCGTGGCGGGCCGCTGGACCTACCCCGGGGGGGCGGTCTACTGCGCCACCAAGGCCGCCGTGCGGGCCCTCTACGAGGGCGCCCGCCAGGACGCCCTGGGCAGCGGCGTGCGCTTCACCACCGTCGACCCGGGCATGGTCCAGACCGACTTCAGCGAGGTGCGCTTCCGCGGGGACCAGCAGAAGGCCGCGGCAATCTACCGGGGCGTCGACCCGATCACCCCCGCGGACGTCGCCGACGCGGTGCTCTACGCGGTCACCAGGCCGCGGAACGTGAACGTGGGCGAGATCGTGCTGTGGGCCACGGCCCAGGCCTCCGTGACGGCCGTCCAGCGCCGTCCCGAGTGACCCAGGATCCCGGAGACCCGCAGGGGCGCGCTCCGCTGCTAGACTCTCGCGCTGCACTCTCGGCCGGACCGCGCCGGTCCGGCCCTCCCCACCGATAGCGATGAGCTCCCAAGAGAAGAAGTCCCTGGACGACGAGATCGAGGCCTCCCTCGATGGCCTGAACCTGCAGGAGATCGACGGGTCCAGCCAGGACGCGATCCCGGCCCGCAAGACCGGCGGTAAGCCCCTGCGGCGCGGAACGGTCGTGGGCGTCACGGGCCCCGACGTCATCGTCGAGCTCGGCCCCCGGGAGCAGGGGGTCATCTCGGTCTCGGAGTTCGAGACCACCCCGGCCGTCGGTGAGAGCTTCGACTTCTCCGTGCGCGGGGAGGAGGACGGCCTGATCATGCTCGGCCGCAGCGAGGCCAAGGAGCTGGCGGCCTGGGACGAGCTCGAGATCGGCTCGCTGGTCAAGGCGCGCGTGACCGGTGCCAACACCGGCGGCCTCGAGCTCAAGGTCGGCCCCCTGGCGGCCTTCATGCCCGCCTCCCACATCTCCCTCAAGCGCGAGGACGACCTGACGACCTTCCTGGGGCAGAACATGCTCTGCCAGGTGCTCGAGGTCGCCCGCGAGCGCAAGCGCGTGGTCCTCTCACGTCGCGCGGTCCTCGAGACCGAGCGCGACCAGGCCCGGGCCGAGGCCGCCGACCAGCTGGTCGTGGGCGGCGTGGTGCGCGGCAAGGTGACGCGCGTCGAGAAGTTCGGGGCCTTCATCCAGGTGGCGCCGGGCCTCGAGGGCCTCTGCCACGTCTCGAGCCTGTCCCGCAAGCGCGTGGAGTCCGTCGAGGACTTCATCCAGGTGGGCCAGGACGTGGAGGCCCTCATCACCGAGATCCAGGAGGGCGGCAAGCGCATCGGGCTCTCCATGAAGGCCCTCGAGCCCGATCCCTGGGACGAGGCCGCCGACCGCTACCACGAGGGCACCGTGGTCGAGGGCAGGGTCGTGCGCGTGGCCGACTTCGGAGCCTTCGTGGAGCTGGAGCCCGGCATCGACGGCCTGGTGCACGTCTCCCAGCTCTCCCGCGACCGCATCGGCCGGGTGCGCGAGGTGGTCAAGGAGGGCGACCAGTTTCCGGTGCGGGTGCTCTCGATCGACCTCTCCGCCCAGCGCATCTCCCTCTCGCGCCTCGACGACCACGGCGCCCTGCTCGGCTCCGAGGAGGCCGCCGACGCGGGCATGGTGCGCGAGATGTTCGAGGGCAGCCAGCGCGGCGGGGGCCTCGGCACCAACCTCGGCAACCTGTTCAAGCAGGCCCTCGAGGGCGAGGACGAGGACCAGGGCTAGGGGCGCCGACCGGGTCGCGGCCGTCCCCGACCCCGATCCGGCCTAGAGTTTCTCGGGGGCCGGCAACACGAGGGTCACCTCGAAGGCGGGGTGCCCCTCGATCGTCGCCCTCGCCTTGCCCGCCACGAGGCACGTGCCCTCCTCGTAGACGAGCGCCGGGCGCACGTCCGCGCGCACGCCCTGGCAGCCCTCGGAGCGGACCTTTCGACCTCCGTCGAGGAGCTCCCGCAGGCTCGCGTCCACGGCGCCTGCGACGAAGTTGCTGAGCTCCATCAGGGCCTCCCTGGTGGCCACGTCCGGGCCATCGCCGGCGCGGCTGGCCAGCACCTGCTCCTCGGGCAGCATCATCATGTAGCCAGCAATGCTCAGGGCGTCGGGCAGGGGAACCAGGAGGCAGCCGTGGGCGGCCCGCTGTCCACCCTGGACGCCGAAGCGGAAGGAGATGTGGACCTGCCCCGGGCCCACCGGACGCTCCTGCAGGCGGGCCACCTCACCGGGCTCGAGCGCGAGGTCGCGGTCGATGATCAGCGAGAGATCCGAGGCGATGCGGTGCAGCACCTCCCCGGCGAGCAGGTCGCAGCTGTTCGAGCTGAGCGGGGACATGCCGGTGGTCTTCGGCCGCCGGCATCACCGCCCCTGAGGCCTCTCGGCCGAAATCACCCCAAACGGAGACATCCCTCCGGGCGCCCCCCGGAGCGCCCGCGGCGGAGGGCTAGTAGCTCTCCTCGGCCGACGGGAAGGCTCCCTGCCGGACGTCCTCCACGTAGCCCCTGAAGGCCCCGTGCATCTCCTCTTCCAGCTGGGCGTAGCGCCGCACGAAGCGGGGGTGGAAGCGGGTGTACAGGCCCAGCATGTCGTGGCTGACCAGGATCTGGCCGTCGCAACCCGGTCCCGCGCCGATGCCGATCACGGGCACCTCGAGCTCCTGGGAGATCTCCGTGGCCAGGGCCGCCGGGATCTTCTCGAGGACGATGGCAAAGACGCCCGCCTCTTGGAGGCAGCGAGCGTCCGCCCGCAGGCGGTCGGCCTCCTCGGCGGTGGTGGCTCGCACCCGGTAGGAGCCGAACTTGTGGATCGACTGAGGAGTCAGGCCCAGGTGCCCCATGACGGGAATGCCGGCCGTGACGATGCGCTCGACCGTGCCGCAGATGCTCTCGCCCCCCTCGAGCTTGACCGCCTCCACGTGGGACTCCTTGACCATGCGACCGGAGTTGCGCAGGGCCTCGTCGGAGTTCACCTGGTAGGACATGAAGGGCAGGTCGCCCACCACCAGGGCCCGGTCCACCGCCCGGCTGACCACCGAGGCGTGGTAGAGCATGTGGTCCATGCTGACCGTGACCGTGGTCTCGAGGCCCTGCACCACCATGCCCACCGAGTCCCCCACCAGGATCAGGTCGATCCCGGCCCGGTCGAGGATCTGGGCCATCAGGTAGTCGTAGGCCGTCAGGGCCGTGATCTTGGCCCCGGCCCGCTTCATCTTGAGCAGGTTGCGGGTGGTGACCTTCTTCTCGGGGATCTCGCCTGTGGAGCTCATGCTGCCTCCTGTAAGCCCAAGACTCTAGCCCGTGGGCGCCCTCCAGCGCTACCCGAGCCGCTACTGGGGGGCGGAGCTGCCCAGGGAGAGCAGGGCCCGGGCGCTGTGGGCCCCGTCCAGGGCGGCGCTCATGATGCCCCCCGAGTAGCCGGCACCCTCCCCGACCGGGAAGAGGTTGGTGAAGCCCGCGGCCCGGCGGGTAGCGCGGTCGCGGGACATGCGCACGGGCCCCGAGGAGCGGGACTCGATGCCCACCAGGAGGCCCTGCTCTCCCGCGAAGCCCGCCAGCAGGCCGTCGAAGCGAGTCAGGGCGCGCCGTAGGGCCTCGACTCCGCTCGGCGGCAGCAGCCGGTCGAGGCGTCCGGGCACGGCCCCGAAGGTGTAGCTCGTGCGGCCCGGCCGCGGGGTCTCGCGGCCCGCCAGGAAGTCCGGCACCCGCTGGGCCGGGGCGCTGCAGTCCCCGCCGCCGGCCTCGAAGAAGGCCCGCTCGAGGCGCTCGCGGAACTCGACCGCGGCGAAGGGGCCCGGGCCGAAGTCCGCCTCGCCGTAGGTCGTCACCACCGCCGAGTTGGCCCAGGGCGAGGCGTGGGTCGAGTTGCTCATGCCGTTGGTGCACAGCATCCCCTCCCGGTGGATCGAGGCCACGATCTTGCCGCCCGGACACATGCAGAAGGAGTGCGCGCCGCTGCCGTCGGCGGAGGCCTTGAGCACGAGGTTGTAGCTCGCGGCCCCCAGGCGCGCCTCGAGCTGTTCGCTCCCGTAGCGGGCGCGGTTGATCAGCTCCTGGGGGTGCTCGACCCGCACGCCGAGCTGGAAGGGCTTGGCCTCGAAGCGCACGCCGTCCCGCTCGAGGGCCCGCCAGCTGTCCTCGGCGGAGTGACCGATGGCGATCAGGAGCCCGTCGCAGGCGAGCTCCCCGGCGCTGGTCTGGACGGCCACCACGCGCCGCGGGTCCTCGCCCGCGGTGACCAGGCCCTCGAAGCGTGTGTGGAAGTGGAAGCGCACGCCGAGCTCCTCGAGCCGCGCGCGCAGGGCCGGGAGCACCGCGTGCAGGCGGTCGGTGCCGATGTGGGCCCGCGAGTCCCACAGGATGTCCTCCCGCGCCCCCGCCCGCACCAGCTCCCGCAGGACGGGCACCTCCAGGGCGTCGTCCACCCGCGTGTAGAGCTTGCCGTCCGAGTAGGTGCCGGCGCCGCCCTCGCCGAACAGGAGGTTCGACTCGGGGTCCACCTCCCGCGAGCGGTGGAAGCGCACGAGCCGCCTCGAGCGCTCCTCGATCGGCGCCCCGCGCTCCAGCAGGTCCACGGGCACGCCCGAGAGCGCCAGGGTCAGCGCCGCGAAGACGCCCCCCGGGCCCGAACCGACGACGACCACGCGGCGCTCGGGGCCGGAGCGCAGGTCGTCGTGGACCGCGTCGACCTCCAGCCGCGCCTCCACCGGGGCCTCCTGGACCTTGCCGCTGCGCAGCAAGCGCGAGAGCTTCGAGGAGCGCGCACGGGGCGCGAGCACCACGTCCACGTGGCAGATGAAGCGCGGCGCGCGCCCCTTCGCCCGCCCGCGCAGGTCGAGGGACTTGCGCGCCAGGCGCAGGGCCTCGAGCTCCTCCGGCGGCACCCCCAGCCGCTCCCCCGCCAGCTCGCGCAGCCGCTCGTCGGGCTCGTCGAGGCCGAGCTCGAGGCCCAGGAGGCGCAGGCGGCGGGCGGGCTTCGAGCGGGAGGGGGGCATGGGGAAGATGGTAGTCGACGGGCGGGGCCGGGGTGGTTCCTCGTTGCCCTCCTGCACGACCGTCCCCTACCCTCCTGCCGGCATGCCGCCCAAGCGCCCGGACCCCGCCCCCTCGCTCTTCGACGAGATCGTCTTCGCCCCCGACCGCGAGCGCATCCCCGGGGCGCGGCCGGTCGTCTCCTTCTCCGAGGAGGACGAGCCCGACTTCCTCGCCGCCCTCGAGGCCTACGCCCGTGATCGCGCCGTGCTGCAGCGCCGCGGCCACGACCACGGGGCCTGGGCCGAGCTCGACCTGGCGCCGAGCGGGTTGGGGGACCCGCGGCGGGAGGAGCTCGACCCGGAGCTGGCCCGCGAGCGCTGGTCCGCGGCGCGGCCGATCCTCTTGCCGCGCTGCGTGGCCGAGCTGCCGGCGGCGGAGGTCGAGGCGGGGCTCGGCCTCGGTCGTGAGCTCCTCGAGCCGCAGGGCCTCGCTCGCTGGGTCGAGGGCCTCGGCGCGCGCATGCCCGCGCGCTGCGAGCCCCCGCCGGGCTTCGGGGAGACCGACGAGCGCACCCTCGAGCGCCTCTTCTTCGACTCCTCCGCTGGCCCGCCGACCTGGCTCATGAGCGGGCGCCTCTCCACCTTCGAGGGCGAGGACTCCGTGCGCCTGCGGGCCTCCTTCGGGCGCGAGGTGGAGGACGACGCCAGCACCGACGAGGATGCCCACCGGGCCGTGAGCGCCCTGGCGGAGGCGGCCCTGCCCGGGGCCCTGCGGCTCGACCTCCAGCCGCGGCTGCTCGACACCCTGCGCCAGCTGACCGGCGGCGAGACCTTCCTGACCCAGCACATCGGCTACTGGAACGCCCCCGGCGGCGGAGCCCTGATGCACCACGACGCCTTTGGAGAGGCGGACAGCGGTGGCCAGCTGGGGGTGGCCTACGCCCAGCTCTCCGGCACCACCTGCTGGCTGGCCCTCTCGATCGAGGACCTGGCCGACCGCCTGGCCGACTACGCCGAGTTCCTCGACGAGGGCGGCGCGGAGTGGCTGCGCAAGGAGCTCTGGCCGGAGCGCAGGGACCTGGACCGCCTGCGGGCCCGCATGAACGACCGGCGCGCCTTCCTGCGCGAGCTGGCCAGCCCCGGCTGCGGGCAGTTCGGGCCCCTGGTGCAGCGCGGCCCCGAGTTCACGGCCTTTCTGGCCGACGCGGGGCACGGCCTCTTCGTGCGGCCCGGGGACGTGCTGCTGCTCCCAAGCCACGGGCTGGAGCGCTGCGCGCTGCACTCGGTCTTCTGCGCGGACGAGCGCACCACCTACGCGATTTCGGCCGCGATCCGCCGGGCCGGCGGAGACCCCCCGACCGCCACGGAGTAGACTCTCGACGCCTCCGGGAAGGCCCGGAGCGGACCCCCATGGACGCCACCTCCTCCCTGCCCGAGTCCCTGCGCACCCCGGTCGAGCCCGGGGAGCTGGACTTGCTGCTCGACGACCTGGGCATCGACCCCGCCAGCCTGCGGACCCTGGCCGAGCCCGGCCCCGCGGGCCAGGCCGAGGCCCTGGCCGCGATCGTCGCCCCTGGCCACACGGCCACCGAGCGCAACGTGGAGATGCTGCGCGGTGCCGCCGACGAGCTTCTCTCCCCCTCCGGAGCCCTGCTGCTCTTCCTCGAGGGTCGGCGCCCGGAGGAGCAGCTCGCCGCCTGGCGCAACGCCCTGTGGCCCCTCCTGCACACCAACGTGCTGTACGAGGTCGGGAAGACCAGCGTCCAGCGCAGGACCCTCGCCGCGAGCCAGCCGCTCGAGGCCGGCCGCCGCAAGGCCCACCACGTGCGCACGGGCACCGTGATGCTTCTGCGCCGCCGCCTGCACGCCATGGGCCCGGACGCCACCGTCGAGAAGTTCGACCAGAACGCCGCCGGCTGGAACGGCGTCCCGGGGGGCGCGGGCTACCCGCACTTCCGCTGGATGCGGCGCTTCGTGGCCTGCTTCACGGACCTCCCCAGGGGCGGCCGCATCCTCGACTTCGGCTGCGGCGCCGGCTGGTGCGGCATCGAGGCCGCCAGGCGCTACGGAGCCTCGGAGCTGTACTTCTTCGACCCCTCCCCGGAGATGGTGAAGATCGCCGAGCAGAACGCCCGCGAGCAGGGCATCCCCAAGGCCGAGGGCCGCACGGGCTTCGGCGAGGAGCCTCCCTTCCCCGGCCCTGGCGAGGAGCCCTACGACGCGGTCATCTCCTCCGGCGTGATCAGCTTCGCCCCGGACCCGGACGAGTGGCTCGAGGGCCTGATCTCCACGGTCAAGGCCGGCGGCACGCTCGTCATCGGCGACATCCAGCGCACCTCCCACGGCATGCAGCGCCGCAAGCGCGAGAAGCCCCTGCTCCCCGCCCGCGAGCTCAACGCCCAGACCGCCCAGGAGGTTCGCGCGCGGCTCGAGGCCCGCGGCTTCAGGTACACCGGCGGCGCCGGCTACCAGCTCACCCGGCCCTTCCCCGAGGCGATGCACGTCAACGAGGCGAAGCTGAAGGGCCTGCTGACCTACCCGCTCCTGTGGAGCAACCGCCTCGCGGCGGCGGCGAACCGCGCCCTCGGCTTCCCCGGGGAGACGCAGTTCGACTCCTGGGTGATGAGCTTCGTGCGGGCCTGAAGGTCTCCGCCCCGGCCTCGCCTCAGGCCCAGGCCTTGCGCCCGAACTCGATCAGGCTCTTCAGCTTGGCGCGCATCTCGGGCCGTGCGATGATCGCATCGACCTGCCCCTTCTCGAGCAGGAACTCGGCGCGCTGGAAGCCCTTGGGGAGCTCCTGCTTGAGGGTCGTCGCGATCACCCGCGGGCCGGCGAAGCCGATCAGGGCGCCGGGCTCGGCCAGGGTGATGTCGCAGACGCTGGCGAAGGACGCCGTCACACCGCCCGTGGTCGGGTTGGTCATGACGCAGATCGAGAAGCCGCCTGCCTCGTTGAGCTTGTGGAGGGCGGCGCAGGTCTTGGCCATCTGCATCAGGGACAGCATCCCCTCGTGCATGCGGGCGCCGCCGGAGGAGGTGAAGATCAGCAGCGGCAGACCGTTCGTCATGGCCAGCTCGGCGGCCAGGGAGATCTTCTCCCCCACGACCTCGCCCATGGAGCCGCCCATGAACTTGAAGTCGAGGATGGCGAGCACCAGGCGCTGGCCCTCGATGGCGCCGAAGCCGCACAGCAGGGCCTCGTTCTGGCCCAGGCGCTCGGCGGTCTTCGCGATCTTCTCGGAGTAGGGCACCTTGTCGGTGAACTCGAGGCGGTCGAGGGCGGTCAGCTCGGCGAAGCGCTCGTCCCAGGAGCCCTCGTCCAGCACCATCTCGACGCGCTGCTCCCCGGTGATGGTGAAGTGGAAGCCGCAGGCCGGGCAGACCATCAGCTTCTCCTCCAGCTCCTTGCGGAAGATGGTGTCGCCGCAGGACTCGCACTTCAGCCACAGGCCGCCGGGCATGTCCTTCTTCTTCCAGAGGCGGCGCTTGCGGCCGGGCTCCTTGGCCTCGCCCTTGGAGGCGGCCTCCGGCTCCGGCGCAGGGGTCTGCTCCTCGGGGCTGGGCTCTTGCTTGGGATCTTCCGGGCTCACCTGGTCACTTCCTTGAATGACGGCTTCACTGACGGATTCTGTGGCGGGGGTCGCTTGCAGCTCTTCGATCGGGGCCGGCTGGCCGGGGGGGCGCGCGGGGGCCTCCGCCGGCAGGTGCGTGTCCGGGACCTTCTCCTGGACCATCAGATCCTCACTCCTTCGGCGGCGGCGCGGAAGCTCTGGATCGTCTCCGCCCAATTCTCGGAGCCGTAGACCGCCGAGCCCGCCACGAGCACGTCAGCGCCGGCGGCGGCGCAGCGGGGCAGGGTCTCGGCGTTCAGGCCCCCGTCCATCTCCACGTGACCGGCGTAGCCGCGCTCCCGCAGCCACTCGACCTTGGGCAGGACCTCCTCCATGAAGGACTGGCCCCCGAAGCCGGGCACGACGCTCATCACCAGCACGAGGTCCACCTCGGCCAGGAGGTCCCCCACGGTCTCGATCGAGGTGGCCGGGTTGACGGAGATGCCCACCTTCTCGACGCCCTCGCCACGGAAGACGCGGATCACCTCGCGGGCGGCGGCGTCGTCGGCGCAGACCTCCCGGTGGAAGGTCAGGACGTGGGCCCCGGCCTGGGCGAAGGGCGCGGCGTACCTCGCCGGCTCCTGGATCATCAGGTGCACGTCGAGGGGGATCGAGGCGACGGCGTGGATGCTCTTCACCACCGGCGGGCCGATGGAGATGTTCGGAACGAAGTGCCCGTCCATCACGTCCACGTGGTGCCAGTCCGCACCGGCCTGCTCGACCGCCTCCAGGTCCCGGGCGATGCGTGCGAAGTCGCAGGACAGGAGCGAGGGCGCGATGCGGATCGGGTGGTCGGTCATGGGCGCGAGAGGGGCGTCGGCGCGGATTGTACGGCCTGAGGACGGCCGGGGACACGCACCGGCGGCCTTCAGCGGCTCAGGGCGCCAATTCCGGGCAGCTCGCGCCCCTCCAGCAGCTCCAGGGAGGCACCACCCCCGGTGGAGATGTGGTCGATCCGCTCCGCGAGCCCGAAGAGCTCCACGGCCGCCACCGAGTCTCCACCCCCTACAACGCAGTAGCCGGGGCAGTCCGCCACGGCACGGCCGACGGCCTCGGTGCCGGCCCGGAAGGGCGCCAGCTCGAAGACGCCCATGGGGCCGTTCCAGACCACCGTCCGGGCCCCGGCGATCTCGGCCGCGTAGGCGGCGGCCGTGGCCGGCCCGATGTCGAGGGCCATCCAGCCGTCGGGGATCCGCTCCACCGTCCGGGTCGGGGCCGCCGCGTCGAAGGCCTCCGACACCACGTGGTCCGTGGGCAGCAAGAGCCGCACCCCGCGCTCCTCGGCCTTCTTCACGGCCGCCCGGACCAGCTCGAGCTGATCGTCCTGAACCAGGGAGTTGCCGATGCCCTCGCCGCGGGCCTTGAGGAAGGTGTAGGCCATGCCGCCACCGACGAGCAGCGCGTCGACCTTGTCGAGCAGGTTGTCGATGACCGTCAGCTTGTCGGAGACCTTGGCGCCCCCGAGGATCGCCACGAGGGGCCGCGCCGGATCGTCGAGCACGCGCCGGAAGGCGGCGATCTCCCCCTGCAGGAGCTCTCCCGCCGCCGAGGGCAGGCGGCGGCCGAGGCCCGCCACGGAGGCGTGGTCTCGGTGGCTGGTGCCGAAGGCGTCGTTGACGAAGCAGTCGCCGAGGGCCGCGAAGGCCTCCACGAGCTCGGGGGCGCCCTTGGTCTCGCCGGGGTGGAAGCGCACGTTCTCGAGCAGGACCGTGGTCCCCTCCGCCGCGCCGGCGATGGCCTGGGCGGGCACGTCGCCGGTCGACTCGTCCACCTTGAGCACGTTGGAGCCGAGCAGCTCCGCCAGGCGGAGGGCCACCGGGTCGAGGCGCAGCTCGTCCTTCACCTCACCCTTGGGACGACCCAGGTGCGTGAACAGGATCGGCTTGCCCCCCGCCTGGAGCACGCGCCGGATCGTCGGCAGCGCGCGCCGGATGCGGGTGTCGTCGGTGATGGCCCGCAGCCCGTCCTCAGCGGCCTTCATGGGCACGTTGAAGTCCACGCGTATCAGGACGCGCTTGCCTTGCAGGTCGAGGGAGTCGAGGCCGGGGACGTCGAGGTTCATGGCGAGGTCGTGTCGGTGGGAGGCGTGATCGGATGCGCGTCGAGGGCGCGCTCGGCCCGCTAGGCCCGGGCCGCCTTGCGGCGCGCGGTCTTCTTGCGGCGCGCGGGGGCCTTCTTGCCCTTCAGCCGGTGGGCGAAGCGCAGCAGGTCCACCACGCGGCTCGAGTAGCCCCACTCGTTGTCGTACCAGCACACGATCTTGACCATGTTGTCCCCCATGACCATGGTCGCCGTGGCGTCGAAGATCGAGCTGTGGGGGTTGCCGATGATGTCGGTCGAGACCAGCGCGTCCTCGGAGTACTCGAGGACTCCCTTCAGGGCACCCTTCCTGGCGGCCTCCTTGAAGGCGGCCTGGACCGACTCCTTGCTGACCTTCTTCTTGAGGGTCGCCACCAGGTCGACCACCGAGCCGTTCGGCACGGGCACGCGCATGGCGCAGCCGTCGAGCTTGCCCGCCAGCTTGGGCAGGACCTTGCACACCGCCCGGGCCGCGCCGGTGGTGGTCGGGATGATGTTCAGGGCGGCAGCCCGGGCCCGGCGCAGGTCCCGGTGGGACTTGTCGAGGATGCGCTGGTCATTCGTGTAGCCGTGCACGGTGGTCATCAGGCCCTGGACGATGCCGAACCTGTCATTCAGCACCTTGGCCATCGGCGCCAGGCAGTTCGTGGTGCAGGACGCATTCGAGATGATGCGGTCGGTGGCCTTGAGGGTGCCTTCGTTGACCCCCATCACCACCATCCGGTCGATCTCGTCCTTGGGCGGCACGGTCAGGAGCACCTTCTTCGCGCCAGCATCGAGGTGTAGCTGACACTGCTCGCGCCGGGCGAAGATGCCCGTGGCCTCTACCACGAAGTCGATCTCGTTGTCGCCGTGCTTCAGCTGCGAGGGGTCACGCTCGGCGGTGATCCTGACCTCCCGACCGTCGACGATGATCGCCCTCTTGTTCGCCCGCACCTTGCCATCGAAGCGGCCGTGCACCGAGTCGTACTTCAGCATGTGGGCCAGGGTGGCCGAGTCGGTCAGGTCATTGATGGAGACGACCTCACAGCCGGGGGTGTCGTGCAGGATTCGGAAGACGATTCGGCCGATCCGCCCGAAGCCGTTGATGGCGATGCGCATGTTCTTGGGAGACCTCTGAGAGAGGTTGGGGTGGCAGGTTCACAGTGGCGGCCGGAGGGTATCGAAGCCCCTGGAGGGGTGCAAAGCCCGAAGGGCGTAGATCCCCGGCGAAAGAGCGTTAGGCTCGCGCCATGGGAGCGGCGACACACTTCACCCCGGAACGGGATTGGCCGACGCTCGCGCGAGAGCTCCGCCTCGATCCGGAGACGCCCCTGGTCGTGGGTCTCTCCGGCGGCGCGGACTCGGTCTACCTCGCGCGGCTCCTGGCCCGCGGAGCGTCGCGGCCGCCGCTCACCCTCGTGCACGTGAACCACGCTCTGCGGGGTGCCGACTCCGGCCGGGACGAGGACTTCTGCCGCGAGCTCGCGGCGGAGCTCGAGCTGGACCTGGTCACCGAGCGCGCCGCGGTCGACGCGCGCAGCTCGGACCTCGAGCGCCGCCTGCGGGAGGCCCGCTACCGGGTGCTGGCCGGTGTGGCGCGCGACCGCGGTGCGCCCCTCGTCGCCACCGCGCACCATCTGGACGACGCCCTCGAGACCCTCCTCCTGCGCTGGCTGCGCGGGACCTCCCTCGAGGGCCTGGCGGGGCTGCGTCCGCTGGCGCCCTTGCCCTTGCCCAGCGAGGAGCGCGGCGACCTGCGGGTGGTGCGGCCCCTGCTCCGCCTGCGCGCCGCGGAGATCCGCGAGGCCCTGCGGGCGGGCGGCCACCCCTGGCGCGAGGACGGGACGAACGCCACGCCGCGCTTCACCCGCAACCGTGTGCGACACGGCCTCCTGCCCCTCCTCCGTGGACGCCTCGGCCCCGACGGAGAGGAGCAGCTGTTCGCCTTCCTGCGCGCCGCCGACGCCTACCGCGAGCGGCTGGCCGCCAGCTCGAGCCTCGAGCTGCGCCCCGCCGCCGGCTCGCGGGGCCGTCCCCTCTGGCGCCTGGCACGCGCCCCCCTGGTCGCCCTGCCCCCGGCGGCCCAGCGGCAGGCCCTCTGGCGCGCCATCGTTCAGAAGAGCGGCCGCGCCCCCGGCGCCGCGGCCCTCGAGCGCATCCAGCTGGCCCTGCGGGCGGGCGACCGGGGGCGCTGGACCCTGCGCGGCGCCTGGGACCTCGCCCTCACGGACGAGAGCCTGGAGCTGACACCACCCGAGGCGCTGCCCGCCGGTGACTTCATTCCCGGGACGGGGTAGGCTCTTGCCCGCCTGTCCATCTCCCACGCCGGACACTCCCCGCAGCCCTTCGTGCCCGCCACCCTGGAAAGCAACCTGCGCCAGACGCTCGCCTCGATCTCGGCCGCCGCCGCTCGCAACGGCCGGTCCGGGGAGGGGGTCTCGCTGGTGGCGGTGACCAAGGGCGTCGGCCCCCGCACGGCGGCCGAGCTGGCGCGCCTGGGGCAGCGGGACCTGGGCGAGAACCGCCTGCCGAGCCTGGTCGAGAAGCGCGCCGAGCTCGAGCGCGAGGGGCTCGCCGTGCGCTGGCACTTCATCGGCCACATCCAGCGCAACAAGGCCCGCCGGGTGGTCCAGAGCTCCGAGGTCCTGCACTCGGTGGACTCCCTGCGGCTGATCGACACCCTGGAGCGGGTGGCCGCCGAGGAGGGCCGCCGGGTGGGCGTCTACCTGGAGGTCAAGCTGGCCGCGGAGGCCGAGAAGCACGGCCTCGCGCCCGAGGAGCTGCCCCAGGCCGTGGAGCGGGCCGGCGCGGCAGCCCACCTGGACCTCCTGGGCCTGATGACGATGGCCACCCGGCCCGAGCCGGGCCAGGAGACCGAGACCACGGCCCGGCCGACCTTCGAGGAGCTGGCGCACCTGGCCCGAGAACTCGAGAAGGAACCGGCTCTGGCCAGGAGATTCGTCGACGAGCGCGTACAGCTCTCCATGGGCATGAGCGGAGACTACGAGCCGGCCATCGCCGCCGGCAGCGACCTGGTGCGCATCGGGACCGCCCTCTTCGAGGGCCTCGTGTGCGACCGTCCGGCCGCGGGAGGAGCCGCGTGAGTCCCCCCGGCGAGCGGCTCCTGCTCGAGGTGCGCGGCGCGGACCACGCCCCGGCGGAGTTCCCGCGCAGCGGCATGATGGTCGTCGGCAGCGACGGCGAGAAGGCCGGGCTGCACCTCGAGGGCCAGGGAGTGGCCGGGGTGCACTGCGCCATCGGCCGCACCAAGGACGGGGGCTACGCCGTCAAGGACCTGGGCTCGGAGTACGGCACCCTGCTCAACGGCGTCAAGGTGGCCCAGGCACGCCTCGAGCTGGGGGACGAGATCCTGGTCGGCTCGGTGCGCCTGAAGGTCGTCTCCGGCGCCGGCGCGCCGGACGGCGCCGCGCCCGCGCCCGCGCCCAAGAAGGCCCCCAAGCCGGCCCCGAAGCCGGCGGCCAGCCCCCCCGCCAAGCGCCGCCAGGCCACCCTCCCCAGCATCCCCGGCTACCGGGTCAGCGAGCGCCTCGGCCGCGGCGCCATGGGCGACGTCTACCTGGCCGTGCAGGAGAGCCTCGACCGCGAGGTGGCCCTCAAGGTGCTCAGCCAGAAGCACGAGCAGGACCAGGCCTTCGTGCAGAGCTTCCAGGCCGAGGCCCGCTCCGCGGCGGCCCTCAACCACCCCAACGTGGTCACGGTCCACGACGTGGGCGCCCACGAGGGCGTGCACTACCTGACCATGGAGTACATGGACCGCGGCTCCCTCGAGGAGCGCGTGGCCAAGGAAGGAGCCCTGCCCTGGCCGATCGTGCTCGACGTCCTCAAGGACGCGGCCACGGGTCTGGTGTACGCGGAGTCCCGGGGCATCGTGCACCGGGACATCAAGCCCGCCAACCTGATGCAGAACCACACCGGCGCCACCAAGATCGCCGACCTGGGGCTCGCCACCAGCATCCACTCCGAGGACGCGCCTGACGGGCAGCGCAAGATCTTCGGGACGCCGCACTTCATCTCCCCCGAGCAGATCAAGGGCGAGAAGGCCGACTGCCGCAGCGACCTCTACTCCCTCGGCTCGACGGCCTACCGGCTGCTCACCGGGCACACCCCCTTCGAGGGGGGCAGCACCCGGGAGATCCTGCGCGCCAAGCTCAAGGGCGAGCACACGCCGATCCACGAGCACTCTCCCGACGTACCTCCGGGCCTGGCCAGGATCGTGGAGCGCATGCTCGAGCTCGAGCCCGCGGGTCGCTTCCCCTCGGCCTCGGCTCTCTTGCGCGAGATCGAGAGCCTGCAGGCGGGACCGACCGAGACCCAGGTCGAGAGCGACGGCGGCGGCAGCGCCATGAAGGTCGGCATCGGAGTCGGCCTCCTGGTCGTGATCGGCCTGGCGGCCGGGTCCTTCCTGGGCGGCGACGACGAGAAGCCTCGGCCCGACCCGGGCCCCGGGCTCGGGGACCCCGAGCCGGTCGAGGTCGGCGGCGATCCCGAGCCGGAGGTGCCGCCGGAGGTCGACGAGGGCGAGGAGGGAGACTCGGACATCGAGGAGAAGCTCTTCGAGACCGCCGCGGAGAACGCCTTCCTGCGCCTGGCCCAGCGGGACCTGAGCCCCGAGGAGCGCCGCGACGCCCTGCGCGAGCTGGCCCGCGAGTACCTGGGCACCACCGCCGCCACCGAGGCCACCGCCGAGGCGCAACAGATCGACGAGGACCTGGCCCGGGCCGCCGAACAGACCAGCCAGCACGAGGGCCAGGTGAGCGCCCTGATGAAGCTCCTGACCGCGGCCGCGGACCTCGAGAACCCCCAGCTGCGACCGGGCAACGCCCTGCGAGCCATGCGCGCCGTGGAGGGTCAGGAGGCCCTGGCGGCGGACAACGTCTTCCTGGCCGAGCGCCGCAAGCTCGAGGACCAGGTGGTGGCCACCGCCCTGACCCAGTTCGCGGAGGTCGAGGCACGGATCGAGGCCCACCACGCGGCGGGTGAGTTCACCGAGATGCGCACGGCCCTGACGGACCTGAAGGGCCGCTGTGACCTGCCGGTCTTCGAGGAGGAGGGGGCCCCGAACCGGGTGCGAGAGATCGAGGCCCTGAGCGCTCGCCTGACCGAGACCCTCGACGACCTCGAGCTGCTCGAGATCGCTTACCACGAGGAGAAGCGCGCCAGCGACAGGCGCGCCATCGGCGACGGGCTCGCGGGCCTCGACGCCGAGCTGGCCGTGCTGGACTTCGCCGCGGCCTCGGAACGCATCACCGCCGTCCGCTCCCAGCTCGCCTCGGGCGACGCCCAGCAGTGGATCGACGAGCTTGCGGTCGAGCTCGCGGCCGCAACCGGCGCCATCCCGACACTCGTGACGGACTTCTCGAACTGGCGCCGCTCGAAGGTGGACGATCCCCAGGACCGCAGCGGAGCCTCCCGCGAGGCGGTCTCCGCCAGCGCCACCAGCCTGGTGCTCGACGTCAAGGGCAGCCGGCGCGAGGTGCCCTGGTCCGCCTTCGGGGGCCAGACCAAGGCCCTCGACACGCTCTTCTCCAGGCGACTCGACCGAAACTACACGGCCGACGAGCGCGCCTCGATCGCGGCCCTGATGCACCTCTCCGCCCTGACCGAGTGTCTGCGGGACGCGGAGGAGATGTTCGTCGAGTCCGGCACCTCCGTCTTCACCCGCAACGAGGCGGACGACCTGCCCGCCCCCTTCGACCGCGCTCTCGATTGGTTCGAGGACGTCCCCGGACGTGCCCGCGTCGAGCACGACCGCGAGGCGGCCGCGCTGCTCGGCGAGGCCCTCTTCAGCGCCAGCGAGGGCCTCTGGACCACCTCGGTCAGCGACCTCGAGCGGCTCCTGCGGGATTACGGCGATTCGTGGTTGGTTCGGATGCTCTCGGACGGTACGACGGTCCAGCTGCCCCGCTAGCCCGGGTTATTCATGAAGACGTGCACCAGACACAGCAACTCGGTTCCTGGGGGTGCTCTGCGGGTTCTG
>CAZQAT010000081.1:0-21938 GCA_964591315.1 uncultured Planctomycetaceae bacterium
CCGTGATCCTGCACGTGGCCTACAACGGGAGCCTGGTGCTCGGGGAGGCGGGCCCTGGTGTTTGGTCGGAGAGCGGCCTCAGCCGTTCTTCTTGTTGCCCTTCGCCTTGAGCTTGGCCACGGCCTTGCCGGAGCCCATGCCCATCTTGCGAACGCGGAGACGACCGCGGGTCGGGCCGCCGGCCTTGAACTGGGACTTGGCCATGATGGGATCGGTGCTGGAGAGGGTGGTGGGAGGCGGGCCTCGAGGGTCCCGCGCCCCGGTTCGAGCCGGGAGTTGTAGCGCATCCCCCGCGAGCCGGCAAGCGCCGGGGGCGGCCAAATGGGATCGCGCCCCGGGATCTCGGCTCGGCGCTTCCCCCGGCCCCTCCTGGGACGAATCATGGGGGGCATGGATCCCAATCCAGGCCAGGAGCGGAGCGTCGAGGCGCCGGAGCGCCAGGGCCGGGAGTGGCTCGTCCCGGGACTGCTACTGGCAGGCGCCCTGGCCCTGGCGCGGATCGAGATCCTCGAGCGCCTGGCGGTGGAGCAGCGCGGGGTCGACCCCGGCTGGGCCGCCTGGGCCGTGCTGCGGGACTGGCCGGCCCAGCTGGTGCAGGGGCTCGTGATCGGCTGCGTGGCGGCGGCGGTGCTGTTCGGCACCGAAGGCCCGCGGCGGGCCGTCGGCTCTCTGTTCGCCGCGGCCCTGTTCTTCTCCCTGCTCAGCGGCTGGCCCGTGGCGCCGCCGGAGGAGCTGGCCCTGAGCGGCGCGGGAGAGCTGCCCGACCCCTGGCTCTTGGGCGCCCTGTGCCTGCTCCTGTCGGGGGCGCTGACCTCCGCGGCCTGGTTCGTGGGCGGTCTGCCGCGGCTGGCCCGGCTGCTCGACGGGCCCCCGGCGGTGGGCCTGGCCCTGGTGCTGGGCCTGGGCCTGCCCGCCTACCTGCTGCTGCAACGTGAAGGGGCCGCCCCCCTCCTGCCGGAGGTCGCCGCCGGAGCGACGCGCACCCGCGCCGCCCGCGAGGCACCGAGCCTCTTGCTGGTGACCGTCGACCGCCTGCGCGCCGACCGGGTCAGCGAGGGCGGCGCGCGGGGCTCGACCACCCGCAACCTCGACCGCCTCGCGGCCCGCGGCCTGCACGCCTTGCGCCTCTTCGCCCCTGCTCCGAACAGCGAGCTGGCCCTGCGCGGGCTGCTCACCGGGCGCGACGCGGTGGAGCTCGCGGCCGGCGGGAGCCCCACCACCCTGGCCCAGGAGCTCCAGCGCGCGGGGGTGACGACCTCCGCCGTGGTCGGGGGAGACCTGGCCTTCCCCGCGGACGGCTACGAGCGCCTCAGCCGCCGCGGAACCGAGGCGACCCTCGAGGCCGCCCTGGCCGAGCTCGAGGCCCTGGCGGACGTGCGCTTCTTCCTGCACCTGCACCTGGACGACCTGACGCCGCCGCGCGCACCGGAGGAGTCCGAGCTCGAGACCTGGGTCGGCGAGGAGCCCGAGGACTGGGGGGCGACGGGGGGCTACGAGGCCTACGCCCGCCGGCTGCAGGCCGGCGAGGGGCGCAACGCCCTGGGCGAGGCGCGGCCGGCGGGGGTGGTGCCCCCCGAGCACGCGCGCTGGATCTCCGGCAGCTACGACGCCGGAGTGGTGGCCGTGGACGAGCGCCTGCGCCCGCTCCTCGCGCGCCTCGAGACCCTCGGGCTCGAGCCCAATACCCTGGTCTGCGTGGTGGGCGTCGTGGGCGAGGGCCTGCTCGAGCACGGGGTGCTCGGCGCCCAGGACGGCCTGTGGCACGAGCTGCTGCAGGTGCCCCTGTGGCTCGCGGGGCCGGACATCCCGGCGAACCTCGAGCTGAGCGGGACCATGGCCCTGCGCCACCTGGGTCCGAGCCTGGAGCGAGCGCTCGGGCTCGGGGGCGCCCTCCAAGAGGGCGAGGACCTGTTCGCTGCGGCGGAGGCCTCCCCACCCGTGCTGACCCACACCCCCCGCGGACGCTGGCGGGAGCTGCAGGGGGTCGAGCTCTTCGGCCTGCGCACGGAGGTCTTCAGCCTGATCCACGCCCGGGGCGGCGCCCTGGGCCCGGACGGGGAGTGGCGCTACTTCGCGGTCGAGGGCGACCCGGGCGAGGGCGCGGACCTCTCCGCCCAGGCCCCTTACGAGGAACGCGCGCAGGCGGCCATGGACGAGCTGCGCGCGCGGATCGAGGCCTCCCGCCGGCATGCGGCGGAGAACCGCCCGTGAGCGCGAGGCGTGTCTTCGTGGGCGACCTGCAGGGCTGCCGGGCCGAGCTCGACGACCTGCTCGAGGCGATCGAGTTCCGTCCGGGGCAGGACGTCTTGCACCCGGTCGGCGACCTGGTCAACCGCGGGCCGGACTCCCTGGGCGTGCTGCGTCGGGTGCGCGAGCTCGGCGGACAGCCGGTGCTCGGCAACCACGACCTGCACCTGCTCGCGCGGGTGCGCGGCGAGCGCGGCGCGGGACGGCGCGACACCCTCGACGAGGTCCTGGCCGCGCCGGACCGCGACGAGCTCCTCGCCTGGCTCGAGGCCCAGCCGGTGCTGCGGGACCTCGGCGACGTGCTCTTGGTGCACGCGGGGCTCTCGCCGGCCTGGGCGGATCCGGTGGCGGCTCTCGGAGGCCTGGACGGGCGCGGAACGAGCGCGGAGCGCGACTTCGCGGTCAGCGTGCGCTACTGCGACGGGCAGGGGCGCAAGCCCCCGAAGGACTGGCCGCCGCCGGAGCCGCCCTTCGACGCCTGGTACCGCTTCTGGCAGGCGCGCGCGGGCGAGGAGCGCACGGTGGTCTTCGGCCACTGGGCCCGGAACGGGCTGGTGGTCGAGGAGCGCGTGCGGGGGCTCGACACGGGCTGCGTGTGGGGCAAGCAGCTGACCGCCTGGATCGCCGAAGAGGACCGCATCGTGCAGGTCCCGGCGCGGGAGAGCTACTCCCCCACCTCGTTGCCGGACGCCGGAGCGGGCTCCGGCTCGTAGCCCGGCAGGGCCGCGTAGACGGCCTTCCTGAACGCGACCATGTAGGAGAAGTCGCGGCGCTGGTGCACGAGAAAGACCCCGATCAGGTCGTGCTCGGGGTCGACGAAGAAGCTCGTGCCGTGGATGCCCGACCAGTGGAAGGAGCCCACGGAGCCGTTGAGGGGTCCGGCGCTCTCCTCGGTCAGGACCGCGAAGCCGAGGCCGAAGCCCCGGTCCCCGAAAAAGCGCGGTCGCGGCAGGCCGGCGATGCGCTCGGTGGTCATGAGGCGCACGCTCTCGGGCGAGAGCAGGCGCACGCCGTCGCGCGTGCCCTCGCCCAGGAGCATCTCGCAGAAGCGCAGGTAGTCCTCGGCTGTCGAGAAGAGCCCGCCCCCGGCGTTGCAGACGGCGGGCTCGGAGCGCAACGCGAAGGCCGGCACCGGGATCCAGGCCGGGCTGTTCGAGTCCAGCACCCTCGGCCTCCGTCGGCTCGCGCAGAGCCGGTCCCGCCTGTGGTCGGGGACGTGGAAGGAGGTGTCGACCATGCCCAGCGGCTCGAACACCCGCTCGCGCAACAGCGCCTCGAGCGAGGCTCCGCAGAGCTCCTCGAGGACGGCGCCCAGGACGTCGATCGAGCGCCCGTAGCGCCACTCCGTGCCGGGGTCGAAGGCCAGCGGAAGCCCGGCGATGGCCTCGGCCAGCTCCCGGCTGCTCTCGAAGTCCCGGTCCAAGCCCGCGCCCTCGTAGAGCGCCTTCATCGAGCCCTCCTCGTAGCCCGCGTAGCAGAGCCCGGAGGTGTGGGCGAGGAGGTCCGCGATCGTGATCGAGCGAGCCGCCGGGCGTGTTCCGATCAGGAGTCCGTCCTCGTCGAAGCGTGCCACCACGGGGTCGGCGAAGGCCGGCAGATAGCGCTCGACGGGGTCCTCCAGGTCGAGCCGACCCTCCTCGACGAGCTGCATCGCCGCCACACTCACGATGGGCTTGGTCATCGAGGCGATCGGGAAGATCGTCTCGGGACCGTAGAGATGGTCGGAGTCGAGGTCGCCCTCGTTGAAGGCCTCGTGCAACACCACCTGCCCGGCCCGCTGCACGAGCGCCACGGACCCCAGGTACGCGGGTCGCTCATCGAAGCCCCGGAGCGTCTCCCGCAGGGCCTCGACCCCCGCCGGTCGCAGGGGCTGGAGGACCTCGACAGGGCGCGGCTGCTCCAGCCCCGAGGCGCACCCCGGGGACAGCGACAGCAGGAGTCCGATCCATGCCAGGCGCGCCCCCATGGGCGACACCTTATCGACTTCGCACGCTCGGGGCGGCCGGGGCGCGGAGATCCTGGCCGTTTCGAGCGGAGGCGAACGCCTCGACCCCTCCCCCTCCAAGAGAATCGAGGCGCTGCCTCTCCCTCGGTAGCCGCCATCCCGTGGCGCGGTACTCTGTCACTGAGGCTCGCACCTTCACGTGGTTTTCCCCAGCTCTGACCGAGGCTGAGCCTCCTGGCAACGAACTCGATGATTCGCTGTTCCCTGCTTGTCCTGGCCGGCGTCGCCCTCACGGGCGGCGCCGCCCCCCTTCGCGCCCACTCCTGCCCGACCCAGGACGCCCTGATCGCGGCCGCCGCGCCCGAGCGGCGCCAGACGCCCGAGGAGCGCCTGGTGCAACAGATCGAGCAGGCCAAGCCGCAGCAGAAGATGAAGCTCTTCGGGCGGCTGACCGAGCTCCAGTCCAAGGCCTCCCTGGACGCCATGCGGCGGCTGATCAAGTCCCTGCAGCAGCCCCAGGTCCTGCAGCGAGCCTTCCTGGCCCTCGAGAGCTACAAGGGCGTGGACGCCCTCGAGGGTCCGGCCGTGGCCTTCCTGGTCGAGCAGTGCGGCGCCAGCCGCCAGCCCGTGCGGCGCAACGCCGCCCGCGGCCTGGCGCGCATGGGCGACTCGGCCGCCCCGGACCTGACGCGGCTCGTGTCCCGCAGCAAGGACGAGGTGGTGCGGGCCTTCTGCCTCGGCCCCCTGCTCGGCTCCCTGGCCGAGGCCGGCACCCCCGGCGGCCTCGAGACGATCCTCGACAACGCCCGCCTCGGGCGCACCTGCGACCACCCGACCCTGGTGGCCCACCTGGAGCGCTTCGGAGGCAACCCGAACAACAAGGTCTTCTTCGGCGCCCTGCGCGACAGGAAGGTCCCGGCCCAGGTCAAGGCAACCGTGGTCGAGGCCCTCGCCGAGCGCGAGGCGGACGGCGTCGAGAAGGCCCTCGTCGGCGCCCTCAAGGACCCCGCCCCGGCGGTGGTGCTGGCCGCCATCGAGGCCCTCGACGGCCGCGAGACCGACGCCCACGTGGGCGCCCTCGGCAAGCTCACGAGGTCCAAGGACGAGGGCGTGCGCCGGCGGGCGATCATCAGCCTCGGCAGGCTGCGCGGCGGCGATGGCGGCTGGCTCCGGGAGCTCGCGAAGCACGCCAAGGCCAAGGACCCGGCCACCCGCCAGGGGGCCGCGGTCGCCCTGGCGGAGCTGCGCACGCCGGAGGCCCTCGAGCAGCTCTACCTGCTGCTCTCCGACCCCGACCACCTGGTGCAGCGCGAGACCCTGCAGCAGCTCGCCAACCTGCGCCGGAAGGAGACCCTGCCGGCCCTGATCGGGCGCATCAACGGCTCCCGCGGTCTGATCCGGCGCCAGCTGCTGTGGACCCTGCGCATGATCACGGGCGAGGACCACGGCTCGTCGTACCAGCGCTGGAAGCGCTGGTGGGACTCCGAGGGCGCCGCCTTCGAGGTGCCCGAGCTACTCGACGCCCAGCTCGCCGAGCGCGAGCGCGAGCGGCGCCGCGAGTCGAGCGAGACGGTCTCGACCTTCTTCGGCCTGCAGGTGGTCAGCGACCGCATCTGCTTCATCATGGACGTCTCCGGCTCCATGGAGGAGCGCAGCGGCAGCGGCAACCGCCTCGACGCCGCCAAGGAGCAGCTGGTGGGCGTGCTGGAGAAGTACCCCGCCGGCGACCTCTTCAACGTGATCTTCTTCTCGAGCGACGCCTTCGCCTGGTCGGACGAGCTGGTGAAGATGGGCAAGAAGTCCCGCAAGGAGGTGCTCGGCTACGTGGAGCGCCAGACGCCGGGCGGGGCCACCGCGATCTACGACGCCCTGAAGCTCGCCTTCGAGGACAGGCGCATCGACACGATCTACCTGCTGACCGACGGCGACCCCATGGGCGGCACCATCAACGAACCCGGCCGCATCCGGCGCGAGGTGGCGCGCTGGAACGAGACCCGCAAGGTCGTCATCCACTGCATCGCCGTGGGCAAGCCCAGCGACCTCCTGCGCGGCCTCGCAGGCGACTCGGGCGGCGACTACCGCGAGGAGAACTGACCCCGGCCGTCAGCCGCGGATGCGGCGCCAGACGTCGGACTGCAGGATGCCCTCGGGGTCGAGCTCGCGCTTGAGGGCGCGGAAGGCCTCGAGGCGTCCCTCGGGGTAGAAGCGCTCCGCGTCCTGGGCCCGCAGCACCAGGTCCTTGGCGAAGTAGAACTTGCCCCCCGCCGCGAGCACGATCTCGGTCATGTCGTGGCAGTGCTGCCAGAGGGCCTCGCGGCGCGCCGGGGTGACCTTGAAGTCCAGGGCGAAGCTCCAGCCGTCCAGGGCGTGGGTCAGCCAGAAGGGGTCCGGCTTGTGACGCTTGAGCACCCCCAGGTAGGACACGAAGCCCCGCCGCCGGCAGAGCTCGAGGAGCTCGGAGTAGACCTCGAGGGCGTGCTCGTGGGGCACGAAGGGCTGGTACTGGATCAGCCCGTAGCCGCGGCGCCGGCCGTAGGCCCACTTCCAGTTCGGCACGTAGTCGAGCAGGAAGTTGAAGCCCGCGTGGGACTGCAGGTAGGGCCCGCCCATTTGCTCCACGCGCCCGGCGTGGAACTTGGCCAGGTTGACCAGGCGCATGCCCAGGTCGTGGTTGAACAGGTAGAGCGCGCGCCAGACCTGCTCCTTGGGCAGGACGCCCATGATGTTGGCGGGCAGCTCCTGGTGGGCCACGGTCAGCGAGCGCGCGGGGTCGGGGTCCGCGCCCTCGGGCAGGTAGTTCGCCTCGTGGATCAGCCCGCGGCCGAGCTGATCGCCGCCGGCGAAGCAGTCGATCCAGCCCACCAGGTAGTCAGCGTGCGCCTTGCGCTCCTCGATGACCTCCATCATCTCGCGCAGGGTGCGCGTCGAGATGCCGCGCACCTCGATGTCCCCGGAGTGGATGCGGGCGGTCTTCAGCTTGGCGCGGCTGATGGTCCCGAGCATGCCCAGGCCGCCGATGGCGGCATGGAACAGGTCGGCGTTCGTCTCGCGGTCGCAGGTGCGCAGCTCCCCCGACGGCAGCACCAGGTCGAACTCGAGGGTGTTGTCCCCCCAGGTGCCGACCTTGTAGTTGTTCTTGCCGTGGATGTTCATCCCCAGCGCGCCGCCGGTGGTCGGGAACATGGTCCCCGAGCAGACCTTGGGCCAGAAGCCACGGGGCAGGAGATACTTCCAGAGCTGCTCGAGGGAGACCCCCGCCTCGACCTCGATCACGCCGCTCGCGGGGTCGAAGTCGAGCACCCGGTCCAGCCCCGAGAGGTCCAGCACGTGCCCGGCGTCGTTGCAGGACGGATCCCCGTAGCTGCAGCCGGCGCCGCGCAGGGTCAGGGGCACGCCGCTCGCGCGCGCCAGGTCGTAGGCCGCTGCGATCTCCCCCACCTCCCGCGGCCGCAGCACCCGGTTGTAGTGGCCGACGGCCATGCCCCAGCCCTCGACGTACTCGAAGCTGGAGCGCGTGTGCGCGGCCGGAGCGGAGATGGCGGACATGGCCGGCTCAGACGTTGAGCTTGCGGAACAGGAAGGAGGGGATCGAGCGGATGACCGTCATCAGCACCCACCACTGGCGCGGCACGTAGCGCACCTGGGCACGGCCGCGGGCGGCGACCAGGATCTGCCGCGCGGCCTCCTCGGAAGAGATCAGCCAGAACAGGCCGTCCATGCCCTGGGTCATGCGCGTGTCCACGAAGCCCGGCTTGATCGTCACCACGTGAACGCCGCTCTCCGAGAGTCGGTTGCGCAGGGACTCGAGGTAGGCGTTCATGGCCGCCTTGGTGGTGCCGTAGACCGGCGCGCCCCGGCGGCCGCGGTCACCCGCCACCGAGGAGATCCCAACCAGGGTCCCCCAGCGCTGGGTGCGGAAGTAGTTCGCCGCCGGATTGCACCAGGCGATGCAGCCCGCGAGGTTGACCGCCACCATGGCGAGGTCCTTCTCGGTGTCGTACTCCTGGGGCTCGACCGCGGGCATGATGCCGGCGGCGAAGACGACCAGGTCCAGGCCTCCGAGCTCGCGCACGAGCTCCTCGAAGAGCGCCGGAACGGCGTCCGTGTCGGACACGTCGTGGACGCGCACGAGCACCTCGCCGCCGGCGGCCTCGGCGGCCGTGGAGCAGGAGCCGCGCAGCTCCTCGAGCTTGTCCGCGCTGCGGGCCAGGGCGGCCACGCGATAGCCCTCGCCGGCGAGCTGGCGCACCAGGGCTGCGCCCATGCCGGAGCTGGCGCCGAGCACGATCGCCCGGCGACGGTCCGCGGGCACGCCCGGGATGTGGGGGGCGGGAGAGGAGACGGCGGTGGCGGCGGGGCTCGCGCTCATGGATCGCTGGGAATCGGGCCGGGGAGCCGGCGCTCGGCCGGTCGGGGGCATTATCGGCAGGGCCCCGCCGAATTCCCAACGCTGGAGGCCGAAGGCTGGAGGAATCCCACCCGCCGGAGCGGCCACGCCCCCCTCCTGGACCGGGGGCCCCGGCGCAGGCACCGCGCGCGGGGTCCGCTCCTCAGGTGGCTCCCCCGCCCACCGGCGCGCTGCCCGCGGTGCCGTGGACCACGTTCTTGCGGTACCAGTAGTAGGCGTAGCCGGGGTGCCACAGGCTCCAGAACATCATCACCGTCAGGCCCCAGGCCACGCCCACCGTCGGAAATGCCCAGGCCAGCAGGGCCACCGCGGGCAGGTTGAAGAGGGAGCCGACGATCGAGACCACGATGCCCACCCTGAGCGTGCGCGTCACCAGGTAGAAGGTGTCGTTGGCAGTCGAGAAGGACAGGGCCATGTAGCCCGGTGTCAGGATCCAGCAGATGGTGCGGATCGGCTCCCGGAAGTCCTCCGGGAAGGTGGCCTCGAGCACCCAGGGCAGGAGGGGCAGGAACGCCAGGATGCCCGCGCCGATCGTCAGCCCGCTGTAGATGCTGGTGCGGAAGTAGGCGTGGCACATCCTGCGCATGTCCTTGGCTCCGGCCAGCTCCGAGAAGACCGGCAGGGCCGTGCGGCTGATGGCCTGCATCAGCATCAGGGGCACGTTCAGGATGCGCTGGGAGATGCGCAGGTAGGCCACCCACGAGGAGCTGCCGAACCTCTGCAGGAGGAGCGCCGGGAGGATCTGCACGCCGAGGGCCGAGAGGTTCTGCACGGCGCCCATGCGCAGGCCCAGGTAGAGCCCCTTGCGCAGGGGCACGCCTCGCACGTGGCGCAGGATCTCGCCGGGCCGCAGCATGGTCTCCGGCTGCTCCTTGCACTCCCGCAGGTAGAGCGCGCTGGCCAGCAGCGAGCCGAGCAGCGAGGCGCACAGGGAGCCGATCACGGGGCCGCGCAGGTCGCCGGTGAGCAGCGCTCCCAAGAGCACCAGGAAGACCCGCACGAGCTCGAAGGCGTTGTCCGACTGGGCCAGGGACACCATGCGCCGCGAGGCCTGGAAGCCCGCGCCCGCCACGACCCGCGGGACGTCGAGCAGGGGTGTCAGGGCCAGGAAGCCGGCGTAGACGCCGACCTCGCGGCGGGCCTCCACCAGGTGCTCCGCGGCCCAGGGCAGGACGAAGACGGCCGCGGTCGCCACCAGGCTGCCCAGGATGCCGTAGGCCTTGAGCAGGTAGGCCAGCCAGGAGGCCGCCTCGTCGCGCTTCTTCGCCGCCAGGGCCGCCGACACGTGGCTGACGGTCACGGCCACCAGGCCCAGGTTGACCAGGAACCACAGGAAGGAGTAGAGCGAGACCGCCACGTAGAACTCCCCCTGGCGGGCGGAGCCCAGGAGGAAGGCCAGCCCCACCGCCGACAGGAAGTTCCCGCCGGCCACGAGCATGGCCCCCACCTGCAGGGTGCTCGTGTCCCGCAGGAACTGGTTGCGCAGGAGGTCCTGGAGCCGCTTGGCGAGGCCCATGGTCCGCGCCTGTGGCTAGCGGCCCTCCGGGACGAACAGGATGTCGTCCACCTTCTTCATGCCGGACATGTCCACCTCCTGGTAGCCCATGGCGTAGAGACGCTCGACCACGGCCTGCTGGTCCTCCCAGAAGGGGTGGTAGGCCTCGCTCATGAGCTCCGAGAGGATCACGGGCTTGGGGTCGCAGCCCTCGAAGAAGGCCATCATGCCCTGCAGCACGCGGTAGTCGAAGCCCTCGGTGTCGGTCTTGACGAAGTCGGCCTGCTCGAGGCCGCGCGCCCTCGCGTACTCGTCGAAGACCTCGAGCCGCACGACCTCGTGCTGGTGGTCGGGGTTCTCGACCACCTCGGAGACCTCCCGCTTGTCGTACATCAGCTCGTGCACGAGGGAGTTGCCGCCGGGGTTGTAGCGGGCCTTGTAGATGGTCGCCTCCCCGGGCTCGTGGGCCAGGGCGAACTTCTCGAGGGTGATGCGCTCGTCACCGGCGAAGCGCTCGGCGCAGCGGGAGTGCAGGTCCTGCACCGGCTCGAAGAGGTAGCCGCGGGCCCGGGGGCGCTCGCGCAGCAGGGCCTCCGCGAAGAGCCCCACGTTGGCCCCCACGTCCACGAAGACCAGCTCCTCCGGCAGGTGCCGCCAGATCTCCGCCAGGTCCCCCTGGATCCGCTTGCGGTGGGTCTCCTCCCACTCCGCCAGGTCGACGGAGGTGCTCCCGCGGCCGCGGTCCAGGCGTCGCAAGAGCTTGTCGAGGAGGGGGATGCGCATGGGGTCGGCGGCCGAGGGAGGGCCGCTCGCGGCGCCCCCCGCTATCGACCGGGGAGGCCGCCGTCCTGAATTCGGCCCGGAGTCTATCCAGGGAGGCGCGGGGCGGCCACCCGCGGGCCCCGGTTCGCAGGCGGATCAGAGCTCGAGCAGGACCACGCGCCGGGGGGGCAGCTCGAGGACCACCCGCTCCCCCACCTGCAGGCTCCGCTCGCGCTCCCCGTCCGTGCTGCGCCGGCGCGCGGTCACGGTCCCCGAGCGACCGAAGCCGTAGGGGGCGTAGCGCTCCAGGTCCAGGGGTACCTCGACCCGCCGCGGCTCCTCCGCCAGGTTCACGAAGAAGAGCCCGAGCCGCTCCTCGAAGCCCCAGGCCGCGTGCAGCACGGTCTGTACGGTGATCTTCCCCGACTGGTTCGCGAACTGCAGCGTGTTCGACTTTCCGCCCCAGTCCAGGTTGTTGTAGTAGGTGAAGTCGAGGGCCAGCGGCGCGCTCTCCACGTCCAGGGGCGGCAGCATGCGGCCGTAGGCCAGCAGCTCACCCGCCAGCTCGGTGCGGGCCCGAGCCACCTCCCGGAAGAAGGCCCCCTTGGCCGGGTCGTACGGGTCGTTGACCGGGTGACCCTCCTCGATCCACTCGAAGTGGCGCTGGTCCCGGTAGTGGAGCTGGCCCACGCGCGACATGCCCGGGAAGCGCTCCGGGGGGGAGAACTCGTGGTTCAGCTCGAAGACGCTGCCCTGCAGGAGCACCCGCGCCGCCATCCAGTAGTAGACGTCGCCGATGCGCTCGCTCAGCTTGCCGCAGCCGTCCAGGGCCAGCGGCATGTAGTCGTGGTAGATGTAGTTGAAGACCGGCACCGTCTCCGCCAGGCCGTTCAGCTGCAGGCCGCGGTAGAAGCCACCCTCGAGTACGCCCATGAAGCCGCCGCCGTTGCGCACCTGGTAGTAGTCGAAGGACGACAGGAGCCCCTCGTGCATCAGCTCGACCCCCAGGGGCACGTAGCTGCCGCAGGTCGCCTGGAGCTCGGCCCGGGTGTTCGCGTACATCTCGCGGAAGCCCTCGAGCATCCAGCGCCCACGACCACGGGGGTGGCCGTGCTCGGTGTTCTCGCACACCAGCTCGCGGTTGGGCGCCGAGGCGTCGCTGTAGAAGGAGGTGGCGCCGGAGTACTCCATCACCTGGGCCGCGCGCTCGGCGTGGAGGTGGCGCCAGAGCTCGGCCTTGGGGCAGGCCTCCGGCGTCATGCGCGGCACCACCTCGACCGTGGTACGGCCCACCTCGTAGGCCATCTCGAGGGGCAGGAAGGACGTCTTGAGGTCCGCCAGGAAGACGGCCCAGGGGTGGCCCAGGCGTTCGAGCGTGCGCACGTTCTCCGAGTCGAAGCGGAACTCGAGCTCGTGGGGCGTGTCCCCGCGCGGCTCGCCGCGGCCCTTGGGCTTCTGCCAGTCGTAGCCCATCACGTGGAAGAGGGGCGCGCCGACCACCTCGGCGTAGGCCTCGAGCCAGGGGGACTGGTCCACGCTGGTGGAGAGGCCGAAGGTCGCCGCGCCGATGTCCTCGAACAGCCAGGCGGCGCGTTCCGTGCCCCGCCGCTCCACGTTCGGACCGGCGCTGCAGAACTCGGTGGAGAGGGCCCACTCCCGGTAGTGGTCGGCGGCCCGGTACCAGTCGCCGGTCACGTTGGCCCCGATCACGAAGGGAAAGTCGAGCTCCATGCCGCTGCCCGGGTGCCTGTCCCAGGCGTTGTAGGCCCAGGTCATGGCCAGCTCCCCGCCCTCGACCCGAACCGACACGGACTTCTCGGTGACGTGGGGGTCGAAGGTGGCGAAGAAGAAGCCCCCGGCTGGCGTGCCGTCGTCCCCCTCGGAGTAGTAGTCCACCAGCTGGTGGGTCATCCCGTTGTAGGCCTGGGGGTAGCGGGCGACGCCGATCGGGTTGTGGGAGAGGTCCAGGGAGCGGCGCGGATTGCGGATCTTCATCCCGCGCGTGAAGGCGTGCACCAGCACGTCGTCGGCAGGCTCCGCCCCCAGGATCTGGAGGCGCGGAAAGTTGGGGTAGGTGAAGCCGGTCACCGCCGCCCTGCTCGAGTTGATCACCCGCGGCCACAGGAAGGCCATCTCGCTCCCGCGCTCGAGCACCGCGCGCACCTCGGTCTGCACGGCCCCGTCGTGGGTCCACAGGAGGCGCAGCTCACGGCGCTCGTCGCTGTCCTCCAGCACCTGGAACTCGAAGGCCAAGAGGCGCGCCCCGCCACGGCCCTGGAGCGTGACCTTGGGCAGGCGGCTGGCGCCGGGGCCGTCGGGCAGCAGGCGCTGGCCGGTGACCAGGTTCTCCACCTGGCGCAGCTCCCCCGAGGTCCGATCGAAGACGAGGCGCAGGTTCTCGTTCTCGAGCACCAGTCTCTCCTGGCGCACGACCTCCGCGCCCTGGGCGGAGCCCGCGAGCAGGAGGGCGAGGAGCAGGGGGAGTCGACGCATGGGGCCGCCCAAGTGTCCCCCCCGCAGGCAGGGGATCAAGGCCCCGCCTCCACGGGCACCCGCGCGGACCAGGCCACGGCCACGAAGACCACCAGCCCGCCCAGCATCTGCAGCTGGCCGAGCGCCTCGCCGAAGAAGGACACGACGAAGATCGTGGCGAAGACCGGCTCCAGGGCGAAGATGACCGCCGCGACCTCGGCGCTGACCCGGGCCTGGCCCCAGGTCATGCCCCCCAGGGCCAGTGTCGTGCACACGAGGCCGGTCACCCCCACCCCGACCCACAGGCCGGGCCAGGTCTCCGGCAGCTCCACGGGCACGAACAGGAGGCTCACCGCCGCGCACAGGGCGACCCCCGCGATCTGCCCCACGGCCACGATGATCGTCGGGGCGCGCCGGGTGGCGTGCTCGATCCAGAGCACCACCAGGGCGAAGACGAAGGCGCTGGCGAGGGTCAGCCAGTCCCCCAGGTTCGGGGCCAGCCGTCCTCCGGGGGAGAGCACCAGGCCGATCCCCAGGGTGGCGATCAGCGAGCCGACCACGTGCACCCGGCTCGGCGCCCGGCGGTGCCGCAGGGCCGCCAGGAAGGGCACCATCGGCACGCTCAGGACCGTCACGAAGGCGCTGCGGCTGGGGCTGGTGTGCTGCAGACCGAAGCTCTGCAGCAGGAAGCCCACGAAGAAGAGCACGCCGATGCCGAGGGACAGAGCCCAGGGCCCGCGCCCGCGCCCGACCGAGGCCCGCACCAGGGGCCGCAGCACCGGCAGGAAGGCCACGGTCGCCAGGGCGAAGCGCAGGAACAGGAACAGCAGCACCTGCCCCCGCGTGCGGCCCTCGACGGCCTCACCGACCAGGGGGAAGGAGACCCCCCACATGGCGGTGATGGCGACCAGCACCAGCACGCCGCGCGTGCGCTCGTCCTTCATTCCCCGGCGGCTTCCGGCTGCAGGCCCTCGAACTCCGCCACCCGCGCGCGGAGCTCCGGAGAGAGGGGCGCCTTGGCCCGGGCGGCGTTGTCCCAGCCGACCAGCAGCACCTCCGCCTCCACCAGGGTCCGCCCGTCCTCGACCCTGCGCACGCGGGCCGCCTGGCGGATCGAGGTGCGCCCCATGCCCGTGGTCCGCAGCTCGACCTCGACCTCCTGCCCGCCCTCCGCCGGGGCCAGGAAGCGCACGTTCGTCTGCATCAGGACGAAGGGGAACTGGTTCTCCTCCAAGAGCCCCAGGTCGCCGAAGTAGTCGAGGCGCGCCTCCTCGATCAGGGTCAGGTAGACGGCGTTGTTGACGACGCGCTGGTTGTCCTCGTCGCTCCACCGGGTCCGGCGCCGGGCGCGGAAGCGAAATGTGTCGGACGGAGCGATGGCGGGGACTTCCATGTGCGGCACACTACAGGCCCCGCCGCGGCGCGGGAAGAGCGCCCCCATGCGAGACGAACCCGACCCCCCCACCTCCGGAGAGGACGAGCACCAGATCCACCGCGACCCCGACGGCCTGCGCCCCTGGGAGCGCGTCGAGAGCGAGCGCGGGGACTCGATGATGCTCTTCCGCCCGCGGATGGACACCCTGATCAACCCCCGCAGCGGCCAGAGCTTCCGGCGCCTGGTGCTCGAGACCCCCGACTGGGTCAACGTGGTGGCCCGGGACGCCGATGGGCTCTTCCTGTTCGTCAAGCAGTACCGCTTCGGCGTCGAGGCCATGACCTGGGAGCTGCCCGGGGGCATGATCGACCGGGGCGAGACCCACCGGGACGCCGCCGTGCGGGAGCTGCGGGAGGAGACCGGCCACAGCGCCGCCGCCTGGACCTACCTGGGCTGCGTGCAGCCCAATCCGGCCTTCCACGACAACCTCTGCCACCACTACCTGGCGGAGGGCGTCGAGCCCACCGCCTCCCAGGAGCTGGACGGGGGCGAGGACATCGCCATCTGCCACCTCTCCGAGGAGGAGGTGCGGGCGGGCATCCTCGACGGGCGCATCGCCCACGCCCTGGTGCACACGGCCCTGGCCAAGGTGATCGACCTGCGGGGGCTCTTGCCGTGACGGCTACGGGGCGCGGGACTAGGAGGGCTCGATGACGCCCCTCGCCGCCCTCGCCCTGTGCGCCCTGACCGTCTGCCCCTCCTCCGTGCCGCGAGAGGCGACGGAGCGCGACCGGGCGACGATCACCTACGTGGCCCGGGAGGAGCTCGAGGACGCGGAGTTGGCGAAGGAGCTGGCCCAGATCGGCGGCCCGGACGCGCGGCGCCTCGTGCTCGCCCTGGGCGAGGCCGAGGCCTTCCCCGAGGGGACCCGCGTGCTCGCGCCGCGGGACGCCCGGGCCGCGAACGACCCGGCCCTCGAGCGCGCCCTGGTGGCGGCCGACGTGCTCGTCCTGCGCGGTGGAGACTTCCTGGCCTGGTACGAGACGGTCCACCCCGAAGAGGGCCGCACCCGCCTGGCCGAGGGTCTGAAGCTCTTCCTCGCCTCGAAGCGACCGATCATCGCCCACGGCGGCGCGGCGGCCTTCCTCTCCGGCGGCGTCTCCGTCCCGAAGGCGGAGCTGAAGGGCGAGGAGCGCAACCCGCGCCGGCGCGAGCAGGTCTGGAGCGAGCGGGTGGCGGTCCGCTCGGGCCCGCGGGCCCTCTTCGATGCCGACGGCTGGGAGGGTGGCTCGCCCCTGCGCCTGCTGCAGGCCCTGCACCGCACCCACGTCGATGCAGGCCTGCACTTCTCGGGCGAGGTGGCCCTGCGCTGGGAGCGCGAGCGGGGTCGGCTGGAGGTGCTCGGTCCGGGCAGCCTGCTGGCCTTCGACCTGCGGCGGGCAAGGCGCCCACGGCGCGGCGTCGAGGGGGCGCGGCTGGCGCGGCTGAGCCGCGGTGACGTCTGGGACCTGGGCTACCGGCGGCAGCTCGCGGGGCCGGGCAAGCAAGAGCGCAAGCGCGGCGGCTTCCGCGGACCCCGGCCTCCCCTGGGCGACGACCCGGCGCGCACGAGCGCCACGGACCTGCGCCACGGCCTGGCGGTGATGGTCGCCGGGGATCCGGAGGTGTGGGAGCTGGAGCGCGCGGACGCCGCCTGGCGCCTGAGCTGGGACGGCGCCAGCCGGCGCTTCGGGTCCGGGGCCACGGCGACGGTGCTCGGGGTCGAGCTGCGCTGCCAGTGGGCCTTCCGCTGAGGCCTCGAAGCGGGCCTCTCCGCGCGTCGCGAAAAGAGCCCCACTGCCCCCCTGCCGCGGGCCTCCCGAGCGGGTACAACCGAGGCCATGAAGTTGTTAAAGATCGCGGGCGCGGGCCTGCTGCTGATCCTCCTGCTGGGCGGCGCCGGGCTGTACTGGATGTCCGGCAAGCTGAGCCCCGACGTGGTGCTCGGGGCCGAGGCGCCCCAGGTCACCTTCACCGGTCTCGAGGGCGAGGAGATCGCCCTCGCCGACTACCGCGGTCAGGTGGTGCTGCTCGAGTTCTGGGGCTCCACCTGAAACGGCTGCAAGGAGCTCATGCGTGCCATGAGCCCCCACGAGGAGAGCTACGCCGAGAAGGGCGTGGTCATGCTGGCCGTCAACGCCCACGAGGATCCGGAGCAGGGCAAGGCCTTCATCGCCTCCACCGATCTGGAGTTGAACTGGACCTTCGCGGACGCCCAGGCCCTCGAGGCCCTGGGCGTCGGCATGGTGCCGACCCAGATCCTGCTCGACCGGGAGGGCAAGATCGCCTGGACCTCGAGCTTCACGAGCTTGATGGGCGGGGCGGACGCGATCCTCGAACAGGTGGACGCGCTGCTGTAGAGCGCCGGGGTCGGGCGCGCCCGACCCCGGAAGGACGATCCCCCTTGGACCGCAACGAACGCATCCTGATCGTCGGCGGTGGCGTCGCCGGCGTGACGACCGCCCGGAGCCTGGTCCGGGCCGGCGCCCGTGACGTGGTGCTGCTCGAGCGGGAGAGCCAGCTCGGCGCCCACTCGACGGCGAAGAACGCCAGCATCCTGCGCACCCTGACCGGCGAGGCGGCCACCACGGAGCTGACCCTGGAGACCTTCGCCTTCCTGCAGGAACCGCCCTCGGGCTTCAGCGAGGTGCCCCTGATCGACCCGGTGGGGCTCGTGCTCGTGATCTCGTCCTTCGACCGCGGCGCCCTCGAGCGCTGGCGCGCGCGCAAGCAGCCGGGGAGCGTGACGGAGCTCAGCCCGGCGGAGCTGCGCACCCTGGCCCCCCACTACGCGGGCGTGGCGGAGGGGGCGCTGCTCGTGCGCGACGAGGGGCACCTCGACGTGGCGGCCCTCTTCGACGGCCTCGTGCACGACGCCCTGGAGGGCGGCGCCCGCCTGCGCACGGGGGCGTCGGTCAGGGAGTTCCTGACCGAGGCCGGGCGGGTCGTGGGCGTCGAGCTCGAGGACGGTGAGCGCATCGAGGCGCAGCGCGTCGTGATCGCGGCCGGTGGCTGGGCCCGCCCCCTGGCGCGCCACGTGGGCTCGCGCCTGGACTTCGAGCCCCGCCGGAGGCACCTGCTGGTGACCGCCGCCGAGGAGCGCATCGACCCCCGCTGGCCGATCGTCTGGTCCGAGCCGGACCAGTTCTACGTGCGCCCCGAGTCCGGCGGCCTGATGGTCTGCGCCTGCGACCAGGACGCGGTGGATCCGGACCGCTGCGAGGCCCTGGAGGAGGTCCTCGAGCGCATCGCGGAGAAGACCACCCGCTGCCTGACGGGCTTCGAGGACGCCCAGGCCGCGCACTTCTGGGCCGGCATGCGCACCTTCTGCCCGGACCCGGACTTCGCCATCGGCTCCGACCCGGACGTGGACGGGCTGTTCTGGGTCGCCGGTCTCGGCGGGCACGGCATGTCGACCTCGGTCGGCGTCGGGCGGCTCGCGGCCGGGCTCCTGCTCGAGAACGACGTCGACCCGGACGTGGCCCGGGCGGTGGACCCCGCGCGCTTCGTGGCGGTCGCGGACTGAGGAGCTCCGGCGCCCCTCACGGGCAGAGGTCCAGCGCCAGCTCCTTCAGCCCCCTCAGGTCGGTCTTCCCCGTCCCGAGCTTCGGGACCCCCGCCACCTCGAAGTACTGGTCGGGCCGCGGCTGGAAGAGCGCCGGTAGCTCGCTCTGGCGCAGGGCCTCGACCAGGGCCTCCAGCTCGAAGGGCAGCGCCGTGTGCAGGACCACCAGCCGCTCGCCCTTGCGGTCGTCGGGCACGGAGGTCACCGCCAGCTCCGGGCGCGCCTCGGGGTCCACACCGCGGGCGTCGCAGAGCCCCGCGACGAGGCCTTGCAGCTCCTCCTCCACCCGGCCCTGGGGCACCATCTCCCCGCCGATCTTGGCGAAGCGCGAGCGGCGGCCGGTCAGGACCAGGAAGCCGTCCCGGTCGATCAGGCCCACGTCGCCCGTGTCGTACCAGCCGTCCCGCAGGACCTCGGCGGTGCGCTCGGGCTCGTCCAGGTAGCCCTGCATCACGTTCGGGCCGCTGACCACCACCGAGCCCTGCTCGCCCGGACCGAGCTCCTGCCCGGAGTCCGGGTCGAGCACGCGCACGGTCACCCCGGGCAGGGGGCGGCCGACGGTCCCCTCCCGGGAGGCGCTCTCGTGGTCGGGCACCTCGCTCGTGTCCGGCATGTTGACGCACACCACGGGCGAGAGCTCCGTGCAGCCGTAGCCTTCCAAGAGCTCCGTGCCGTACTTCTCGGCGAAGGCCTCGGCGAAGGCCCGCTGCAGCTTCTCGGCGCCCACCACGGCCAGGCGCATGCTGGCGAAGGCCTCGGCCGGGATGCGCCGCATCCAGGCCTGGTAGAAGGTCGGCGTCGCCAGGCTCAGGGTGACCCCCTCGGCCCGGGCCAGCTCCCCGATGGTCTGGGCGTCCGTCGGGCGGTTGTGGTAGACCGCCGTGGCCCCGTGCAGGAGCGGCGCCCAGAGAGTCGCCGTGAAGCCGAAGCTGTGGAAGAAGGGCAGCACCCCGAGCACCCGGTCGCGCTCGTCGAGGGCCATGGCCTGGGCCACGGCGAGCACGTTGGAGAGCACGTTGCCGTGGGAGAGCACGACCCCCTTGGGCCGCCCCGTGCTGCCGCTCGAGAACAGGATCGTCGCCACGGCTTCCGGCGAGCGCACCGGCCGCAGGACGCGCCGTAGGAGCGCCGCGGGCAGCAGGGACGAGCACAGGGCCCGCAGCTTGTCGCCGGTCCCGATGCGCGTCGCCAGCTCCTCGAGCATGAGCGTCCCGCCCGGCAGGGGCTCCCCCTCCCCGAGGGCCTTCAGGAAGCGCGGCGAGCTGAGCACGTGGCGCAGGCCCGCCCGGCGGATGGGGTCGGCGAGGGCGGCGGCCCCCAGCGAGTAGTTCAGGTGCACCGGCACCTTGCCGCACAGGGCCACAGCCAGGGTCGCGACCACGGCGCCGGCGCCGGGGGGCAGGTAGAGCCCCACGCGCCGCTCGTCCCCGAGCTCGCGCCGCAGGACCCGGGCCAGGGCCAGGGAGCCCGCCAGGAGGCGTCCGTAGCTCAGGCGCCTGCCCGTGCTGTCCACCACCGCCGTGCGCCCTCGGTAGCGGCGCGCCGCCACCAGGAAGCGCTCGGTCAGGGTGTCCTCGCTGCCCCCGAAACGCCTGCGCGAGACCCCCATCAGCTCCTGCACCTCACGCCGCACCTGCCAGGCGGCGCTGTCGCTCTCCATCGGGGCGCCGATGTGCACCTGCACCGGCTCCTGCAGGTGCCGCGGGCGCTTCCAGAAGAAGCGCCCCCCCTCGAAGCTGAAGATGCTGCCCCACACGCCGTCCAGGGCCACGGGCAGGATCGGCGTGCGGGCCAGGCGGGAGATGCGCTCGAGGCCCTTGCGGAAGCCGAGCAGGCTGCCGCTGCGGGAGATCGAGCCCTCGGCGAAGATGCACACCAGCTCGCCCTGCTCGAGCAGGCGGGCGGCGTTGGCGATCGAGGCCTCCTTGGCCTCGCGGCTGTCCTCTCCGGAGACCGGGATGGCCCCCACCCAGCGCGCGAAGCTCCCCACCAGCGGCAGGTCGAAGAAGTCCCGGTACATCATGAAGCGCACCGGCCGGCCGATGGAGGCGGAGACCAGGAAGGCGTCCACGTAGGACAGGTGGTTCACCACGAGCAGCGCCCCGCCGCGGCGCGGCACGTGCTCGATGCCCACGGTCTGGATGCGGTAGACGCTGCGGATCACCAGCGCCAGCCAGAAGCGCAGGGCGAACTCGGCCGTGTAGAAGATCGAGGCCGCGAAGAACAGGAAGGTCAGCAGGCCCAGCACGGCGAGCTGCGAGGGCGGCTCGAGCCCGACCACGCCGTCGAGCAGGGCGAAGAGCCCCGAGGCCAGGAAGATGCCCACGAAGTCGAGCACCTCCGAGAGTCCGAGCACCGAGCCGCGGTCCTCGGGGGGCGGCAGGTGCTGGATCAGGGCCCGGATCGGCACGCTGAACAGGCCCGCGCTGAAGCCGGTGCCGAACAGGCACAGGCGCAGGCCGTTCGCGGACTCGGGGAACAGCGTCACGAGGCCCGCGAAGGCCGCCATGCCCACGAGCCCCGCGGGGATCAAGCCACTCTCGATGCGCTCCCCGGAGAGGCGCGCTGCGCAGAGGGACCCCAGGGCGATGCCGATCGAGAGCAGGGTGAGCAGCAGCGCGATGGCGCCCCCCTCGAGCCCGAGCCAGCTGCCGTAGCGATTGACCACGAGCATCATGGCCGCCCCGATCATCCAGAAGACCGCGCTGGCCAGCAGCGAGAGCACCAGCGGCCGGTCCCCGCGCACCACGCCCCACTGGCGCCAGGCCTCTCGCAGGGGGTTCCAGGCGATCGCCCGCCCCGGTGCCCCGGCGGGCAGGGGGGCGAGATAGAGGCTCGACACGAGCCCCAGGACCGAGATGCCGACGAAGATCCCCGTCGGCACGAGCAGCCGCCCCGCGAAGGCCTCGAACAGCCCCCCGCCCAGGGCCGTGCCGAGCACGATCGCCACCGAGGTGGTCATCTGGATCCAGCCGTTGGCCTGGGAGAGCTCCTTGCGCTCGGTGATCTCGGGGATCGAGCCGTACTTGCTCGGCCCGAAGAAGGCGCTCTGCAGCCCCATCAGGAAGAGCACGCCGAGCACGAGCTCGAAGCGCTCCAGGAAGATCGCCAGGGCCCCCAGCCCCATCACGAGCACCTCGCCCGCGTTGGCGGCCACCATGATGCTGCGCTTGCTGAAGCGATCCGCCAGGGAGCCGGTCAGCACGCCGAAGAGCACGAAGGGCGAGGCGAAGAGCGCCAGCCCCAGGGACTGCCCCCACTGGCCCACCCACGGCGTCTCCGCGATCCACGGCAGCGCCGTCGAGAGGGAGAGCAGCAGGACGAGCTGCTTGAAGGCGTTGTCGTTGAAGGCCCCCAGGAACTGGGTGACCGTCAGGGCGCTGAAGGAGCGGTTGCGGAAGAGCTGGAGCACGGTCGGACCTCGGGGGGATGAGACACGACGGTGTTCGAGAGACCAACGCCTTTATCGGCGCATTCGTCCCAAGGCGGCGGAATCGCACCGCCTGGTCAATCTGCGCCCCGCGCGCAAGCGCGCCCCCTCACCCCTCGACAGCGCGTGGGCGGCTGGACGGCGAGCGGACTAGCCCGGCCTATTCATGAGGCTTTGACGCATTGGGACCCAACTGCGTT
>CAZQAT010000082.1:0-21717 GCA_964591315.1 uncultured Planctomycetaceae bacterium
CCTCCTCACCGTCGCCCTCCTCGCCAGCCTCCTCACCCTCGCCAGCCTCGTCACCCTCCTCACCCTCGTCGAGGTCTTCGAGGTCGTCGGGGTCGATGCCCCCCATCGTGGCCAGGTCCTCGTCGAGCTCGGGCTCCTCGAAGGCCTCGCCATCCTTCTCCAGGTCCTCGGGATCGGCGTCGGGGGATCGGCTCATGGGGGGAACGCGTGGGCCGGGGCGGTGGTCCGCCGGAAGCGCCCTGGGAGCCTGTGAGGGCAGCCGGGCGCTGACCGGAGGATTCTGGCCTGGGGGAGTGGCAGGGCAGCAGGGACTCGAACCCCGATCCTACTGATTTGGAATCAGTCGCTCTAACCAATTGGAGCTACTGCCCTAGGGGAGCGGGAAGCCTAGCGGCCCCCCTGGGCCCCCGCAAGACTCACGGGGGGCGGAAGCCGCTCCCGGGCCGGATCCCTTGCTCCAGGAACGCACGGGACTACAGTTTGCCGTCCGCCCGGTTCGATGCCCGCCTGTCGCCCGTGTGGCCGGACCCGCCGATGAGCCTCGACCCCGATCCCCGTCCGACCTCCTCCTCCCGCCCGGGATCCGACGGGGAAGCGGAGTGCATCGACGCCTCCGACCTGGTTCGGGAGATCCGCGGCGAGCACTCCCTGCGGGTCGTCTCGCGCCTGCAGCGAGCCGGACACGAGGCTTACCTGGTCGGCGGCTGCGTGCGCGACCTGCTGATCGGCGTCAGCCCCAAGGACTACGACGTGGCCACCGCGGCCCACCCGCGGCAGATCCGACGCCTGTTCCCCCGCAACAGCCACATCATCGGGCGCCGCTTCCGGCTCGTGCACGTTCGCTACGGGGCGGACACGGTGATCGAGACCGCCACCTTCCGGGCCGAGCCCGAGGAGCGCGACCCGCAGAAGGACGAGGACCTCCTGATCCTCGAGGACAACACCTACGGCACCGCGGCCGAGGACGCCCGTCGCCGGGACTTCACGGTCAACGGCCTCCTGCTGGACCCCACAGCCGGGGAGATCATCGACCACGTCGGGGGCCTGCAGGACCTGGAGGACAACGTCCTGCGCACCATCGGCGACCCGGCCCTGCGCATCCCCGAGGACCCCGTGCGCATCCTGAGGGCGATCAAGTTCGCCACCCGCCTGGGCTTCCGCATCGACGACGCCACCTGGGAGGCCATGACCGCGAGCGCTCCCGAGCTGGCACGCTCCGCGCCCCCGCGCGTGCTGGAGGAGATCCTGCGCCTGATGCGCTCGGGCACGGCCCTGGGCGCCTTCCAGAAGATGCGCAAGTGCGGGGTGCTCGAGGTCATCCTGCCCGACCTGCACGCCCACCTGGGCCCGGTGGGAAGCGCCATCCCCGCGGACCAGAAGCGCGCGGCCGCCTTCAGCGGCCTGCTCGAGGCCCTGGACGCCCACGTGCACGACGGCTTCGAGCCCAGCACCGCCGTCTGCCTGGCGATCCTCCACCACGACATGGCCGAGCGCCAGGCGGACCCCCAGACGCGCACCCTCGACGGCCCCCCCGGCGAGTACCACCACGTCACCGGCGAGGTGCTCGAGGGCCTCACCGGGAACGCTCGTATCTCGCGCCGGGACGCCGGCCGGGCGCGCCGCATCATCTTCCAGCAGCGCAACTTCGTCGGCCCCTTCGGGCGCCGCTTCCGACCGCGTCTGTTCTGCCTCTCCGAGGAGTTCCCCGATGCTCTGGCCCTGTTCCGCCTGCGCTGCGAGGCCCGCGGGGAGGGCTGGGACATCTACAAGGGCTGGGAGGAGCGCTACCGTGCGGCCCTCGACCTGGCCCCGGAGGAGGTCGAGGAGGAGCGTCGCCGAGCCCGCCGGGGCCGAAGGCGCCGCCGCCGCAAGAGGAGAAAATAAATCCCCTCGAAAGCCCCGCCCGAAATCGGGGGGTACCTTTCGTTGGCTTCGATTGCGGAACGCCTCTCCGGGTGCACCGGCGACCCTCGCATCTCCCCTTGGGGACGGACGCTCCCTGGTTGCGGTGACTCGGTGCAGCGATCGGTCGAAGGTTTAGCTCCTGGTGCCCCAGCGCGGGGAGAGGCGCTCCGCTCGAGCCATGACCGGGCCCATGAGGGTCCTTCCCCCTCGCTCGGTCTTCTTGCCATCCGGAGGGCGGTCGTGTGGGCCGTCCTCCGGTCCTTTTTTGGGTGCTCGGAGGCGCACGGGGCCCCGCGGGAGGGCCCCGGCCCAATAAGAAATCGCATATTCAGCTGGAGCCACGCGCTCCCCCTGTCGATGCCCCGTCACGGCGACCGCCCTCGCCGCGCGGCATCACTCCCATGCAAGAGCTCGAAGAGACCGCACTCTGGGCTCCAGGCCAGCCCACCCTCCACCGCAGCAGCCGGCGAGCCTGGCTGACGGTGATCACCGGCGCCGAGGCGGGCCGCGTCTACCCCCTGTCCATCGGGTGCACCTCCATCGGCCGCGGCCTGGAGGCCGACGTGCGCCTGGACGAGGACCAGGTCTCCCGGGAGCACACGGTGCTCGAGCTGTGCGAGGACGGCAGCGCGTCCGTGCGCGACTGCGGCAGCAAGAACGGCACCCTGCTCGGCAGCCGCAGCCTGGGCGAGCTCCCCCACCCCCTCCACGACGGAGCCAAGCTCCAGGTGGGCGGGGCCGTGGTCCTGCGCTTCAACTTCCGGGACACCCTGGAGCAGGTCTACGAGCGCAAGCTCTACCACTCCGCCACCCGCGACGACCTGACCGGGCTCTACAACAAGCAGCACTTCACGGCCTGCCTGGAGCGCGAACACCAGCACGCCCGGCGCCACGGCCGGCCCGTGTGCCTGGTCCTGCTCGACCTGGACGACTTCAAGGCCATCAACGACTCCCACGGCCACGCGGCCGGGGACCACGTGCTCTTCGAGGTGGGCGTGCGCCTGCAAGACGAGCTGCGCGGCGGCGCGCTGCTGGCACGCTTCGGAGGCGAGGAGTTCGTCGTGCTCCTGAGCCAGACCGAGCTGCGCAAGGCCCTGGCCCTGGCCGAGCGCCTGCGCTGTCTGATCGAGGGCGCCGTCATCACGTGGAACGGCCAGCGCCTGCCCGTGACGGCCTCCTTCGGCGTGTCCTTCACCGCCGGCAGGCGCGCCGCCGCGCCCAGCGACCTGTTCCGGACCGCGGACGAGTCCCTCTACAGGGCCAAGCACTGCGGCAAGAACCGCGTGTGCGGCCCCCTCGCCGGGGGACGCTGACCCTCGGCCGTGGGCGCCGGGATTCACCGGCGCGCGATTCCAGTCCCCGCCCCGAAATGGTACGCAGGAGGGGATGGTCAAGATCTGCCTGTGTTTCGGCGGTCCGAGCGAGGAGCGCAACATCTCTGCCGGCTCCCTGAAGCCCTGGGTGACCTGGCTCGCGGTGGAGCCGGAGGTGGAGCTCTCCGTGCTCTTCTTCGACCGCACCGAGCGGGCCTGGGTCCTGCCGCGGGCCTACCACTACGCGGGCACCTGCGAGGACTTCGAGGGTCAGCTCGCCCCGGACACGCTGCTCACGGAGGAGGCCCTCGACCGCCACCTGTTGGACCAGGACGTGGTCGTGCCCCTGATCCACGGGGCCTTCGGAGAGGACGGCCGGCTCCAGCAGCGCCTCGAGACCCTCGGGGTGGCCTACGTCTTCAGCCCCCCCTCCGCCCTGGCGGACAGCTTCGACAAGGCCCGCTGCTACGAGCGCCTGGCGGCCGCGGGTCTGCCCGCGCCGGAGCACTTCCGCTTCGACGCCGCCGCCTGGTCCCGGGAGCCGGAGGCCCTCTTCGCCCGCGCCCGGCGCTGGGCCCGCGGCGAAGGGGACCTGCTGTGCGCGGTCAAGCCCAACCGCGGCGGCTCTTCGATCGGCGTGCGCCTCGTGCCGGACGATCGCGTGGCCTTCGAGCGGGCCGTGCGGGGCGCCCTCGAGCTCGACGACGAGGTGCTGGTGGAGGCCATGCTCGGGGGCATCGAGGTCTCGATCGTGGTGCTCGAGAACGAGGACGGGCCCCTGGCCCTGCTGCCCACGGAGGTGGAGCCCGGCGCGGCCCTCTACGACACCCGGGCCAAGTACCTGCACGGCAGCGGCGCGCGCCTGCACACGCCCCTGCGCGACCTGGGCGCCGCCGAGCGCCTGCGGGCCGCGGCCCTGGAGGCCTGGCAAGCCCTCGGCCTGCGCGACATGGCCCGCATCGACGGCTTCTACGAGCCCGGCGACGGGGACCGGGAGCCGCGCGTCGTGCTGACGGACGTGAACGGCATCAGCGGCATGGGCTTCTCGAGCTTCGGCTTCCTGCAGACGGCCCTGGCGGGCCTCGGCCACGGGGAGCTGGTGGGCCACCTGGTGCGGCGCGCCGCCGCACGCGCGGGGGTCCCCGTCGCCCTGCGCGCGGGCAGCGCGCGCCCGCACCGGGAGCGGGTGCACGTGCTCTTCGGCGGCCCCACCAGCGAGCGCCAGGTCTCGCGCCAGAGCGGCATCTTCGTGGGCCTGGTGCTGGCCTCGGCGGGCTACGACCTGCGGTTCGTCTTCATGGACCGCTCGGCGCGCTTCACGGAGGTGGGGCTCTTCGTCGCCCTGCACCACGACGTGCACGAGATCCAGGCCCTGATCGACGACCCCGAGCGACGCATGGCGGTCGAGCTCGCCGCCCGGCCCCTGGGCCGCGCCCTGGGCACCGAGGGTGGCGTGGCCCGCCACCTGCGGGTGGGCCCGACCACGGAGCTGGCTCCGGCGGTGGAGCACGCGGACTTCGTCTTCCTGGCCCTGCACGGCGGCCCCGGAGAGGACGGCACCCTCCAGACGGCCCTCGAGGCGCTCGGCCGCCCCTACAACGGCCCGGGTCCCGAGTGCAGCCGCCTGTGCGCCGACAAGGTCGAGGCCGCCCGCGCTCTGGGGCGTGCGTCCCTCGCGGGTGTGGACGTGCCCCGCCAGCGGCTGGTCGAGCGCCAGGAGCTGCTGCAGTGGGTCCGGGAGCCCGCCTGGGGTGCGCGCTTCCGGTCCCTGTCCCGGGAGCTCGGCGCCGGACGGGTCGTGGTCAAGCCCGCGCGGGACGGCTGCTCCACCGGCGTCAAGGTGCTCTCGGACGGCGACGACCTGGCGACCTTCGTACACGCGCTGGTCGAGATGCGCGCCTCCCTCCCGGCGGGCGCCTTCGGTCCGGGCTCGCGCCCCCTGGCCCTGCCCGAGCCTCCCCCCGAGCGCTGGCTCTTCGAAGAGGCCCTGGTGGATCCCGAAGCCGCCCCCTTGCCCGAGGGCGACTGGAACGCCCGGAGTCTCGAGCGCTGGCTCGCGGAGCGCCGCTACCTCGAGCTGACCTGCGCGGTCTGCGAGCCCCCCGGGCGCAGGCTGGTGGCCGCAACCCCCAGCCTGACGATCGCGCGGGCCGCGGAGCTCTCGCTGGAGGAGAAGTTCCAGCAGGGCTTCGGCACCAACCTGGAGCTCGACGCCCTCCTCGGCGAGGTACGCGTGCACAGCCTGCGGGAGCGCTTCGCAGCCATCGGCCAGGCCCTCGGGGTGCGCGGCTACTCGCGCATCGACGCCTTCTACGACCAGCGCGAGGACCGGCTCGTGTTCCTCGAGCTCAACAGCCTGTGCGCCCTGACGGAGGCGACGGTCTACTACTCCCAGCTCCTGGGCTCCTTCGGCGCCGCGCCCGCCGAGGCCCTGGAGTGGATCCTGCACGCCGGGCTGGCGGCGCGGGCGGAGCGTGCCGGGGCATCGTCCCTCGACGCCCCGTCACCTACTGCGGAGCGTTGAACTCCACCGGGGCCAGGTCCTCGGCCCGCACGGCGCAGACGTCCATGCCCAGGTCGTCCCCCTCGCTCAGGCGGAAGTCGCAGGGCTCGAAGCCCTGCTGGCGCAGGACCCAGTAGAGGTGCTCGCGGCTGAAGCCGTGCACCACCTCGGTCGAGTCCCAGTGGGGGTTCTCGCCGCGCCGGTCGAGCTCGCGCCAGAGGGCCGAGTCCACGTTCGGCGTGCGCACGAAGAGCACTCCGTCCGGACGCAGGAGCTCCCGGGCGCGCTCGAGGTGCACGGCCGGGAAGGGGCTGCGCTCCAGGCAACCCACCAGGGAGACCACGTCGAAGAGCTCCTCGCCTTCCAGCTGCAGGAGGTCCAGGGCGCGGGACTCCAGGCCCAGCTCCTGAGCATGCTCGACCTGCGCGGCGCTGTGGCTCAGACCCAGGACGTCGAAGCCGAACTCGTGGGCGGCCCCCAGCAGTGCCCCTTCACCCAGTTCCGTCTCGAGCCAGAGTCCGCCGACACTGCCGCGCAGCTGGCAGACCCGGTGCACGATGCTCCCCGCCTCACGACGGCGGGCAGCCCACAGGCTCCGTTCGAAGGGCGGCGCCGGGGCCTCGGGGCCGGTGCCCGCCACGGGGTACTCGGCGCAGAACAGGTGGCCGCAGGTCTCGCACACGAGCCAGGGCGTGCCCGGCGTACCGCCCTCCGGGGCCCCCTCCGGTCGGGCCTCCAGGGACTCCTGGCCGCCGCACAGGGGGCAGTGCTCAAAGGGGGTCCGGTTCAGAGTGGGCAGGGCGCCCTGTTCGTCGACGAGGGAGATCTTCATGGCGGGTCGGATCGGTGGCGGGGGAGGGGCTCCAGACAACGGTCGGCGGGGGGCGAAGAAAGCCTGAGCCCCTGCCCGGCATGGACCCGGCCGGGTGCGCGGATGGGACGCCCCGGCACCAAAAAGCCCCCGGGCCGCCTTGTCCGGGACCCGGACCCTGTTTAGAACGTGCCCTCGCCCCCCTGCCCCCGACCCGATGAAGTTCTTCTGCCGCCTCTACGGCCACACGTGGATCCACGAGACCCAGACCCCCAAGGTCTCCTGGAACAACGACAAGGGCCTCGTCGAGCTCTTCCCCAAGTCGGAGGAGGGGGCGCAGCCCCAGTTCTTCCGGCGCTGCGTGCGCTGTGGCGAGCAGCGCCCCTGGGATCAGAAGGGCGCCTGAGGCCCCTCCCGCGGCCCTCCCGGGCCCGAGCGAGATTCCCTCGTGAGCAGGGGGTGGGTCAGCGGCTGCTCCGGTCGATAGGAGTTGCGGTCTGCGACCGCGGCCCAGGGCCCGGTCCACCCCGGCGATGAGAGACTTCGACGAAATGCTCCTCAAGGGCCTCCTGGTCCTCCTGACCGCTCCGGTCTGGTTCCCCTTCCTGAAGGCGGTCTGGGAGGAGCTGAACGAGGCCATGGCGGACGAGGGCGGGCTGTTCGGGCGCATGCCCACCCACAAGGAGCTCGAGGTGCTCGAGCGCGGCAAGCGCGGCAAGGAGGACGCCCTGGTGCACGAGCCCTGGCTGACCCCCGAGCAGCGCATGGCCGGCCGGCGCACCCTGCGCAGCCCCGACGAGCGCCGTGGCTCCGGGGCCAAGGCCGGCCCCCGCAAGCGCGGCGGGTTCTAGCTAGACCCCCATCAGCCGCCGGTACTCCTCGCCGCCCGCGGCCCGTAGCTCGCCCCGCAGGCCGTCCCAGAACTCGATGCGCGCCTGGATCGCCCGGCGGGCCGCGCGCTCCGCGATCCGTGCCTGCAGCTCGTCGCCACCGACCAGGCGCTGGAGCAACTCCTGCCCCAGGGGACCGTGTGAGTCGCCATCCAGCTCCACGTGCCGTTCGAGGTAGAAGGTGAAGAGTCGCGCCTCCAGCCCCTCCTCCGCGAGGGTCCCGAGCAGGCGTCCGAACATGGCGGGAATCGGGTCCTCCCTCCCGTGCAGGAAGGCCGCCGCCACCTCGACCGTGCTGCCCTCCCGTGCCACCGCCAGGGTCGAGGTCACGAAGCGGCGCACCGGGCCGCGGGCACGGATCGCGTTCAGGCTCTCCTCGACGCTGCGTCCCATGGCCAGCTTGGCCAGGAAGGACCGGAAGCCCGAGGTGTCCGCGCCCACCTCGTCCATGGCGCCGAGGTAGATGTCGAGGTGCCCGGCGGGCCTCCCGTCCGGGTCCAGGTCGCTCTCCTCGGCGAGGACGATCTCGTTCACGAAGCGCGCCGCTGCCACGTCCGCCGGCGGCCGCCAGGGGACGCGCGCCGGGCACAGGTCCGCCTGAAGACGCTTGAGCAGGGACATGAAGTCCCACACGGCGAAGGCGTGGCTCTCCATGAACATCCGCAGCTCCGGCAGGCCACGCACCTCGCCGTAGAGGGGGTGCTCCAGGAGCGCTCCACGCAGCTGATCGAGGTCCGGCTCGGTCATGGGCGTAGTCTAGGGAAGCGCCACCTGGAGCGCCCCTCCAGGTCGGACGAAGTCCGACCCCGAGTCCCTGGGCGCGGGCGGCCCCTTCAGGGGTAGAAGAGGACCTCGAGCCCCTCGGAGAGCCCGACACCCGTGGGGTCTCCGGCGTCGTGGTAGTACACCTGGTAGTACCGCGTCGTCCCCACCATCGAGGCGTCGATCGTCACGTCCGCCTCGGCCATGCCGAGGATGTTGAAGGTCACGTACTTCAGCCGGTGGTAGGGCGGCAGCATCAGGAGCTGGCCCCCGGCGAAGGGCACGCTGCCGGCCTGGTCGGACCAGAAGAACCAGCCCCAGCTGAAGGAGATGCCCCCCCCGGCCCAGATGGTGAAGTCGCCCTCCGCCAGGCTCGGAAAGTCGCTCGTGGAGAGCAGCGCCCAGCCCCCCAGGGAGTTGATCTTCGGATCCCCGTACTGGAAGGGGAAGCGCGCGAAGTCCATGCGGGTCGCAAAGCCGTCCGGCACGCTGGAGTAGTCGTAGGAGACGTCGAAGGAGCCGAAGGGGGTGGGGAAGTCGCCGGAGTTCGTCTCCCCGCACAGGAGCACACCGCCCGCCCCGTCATCCGCGATCCCGAGCCCCACCTCGTCGATGGCGCCGCCAAGGAAGCTGCCGTAGGACTGGCTGCCGTCCTTGTGGTAGGCGAAGACGAAGGCGTCCCTGGTGCCGGCCCAGGTGCCGACTCCCCCGATCTTCGAGTCGAAGGCCCAGGGGGCCACGGCCAGGTCCTCGGAGGTCGTGCTGCCGGTGACCGCCAGGAGGCCTCCCTGCAGCCGGGCCACCGCGAGGGCCTGGTCGTCGCCTGCCCCCCCCAGATAGGTGCTGAAGTTCAGGTCCCGCCCGTCGGCGGCGAGGCGTGCGACGAAGCCCTCTTCGAGCCCTCCGCTCTGGGCCTGCTCCGGGTTGGCGAGCGGGAAGTCGGTCGAGCGCGTCACCCCCGCCAGCGCGAGCGAGCCGTCCTCGTAGAGGTCCAGGTCGTGGACCGTGTCCAGGTCCGAGCCCCCCAGCAGGGTCGACCAGCGCAGGTTGGCCGCGGCCTCGTCGAAGCGCGCCACGAAGCCGTCCCTCCCCCCCGCCGGGGGGCCCGGCCCGACGACCCCGGTCGTGGTCGGGAAGGCCGACGAGGAGGTCCAGCCGGCCACCCGCGGCTCCCCCTGCGGTCCGAGGGCCAGGGCCAGGGCGCGCTCGTCACCGAGACCCCCGAGGAAGGTCGAAGCCTCGAGGCTCGCGAGGTCGGCGCTCAGGCGCGACAGGTACACGTCCCCGGCCCCGCTCGAGCCGCCGTTCCAGGTCGTGTCGTGGGCGTTCGCCGTGGTCGGGAAGAGCGCCCCCCCCGTGGAGCCGGTCACCCACGGCCGGCCCTGGTCGTCCAGCACGAGGTCCGTCAGGCGCTCCGCCGCCGAGGTGCCGAGGAAGGTCGACGAGAGCAGCCAGGCTCCGGTCCCGTTGAGCCGCGCCACGAAGCCGTCGAGGCCGCCGGCGTGGGAGGTGTCGAAGGCCCCCGTCGTGGTGGGGAAGTCCGCCGAGTCCGTGTCTCCAGCCACGAAGACGATCCCGTTGGGGGCGACCCGCAGGGCGTGTCCGTTGTCGTGCCCCGCGCCCCCCAGGAAGGTCGACCAGACCAGGTCGGTGCCGTCCGCCCTGATGCGCGAGACGAAGACGTCGAAGTTCCCGTTCCAGGTGAAGTCGTAGGAGCCCGAGGTGATCGGGTAGGCCGGAGAGAAGGTGCTGCCGGTGCAGTAGACGTCGCCGTCCGGCCCCAGGGTCACCGCGCGGGCCAGGTCGTGGTCCAGGTCCCCCAGGTAGGTCGACCACACGACGCCCGGGTCGACCACGAACGGCGCGTCCTCGGGACGCCCGGGAGCCTCGAAGCCGAAGGCCTCCGCGCCGAGCTTGCGGAAGCGACACTCCACCGGCTGGCGCGAGCCATCCGGCCCCAGCCACCAGGCGCGGGGCGCGCTCTGCACCAGCTCCCCCAGGGCGGTCGTGATCACCAGCCGCCCGAGGGCGTCGACCTCGAGCCCCGAGGCGCCCTCCACCTCGATGCGCGCCGTCGCCAGGCGCGCGCCGGGGGCCAGCTCCAGGTCGTACTCGAACATGCCGGTCCCCTCGCGCAGGACGAGGTCCACGCCGGGCCACAGCTCCTCGTAGCGCAGGCGGGCGAAGCCCCGCACGTCCCGCACCCAGTCCGCGGGCTCGGAGCCCCGCAGATAGTGCCGGCGACCGGACCGCGGCAGCTCACCCCGCGGCTCCACTGCGGTCGCCCCGTCGAAGCGCAGGCGCAGGGCGCAGCCCCGGCTCAGGAGACCGTCGGGCCCGCCGAGCACCACCCGGTCGAGCACCAGCCCGCCCGCCTCGACCCACAGGGCAGCGGGCCCGCTCCCGGCCGCGAAGCGCACGGTCTCCGGCCACTGGCCGCGGTTCTCGGCGAAGGTCAGGCCCGGCCTCAGGAGGTCAGCACCGGGCCCATCACCGGGGGCAGTGCCGCCGGCGGCGAGGGGCGCGAGGACGAGGAGCGCGGGGGCGAGCAGCGGTCGCGTCATGGCTCTTGGAGACTCCGAGGGTTCAACCTAGCCTAAAGTTCCATCCGCCACAGGCCCCAAACGGCCGCCCCCTCTCCCAGCGCCCGAAACGGGTCGCCCCAAATGGAAAGGCGGGCACGTTTCGACGTGCGAAACGTGCCCTGACCTCTTAGGTGTTTCGGAAGCGGACCTCCGGCGCCTTGCGATCCTGTGGGCTTGGCGTCGACCGCAGCGCGCTCTCCCCCCCCCTGGGGCGGGGACGGCGCTCCACTCGAGTCAGGATCCTGGTAGTTCCCTCGGCCGCGCTGGGCTGGACGGAGTCGTGGGTGGTACCTGGCAATAAAGAACAGCTCGAGTAGCGCCCTTCGAGCGACTAGCCTCGATGCCCCCACCATAAGCAACTTCTTAGCGGGCGTCCAGTGCCATCCCGGCCGTTTTGCCGCCCGGCGCTCCTCTCGTCGCCGCCTGCGGTCGAGGCGAGACCTCGGGTGGCTCTCTCGAAGGCCTCGGGAAGCCGCTCGACGCGGGCGCGAAGGCTCCCGAGCTCGGGGTCCCATGCCGCCCACCTCAGGTCCCCGCAAGCCCGGCCACGGGCCGGCCCTGGCGCCACCAGCCGTGCTCGACCTCGGTCCGCAGGGACCGCGGGAGCGTGGATGGGGTGGATGAGGGGAATCGAACCCCCGACCTCCAGAACCACAATCTGGCGCTCTAACCGACTGAGCTACATCCACCGTCCACGATGGGCGGTCAGCAGAGAGCCGCAAGGCCTCCACGACCGATCGGGGCGGGAGAGCATCGACAGGAAACGGATGGAAGTCAAGCGCTCGGGGGCCATATCCTCGCTGCCGTGACCGCCCCCGATCCCCCCGCCCGACGCTTCGACCGGCAGGTGCGCTTCGCCCCCCTGGGGGCCGCGGGGCAAGAGCGCCTGCAGGACTCCCGCGTGCTCCTGGTGGGCTGCGGAGCCCTGGGCGGGGTCCTGGCCCAGAGCCTGGTGCGCGCGGGCGTGGGTCAGCTGGTGCTCGTGGACCGGGACGTGGTCGAGGAGTCGAACCTGCCGCGCCAGGTGCTCTTCGAGGACCGGCACGCCGCCGAGGGCACCCTCAAGGTCGTCGCCGCCCGGGAGGCCCTGGAGCGCATCGGCGGCCCCACGCAACTCGAGGAGCACGCCCAGCACCTCGACGCGGACACCATCGAGGAGCTGGCCGAGGGCTGCGACCTGGTGCTCGACGGCACCGACAACCTGGGCACCCGCTACCTGGTGAACGACTGGTGCGTCGAGAACGACGTGCCCTGGGTCTACGGCGGGGTGGTGGGCTCCGGCGGGCTCGTGATGGCCGTCCTGCCCGGAGTCGGCCCCTGCCTGCGGTGCATCTTCGACAGGCCGCCCCCCACCGGCAGCCTCGACACCTGCGACACGGCCGGCGTGCTGCTGCCCGCCGTGGGCGCCATCGCCTCCCTGCAGGCCGGGCTCGGGCTGCGCATCCTCGGCGGCAGCCCCGACGCCGGGCAGCCCCTGCGCCCCGCGCTGCTCGAGATCGACGTCTGGAGCGGGCAGCTGCGGCGCCTCGAGGTCGAACGCCAGGAGGGCTGCGCCTGCTGCGGCGAGCGGGACTTCGTCTGGCTGTACGAGCCCCAGGGCCGCCGGGCCACGATCCTCTGCGGGCGCAACGCGGTGCAGGTGCGCGGCCTCGGCGGCAGGCCGGACCTCGAGCGCCTGGCCGCGGCGCTCGGGGGGCTGGCCTCGTCGATGCGACGGGCCGGGCCGATCCTGCGCTGCACGATCGAGGAGCACACCCTGACCGTCTTCGAGGACGGGCGCGCCCTGATCGAAGGTACGGACGAGGTCGAGCGCGCGATCGCGCTCTACGACCGGTACGTGGGCTCCTGAAGGCAAGGCCGTGACGGAGCAGGAGCCCCCCGCCGTGGTGATCCTGGCCGCCGGGGAGAGCCGGCGCCTCGGAGAGCCCAAGGCCCTGGCGCGGCTCGGCCCACGACCGGCCCTGGCGCAGCTGATCGAGGCCGCCACGCGGGTGGACCCGCGGCCACTGGTGGTGACCGGGGCCCACGCCTGCGAGATCGAGGCCGCCGGGCCCTGGAGCGCGGACCTCCTGCCCAACCCCGACTGGGAGCTGGGCCGCACCGGGGGCCTGGCGCGGGCCGCTGCCCTGCGCGGTGGGCGCGACCTGCTCGTGGCGCCGATCGACGTGCCCCTCGTGCCGCCGGAGGTCTTCGCGGGCCTGGCCGAGGCCTGGGTCGAGGCCGGCTCCCCCGCCGGGGGCTGGCTGGCACCCCGGCACGGGGAGCGCTTCGGCCACCCGCTGGTGCTGGGCCGGGGGCTGGCGGCGCGCCTGGCATCCCTCGACCCGGACGCCCCCCTGCGGGAGCTGCGCAGCGAGGCCCGGCCCCTCTTGTCCTGGGACTGCTCCTGGAGGGAGGTCCTGGACGACCTCGACACCCCCGCCGACCTGGAGCGACTGCGGGGTCGAATCCCCCTGGATTGAGGTCACTTTCACCCCCCCCGGGGGTCGATAGGGGCCCAGGCGACTCCGCACCGTCAGCGACGGCGCGGCCCCCCGTCCGCATCGGGCGGGGCCGCCGATCGAGCAAGCACCCCACTCCAGATGAGCTTTCAGGGCGACGTTGGCGGCATCGGGCTGGCCGAACTCCTCCAGAGCCTCTCGCGCGGCCGTCGTGAAGGTGTGCTCAAGCTGCACTCCCGCAGCGGCCTGACGAGTCTCCTGGGCCTGTCCAATGGCCAGGTGACCTTCCTGCCGGAGGAGGACGAGGACCCCCGCGTCTGGCAGGCACGCACCCGCCAGGCCTGGATCCACGACCTGGACGAGCGCATGGTCGCCCTGCGCATGTCCGAGATCGCCCGCGCCCATCGGATCGAGCGCGTCTACGACATCCTGGACAGCGAGGGGGTGCACTTCCGCTTCCTGCCCGGCGAGCTCCCCAGCGGGCCCAACGGGCCCGTGCAGGACGGCAAGCAAGAGGCCGGCTCCAGCCGCCTGGGCGAGGTCCACTGTCAGGGCCTGGCGGTGGAGCTGCTGCTGCTCGAGTACGCCCGCATGAGCGACGAGGCCGCGGGCGCCGCCGAGCGCCTGGGCTTCACGAACTACGTGGTACCGCGCCGCCTCGACGAGGGCAGCGCCTCGAGCGAGGACCGCTTCCTGCAGGCCTGCGACGGCGCGAGCACCCTGGCCGAGATCGCCGACCGCCTCGCCTGGCCGATCCGTCAGGCACGGCTCGTGCTCAGCGAGCACCAGGGCGCGGGCCGTCTGCGCTTCGCGGAGGACCGCGAGCTGTTGGTCCTGGCCCAGCGGGAGCTGTCCCAGGGCCACGTCTCCCGCGCGGCGTCGCGGCTGGTGGCCTGGATCCAGGCCTCCCCCCCCGGGCCCCTGGGCGAGGGCGATGCGGCCCTGCTCGCCGCCGAGTTCCGCGCCGACCGCATGGGACCCCTGCTCAACCTGATGCCGGCCCGCGAGAGCCGCATCCTCCTGCGCCGCCTGGACCACGCCCTGGGGAACCCCGAGGCCGAGGTCAAGCACTGGCGCGAGCTCGGCCGCCTCAAGCGCACGGACTCGATCGTCGAGGTGCACCGCCTGGGCGCCGAGTTCCGCTGGGAGGAGGACGAGGAGCTGCCGAGCCTGCGGGACCTGCTCGAGGCCGCTCGCCACCTGCGGGAGGACGAGCACCCCGGGCGGGCCGCCGCCTTCCTGCGCATGGCCGCCAGCCGCGAGCCGGCCAGCGCCTTCGCGCGCCTCGACATCGGCCTGGGCATGCTGGCCGCGGAGCTGATCGAGGAGGGCGCGGCCTGGATCCTGGACGCCTGCCAGACGCTCGTGGCCACGGGCCAGGGCGAGAAGGCCGTTGCGCCCCTGCGCACCCTGCTCGAGACCGACGGCTCGATCCGCGAGGCGCGCCGCATGCTCGGCCGCCTCAAGCACCACACGCTGCGCAAGCAGCTCATCCGCAAGCACAGCCTGGTGGCCCTCGGCATCGTGGCCCTCTTCGCCGGAGGCGGCCTGGTCTGGTCGCACCGGGCCGAGAGCCGCGAGCTCAAGATCTCCGAGATCGCGAACCTGATCGACGACCCGGCGCGGGCCCTGACGCTGATGCAGGAGCACTTCCCCGACGACGACTCCCAGCGCGTCCAGGAGCTGCGCGAGGTGATCGGCGACCGGCAGAAGTTCCAGGACAACGAGGCCAAGAACGCCTGGTACGAGCAGTACCGCGAGGCCCAGCTGGCCGCCTCCCTGGGCGAGGCGCTCGAGGGCCTCGAGCTGGCGGTCGCCCTGCCAGAGCCCCCGCGCCTCGAGAGCTTCGAGGAGCCCTGGCCCCTGGCCTCCGACATCTTCAACGGGCTCGCGGCCCGCCTCGAGGGCGACCGCGAGGGCCTCGGGGAGATGGACCTCGACAGCGTCGAGCAGATCGGGGCCGAGCACGAGCTGAGCGAGGTGGTGCAAGGGGTGCTCGAGCGCTGCGCGGCCCTCGAGGGCACGGACATGGGCGACCTCCCCGCCCGCCTGGAGGTCATCGACGCGGACCTGCGCGAGCGCATCCGCGAGCGCGGCCTGCGCCTGAGAGAGCGCGACCGGGCGGACCTGCTCTCGCGCCAGGACCTGATGCTGGCCGCCGCCCGCGCCCACGACCGGGCCGGGGACCTCGAGCAGTCCCTCGAGCAGTACGAGGAGCTGACGGCCAGCGACCCCAGCGGCCACCTGGAGAGCATCCTGGCCGAGGAGCTGACGGACCTTCGCCGCCGCCACGAGGCCCTGCTGCGGGCCCGCGCTCTGGCCGAGAGCGGCGAGCACGAGGCGGCCCTGGTCGTGCTCGACGAGGAGTTCGAGAGCCGCGGCGCCAGGCCCCTGCCCTGGACCCTGGACGTCTTCCCGGCCGGCGCCCTGGTCCACCTGGCGGACGGCACCAGCGTCTCGCCGCCCTTCGTGGTGGAGAGCCGCGCGGGAGAGGTGCTGGAGTTCCACCTCGAGCTGGACGGACACGTCTCGGCCTCCCTGCGGGTCGACGGGCCCGCGGACCGCTTCCTGTGGATGTCCAAGCTCCCCGATCGCGCCTGGCGCGGGGACGGCCGCGTCGACGCCCTGCCCGTCGCGGTCGGCGCCGAGCACCTGGTCTGCGACCGCACCGGCCGGGTCGCACGCCTGGGCGCGGAGGGCGAGACCTCCTGGGAGATCGAGCTGCTCTCCCTGGGCGGCATCGGCCGCGCACCCGTCTCTCTGCCCGCCCGGCCGGAGCACTTCTTGCTCCTGACCGAGGACGGCGAGGCCTGGCTGATCGACTCGCGGGACGGCGAGCGCGCCGGACCCTGGAGCCTCGACAGCCCGCCCCTCTCGGGACCCGTGGCCAGGAGCGAGGGAGTCCTGGCACAGACCAAGGACGGCCGCTGGCTGCGCTGGACGGAGCGGGTCAAGCCCCGCGAGGTCGAGAGCGGCGCGCTGAACCCCGACGAGCGCCTGGGCTCCCTGGGGGGCCTCGCGGTCCTGCGCCGTGGCGACGAGGCCACGCGCTCCCTGGACTCTCCCTGGACCGACTGGCGCGTGGAGCTCCTGGAGGAGGTCTACCGCGTCTCCCGCCGCGACGCCCCCGAGGCGGGCTACGCCGTGGTCCGCGACGGGGACTGGAGCTTCCTCGCCTGGGAGGCTCCGCGCCCCGGCCTGGAGCAGGGTCGCCTGTGGGTCTCCGACGGGGCCGGCCTGCGGGCCTTCGTCGAGTAGGCCGCGCTCCGTCGGGTGACGGAGCCCCTGCGCGCGGCTAAGCTCCGCGCCATGCGCGCGCCCCTGCTCGTCACCACGCTGCTCCTGCCCCTGCTCGGCTGCGCCGGGACCGGGGAGCCCTCCGACCCCGGTCCGGAGCGGGGGCTCGACCTGCCGCGGCGCGAGCTGGCGGGCTCCTGGGACCAGAGCGGCCCCTGGGACTTCGAGCGCTACGCCCTCGGCCTGGGGCCGGGGAGCTGGAGCTCGAGCGCCCGGCGAACCCTGGCCGAGGCCCTGGCCGGAGAAGGCGAGCGCACCGTGCGGGCCGCCGTGCTCCTGGCCCGGGGCGGCCCCGGAGACCTGGACACCCTGCGGGCACGGCTCGAGCAGCGCGTCGAGGAGACCCTGCGCCACGGGGACGCGGCCGAGGTGGTGGCGGCCGCCGCCCTGGCGCGCTCCGGAGCGGGCGAGGTCCTCCCGCTCCTGGTGGAGCTGGCGGACGGAGCGAGCCCCCACCCGGACCTGGAGGTGCGGGTCGAGTGCGGTGCCGGCGCCCTCGACCGGGGCCGCACCGAGGCGATCCCCTTTCTCTTGCGGGTGCTGCACGCCGGCACCCCCGCGGAGCTCGCCGACCCCATCGACTGGACCCCGGTCGACACCCTGGCCTGGAGCAAGAGCCGCGCCGCCGAGGCCCTCAGCCGGCGCGCGGGGGTCCCCTGCCGCTTCCAGCCCGACGGTCCCTTCGCGGACCAGCAGCGGGAGGCCGCCCGCCTGGCCGCCCTGCTGCGGGCCGCCGGCGACCTGCCCTGAGCCCCGGGCTGGTGCTTCTTTCGGAGGCCTCGGGGAGCTACAAAGGGCCCGTGATGGGCGGCTCACGAACGGCAGGCAACGGAGACTCCTAGGTGGATCCGGAGAGCGTGCGCATGACGATGGCCGCCCTGGCCGCCCTGGTGGGCGGCGGCGGTATCGGCTGGTGGCTGCGGGGGCGCTACAACTGGTCCCGCAGCGTCATGCTCGACGAGCTCTGGACGCGCAAGATCAAGTCCTTCGAGGAGAGCGCCGACCAGGCCCGGGCCTCGGAGACGCGGGCGGTCAGCGCCCGGAACGTGGCCGAGGAGCACCTCGTCAAGGAGCAGCAGCGGGGCGCCGAGCTGGAGCAGTACGCGGGCGGGCTCGAGGGCGAGGTCGAGGCGCGCCGGGGCGACCTGCGGCGCGAGCGGGACAAGCTGGAGGAGCTCGAGCGCTACGCCGCCGAGCTCGACGTGGAGCTGCGCGAGACCCGTGAGACCTCGAGCGCGGACCGCACGCGCCTCGAGGGGCTCGAGCGCCGCCTCAAGAACCTCTCCCCCTACCCGGGCCGGCTCGAGGAGTGCGAGGCGGCCCTGGCGCGCACCGAGGCCCAGTCCGCGCAGGAGGCCGAGGAGAAGGACGCGGAGATCGCCCGCCTGACCGACTGGATCGCCGAGCTGACGCCCCTGTCGGAGACCCTCCGGCGCCGGGGGGAGGAGCTCTCCGCCCAGCGCGAGACCGAGGCCGAGCTGCGCCTCCAGCTCGAGGAGCGCGCCGGAGTGGTCCGCGAGCTCGAGCAGCGCCACCAGCGGCTGCGCGACGAGGCCGAGCAGCGGGAGCGCGTGGTCGAGGATCAACGGCGCGCCGAGGAGAGCCTGCGCGCCCGGGTGGCCGAGCTCGAGACGAGCCTCGCGGGCCAGGCGGAGGACCTCGTGCTGCAGAAGCAGGAGACGATCGAGCGCAGCCTGAAGGTCACCGAGCTCGAGGTCGAGCTCGGCCGCTACCGACGGGAGCTCGAGGCCCTGCGCGCCGCCTCCCGCGAGCTGGAGCGGGCCACCGAGGGATCGGCGCCCACGAAGCCTGGCCGGTCGAAGTCCGCGAAGAAGAAGTCCACGAAGAAGAAGTCCACGAAGAAGAAGACCGCGGCGAAGAAGAAGGCTGCGACGAAGAAGAAGGCCTCGAAGGTGAGGAAGAGGGCCGCGACGCGGCCTGCGGAGGCCGGGGGCACGCCCCCGAAGGACGAGCTGAAGCCCAAGGGCAGCGCACCCAAGAAGCTCCCCCGCAGAGGCGCCGACGACCTGACCGCCATCAAGGGCATCGGGCCCAAGGTGTCCGCGAAGCTGAGCGCCGCCGGAGTCCGGACCTACGCGCAGCTGGCGGCACTCGAGGGGCAGCGCCTCGAGACCCTCGCCAGCGAGATCGAGGTGCCCCAGCTCCGGATCGAGCGGGAGGGCTGGATCCCGGCCGCGGAGAAGCTCGCCCAGGTAGCGGCCGGGTGAGCCGTGGGTCGCGCGGGAGCGCGGCCCCCGTCAGGGCTCCAGCCGCACGATCGTCCGCGGGAAGGGGATGCACTCGCGGATGTGCTCCACCCCGCAGATCCAGCCCACGAAGCGCTCCAGCCCGAGGCCGAAGCCTCCGTGCGGGCACGACCCGAACCTGCGCAGGTCGAGGTACCACTGGAAGGCCTCCATCGGCAGCTCGTGATCCCGGATCCTCCCCTCGAGGATGTCCAGGTCGTCCTCCCGCTGGCTGCCGCCGATGATCTCCCCCACGCCCTCGGAGCCGAGCACGTCCACGCACAGGACCTTGTCCTCGTCCTCGGGGTCGCGCTTCATGTAGAAGGCCTTCACCTCCTTCGGGTAGTGGGTGATCATCACCGGCCGGTCGTGCATCTCCGACAGGATCGTCTCGTCCGGCGCGCCGAAGTCGTCGCCCGCCACGAACTCGGAGTCGGGGTGCTCGAGCAGGACCTTCGAGGCCTCCTCGTAGGTCATGCGGGGGAAGGGCCCCTGGACCACCTCGAGCTTGGACACGTCCCGCTCCAGGTCCGCGAGCTCCCGCTGGCAGCCCTCCAGCACGTCACCGACCACGCGGCAGATCATGTCCTCGGCCAGCTGGCAGACGTCGTCCAGGTCGGCGAAGGCGATCTCCGGCTCGAGCATCCAGAACTCGGTCAGGTGCCGGCGGGTCTTGGACTTCTCCGCCCGGAAGGTCGGGCCGAAGGTGTAGACCTTGCCCAGGGCCATGGCGCTGGCCTCGGCGTAGAGCTGGCCGGACTGGGTCAGGTAGGCCTTGCGGTCGAAGTAGGGCACCTCGAACAGCTCGCTGGTCCCCTCGCAGGCGTTGGGGGTGAACATGGGCGAGTCCATGCACACGAAGTCGCGCTCGTGGAAGAAGCGCCGCAGGGAGAACATGACCGCGTCGCGCACGCGCATGATCGCGGACTGGCGCTTGGAGCGCAGCCACAGGTGGCGCTGGCTGAGCAGGTAGTCGACCCCGTGCTCCTTGGGGGTGATCGGGTAGCCGTCCACGGCCTGGACGATGCCGACCGCCGAGACGCCGATCTCGAAGCCCCCCGGCGCCCGCTCGTCGGCCTTGACCTCGCCCGTGATCTCGACGCTCGACTCCTGCCCCAGGTGACCGATCGCGTCGAAGGTGGCCTCGTCGACGTTCTTCTGGAACACGACGCACTGGCAGATGCCGCTGCCGTCACGCAGCTGCAGGAAGTGCAGCTTGCCCTTCGAGCGCTTGTTGTAGACCCAGCCCCGGAGGGTGACGGTGGCGCCGACGTGATCGGAGAGGTGCTTGACGGTGGTGACGGTGGACATGGGGGCGTCGGACGCGATCTCGCGCGCCCTTCGAGTGACCGTGGACGAGGGGGTGGAGAGTCTACTTTCGCCGCCCCTCAGGGGAACATGGCGTGGGAGGCCTTCAGCTCGACCCCCGAGATGACCCCGGCGCGCAGGGCCACGCGGCCCTTGCAGACCGCGCCGGCGCGGCGCGCCTCCACCTGCACGTCTCCGTCCCCCTCGACCAGGGCCGCCAGCTCCTCCAGGGGCGTCAGCACCCGGATGCGCTCGTAGCCCATGGCGAGCAGTCGGTTGGTGATGCGCTCGGAGAGGTGAGCTGGCGGCTGACGCTCGGGCTCGCCGGGAGCGCGCGCGCCCTCGGCCTCGGGACCCCCCTCGCCGCGCGGGCTCTCCGCCAGCTGCAGCAGGCGCTCCTCGAGCCGCTTCTGTCCGTCACGGATGTCGATCAGCACGTGCTCCAGCCGCCGCAGCTCCAGGTCGCCTCCGGCCTCGGCGATGCGCGTCACCTGGCGCTTGATCTCGTCCAGGCGGTCGAGGCGCGCCAGGCGCGACTCCACGGTCCGCTGGCGACTGACCATGGCCCACAGGAGGCCGGCGATGGTGGCGAGGAGGATGAGCGCGAGGGTCTCGATCATGGCGTGCGCGGGGGAATCGGACGGGGGCGCGATTCCGCGGGAGGGACAAAGTACCATCCGCACGCTCGCGAGTCCCCGCCCCCGACCGCATGTCGCGTCTCTTGCCCTTCGCCATCGCCCTGACCGCCCTGGTCGGGGTCTTCTTCCTGCCCCCGGGCTCGCGGGCGGAGCTGGGCGTCCTGGCCGCCTACCAGGCGCTGCTCGACGCGGAGATGGCCGACCCCGACGGGGAGGGCACCCTCGCGGTCCACGAGGCGTGGCTGGCCTCGGACGCCTTCGTGCCCGCCGCGGGGGAGCAGCCCGCACGCCTCCTCCTGGGGGGCGTGCGCTTCGCCGACGCCAGCGAGCAGGCCGAGCCCGACTTCGAGATACACGCTGAGCTGCGGGACGCCCTGGTGCGCGCCCTACGACAGGTGTCCAGCAAGAGCGGACTCGACCTGGAGCTCGTCGGCGCCTCGACCCCCGTGGCCGGGGGCCTGACGGTCCTGGCCACCATCGACGACACCCAGCTCGACCTCCGCTGGCACGTGGACGCGCCCCAGGACGCCCCGGCGATCCTGGCCGGACCGGAGCGCTCCGTGCAGGTGCCCTTCAAGGCCCCCGGCCCCACCTCCCTGCTGCCGCCCCTGGTCGCCATCGCCCTGGCCGTGCTGCTGCGCAGGCCGGTGGTCTCCCTCTTCCTCGGCGTGCTCGCCGGGGCCCTGCTCTTGCGGCTCGGCTCCCCCGACAACCTCGTCGTGGAGGGTGCCAAGGGCCTGGTTGACGTGTTCCAGGTCTTCTTCTGGAACGAGTTCGCCGACTCGGACCGCAGGCTCGTGGTGGGCTTCGTGATCGCCATGCTGGCCATGGTCGGCGTCATCACCAAGAACGGCGGCATCCGCGGCCTGATGAACTACGTCGCGCGCCTGGCGAAGACCGCCCGCTCGACCCAGGTGGCGACCTACCTGATGGGCCTGCTCGTGTTCTTCGACGACTACGCGAACACGATCCTGGTCGGCAGCACCATGCGCCCCCTGGCGGACCGCTTCCGCATCGC
>CAZQAT010000083.1:0-21654 GCA_964591315.1 uncultured Planctomycetaceae bacterium
GCCGGCGTCCTTGGTGGCCTGGCGCTGGGCGTCGTTGAAGTAGGCGGGCACGGTGATGACCGCCCGCTCGACGGTGGCGCCCAGGTAGGCCTCGGCAGCCTCCTTCAGGTGCGAGAGCACCATGGCGCTGATCTCCGGCGCCGTGTACTGGGTGCCGTCCACGTCGACCTTGACGAGCTCGTCGGCGCCGCCCACGAGCTTGTAGGCGACCTCCCTCTCCTCGTCGGCGACCTCGCTGTGGCGCCGGCCCATGAAGCGCTTGATGGAGGCGATGGTCTTGGTGGGGTTCGTGACCGCCTGGCGCCGGGCCGCGGCGCCCACCAGGCGCCCGCCGTCCCCGGTGAAGGCCACCACCGAGGGGGTGGTGCGCGCGCCTTCCGCGTTCGTGATCACGACCGGCTCGCCTCCCTCCATGACGGACACGACCGAGTTGGTCGTCCCGAGGTCGATGCCGATGATCTTGTTCGTGCTGCTCATGTGTGTTGCCTCTGCTGTGTCCCTCTGCGTGTGGGTCCGCCGGTGGCTGCCGCTCGTCGGTCGGGCGGACACCCCCAGAGAACAAACGCCGTGCCAGGGGGGCCTGACGTCCTAACCAGCTACAACGACAAGGCTTGAGAGCGGGGCGCCGACAGGCGGAGCTGCCAGCTTGGCAGGCAGCGGGGGAGCGCCCGGGGCCCTCTGCCATGCTGGCAGGCGCCCCGGTGGCCCCTAGCTGAGGCCGTACTCCTTGATCTTGCGGTACAGGGTCCGCTCCCCCATCCCGAGCACCCTGGCGGTCTTCTCCCGGTTGCCGCCCATCAGCTGCAGGTTCTCCGCGATCAGGTCCCGCTCCACCTCGGCCAGGGAGCGGCCGGCCAGGGCGTAGCTCCCGCCGCTGCTGGCCCCCGCGCCTCCGTCCTCGGCCACGTTGGCGGGCACGTCGTCCTTCTCGAGCAGGGGGCCGCGGGCCAGCACGACCATGTTCTCGATGCAGTTGCGCAGCTCGCGCACGTTGCCCGGCCAGGGGTAGCGCACCAGCAGCATGCGCGCCTCGGGGGTGATCCCGCTCACCTGGCGGCCGTGCTCGGCGTTCATCTCCCCGATCAGGTGGTCGATCAGGATCGGGATGTCGCCGGTGCGCTCGCGCAGGGGTGGCAGGTGCAGGCTGACCACCTGCAGGCGGAAGAAGAGGTCCTCGCGGAAGGTCCCCTCCTGGACCATCTGCCGCAGGTCGCGGTTTGTCGCCGCCACCAGGCGGATGTCCACCGCCACCTCGTCGTGGCCGCCCACGGGAACGACCTCACGGTTCTCGAGCACCCGCAGCAGCTTGGCCTGGGTGTCGAGGGGCATGTCCCCCACCTCGTCGAGGAACAGGGTCCCCCCGTCCGCGTGCACGATGCGCCCCTCGTTGGCGGAGTGCGCCCCGGTGAAGGCCCCCTTGACGTGCCCGAAGAGCTCGGACTCGATCAGCCCCTCCGCCAGGGCGGCGCAGTTGACCGCCACGAAGGGGCCGTCCTTGCGCGGGCTGTTGCGGTGGATGGCCTGGGCCACGAGCTCCTTGCCTGTGCCGCTCTCCCCCAGGACCAGCACCGTGGCGCTGGTGGAGGACACGCGCCCGAGGAGCTCGAAGAGCTGCTGCATGGGCGGCGAGTGGCCGATGATGTTCTCGAAGCCGAAGCGCTTGTCGAGCTGGCGGCGCAGCTCGATGTTCAGCGTCCGGTGGCGCACGGCCTCCACGTGGCGCGGCAGCTTGGTGCGCAGCTCGTGCAGGTTGACGGGCTTGGTCAGATAGTCCGCCGCGCCCTTGTGCATGGCCTCCACGGCGGTCTCCACCGAGCCGTGGCCGGTGATCACGAGCACCACCGCGTCGGGCTGCAGGCGGCCGGCCTCCTGCAGCACGTCGAGGCCCGACTTGCCGTGCATGATCAGGTCGGTCAGCACCGCGTCGAAGCTCTGCTCCTCGAGCTTGGTGATGCCCGCGTCACCCGAGTCGACCACCGTGCACTGGTGGCCGTCGAGCTCGAGCCCGTCCCCGAGGGCCTCGGCGTGGGCCTCGTCGTCGTCCACGATCAGCACACGGATCGGCTTCGTGGGTCCCACCTCGCTCACGCCGTCTCCTCCCCGCCGCGCTTGCCGGCGATCTCGACCACGAGCGGCAGGACGATGCGGAAGCTCGTGCCGCGTCCGGGCTCGGAGACCACCGCGATGGTGCCCTCGTGCTCCTGGATGATGCGCCGCGTCGTCGCGAGCCCGAGGCCCGTGCCCGACTTCTTGGTCGAGAAGTAGGCGTCGAAGCAGTGCTCCACGTCCTCCGGCGACATGCCCACTCCCGTGTCGGTGATGGTCAGGACGGCGTGGCTGCCGTCGCGCTGGACGCGCACGATCAGCTCCCCGCCCATGGGCATGGCCTGGCGGGCATTGACGAAGAGGTTCATCAGGGCCTGGCGCATGGCGCTCGGGTCGACGATCGCCAGGGGCAGGGAGCTGGGCAGCTCCACGTGGTGACGGATCTTCTGCAGCTCGTCCTCGGTCTGGACGAAGCCGAGCACGTCGCTGATGATCTCGAGCAGGTTGTGAGGCGATCGGTTCACCTCCCCGCCCCGGGCGTAGGTCAGGAAGTCGTTGACGATCTCCTCCAGGCGGCCGATCTCCCGCTGCAGGGTGGCGATGCGCTTCATGCAGCGCTTCTCCCGCGCCGTCGGCTCGGGCGCCTCCCCCTCGCGGCCGCGGGCGCCGCGGGTGAACTCCTCCTCGAGGAGGGCCAGGTTGATCGACATGGTCGAGAGGGGGTTCTTGATCTCGTGGGCGAGGCCCCCGGCCAGGCGTCCGAGGATCACGTCCCGATCCGGCGCGGCGGTCAGCTCGTGGGCGCCGCCCGAGGGGCGCTCGCCCTCGGCCCCACCACCGACGAGGTCGGGCTCTTCGGGGCTACGAGGGTCGGACTCCATCGGCGGCAGGACGCTCCAGCGCGAGCGTGACCACCCGCGAGCCCGATAGACTAACCTGCGCGCCCCCCGCGCCCCACGGCCCCCCCGATCTCTTGGGGGGATTCCCGCAGGAGTGGCGGCCAGCCGGGGAGCCAGCGGCTTCCACGCTCTCCGGCCGCGGCTGCGCGCGAGGGTCCGCCCGACCTCCGGTTCTCTGCACCACCCCCCCACCCAGCGAGCAGGTGGGCGAGCAAGACCCGCATCAGTCGCGAGCGCGGGTGGGGCGGTGGGGCCGAGCGCACCCCACCTGGAACCTCTATACTCCAGCGATGCGAGCGTGGATCCCGGCTGTTGCGGTCAGCGTGCTGTGGCTCCTCAGCCACCTCTCTCCCTGGTCCCACCAGTCCGACACCTCGCAGCTCTCGGCCTGGAGGGTCTACTCGGAGTCGGGCCGGATGGGCTGGGCATCGGTCCAGCTGAGCGGCCCGGACCCCGCCGATCACTTCGGCACCAGCGCGGCCGACGAGCTGGCGGACCTCACCCCCGCGAGCTCCGCGCCGTGGTGGCATTTCCAGTCCACGAGCAAGGGAGAGTCCAGCAAGCCCGGGGCCGAGCTGAACATGATCGAGAGTCACCAGGCTCATGTGCCCTGGATCCTGCTCGTGATCCTGACCGGCCTGCAGGCCCTCTGGTCCTCCCTCAGCAGACGCAAGGGCGGAGCAGCAGCAGGCTAGGCCCCCCCTACCCCATCCGAGAGCAATGGCCGAGATCCACAGCTGTCCGGACATGGAGTTCATCGAGCGCTTCGTTCGAGGAGAGCTCGAGCAAGGCACCCAGTCCTCGATGCTGGCGCACGTCGAGGGCTGCTCAGCCTGCCAGAAGCTGGTCGAGGTCGTGCGCGCCAACGAGCCCTTCTCCTCGGACTGGGACGGGGCCTCATCGAGCCCAGCCTGGGGAAGCGCCGGTGGCACGCCCATCTCCGGCTACGAGATCCTGCACGAGGTCCACCGCGGGGGCCAGGGCGTGGTCTTCGCCGCCATCCAGACGTCCACCAAGCGCTCCGTAGCAGTCAAGCTGCTGCACATGGGCGCCTTCGCCGAACCACGTCATCGGCGCCGCTTCGAGCGCGAGATCGACCTGGCAGCCAGCCTGAACCACCCGAACATCGTCACGGTCTTCGACAGCGGCGAGACGGAGACCGGTGAGCTGTTCCTCGCCATGGAACTGGTCGACGGCCATCCGCTGAACGAGCACCTCGACGCGCACGATCTCACGATCGACCAGCGGCTCGAGCTCTTCACGAAGGTCTGCCAGGCGGTGCACCACGCCCACCAACACGGGATCCTCCACCGGGACCTGAAGCCAGGCAACATCCTGGTGGACACGGATGGCGAGCCACGGGTGGTCGACTTCGGCCTGGCCAAGAACCTCGACGTCGAGGCGGCCGGGGAGTCCTTCGACACCATGCCCGGCGTCTTCGTCGGCACCCTGGCCTACTCCTCGCCGGAGCAGCTCCAGGGTCGCCCCGAGGACGTGGATGTGCGCAGCGACGTCTACGGGCTGGGGGTGATCCTGTTCCAGCTACTGACGGGCGCGCTGCCCTACGACGTCTCCGGCACGCTCGTGGCCGTGGCCATGCAGATCATGGGCGGCGAGCCACGGCGGCCCTCCGCGGTCGATGACAGCGTGGGTCACGAGCTGGACGCCATCGTGGCCAAGGCCCTCGAGAAGAGGCCCAAGGACCGCTACCAGTCCGTCGCGGAGCTGTCAGCGGACGTCGAGAACTTCCTCCGTGGAGACCCGGTCCTGGCCCGCTCCGACAGTGGCCTGTACGTGCTGCGCAAGCGCATGCGCAGGCATCGGCTGCCGCTCGCAGCCTTGAGCCTGATCTTCCTCAGCCTGGTCACCGCGACGATCGTCTCCAGCGTGTTCTGGCGCCGCTCCGAGGCGGACCGCGAGCGAGTCACGCGCGAGCGCAATCACCTGCAGGAGGTGCGCGACTTCCAGGCACGCATGATCGCGATGGCCAACCCCTACACCGATGGGCACCTGGTGACCGTGGCGGAGCTGCTCGACAGCGCGGCGCGTGACCTGGCTGGGGAGTACGAGAAGCAGCCGGACCTGCGTGCCGAGCTGGAGATGACCGTGGCCGACTCCTACGCCGGCCTCGCCCTCTACGAGCTAGCAGCGAGACACTACGCCGAGGCATGGGCGCTGTTCCGTGAGCTCCGAGGCGAGGACGATCCGGTCACGATCGATGCACGCGTCGGCCTCGTGGGAGCACGCGCCCACTCCGAACCCGGCGAACAGACCCATCGCGACCTGGTGGACATGATGGGCCTCTGCCGGGAGCTGCTCGGCCCTGACCACCGTACGACCCTGCTCGCGACCACCACTCTTGCGAGACTCCTCCAGGACCAGGGCAAGCTTGCGGAGGCCGAGGCGCTCTTCCGCCAGAATGTCGAAGTGCAAGAGCCCTTCGAGGAAGAGCGCATGGACGACTTCCTGACGTCCTTGCAGAACCTGGCGGCTTGCTACCTCACCCAGGTCCGTTACGAGGAGGCCGAGGAGATCCAGCGCCAGGTCTACGAGTGGCGCGACCGTGTGCTTGGCAGTGAGCACAGCGCCACCCTCACCGCGGCCAATGTCCTCGGGCAGACCTGGACCTACCTCGGACGTCACGAGGAAGCGGAGGACCTCCTGCGCCGCACGCTCGACTCACGCAGGAGGATCTACGGCGACAGGAGCTGGGTCACCTGCCACTCCCTGAACGCCCTGGGCCTCTGCCTCATGGCGGGTGGTGAGTACGAGGAAGCTCGCGAGGTCCTGACCGAAGCGGTCGCAACGGGCAAGGAAGTCCTACCACCCCACGATGTCGGCCTGCTGCGCGTTCAGCGCAGCCTCGGCGGCGCCCTCTGGAAGCTCGAGCGCATCGATGAGGCGCTCACGGTGCTGAGAGAGACCTACGCCGACCTCGTCGAGCACCATGGCCCCACGCACCCCGACACCATCGCGACACAGCTGGGCGTGGGATGTGCACTGAAAGCCGGCAAGCAACCCGCCGCGGCGGTGAAGACCTTCGAGGAGCTCCTGGAGGCCTGTCCGGAGACACACCCCGACCGTGTGGCCTTCCTGTCCCAGACCAAGATGTTCCTTGGTCTCTCCCTGTTTCAGCTGGGTCGCCCGACCGAAGGTGAGCAGCGGCTGCTGGAGGCCCTGGAAGACCTGGAGGGTGAGCTGGGCGTCGGCCACCCCGGAACCCAGGTGGCCCTCGCGACGCTGGTCACCGTGTACGAGCAGCTCGGCCGTGAGGAGGATGCGGCCCGCTACCGCGCCAGGCTGACGGAGGCCACGGTCAACGAGATGGACACGGAGCCAGGAGACCCCCGGTGAACGGCTGCTGAGGCCGCTCCCCCACCAAAACGTCGATTCGACTCCGAGGTCGAGCACCTCACAATCTAGATTGCCCTGCCACCTTGTCGCGCAACAAGGGGCTCCGCGCTCCAGACAGCTCCCTCCACCATGAAGACTGCACTCCGCCTGCTCTCGATGGTCCTGCTCGTGCTCGTGGCCTACGGCACGGCAGCGGTGACCCGCTTCGATCACCCCCAGACCGAGGCGGAGACGCTGGCCTTGCTCGAGCAGTCGGTCGACTCCTCCGGAGTGCTGCGCTTCGTCGTGGTGGGTGACACACAGGACAACGGCTCCACCGGTGCCGGCATCAACTCAAACGTCTGGCCCCGGATGGCGCTGGACATGAACGCGCACTCACCGGCCTTCGCCCTCTTCGCCGGCGACCTGGTGTCGGGGAGCACCTCCGCCTCGGTCACCCTCAACGAGTGGACGGAGTGGGAAGCCGCCACCTCGCCGCTGACCGCCGTACGCCTGATGACGCCGGGCAACCACGACATGTACGGCGGCACGTTCAACAGCTGGTCCAGCATGTTCTCCTGGCTTCCGACGTCCAACAGCCCCTCGAACGAGCCCGGGGCCAGCTACTACGTCGACGTCGGCAACACACGCATCATCAGCATCGCGACCGACTACCCGAGCGGCGGGAGCCTCCCCAACCAGGGCTGGCTGGACTCGGTCCTCGCCTCCAGCGAATCCTTCGACCACGTGTTCATCTTCTCCCACCGCCCCATCCAGTTCAGCTCGGTCGAACCCACCGGCGGGTCGGGAGGAGCTCTGTGGCAATCCATGGTCCAGAATGGCGTGGCCGCCTACTTCTCCGGACACTGGCACCGCTATCAGCCCGACCAGATCGGCGCGGGCGGCGACACCTGGGAGGTCATCATCGGGACCGGTGGAGGCTGGCAGGGATTCCAACCGATCCGCCCGTACCAGCAGATCAAGGGCTTCCTCCTGGTGGAGGTAGACGGGACCGATGCCACCGGGACCTTCTATGCGGACGAGGATGGTGACGGTAGCTATGACGATCCCCTCGACAGCTTCGTCATCCAGCAGGCGGCACCACGGCCGACCGGCCTCGTGGCCAGGTACGACTTCGAGGACGGTACCGCCGCCGACGTCGCCCTCGCCCCGCTTGGCAAGGGAATCGACGGCACCCTGGAAGGAGATGCATTCGTCGGCCCTGGCCTGGTCGACCAGAAGGGCCTCCACCTCGACGGCGACGACTATGTCGAGTGCGGCGCCATTGGGGACTACAACCTCTCCCTGAACAACGACCTGACGCTCTCGGTCTGGGCCCAGTACACCGCGCTGGCGACCGGAGAGTGGGACAACGTGCTCCTGTGCTACGGCACCGCCGACTACTACACCGAGGATGAAGAGACCAACTACTCGTACTGGCTCAGCATCCTGAGCGATGGAAGCCTGAGGGCATTCTGGGAGTACGAGAACGGGACCAACGTCACCCTCGACTCCACCGCACCAGCACCGGTCTCGCCCAACGAGCCACACCACTACGCCCTGACCCGTGATCCGTCGACCATGCAGGTCAGGTTCTGGGTCGATGGGGTCCAGCTGGGAGCTCCCGTCTCCTTCGATCGCCTGCCCACCTCCGGTGGACGGGGAATGCTCTACCTGGGGTCGGACACCGTGGACTATCAGGCTGACGAGGTGGAGTTCCAGGGCATCATCGACGAGGTCCGGGTCTACAACCGGGTCCTGTCCTCGGCGGAGATCCTCGAGCTTGCGAACCCCGTGCCGTGCTCGGCGACGACCTACTGCGGCACATCGCCCAACTCCATGGGCCCTGGAGCCAATCTGTTGCTCTCGGGAACACCCAGCCTGTCCCGGAACGCCTGCAGCCTGAACGTCACCCTGGCGGCTCCGAGCAAGCCGGGGCTGATCTTCTACGGGCCCGACCAGGTCACCGTCCCCTTGGGAGATGGAGTGCGCTGCGTGGGCGGCACGATCCAGCGACTCCCGGTCATCCTGACCGACCCCCTGGGCAGCGCCTCCTACTCGTTGGACTTCACATCCCCTGACTTCGGGCTGGACCAGCTCCAGATCGGCGACGTCTGGAACTTCCAGTTCTGGTATCGCGAGCCAGACTTCGGCGTGGCCGGCTTCAACCTCTCCGACGCCCTCGAGATCAGCTTCTGCGAGTGACGCCTCTCCGGCCAGGCCCTCGGGGCGTGGCCTCGATCCAGCGCAGGATGCCGCCGAAGAAACCGTCCATCGCCCAGGCCCCACTCAGGGGCAGACCGGCACGGTCAGAGCGTCGGACACGTTGAAGGCCGCACCACCCGGCACCGGGTCGCGGAACCAGAACTGGAAGTTCCAGCGGGAGCCCGGGAGGACCAACCCAGGTCCTCCCGACATGGGCGGCGACAGGAAGTCGAGGGGACGCGAGTAGTTTCCCAGCGCGTCCGTCAGCTCCGCAGGACTCAATCGCACGAGGCTCCCGCCGACGCAGCGAATCCCGTTTCCAAAGGGCACATTGGTCTGGTCCGGGCCGTAGAAGAAGAGCCCGAACTTGTTCGGCGGGCAGGCACTCACGTCCAGGACGAGAGAGTTCGCCGCATGGCTGGTCGAACCACTCCAGCCGATGCGCGCACGGAGGCCGGTCGAGTTGGGCAGGGTCTCGCAGTAGTTGAACGCTGAGCACGCCCGGCCCGCGTAGACAACGGCACGTCCCGTATCAGTCGCTCCCGCGCGAGTAGCCCCGACCAGGAAGTCACCGAGGCCGTCGCCGTCCACGTCGCCAGCCTCCTGAACATTAGCGCCAACGGAGCCGCCCGGCTCAAGGGCGGGCAGGTAGGCCAGCGTCTCACCCGTCGCGCCCGAGAAGACCGTCACCGCGCCACCGTCGAGACCGGCGTAGTCGTCATTGATTGCACCGATCACGAGGTCCGGTGTCCCGTCTCCGTCCACGTCCCCTGCACCCGACACGGAGTTCCCGAACTGATCCTCCTCCGAACGTCCGGCGAAGCTGTGGATGAGGCCTCCGGTGGCACCCGAGAAGACGTAGGCGGCGCCGGACCGATCACCGTTGGGGTCCGCGGCGGAGGCGCCGACCACGACATCCGGAACGGCGTCGCCGTCCACGTCGCCCGCCTTGCCCACCGAGGCACCGAGCACGTCCCCCGGCTGACCGTCGAAGCGCATGATCTCCAGCCCGGTGGCCCCCGAGAAGACAAAGGCCTGGCCCGCCTGGACACCGCCGGGGTCCGCCATCCATGCCCCGACGACCACGTCGCCGATCCCGTCAGCATCGACATCACCGAGGTCGCTCACGCTGTAGCCGAACTGGTCCCCCGCGTTGAGGCCCGTCATGGTGTGCAGCACGCTACCGTCGACCCCCGAGTAGATCCGCGCATAGCCGGTGCCATTGGTCAGCCACTGCACCGCGCCCACGATCACGTCGTCGTGGCCGTCCTGGTTGACGTCTCCGACCCCGCTGACCCGGATGCCGAAGAAGTCGCCGGCCCCACCCTCCAGCTTGTGGATCAGGCTGGCATCCGCCCCGGAGAAGATCGACGCCGTACCCGTGAAGTCTCCCGCCGCGGTGACCTCCCACACGGCACCCACGACGAAGTCGGGGGTACCGTCGTTGTTCACATCACCCGCCGAGCTCACCGCGTTCCCGAAGAAGGCGCCGGGAGAGGGCCCGAGGATGCGGAACATCAAGCTGCCGTCCACGCCCGAGAAGACGCGCACCTCTCCGGCCTGGTTGCCGTTGGTCGAGTCCTGTGGAGCCCCCACGATGAACTCATCGAAGCCGTCGTCGTCGAGGTCTCCGACGCCGCTCACGGCGAGGCCGAAGCGCTCGTCCGGGGAGTCGCCGTCTATGGAGTAGAGGGCCTCCTGTGCAGGAGCCGTGGAGACTGCCGCCAGCGCAAGGAAGAAGGTCGTGAAGCTGCGAGTGTTCCTGAACATTCCCCCACCCTAACCTCCCAGGCAATGACTGGGGGCAAGGGCCTCGCCCCCCGGGGATGGGGGCTGCCAGGAGAGGTCTCGATCCCGGACGAGTGGCGGCTCGTGCGCACCCCATCGACCCGCTGGAGGCTCTGGGTTCCGCCCCTCCAGCCGCCGACTCTCTCCTAGAAGTCCTCGGCCACGCAGATGAAGGTGCGACGGTTCTGCGTGTTCAGGACATGCGGCTCCCGCGGATTGGAGTCCTCCTCGGCTCGCCCCTCGCTGCCCGTCAGCCGCAGGACCAGTGCAAAGGCATAGAGGTCCTTCTGGTGCGGATCGCCCACACCCTCCAGGAACCCCTTCATCCACCTGGGTGAATCCTCGCCGAGAGCGCCCGCGTCGCTCCACCAGCCAGCACGTGGGCCATATGGGTGATGTGCGATCCCCAGCCAGGTCTCCGTCGTGGTCCCCTCCAAGCCCATCACGTGGAGCAGCAGGTCCATCTCCAACCACGACCTGGGCGAGGGAAGTCGACCGCCGAGCTGGCGGCAGTACTCCTCCGCATCGTGAAAGGTCATCGGCTCGTCGATGACCAGATAGCTCTTGCCGAAAGCCCGCCCCACGACTCGATGAGCCGTCACCGGCCTCTTCCAGGCCAGGAGTGGAGGTGAGCAATCGAACCCTCCCAGCTCCAGGCCCCCGGCGAGGTCCTTGAGCACGAGGGTGTGGTGATCTTGGCCCGCCTTCACGGAGTCCCTGCGAAGACGCTCCAGCTGCTTGCCCAGCTCCACTCGGCGCTTGCTCGAGGCCCGCCGGAAGGCCTCGACCTGCCTCCGGTGCTTGGCTCCGAACTCCAGCTTCTCGCGCGCCGCCTCGAAGTCCCCTTCCACGTCCTGGAGCTCTCTCCAGCGGGGAACCAGGAGCTCCTCGACCTCTGCATCGGCCAGGGCGCTCCAGGGAGCTGGCAGCTCCGAACGTCCCCACTCACAGACGGCTCGCCCTCTGCTGGCCATGTTCCAGTCGATGAGTCCGACCTCGGGCTCTTCACGCTCGGGGTGCTTGTAGACCACGATCCCCCCGTGGTGTTCACCCCACTGAAAGTCGCTGGGCTGCGGAGGAATCCCCTCTCGATGAAAGAGGCTCATGTCCACGGCGGCTCCGCTGAGCCACGACCAGCGGCCATTGCTCCTCGAGTCGCTCGCGCCAACCCAGTAGTTGAGGCGGTGCGGCTGCATGGCATCGAGTCGCGGGGTGGCCGGACTCCCCAGACCGATCATCTCCCTCCCGATGAACTCGAGCTCCTCCCTGGTCTCGATGCATGCCAGGTACCCACCTCGCTCCTCGCACCAGAGCTTGGCCTCGAGCCAGTTGGCCAGTGCCGGCATCAGCGCGTACTCATGACCACCGAAGGCCACGGTCTCGATCTTCTGCTTCTTGCCACGGACCGTTACCGTGCGCCTCCCATCCTTCCTCTTGCGACCCTCGAGGGGATTGAGGGCCACGGGAAGACTGCCCTCCTCTTCCACGTAAGAGACCATCTCCCGGATGGAGTCCAGGATGTCGCGCGGGTCTCCGGCCTTGCGCTGGTCCTCCTGGAAGCGCCGCAGATCGCCCATGAGCCTGTCGAGCAGGGCCTGCTTGGCCGCCAGGTACTCGTCACGCTCTGTCTCGTAGCGCGCCTTCTCCCTGGTGAGCCCCTCGCGGTGTGCACCCAGCAGGTCCTCGACGAGCTGATTCTGCTCCCGGAGGATCTCACCGATGCGGGGAGAGTCTGCCTCCGCGAGCTCCTTGCACCAGCGGTCGACCAGGGTCTCGTACTCGCCCACCTCTTGACGGGGGTCTGCCTCCCCGCCACCTCCTTCGGCCTGAGGGCATGACCGTCCGAACGCCTGTGGCAAGAGCACCCCGAGGAGGAAACAGAGCCGGATCGAGAGACCCAACACTGTTCTCCAGGTCGGAAGTTGTCGGTCGCATGAAGTGTCCTGCCCAGGACTCCGAGCCAGATCAGACGACAACCGACGTGATGCACTGGCGGCCTGCCCCGAGATTCCCGTGCGCAGACAAGCGCTGCCCGTGGCTGATTGCTGGAAGCCGGCAAGTACGAGTGGCATGCGCGGGATGCTACCGCTGGCCGGTGTAGCCGATCAACGCCCACAGCCCCACGAGTCGGCTGAGGTGCAGCAGAAGCTGGCCACCGGATCGACCGCACAACCCATGCGATGGACCGCCCTGACGTTGTCCTCCAGCACGGCCTGTGCAGGTGCCGGCGGAAGTTGGCCCGCTCCGGATCGACGATCGCCGGCGAGAGGTAGCTCGGAGTCCGGCAACGGAGCAGGCCACCTCCGGCTCTCGCGAGAGCCCGGGTCCGACCTGCTTGGTCCGCTCCCGCGCTCGGCCGCCCCGTGGAGCCTCGTGGTGAGCTCCACGAGCGAAACACCACCAGCCCTGAATCGCCATAAAGCACTTCAAGAGCGCGCTCTAGGGCGCGCTCTTCGTCCATTTCCCGGAGTTGGGTGATGGCAGCTCCAGGTGGCTTGCGAGGACCCCCATGAGGGCGACAGGCGCCCTCACCCGCCCGACCACCAGAGGCGAGGGGAGCCAGCCGGACCGGCGAGCCCTCCACCCCACGCCTCGCCAGCCACCGCTGAATCAGCCAGCAACGAGGAGCACCTGACATGAACTCCACCGGAACACGAGCCGACACCCCTTGCACTGGCACCCGAGCCACCTCCGTGAAGCGCTCCACGGCCCTGAACAGCCCCCGCCAGAGGGCCGCACGGTCTGAAGGGATGCCGCGCGGAACCTCTCTCCGCCAGGTCGCCCTCCTCCTTGGAAGCCTCTGCCTGTACTCCTGCAGCGGCGGCGGTGGCGGAGGCGAGCAAGGCTCGACGATTCCCTCCACTCCGACTCCTCCCGGAGTCGCCACCGGGGACCAGGAGCTACTCCTCACCTGGAACATGAGCAGCGAGCTCACCTACAACCTGTACTTCGACACGGCGGCCCCCGTCGATCTGGCGACGGCAACCCGCCTGGCGGGGGTTCAGTCTCCCTTCCTCCACACTGGCCTCGTCAACGGAACGACCTACAACTACGTGCTGACCGCCAGCAGCTTCGCTGGAGAGAGCGCCCCCTCTGCCGAGGCCAGCGGCTCTCCCCAGCCCGGGGCCTCCACGCCCGACCCCCTGCTTGGGCTGCAGTGGCACCTGCAGAACGATGGCCAGACAGGTGGTCTCGCTGGTGCGGATGCAAACGTCTCCCCTGCCTGGTCGGCCGGGCTCAGCGGCAACGGTGTGCGCATCGCCATCGTCGACGACGGCCTGGACATTGGACACCCCGACCTGGCCGGCAACGTCGTCCCGGGCGCGAGCATCGACTACGCCGACGGCGACAACGACCCCACCGGAGGCAGCCACGGGACGAGTGTTGGCGGAGTCTCCGCGGCGGTCGGCGGCAATGGGCTCGGGGTCAGCGGCGCGGCCCCTCGGGCCGAGCTGGTCGGCTTCAACTACCTAGCAAACACCACCGCGGCCACCGAGGCGGATGCCATGTCCCGGGACGCGGCCTCGATCTGGATCTCCAACAACAGCTGGGGACCGGTCAACGGTAATGACCCCACGCCCGCTCCTTCGTCCTGGTACGACGCCGTCGGCTTCGGCCTGGACAGCGGCCGCAACGGGCTCGGGACCATCTACCTGTTCGCCGCCGGAAACTCGGGCCACACAGGCGCCAACACCAACTACAGCGAATACACCATCCACCCCGGGGTCATCACCGTCGGCGCCATCGACCACAGCGACAGGGCGGCGTTCTACTCGACACCTGGTGCAAACGTCCTGGTCTGCGCCCATACGCAAGGCGACCAGAACACGCCCGGAATCACGACCACCGATCGCCCGGGGACCGATGGCTACAACACCGGTGCCAGCGCCCAGGACTACGCCAACCTGGACTTCACGAACACGTTCAACGGAACGTCCTCGGCCACTCCCCTGGCGAGCGGTGTCGTGGCCCTGCTCCTCGAGGCCAACCCCAACCTGGGCTGGCGCGAGGTTCGCCGGATCCTGGCCTTGAGCGCACGCAAGAACGACCCCTTCGACCCCGGCTGGAGCACGAACGGCGCCGGGTACCCCGTCCACCACACCTACGGCTACGGCTGCGTCGACGCGACCGCCGCGCTGAACCTGGCCAGCCAGACCGCCCCTCTGCCCCCGATGCAGTTCTTCGAGGGCCCCTTCAGCCAGCCCAACCTGGCCATTCCGGACGCCAACGCCCAGGGGGTCGAGGACTTCATCACGGTCAGCGGCAGCGGTATCGAGGACATCGAGTACGTGCTCGTGGCCTTCTCGGCCCCCGATCACACCTACATCGGTGACCTCCAGATCGAGCTGACCAGCCCCGATGGAAACACCGTGAGCGTGCTCGCCGAGCCCCATGAGATCCAAGCACCCGGCACCAGCACCTACAGCAACTGGTACTTCGGAACGGCACGCCACATGGACGAGCGCGCAGACGGCACCTGGGGACTCCGCGTCGTCGACGCCTTCCCGCAGGACACCGGGACGTTCCAGTCCTGGGGCCTCAACTTCCTCGGCCACTGATCCTCACCTGACTCGACCACGAACCACTCACGCCTCCACGCCACTCCAAGACAGCCTCGAACACACAGGAATCGCCATGAAGACCCAGTCCACGATCGCCACCCTCGCACTCCTGCTCCTCACTGCGTGCTCCGCTGACTCCACCTCGAGCGCAACCTCGGCTCGCGGCGCGTCCCAGGGCCTCTCCCTCTCGACGATCGACCTCCAGGCAGAGACCAAGCCCATGTCCCTGGAGGTCAAGAAGCGCCGGAACCAGGGACGCCAGCTCGAGACGGAGGTGACCTGGATGGACGGTGACAAGGAGCGCCGCGTGTGGCTCGACGAGCAGGTGCTGGTCGAGTTCAGCCCCGAGTCGGCCGCCGATGCCTGGCTCTCCGCGCGCGCTCGCGTGCTCGAGACCAGCGGGGCGGGCCAGGGCAGGACCCGTCACTGGGTCCTGAACGATGACCTCAGGGCCAGCTCCCTGCTGGCCGAGATGGAGGCCCGTGGAGCGGCCGCGAACTTCTCTCCGGGCTATCGCGCGAGCGCGAGTGAGCACGGTGCCCTGATGGCACTCCCCGGCGGAGTCCTTGTCTACATGGACCCGCAGCTGGAGAGACCGGCCGCTGAGCTGTGGCTCGGTGCCCGGGGCCTGACCATTCGGCAGAAGATGAGCTACGGCACCGGGGTGTACCTGGTCCGGTCATCCAGCGGAGCCGACTGTCTCGAGCTCGCGAGCTCGCTGCTGGAGTCAGAGGAGGTCGTCAAGACGATCCCGAACTGGTGGCGAGCCATGCGGGCTCAGTAAGGGCACGACATCAAGTGGGCAGGGGGCTCATTCCGCAGACACGCTCTTGCGGGATGAGCCCCCTCGCTCCAGATGTGCGGGTGCCCCCCCCAAAGGCCTGACCGGTGGACCTCTCCTTGCCCGTCAGGTCCGGATGCGCCCCACCGACCTCTGCTAGAATCGTCGACTGGAGCTCCACGATCTCTACGATGCATCTCGTCCTCGCTGGCGGCTCCGGCTCAGGTGCCGACCCTGCTCGCCAGGGCGAGTCCAGCGAGCCACCGACACGATCACCAGCCGCGAGATCCTCACCAGACCATGATGGGCACCGAACGAGTGAGCCCCCCCTCCGGGGCGACCGAGGCAATCGAGAGCAGCATCACCGAGCTGTCGGCCGGGCTCGAGCGCTGGCGCAGGACCGACATCACCGAGCGCGTTCGCCTGCTCGATCGCCTGAGCGAGGACACCCTCGCGGCGGCGCCCGGGATGGTGCGCGCCTCGTGCAAGGGCAAGGGCATCGACCCCGAGTCGACCACCGCCAGCGAGGAGTGGCTCGGAGGACCGGCCACCGTGCTGCGGCACATCCGCCTCCTGCGGGAGACCCTGGCCGGGATCGCCCGAACCTCTCGACCGCCCGTCGACCCGAGCCGGGTCAGCGAGCAGGACGGGACGGCGGTTGTGCCCGTCTTCCCCGCAGGTCTCCAGGACCGGCTGACCCTGACCGGCTTCTCCGCGGAGGTGGTGATGGAGGCCGGCGTCGGCGCCGAGGAGACCGTGGCCACCGCCGCGCGTGCCTACCTCGCCCCCGACGAGCTGGGCCACGGGATCTGCGCCGTGCTCGGCGCCGGCAACGTCTCCGGCATCGGCCTGCAGGACGTGCTGACCAAGCTCTTCCAGGAGAACCGCGCCTGCGCCCTGAAGCTCAATCCGATCAACGACTACCTCGAGGAGAGCTATCGCCAGGCCTTCTCCGCGCTGGTCGAGGTCGGAGTGCTGCGCATCCTGCGCGGTGATGCGACCGAGGGGGCTGCCCTCGTCCATCATCCGGAGGTGACCGAGGTTCACATCACCGGTTCGAGCGCGGTGCACGACGCGATCGTCTGGGGAGGACCGGACGTGCGCGAGAAGAACCGTGCGGCGGGGACCCCCGTGCTCACCAAGCCGATCAGCTCCGAGCTGGGCTGCGTGACCCCGGTCATGGTGGTGCCGGGGCACTGGTCCGCCCGCGAGATGCGCTTCCAGGCCTGGAACGTGGCCTCGATGCTGACCAACAATGCGTCCTTCAACTGCAACGCGGCCAAGGTGCTCGTGACGGCGCGCGGCTGGGAGCAGCGCGATGCCTTCCTCGAGGAGCTGCGCTCGACCCTCTCCCAGGTGCCCACCCGCAACGCCTACTACCCCGGCGCCCAGGAGCGGCACGCGGGTTTCGTGGAGGCGCATCCAGGAGCGGTCTGCGTGGGAGCCCCGCCCGCGGGACACCTGCCCTGGGCCCTGGCCACCGGTCTCGACCCCGAAGGGCGGGACGACCCCGCCTTCACGACCGAGGCCTGGTGCGGTGTCCTGGCCGAGACCGCCCTGCCGGCGGAGACCGCGGCCGAGTTCCTCGGCGCGGCCGTCCCCTTCGCCAACGAGGTGCTCTTCGGAACCCTCTCCTGCACCCTGATCGCCCAGCCCGCCTCGGTGGCGGACCCGGCCAGTGCCCATGCCCTGGACTCGGCCATCGCCGACCTGCGCTACGGAACCGTCGCCCTGAACCACTGGGCCGCCATCGGCTACGGTCTCGGCATCACCCCCTGGGGCGCCTATCCCGGCCACAGCCTGGAGGACATCGGCAGCGGGATCGGCACCGTGCACAACACCCCGATGTTCGCGCGGCCGGCCAAGGGGGTCGTGCGCGGGCCCTTCGCCCCCGGGGTGAAGCCCCTGTGGGCAGTGAACCACCGCCGGGCCCACCGGGCGGCCAGGGCCCTGGCCCACTTCGAGGCCCGGCCGGGCATCGGGACCCTCGCGTCCCTCGCCTCCCACGCCTTGCGGGGCTGAGAGCCCGTCCCAGGAGCCGGGAAACGCGCGCCGCCCTCCTGCCGTCCTCCGCACGGAAAGGGTGACCAGGAAAGGGGTTCCGTCCGTGCAACGGGCCGGGTTCGGCACCCTTCAGAGGACCTGCCGGGTGGACAAATTGGTTTAGCCAATTTAGCCTGGGCCCATCATGGGGTCCACCACGCGAGGTTCCGGGGGGGAGACGGCAGGCGTCCAGGCGCGTGCCACGCGCACCCTGCGCAGCGGCATTCTCTCCGGCCGCTGGCCGGCCGGATCTCGCCTGCCCGCCGAACGCACCCTGGCCGAGGAGCTCGGGGTCAGCCGCCTCACCCTGCGGGCTGCGCTCTCCAGCCTGGCCAGCGAGGGGCTCGTCCGCTCGCGGCGCGGCTCGGGCGTCGAGGTGCTCGACTTCCGGCGCCACGGCTCCCTGGATCTGTTCGCCTGGATGCTGGGGCTCTCGAGTGCGGAGACCGACAGCCAGGGCACCCTGGCCCTGTTCGCCGAGGTCATCCACCTGAGACGACTGGTGGCCCTCGACACCCTCGAGCGCGCTGCCGCCCGGGCCACGGAGGCGGACCTGTCAGCCCTCGAGGAGCTCACGCTCGCCCAGGGCCGTCGGCTCGAGGACCCGGCCGCCTACGTGCGGGGAGACCATGAACACCAGCGCCAGGTGATCCGCATCGCCGGCAGCATCGCCGTCGAACTGCTGTTCAACTCCTTCGAGAAGGTGCTCGACCACCACCAGGAGCTCGAGCTGGCCTTCATGGGACCGCTACCGGAGCACCATGCCTCCTACGAGCTCGTGAACGCCGTCCTGCGCAACGGGGTGACCCCCGACCTGCGCACGCTCGCCGGCGCCGCCCTCGACCTGGTGGAGACCGAGGGCATGGAGAGAGTGCGCCGGAGGCTCGGCGGATGACCCGCCGCTGGCGGAGAGTCGTCGGGCGCGTCCTCGGCGCGACCTTTCCCGGCACGGAGAGCCTGCCCGGGCTCGACTCCAACCGACTGGACGCCTTCCTCGAGCGCCTGGCCCGCGAAGCACCCTGGACGCTCCGACGTGCCCTTGACGTGTGCGTCCTGCTCTTCCTCATCACCCCCCCACTCACCGTCCACCGCATGCGACCAGCCCTGCTGCTTCCCGCGGCGGACCTCGACCGCCACGCCCACGCGCTCGCCAATCACCGGACCTACGCCGGACGCCAGTGCATGGCCATGATCAAGACCGTGGGTGGCCTGTGCTGGGGCGCCGACACGGAGGTGCGGCGCTCCCTCGGCCTCCGCGCCTACGGACCGGACCCCGGGACCTTCCGGCGAGGGGGCGAGCGTTGAGCTCCAGGGCCCCGTCGAGCGAGTCGCACCTGTCCTACCAGGTCGGGTCCAGGGTCGAGATCGAGGCGGACTACGTGGTCATAGGCACCGGAGCCGGAGGAGGAGCGGCGGCCGCTGTCCTCGCCCGTGCCGGCTTCCGCGTTGCCCTGTGCGAGGCCGGCCCCTGGCGCGACCCCCAGGACTACCCGTCGACCACCTACGGCGCATTCCGCGACATGTACGCGGAGTGGGGACAGCTCTTCGCCTCAGGCGACTCCATGATCCCCATCATCCAGGGCCGCTGCGTCGGCGGGACGACGACCATCAACAGCGCCATCATGGTGCGCACACCCGACGACGTCCTGTCGGAGTGGGCACGCCTGGGACTTGGCGAGACGATGACTCCGGACGCGATCGGCGCGGCAAACGATCGGGTCGAGGAGCAGCTCGGCGTGCGCGAGATGGCCGGGGTCCAGCTGCAGCACCACAACCAGATGATGCTGGACGCCCTGCAGGCCCGCGAGATGGAGAGCCACCCGACCCGCCGCTCCGCCCCCGCGTGCGAGGGCACGAGCCAGTGCCTGCAGGGGTGCCGCAGCGGCGCCAAGCTCTCCACCAACCTGAACTGGGTGCCCGAGGTACTCGACCTGGGCGGCTGCCTCCTCTCCTCGGCTCCGGTCGACCGGATCGAGATCGCGCGTGGCCGGGCGGTGGGAGTCCACGGACGCTTCCGCAACCCGAGGCCATGGGAACCTCCGGTCCGGGGAGCTCGGTTCCGGGTGCGCGCGCGACGCGGCGTGCTGGTGGCGGCCTCGGCCACCGGCTCCGCCCCCCTACTCGAGCGAAGCGGAGTGCGCCTGCCCGCCCTGGGGTCAGGTTGGAGAGCACATCCCGGGGCCGGAGTGATCGGCATCTACCCCGACGAGGTGGGCATGCACGCCGGGACCACACAGGGCGCCTCCTCGGTCCAGCTGCGCTCGAGCGCCGGCATCAAGCTCGAGAGCCTGGCCCTGCCCCTCGAGCTCCTGGCAGCGCGCGTCTCCGGCGCCGGCTCGGTCCATGCGCGTGTCCTCGAGGAGATCCCGCGCATGGCCTTCTGGGTGGCAGCCATCCGCGCCGAGGCAGAGGGCACCGTGCATCGTGGCCGGCTTGGGCCGGTCCGCGTGCGCTACGTGCCAACGCGGCGTGACCTCGAACATCTCCGGCTGGGCATGGTCGAGCTGGCGCGCACCCACTTCGAGGCGGGGGCTGAGGCCGTGCGTCCAGGCATCGTGGGCGTCCCCGCCTCCTTGGGTCCGGACGACCTGCACCTGCTCGAGGCGGCCCCGCTCGCCAACCGCAACTGGACCTGGGTGCTGAGCCACCTGTTCGGCGGCTGTCCCATGGGAGCTGATCCACGCCGGTCCGTCGTCGGGCCGGACCTCCAGGTGCGCGGCGTCGCTGCCCTCCACGTCGTGGACGCCTCCTGCCTCCCGACGACCCTGGGTGTCAATCCCCAGCAGACGATCATGGCGGTTTCGATGGTGATTGCGGAACACATCGCTGAGCGGGCCGAAGAGCTAGGAGTCGTGGCATGAGCGATGCATCGACCGTCCTGAGACTCATGGATCAAGCCCGGGGCGCCGCCTCTCCCCCGGCGGGCTTCGTCGTGGACCTGGCCACCTCTCTCGACGACCTCGACCACCTGGCACGACTGGCCGCCATACGATCCCTCTCGGGCCGCTCCCTTGCGAGGCTGTTCGAGTGCGTCGAGGGAGAGCCGCTCGACCTGGACCACCTCGTCCCCTCCGAACTCGGCGAGGGAGTTCCCGTGCGCCACCTCGGCGTCAACTCCCTGCCCCTGTTCAGGCAGTTCGAGAAGCGCTTCGTGCGCCCCGCCGGAGGCGGCGTCCTGTGCGGCTACAACCACCAGGCCATGGGCTGGCTGACCGGACCAGGATACTTCGTGGTTCCCTCCGTGCCCCCGGGGGAGTCACTCTGCATCGACTACCACTCCGTCCCCGATCAGCGCCCAGTCGATGGCTGGCCCACTCCGCGCGGCAACGAGGGCATCCCCGACCGCTTCGTCTACGGGTTCATGAGAGACCACATGCGACGTGTCAGCAGCCACGTCTCGATTGGCCGCGCCGAGAAGAAGGGGCGCCTCTTGGACACGTGGTTCGCACTCGTGAGGGCCGACCAGCAGGGAGAGAGCCGGTCATGAGACGGGAGATGAGCCAACTCATGGAGGACTACGCCTCCTTCCACTCCCACCCCATGAACCGTCTGACCCACGAGGTGGCCATTCCCCTGATCGTCTTTCACATCGTGGCCATGCTCGACTGGGTCCAGCTGGGCTCCTGGACCGTGGCAGGCCACCCGGTGACCCTGGCGCCCATCGTGATGATCATCCCGGCTCTCTGGTACGCCTGGATGGCCCCGCGGCTCTCACCACTGATCATCCTGCCCATGGTGCTCTGCCTACCCCTGGGCCGCATCACCCCCACCTGGCTGGTCGTGGCCATCGCCATCGTCGCCTGGGCCATTCAGTTCGCCGGCCACCTCGTCTGGGAGAAGCGCTCCCCCGCCTTCTTCGGCAACCTCGTGCACCTGCTCGTCGGCCCGATCTTCTTCGTCGCCATCGCCACGGGATCCTGGTCCCCTTCGCGTGACGGGAGAGACTAGCCCGGCCTATTCATGAGGCTTTGACGCATTGGGACCCAACTGCGTTCCT
>CAZQAT010000084.1:0-7379 GCA_964591315.1 uncultured Planctomycetaceae bacterium
GTTCGAACTCCCGCTCCGCGAAGCGGTCGGTCATGCCCGCCAGGTAGTCGCAGACTGCCCGCTCGACCCCCTCCTCGGCGATCAGCTCTCGGTAGGAGGGGGCCATCTCCTCGGGCTGGGCGGAGTAGGTCTCGAACAGGGCTCCGAGGACCTGGCGCGCGTAGCGGGAGAAGCGCTGCAGGAGCTCGCCCTGGTAGAGGCGCTCCCACAGGAAGCGCTGGAGCTCCCCGACGCCCTCACGCAAGGGAGGGGAGTGGCGGATCAGCATTCGCGGGAGCCCCCGGGCGTCCTGGGATGAGGCGAGACCGGCGGCGCAGACCTCCGCCAGGGAGGTCTCTACCAGGTCGCCCATGACGCGCCCGAAGAGCTGGTTCGAGATCCGCAGGCGCCGCAGGTTCTGGTCGTCGCTCGACTCCAGGAAGCCGGGGTGGCGCTCGCGCACCTCCTCGATGGCCCGGGCCCAGAGGGAGCTGGCGGCGGCGATCTCATCGTCGTCGAAGACCCCGTTGGCCAGCCCGTCCTGGATGTCGTGCATGTTGTAGGCGGTCGAGTCGGCGAGGTCGACGACCTGGGCCTCGAGCAAGGGATTGCGGGCCCGCGGCAGGAACTCCGCGGGCCAGTCCGCGTCCTTCTCGTGCTTGAGCAGGGACTCACGCACCTCTCGGGTCAGGTTCAGCCCCGCGTAGTCCGGGTGTCGCCTCTCCAGCCGGTCCACCACCCGCAGCACCTGGGCGTTGTGGCGGAAACCTCCACTGCTCTCCATCAACTCGTCCAGCGCCGCCTCGCCCCGGTGCCCGAAGGGCGGGTGCCCGATGTCGTGGGACAGGGCGATGGCCTCCAGCAGGGACTCATTGAGCCCCAGGGCCGTACCCACTGCCCGGGCTACCTGGGCCACCTCGAGGCTGTGGGAGAGGCGTGTGCGCTGGTGGTCCGCCTGGCGGTTGATGAAGACCTGGGTCTTGTACATCAGGCGCCGGAAGGCCGTGCAGTGCACGATGCGGTCCCGGTCCCGCTCCCAGCAGGTGCGCAGGGGGTCGATCGACTCGGGGTACCGGCGGCCCTGGGAGTGGGCGGAGAAGGCGGCGTAGGGCGCCAGGCTCTCGAGCTCGGCGGCCTCCTTCTGGGCGCGGTCGACGGGGCGGGTGGGGGAGGGCATGGAGGTGGTCGGGACCGGACAGGGGGGCCTGGCCGCACGGCCAAGGACGCGCGGTGGACGCGTCGGTCACGCCACGAGACCGGAACCGGGCCCATTCTGGTCCCTGAGCCCGGAGGATCCAACCGCGGGGGTCCGCTCGCTATACTGTTCGGCTCCACCGCTCCCCAAAATCCCGCTGGAACCCCCTCCCGACGCGATATGGACATCGTCTTCAGCGAACAGGCCGATCAGCTCGCCGCCACAGCCCGCGCCATTGCCGACGAGCACGTGCGGCCCAACGCCGCCAGGTACGACAAGGCCCAGGAGTACAACCACGACGCCGCCCGAGCCGTGGCGGAGGCCGGACTGCTGAAGACCTTCGTGCCCGTCGCGTACGGCGGCGCGGGGGCGGGGGTCCTGGCCCTGGCGCGGGTGACCGAGGAGCTGGCCAAGGCAGACTCCGGCTTCGGGGTGGCCTTCGCGGTCAACGCCCTGGGCTCCTTCCCGATCATCCTCGGGGGCACCGAGGAGCAGAAGCAGGAGTGGTTACCCCAGATCGCCAACGGGGAGAAGATGGTCGCCTTCTGCCTCTCCGAGAAGTACGCCGGCTCCGACGCGCAAGGGCTCTCCGTGACCGCCGTGGAGGACGGAGACGACTACGTCATCAACGGCGAGAAGAAGTGGACCACGAACGGGGGCGTGGCGGACATCTACTCGGTCTTCGCCGTCACCGACCCCTCCTCCAAGTCCCGGCGGATCAGCGCCATCGTGGTCGAGAAGGGGACCCCCGGCTTCGAGGTCAAGAAGGTCGAGGACAAGATGGGCATCCGCTGCGTGCCCGTGGTGGAGACCCACTTCGACAACGTCCGCGTCCCCAAGCGCAACCTGATCGGGGGGCGCGCCGGGATGGGCTTCAAGCACGCGATGGCGACCCTGGACCACGCCCGTCCGGGCGTGGCGGCCCAGGCGGTGGGGGCGGCCCAGGGGGCCCTGGACCTGGCCGTCTGCTACGCCAACCGTCGCAAGCAGTTCGGGGCGCCCATCTCCTCTCACCAGATGGTGCAGAAGATGCTCGCCGACATGGCGACCGAGACCGAGGCCGCCCGCTGGCTGGTCTACCGGGCCGCGGCCGGCATCGACGCAGCTCCCACGAACGCCTCCAACTCGAAGCTGGCGGCCATGGCCAAGTGCTTCGCCACGGACACGGCCATGAAGGTCGCGACCGACGCGGTCCAGGTCTTCGGGGGCTACGGCTTCATGGAGGACTACCCGGTGGCCAAGTTCTTCCGCGACGCGAAGATCCTTCAGATCTACGAGGGCACCAACCAGGTCCAGCGCATGGTCGTCTCCCGGCACCTGATCCGCGAGTCGGCGGAGCTCTCCCACCTGGAGCCCTTCATCCCGACCGAGACCCAGCTCACCTACACCGAGCCGGGCCAGGCGGTCGTCAACCACAACACCTGAGTCGCCCGGATCTGGGCGAGTTGGCCCAGGGAGGGCTCCGGCGGCAAGGCCGGGGTCACCCTGATTGGGGAAGGTCAGGCTGAGGGTGGTCGGCTGGTTTTTTTGTTCTCCCTGATCGGGGTGATTGTATTGCGCTTCCGGGTTAGCTCAGCAGCGATCAAGGAGGCTCCCGGGCAGCCGTCCGGGCCTCCAACGCCTGCAGGGACGCCAGGACCGGTCGGATTGACCCTGCTTGGGGGTAGCCGTGGAGCTGCCTTCAGCTACAGCCCATCTGGGGTGTTAGGGGTGGGCATCGCCTTGCGTTTTTTCCATGGAACCCTGACTATCTAGAGGGGGTCCAATACGTATATCCCTGACCGAACGAGAGCGTACGGACAGACGGCCCTGACCGATCCGAGGACCTTTCAGGTCATCTCACAGATCGCCAGGGCGACGAATCCGGCTCTCCAGTACGTCCCCAATTTACAGAGTCTCCAAGGACGCTCCGCCTCCGTGATGGAGCGTCGATCGAATCACGCAACGTTCGCGCGGCACAGCCTGTCGCGCTCTCGCTCCCTGCGCTCGGCAGGACCAGGTGGCGAGTGGAAGTCCTGGGCAGCTGCATTGCATGTGGCTCCCGCCCCCGGCGCTCGCGCCGATCCCTGTCACAAGCTGGGTTGTCTCTCGTAGATGATCCCCCCATCTCCAGCGTCTCTGAATCCATAACCCACACATCGCCTCCAGGCGATTATGGAGACACGAACGTGAACAACAGTATTCTGAAACAAGGAGCCCTCGACGGGCGGCTTGACCGACTGGCAAGGTCGGAAGCCGACTACGACGAAGGGCTCAGCGCTCTGATCGACGAGCTCGAGGACTGGGACCTCGAGATCCGCGATTCGGAGAGCTGGCGCGACGCCCCCGATGTGGTGAGCGAGAGCCGAGTGGTCTCCATCGAGGAGCAGTTCCGCCGGGAGGTGGACCGCATCCAGATCCAGGACCGGGAGGATGAGGCCCGCCTCGCCCGGCGCATCGAGTTCGCCCGAGCTCGCTACGAGCGCGCCCTGGAGAGTGCGGGGATCGACCCCGACGATGTCCCCGAACGCCTGCCCAGCGCGCCCGAGGAGGGCCACGCCCTGCACTCCTTCCAGCCGGGCTTCCCGCCCCTGGTGCTGCGCCGCTGGCAGGAGCTGCACGCCCTGCGCACGGAGCTCGTGGAACGCAACCTCTACCTGGTCCTGATCAACGTGGAGCGCTACTCCCACACCAGGGTCAGTCGCATGGACCTGATTCAGGAGGGCTCCTCGGTCCTGTTCCGAGCCGCGGACGGCTTCGAGTGGCGTCGTGGCCTGCTCTTCCGGACCTACGCGGTTCACTGGCTCAACCAGGCCTTCAGGAGCTTCCTCTACAACTTCGGGAGTACCGTGCGCGTGCCCGTCTACCTGCAGAAGGCGATGAAGCACGTCCGGGACGCCAAGGAGCGCCTGGGGGAGGAGCCCCACTCGGTCGAGGACATCGCCGCGGAGGCGGACCTGGGCGAGAATGTCGTCAGCTCGGCCCTGGGCGCCAGTCGTGCGACGCACTCGATCGACACCTCCTTCGGGAGCGCGGATGACGAGGGTCCGAGCCTGCGGGAGACCCTGGCCAACGAGGACGAGGGTCTGTACATGGCCAGCATGGAGGACGTCTCCCTCCAGGACGGCGTCGCGATGGCCCTGGAGCGCCTCAGCGACCGGGAGCGGTTCGTGATCGACCTGCGCTTCGGCCTCAGCGAGGGCCGCGAGCACACCCTGGCGGAGATCGCCGCGCGCCTGGGCGTGAGCCTGGAGCGTGTGCGCCAGATCCAGGTGCGGGCCATCGCCAAGATGAACACGCCCCACATCCGCAAGGCGGTGGACCCCCACCTCTTGTAGGCGCCGCCTGAAGCCCCTTCGAAGGGACCCGCGCCGCGGCCGAGGCCGCGCGCGGGTCCCTGCGTCTTGGCGGACGGAGGTGTGCGGAAAACTCTTCCGGGGGCCCTGGAGCGTCCCACCGGGGGAGGGCTCGGATGTGTCGGATCGGCGCAAGTTGGTGGCATCAGGCGCCCGAAATATCCGGCGAGGCCCCGGATCCGTCCCGGGCCTCCCGCACCCGTCCCCGGCTCCCTGACCTCCCGGTCGGGGCCGTCCGCCCCAGTCAAGAACCCAGATGAGCGTCGAGAGCGAACCTCCGCAGCCGGACCCGGTCATCAACCTGTCCGTGATCGAGGAGCTCCGTGGGCTCGGCGGCGACGAGGATCCCGGCCTCGTGCTCGAGCTGATCGAGACCTTCCTGGACGACGCTCCGAGGCACCTGGGGGAGATGATTCGTGCCCATGACGAGGGGGATCTCGTCCGCATGCAGCGGGCCGCTCATGCCCTCAAGTCCTCCTCGGCCAGCATGGGGAGCATCTCCCTGCGCCAGGTCTGCCGCGAGATGGAGGCCGCCGCGCGCGAAGGGGACGCCGAGACCTACCACCGTCTGACCGACTCCTGCCACGGCGCCTTCCGCAACTTCGTGCAGGCGCTGCGGGCCGTCGAGTAGCGCCAGCCGCGGTCACGCGACAGGAGAACCCACCACCCCCGATGCGCCGCCCGAATCCGATCCCTCACGCCACGCTCCGCCCGCAGAGATGTCCGTGATCAACAGTTCCTTCGAAGAGCTACGCCTCTCCGGTCAGCTGCCGTCCCCCTCCGGGGTGGGGATGCAGATCCTCAAGTTGACTCAAGGGGACGACTTCTCGACCGCGGAGATCGGTAAGGCGATCTCCGCGGACTCGGCTCTGACGGGCCGGCTGCTGATGCTGGCGAACTCGGCCGAGTCCGGCTCGGTGGAGCCCATCACCACCATTGATGAGGCCACCGTCCGGCTCGGTATCCGGACCGTGCGCAACGTGGCCCTGGGCCTCTCCTTGGTGGCCTCCAACCGCTCGGGTGGTTGCGCGGCCTTCGACTACGACCGGTACTGGTCCCAGTCCCTGGCGCGGGCGGTCGCGGGACAGCAGCTCGCCCGGGTCCTCAATCGCGGTATCCCCGCGGAGATGTACATCCTCGGCCTGCTCAGCTCGGTGGGGAAGCTGGCTCTGGCCAGCGTGCACCCGGAGAACTACGCCTCGATCTTGCAGGACCCGAGCCTGGTCACCCCCGAGGACTTCAGCAAGGCCGAGCTCGAGCTGTTCGAGATCGACCACCGCAGCGTGGCCAGCTGCATGTTGGTCGACTGGGGCCTGCCGGAGGAGTTCGCCAGAGCCGCCGGCGCCTACGAGGGCTGCAAGCTGTCGCAGGTCGAGGGGACCCTGAGTGAGCTGAAGGACCTGCTCAAGGCCGCCGACCTGATCTCGCAGTTGCTCGTGACGGAGGCCGAGACCTCCGCCGAGACCTGGCGCGAGCTGGCGGACCAGTTCAGCGAGCTGGAGCGCGTCTCGGGCTTCGAGTCCGAGCGGTTCCGCCGGGTCTGCAACGGCGTGGCAGTGGAGTGGCGCGAGTGGGGGCAGGTGCTCGGGATCCCGACCACCAATCAGCTCGACTTCTCGTTGCTCGAGGAGCGAGTGTGCCAGGCGGAGCAGGGCGAGGGGGGCGAGGCTCCCACCTCGGAGTCCGACGAGCCCCGCCGGGTGGCGGTCAGCGCCCCGGAGCCGCCCGCCGCCGAGGGAGGCATGGACGTGCTCGTGGTGGACGACGACCTCGTCTCCCTGAAGATGCTCGAGCGCCGGCTTGTCCACGCCGGCCACCGGGTGACGACGGCCTGTGATGGCGACGACGCCCTGCGCCTCTCCCTCCAGAAGTGCCCGCAGATCGTCGTGGCCGACTGGGACATGCCGGGCCTCGACGGCCTGCAGCTCTGCCGGGCCCTGCGCAAGATCGCCACGGGCCAGCGCATCTACTTCGTGCTCGTCACCGGAACCGACGACGAGGAGAGCGTCGTCAAGGCCTTCGAGCACGGCGTCGACGACTACGTCACCAAGCCCTTCAACCCCCGCATCCTGCTGGCTCGGGTCAACGCCGGTAGCCGGATCATCCAGCTGCAGGACGAGGTGGAGCGTGGGCGCCAGAAGACCGAGAAGCACATGATGGACCTGCAGGTCCTCACCCGGAGGTTGCGCTCGGCGGCCCTGACGGACCCCCTTACAGGTCTGCCGAACCGCCGCTACGCGATGAAGCGCCTCTCCCAGGCCTGGGAGTCCTCCCGCCGCACCGAGAAGCCGGTCTCGGTGATCATGATGGACATCGACTACTTCAAGTCGGTCAACGACAACTTCGGCCACGATGCCGGGGACGCGGTCCTCACGGGGGTGGCCGACGTGCTGCTGAAGGCCTGCCGCGAGGAGGAGGACGTCTGCCGCATCGGTGGCGAGGAGTTCATCGTGATCTGCGCCAACACATCCGCCGACGAGGCGGGCCGGGCGGCGGAGCGCTTGCGCGAGGCCATCGAGGAGACGCCGATTCCCTGGGCCGACCACGCGCACAAGGTGACCATGAGCCTGGGCGTTGCCTGTCGCACCGAGGACATGACCGACTTCGAGGGCCTGATCAAGGCCGCCGACGAGTCCGTCTTCGTGGCCAAGAAGTCCGGCCGGAACCGAGTCGTGGTCGCGAACGACGACGAGGAGCTGAAGAGGTCCGCCTGAGCTCGGACTCCCATGGCACGTCTCCGCGCGGAGCTGGAATGGGCTGAGCGCGGGACACTATCGAGGGGCCGAGGGGGCAAAAAGCCCCCTCGGCCCCGCATTAATTGGGCGGAGAAAGGGCGCGCCCCGGCCCGGGCCCCGGCGGTGTGGACCAGG
>CAZQAT010000084.1:7389-16708 GCA_964591315.1 uncultured Planctomycetaceae bacterium
CCGGCCCCCGGGGGGGGCGGATGGGGGCGCCGGGGGGCAAAATTCCGGGGGCCGGGGGGGAAAAAACCCCCCCGCGGCCCCTCATTCATTCGACGAAGAAGGGGCTCGACCAGGCCAGGGCACCGTCGTTCTGCACCAGGCGCAGGTAGAGGAAGTCTCCCGGGGCGAGTCCCTCCACGGGCTCTGCGAAGCGCGCGTCCAGGACGCCCTCGAAGGGGAAGCGCACGGTCTGCCGCCCCTTGCGGATGAGCTCCACGTACTCGACTCCGGAGGTGCCCGCGACCTCGACGTCGAGGACCGGCGCGGCCGGGAGCTCCGAGGCCTTCAAGGTGCTGCCCATCGGGCGACCGTCGAGCCGTGCGTCGAGCCAGATGCGCGGCCCGCTGGTGGCGTAGACGCGCCGGGAGCGCAGGGACTCGAGCAGGGCCGGGGCCGTCAGCTCCGCCGCGCGCAGGCCCGCCAGGCCCCCGTGTCCCATGCGCTCCTGGGCGCGTCGGCCGCGGGGGTCGGGCCGCGTCCGGCGGTAGCCGGCGTTGGGGGAGAGGTGGGCCAGGCCAGGGTGCCCGTCGTGGGAGTCGCCGCTGCCGATGAAGCCGAAGCGCAGGCCCTCCTCGAGCTGGTCGCGCAGGAAGTTGTCTCGAACGGGGCCGTAGATGCGGGCGGGGGAGTCGAGGGCCTCGCTGCTGCCGTGGACGCTCATGACCTCGGCCACCGGTTCGATCAGCGGGTCCGGCACGAAGGACCAGTCCACCGCCACCGGACCCCCGGCCGAGTGGTGGGCGATGGTCAGGGCGTCGCGTCCCGCCAGGGCATCCCACAGCTCCCGGGGCGTGGTGGTCGAGCCCCCGACCGAGCTGAACACCTCGCCCTCGCCACCGAAGTACACCACGTGCCGGTGGCCGTAGAGCCAGCTGGTCCACTCGTAGCCGAGCAGGGCCACGAAGCGCCCCGGCTCATGGAAGCGCTCTACCTCCCCGCGGATCTCCTCCCAGATGTCGGGGTTCGCGTCCATGAAGCGCACCCCGAAGTGGTCGTGGTCGGTGAGCACCGCCAGGTCGAGGCCCGCCACGTCCCGGGCGTACCGGTAGAAGTCCCGCGGAGTCCCCGTGCCGTCGGAGTGGTAGGAGTGGCCGTGCAGGTCGCCCCAGTAGAGGGGCTCGAGGTCGGGGGCGATCCGCAGGGGATTGGAGAGGGTGCTCAGCTCCAGGTCGGGGCCCACGAGGCGGACCCGCAGGCGAAAGAGCCCGGGCTCGGGTGCCTGGACCCCGAGGCGCAGGTTTCCGCCGTGTTCCGGCAGGAGCCTCGCGTCCACGGGCAGCACGAGACCGGGCGTGTCGCACTCGACGATCAGCTCGCCCTCGACGTCGCGCACGGCGCTGGCCATGAAGTCCAGCACCGCCACCGTCAGGGTCGCCGTCTGTCCGGGGCGCAGGCTGCTCGTGATCACGGCGCTCAACCGCTCCGGCGGCCCGGGGTGGATCACGACGGCCGGGCCCTCCGCCAGCACGGAGGAGATCCCGTCGCCGTCGCCGTCGACCTTGACGTGGAAGGTCGAGCGCGCCTCCGCGTAGTCGTCGGCCCGGGCCAGGGCCGGACCGGCGCCGTAGACCAGGCGCACGGTTTCACCCGCCGCCAGCTCGCGCCCGCCGATCTCCACCTGCAAGAGGTTGCGGTCCGCGGTGCGCACTCCGAGCTCGACCCCCGGGCTCGTGGTCGTGGCCGTCGTGTAGCCCGGGGCCTCCGGGCGCTCCGCCTGGGGCGAGCTCCAGCCCCAGAAGGGGGGGACCAGGAGGAAGAGCGAGCCGCCCTCGGCGATGCCCTCGGGGCCGGCGGTGAACTCGAACTCCCAGCGACGGCGCCCGCCCGCCCGCACGGAGCCGTCGTCGCCCTCGTCGAGCACGAGACGGACCGCACCGGCGCCGTCCGAGGAGTGCCGCGCGAGCTCGAGGTCCTGCAGGAACTGCTCGTGGACGGCGACCTGGGCTGTGGGGGGGTAGGGGGAGTCCTCGGAGATCTCCGCGCCGTCCTCTGCGCCGCCGCAGGTGAGGGCGACGAGCATGGCCAGGACCAGGGAGGCGGCGAGGGCGAGGCGGCGGAGCATCTCAGGTCAGACGGGCGATGGAGGGGCCGAGGCGGTGGGGAGCCTGGAGGGGTTGCTCGGGGAGCTCGTCCCGCAGGACGGCCGCCAGCCCGGCCTCAGGAGGCCGCCAGCTTCCCCTGGGCGTCGAGGGCCTTGAGGGCGTCGTTGCCGCCGATGAACTCCCCGTCGAGCAGGATGATCGGGACGGTGCCGTGTCCGTACTGCGACTTGACCCGCGCCAGCTCCTCGGGCTCGGTGTCCATCACGTGGTTCTCGAACTCGATGCCGCGGGCCTCGAGCAGCTCGATGGCGGCGACGCAGAAGGGGCAGTAGGACCAGGTGTAGAGCTCGGCTTTCATCACGCGGGGACGTGGGGGGACGGGAATCGAAGGGACCCGCGGGTCCGGAACATCGGTGCGGCGGAAGGGGGGGAACGGGGGCCGGCCGCTCGGCTCCCACGATAGCCTGTGTAGGACTCGAGCCATGAACTTCACCCCCTCGATTTGCCTCCTGGCCCTCGGCTCCGTGACCGACGGCCAGGACGACCCACCCGCTCCTCCGGAGGGAGCGCCCCTGGTGACCGAGAAGCAGCAGCACCCCGCCAACCACCTGGCGAACGAGACCTCGCCCTACCTGCTCCAGCACGCCCACAACCCCGTGGACTGGTACCCCTGGGGGCCGGAGGCCCTGGCCCGGGCGAAGAAGGAGGACAAGCCGATCTTCCTCTCGATCGGCTACTCCGCCTGCCACTGGTGCCACGTGATGGAGCGCGAGTCCTTCGAGAGCGAGGAGATCGCGGCCCTGATGAACCAGTGGTTCGTCTGCGTCAAGGTCGACCGGGAGGAGCGCCCGGACATCGACGACGTCTACATGGCGGCGGTCCAGCGCATGACCGGCTCCGGGGGCTGGCCCATGTCCGTCTGGTTGACGCCGGACCTGGAGCCCTTCCTGGGCGGGACCTACTTCCCCCCGAAGAGCAAGTACGGACGGCCTGGCTTCGACGACGTCCTGCGCTACGCCCACGAGACCTGGGTCAACGAGCGGGAGAAGGTGCTCCAGGCCAGCGCCCAGATGATGGGCTACCTGCGCGTCCTGTCCGAGGCCGACCGCTCGGGCAAGGTGCCGGGCCGCGACCTCCTGCGGGCGGGGGTGGGGGCCTCGGCCCAGGGCTTCGACTCCCAGCACGGGGGCTTCGGACGTCCGCCGGCCTTCGCGCCCAAGTTCCCCCACGGGACGCAGCTGTCCTACCTGCTGCGCTATGGAGTCAGGGAGAAGGACGGCCAGGCCCTCTCCATGGCGACCAAGACCCTGACCGAGATGGCCGAGGGGGGCATCTACGACCAGATCGCCGGGGGCTTCGCGCGCTACTCCGTCGACCGCGAGTGGACCGTGCCGCACTTCGAGAAGATGCTCTACGACAACTCGCAGCTGGCCCTGGTCTATCTCGAGGGCTGGCGTGCCACCGGCGAGGCGGCCTACGCCCGCACGTCGCGGGAGATCCTCGACTACGTCCTGCGCGAGATGACCAGCCCCGAGGGCGGCTTCTACTCGACCACCGACGCGGACAGCGAGGGGGTCGAGGGCAAGTTCTTCGTCTGGAGCGTGGAGCAGGTCCGCGAGGTCTGCGGCGACGACGCGGAGGTGGCCCTGGCCTGGTACGGCGTCACGCCGGGGGGCAACTTCGAGGGCCACAACATCCTCACGGCCCGCACCACGGTCGAGGCCGTCGCCCAGACGACCGGCAAGAGCGCCGACGAGGTGCGCGCCGCCATCGAGCGGGCCAAGGAGGCCCTCTACGCGGCCCGGGAGCTGCGCGTGCACCCCTTGCTCGACGACAAGATCCTCTCCTCCTGGAACGGCCTGATGCTGACGGCCTTCGCCCGGGCCGCGGTGCACTTCGAGGAGCCGCGCTACCTGGAGGCGGCCCAGCGCAACGCAGCCTTCCTGCTGGACGTCATGCGGCGGGAGGACGGCTCCCTGTTCCGCACCCGGCGCGGCGACCACGCCCACCTGGACGCCTACCTCGAGGACTACGCCTTCGTGGGGCAGGGCCTGCTCGACCTCTACGAGGCGGACCTCGACCTGCGCTGGCTGCAGGCGGCGGTCGGGATGCAGGACCTCGTCGACGAGGAGTTCGACGACCCCAAGGGCGGCTACTTCACGACCGCGGACGACGCAGAGCAGCTGCCGGTGCGCCTCAACGACGTGCAGGAGAGCTCGATGCCGAGTGACATCGGCGTCGCCCTCCTGAACGGGGCGCGCATCGGGATGCTGCAGGGGGACCTGGAGCGCGTCGCCCGCTCGCGGGCCGGGCTCGCGGCCCACGCCAAGAGCCTCGAGCGCTACCCGCCCGCCTTCGGGCAGATGCTGCTGCTGGTGGACTTCCTGACCAGCGACCCGCCCGAGGTCTTCGTGGTGGGGGAGCGAGACGACCCGCGCGTGCAGGCGGAGCTCCTGCGGCTCCAGCAGCAGTGGCCCCCGGCGCGTGTCTTCGCCCTGGTCGAGCCGGGGAGCCAGGAAGAGCTGGCGAAGCTCCTGCCGGCGGCGATGGGCAAGACCCTGCGCGAGGGCCAGCCCGCGGTCTACGAGTGCCGCGAGGGAGTCTGCGAGGCGCCGAGGCTCTTGGAGTAGGTCCCCGGCCGGGCTAGTGCCCGAACCTCTGCCAGAAGCTCCGCGCGCGGGCCTGGTCGTCCGTGTGCTTCAACAGCAGGATCGACGAGCGCGCCGGGAGCCCCTCGATGTCCCGCGCCTCGCGCCGCTCGATCACGGTGCAGTCCCGCAGGTCCGGCTCCTCCTGCTTCTCGAAGATCGTCAGGCCGATCTGGTGGACGTCGTTGGCGAAGGCCGGGCTGTTGCGGGGTGCGAAGCGCGGGACGATGAAGACCTCGTAGAAGCTGGGCTCCTCGTCGCGGAACCAGGAGCGCGGGACCCGCTTCTCGTGGCCCGCCGTGCCGCCGCCGGGCTCGACCTCGCGCTGGGCGACCGCCTTGTTCACGAGGCCGTTGCGGTCCAGCACGTGCACCCCTGAGTAGTGGCCCGTGGCGCCGATCGCTGCGCCCGTCCAGGTCTCCCCCGGGCGCAGGACCTGACCCAGGGCGAGCCCGAGCCGCTTGCGGGCCGCCGCGTTGCCGCGGGCGATCTCGAGCCGCCGCCACTCGGTCTCGTAGCCCACCAGGAAGGTGCGGAAGTAGGCCCTCTCCCGCAGGGCCTGGGGCGCCACGTGCACGTCGAAGCTGGGCAGCAGGGAGAGCACCACCGCCGCGGCGCCGAGGCCGACCCGTGGGGCCACGGGCACGCGTGCCAGGAGGCTCCCGAGCAGCAGGGCCAGGAAGGGCGCGGCCGGCGCGAGGAAGCGGAACATCGGCATCCAGTCGCCGCCCACGCCGAGGTTGTAGCCGAGGGCTCCGAGCACCACGATCCAGGTGGAGAGCACGAGCCGGTGCCGCTCGGTGCCGCGGCTGAGGAGGGGCGCTGCGAGGGCGACCACGGGCCACAGGAACAGCAGGGCGAAGGTGGCCAGGTTGCGTCCACCACGGGCCAGGGTCAGCCCCGAGAGGCCGGCCTTGGCGTGCACCGTGTTCGCCACCCACTCTCCGTAGACGGAGTGACGCCAGAGGAGGTGCACCAGCATCACGCCCCAGGCGACTCCCAGGTAGGCGAGCACGCGCCTGCGGGTCAGGTGCCCGGTGACCGTGGAGGCCACCAGGATCCCCGCCACCCAAAGGAAGCCCTCGACCCGAGTCAGCACCAGGCCTGCGCCGCAGAGGCCGGCGAGCAGACCGACGCGCAACTCGCGGTCGCCCCTGTGTGCGGTCAGGAGCATCCAGCTCCCGAAGAGAAAGAGGCCGTAGAGGGCCGTCTCCAGGCCGCTCGTGGCCCACACGTGGAAGGGGGGCAGGGCCGCGAGGGCCAGGGTGGCGAGGCCCGCGCTCCAGCCGTCCAGCCGCATCCGGCGCAGGAGCACGAGGTGCGTCAGCAGGAGCACCGAGCCGGCGGCGGCGATCGAGAGGAGGTGGCTGGCGACCTCCGGCAGCGCCCCGAGCCTCGCGCCGACTGCGAGCAGGGCCACCCACAGGAAGTTGCTGTAGCCCTCCACCGGCGGGTCGACGCCCGGGTTGTAGACGGGCCCGAGCCCCTCCGCCCAGTTCTGCGCGTAGCGGAAGGAGATGAAGGCGTCGTCGATCAGGAACCGCGACCGGACGATCAGCCAGGCCAGCAGCACCAGGCCGAGCAGTGCTCCGATCCAGGCGCCCGCGCTCGAGCCGGCGCGGGCGGCGCCCGGCGCCCCCTCACTCATCGCTGAAGGGACAGGCCACCTGGTGGCCGTCGCCGTAGTCGACGAAGGCCGGGCGCTCCTCGGCGCACTCGGGCTTGGCGATCGGGCAGCGGGTGCGGAAGCCGCAGCCCGACGGCTTGGCCAGGGGCGTGGGGATGTCCCCCTCGAGGATCATGCGCCCGGACTTGTCCGCCCGCGGGTCCGGCTGGGGCACGGAGGACAGGAGGGCCCGCGAGTAGGGGTGGCGCGGGTTCTCGTAGACCTGCGCCGCCGTTCCGACCTCGACGATGTTGCCCAGGTACATGACCGCGATGCGGTCCGAGATGTGGTAGACGACCGACAGGTCGTGGGCCACGAAGACGTAGGTCAGGCCGAAGTCCTCCTTCAGCTCCTGCATCAGGTTGATCACCTGGGCCTGGACCGAGACGTCGAGGGCGCTGACCGGCTCGTCGGCGATGATCAGCTCGGGGCGCGTGGCGAGGGCTCGGGCGATCCCGATGCGCTGCCGCTGGCCGCCGGAGAACTCGTGGGGATAGCGCTCCGCGTACTGGGGCTGCAGGCCCACCCGCTCCAGGAGCTCGAGCACGCGCGCCCGGCGGGCCGGGGCGTCCATGTCCGTGTGGATCTTCATGGGGCCCTCCACGATCTGCTGCACCGTCATGCGCGGGTTCAGCGACGAGAAGGGGTCCTGGAAGATCATCTGCACGTCGGCCCGGAAGGGGTGCATCTCCTTCCGCGAGAGCCCGTTCAGGTTGACGCCGCTGCTGTCGCGGCGCTGGGAGTGCAGCCGGATCTCACCCTCGAGCTCCACGTCCGGGTACATGGGCTTGTGCAGGTTGATGATGGCGCGGCCGACGGTGGTCTTGCCCGAGCCGGACTCGCCCACGAGGCCCAGGACCTCGCCTCGGCGCAGCTCGAAGTCGACACCGTCCACGGCGCGGACGGTGCCCACCTGGTGGCGCAGCACTCCGCCGTAGACCGGGAAGTGCACCTTGAGGCCGCGGACCTCGAGCAGGTTCTCGGTGTTGGAGCTCATGCTTGTTCCTCCACCAGGTGGCAGCGAACGCAGTGACCGTCACCGACCACGTGCAGGTCGGGGACCTCCGTCTTGCAGCGGTCGACGACCTCGGAGCAGCGGGTGTTGAAGCGGCAGCCCTCGGGGAAGTCGAAGATGCTCGGCACGTTGCCGGGGATGGCCTCGAGGCGCTGGCCCTTGTCCTGGACGTGGGGGATGCTCGCCAGCAGGCCGCGGGTGTAGGGGTGCCGCGGGTCGTCGAAGAGGGCAGTGATGGGGGCAACCTCCTGGATCTGGCCGCCGTACATCACGATCACCCGGTCGCAGGTCTCGGCGATGACCGCCAGGTCGTGGGTGATGAGCAGGATGGAGGCCCCGGGGCGGTGGCTCTGCAGGTCCTTCATCAGGTCCAGGATCTGGGCCTGGATCGTGACGTCGAGGGCCGTGGTCGGCTCGTCGGCGATCAGGAGGGCGGGCTTGCAGATCAGCGCCATCGCGATCATGACCCGCTGGCGCATGCCGCCGGAGAACTGGTGCGGGTAGTCCTTCAGGCGCCGCGCCGCGTCGGGGATGCCGACCTGGGTCAGGACCTCGGCGGCGCGCCGCTCGGCCTCGTCCTTGGGAATGTCCTCGTGGAAGCGCAGGGCCTCGGCCACCTGCATCCCGATCGTGAAGACCGGGTTGAGGGAGGTCATCGGCTCCTGGAAGATCATCGAGATGTCGCGCCCGCGTACCTTGCGCATCTCGTCGTAGCTGAGCTGCAGGAGGTCGCGGTCGCCCATCCAGATCTCGCCGCTGGCGATCTTGCCCGGCGGGTCGGGGATCAGGCGCATGATCGAGAGCGAGGTCACCGACTTGCCCGAGCCGGACTCGCCGACGATGCCCAGCATCTCGTCCTCGTAAATGTCGAAGCTGACGTCATTGACCGCGTGGGCCTCGCGCCCCTCGACCAGGAACTTGGTGTGCAGGCCTTTGACCTGCACGAGCTTCTTCTTCTCGGGTGCGGTCATCAGTGGAGCCTCGAGAAGACCTTGGGGTCGAACGCCTCGCGGATCGCCTCGCCGATGAAGACCACCATCATCAGCGTGAAGAACAGCGCCGTCAGCGGGAACACGATCAGGTGCCACTTCGTGATGTTCTGCAGCCCCTGGCTGACCATCTCGCCCCAGCTGGCGGTCGGGGCCGGGAGCCCGAAGCCCAGGAAGTCGAGGGAGACGAGGGAGGAGATGGCCGCCACCAGGGCGAAGGGCGCGAAGCTGACGATCGGCGTCAGGGAGTTCGGCAGGATGTGCCGGAACATGATCGAGTTGTGGGACTCGCCCTGGGCGATGGCGGCCGCCACGTAGTCGCGGGCCTTCTCGCGGTACACCTCGCCACGCATGTACAGGCTGATGCCCATCCAGCGGAAGGTGGCCAGGATCAGGATCAGGATCAGGACCGAGGGGGTGACGATCGAGCTGATGATGATCACCGTGTAGAGGAAGGGCAGGCCGCTCCAGATCTCCACCAGGCGCTGGCCGTAGATGTCGACGCGCCCTCCGAAGTAGCCCAGGAGCTGCCCCACGGACATGCCGACGAGGTAGGAGAGGATCACGACCCCCAGGGCGAAGGTGATCGAGATGCGGAAGCCGTAGGCCAGCCGCGCCAGGACGTCGCGGCCGCGGTTGTCGGTCCCCAGCCAGTGCTCGGCCGTGGGGAAGTGGGGCGGGCGTCCGGGCAGGTCGGGGTCGTCGAGCAGCGACTCGTTGGGGTGGAAGGGGTAGAGCGGCATCAGCACCCAGTTGTCGCCGGCCTCCTCCTCGAACTGCACCTGGAGCTTGCGGTAGTCCGCCTCGCCGATGATGCGCTGGCCGAAGTCGCGTCCCTGGTTGAACTGGCCGATGGCGGGGAAGAAGTACTCGCCCTCGTACTTCACGATCAGGGCCTCGTTGTTGATCAGGAGCGGGTT
>CAZQAT010000084.1:16808-21094 GCA_964591315.1 uncultured Planctomycetaceae bacterium
AGTACTCGCCCTCGTACTTCACGATCAGGGCCTCGTTGTTGATCAGGAGCGGGTTGGCCAGGCTGATCAGGTAGAGCGTCACCAGGGCGATGAAGCTGTACCAGCCGCGCTTCAGCGTCTTGAACTTGCGCCAGCGGCGCTGGAAGACGGACAGGGACTTCTCGGGTTTCTTGGACACCTTCGCGTGCTCCTCTAGTTGAACCGGATCCGAGGATCGACCAGGACGTAGAGCACGTCGCTCAGGATGTTGCCCACGAGCATCAGGAGGGTGTTGATCACCAGCACGCCCATCACGACCGCGTAGTCACGGCCGATGATCGACGTGAAGCCGAGCAGCCCGAGCCCGTCGATGTTGAAGACCTTCTCGACCAGGTAGCTGCCGGCCATGACCAGGGAGATCGCGTGCCCCAGGCCGGTGCAGATCGGGATCAGGGAGTTGCGCAGGGCGTGGACGAAGATGACCCGCTTCTCGGAGAGGCCCTTGGCGAAGGCCGTGCGCACGTAGTCCTGGCCCAGGTTCTCCATCAGGGAGTTCTTGGTCAGCACCGTCAGGGTCGCGAAGCTCCCGATGGAGTAGGCGATCACCGGCAGGGCCATGTGGTGGATGAAGTCCTTGATCTTGCCCCAGGCGGCGAGCTCGTCGAAGTTGTCGGACTCGATGCCTCCCAGCGGGAAGACGTCCCAGAAGGAGCCGCCGCCGAAGAGCACCAGGAGCACCGCGCCCAGGGCCCAGCCGGGGATCGAGTAGCCGATGAAGACCAGGGCGCTGGAGGCGAAGTCGAAGTGCGTGTTGTGGCGGATGGCCTTGAGCACCCCGAGGGGGATGCAGATCAGGTAGGCCAGGAGGAAGCCGGTCAGCCCGAAGCGGATGCTGATCGGGAAGCGCGAGACGACCAGGTCGATGACGGGTACCTCGTACTTGTAGGAGGTGCCCAGGTCGCCAGCGAGCAGCCCGGCCCAGCGCTTGCTCCAGAGGTCCGGTGCTGTGATGGCCTCGGCCCCGGCGCCCTCGGGCTGGAAGTCGAGCAGGGGGTCGCCCACCTGGCACTGGGCCTCCCGGGGGATGGCGAGGCTGACGACGGTCCCCTTGCTGGGGGCGCTGATCTCGCGCGAGATGATGGTGGGGTTCGCGCCCGACTCCTCTTCCAGGCCGATCATGCGCAGGCGCGCCAGCGGCGCCCCGGCCTCGACCGTCTCGCCGGGCTCCACGTACCAGGTCAGCAGCGTCAGCTCGGTGATGTCGTCCCCGAACATGCCCCGCTCGTCGAGGTTGAGGGGGCCGAGGAACTGCAGGTACTGGCGCCAGAGGGGCCAGTCGAAGTGGTAGTACTTCTTCAGGCTGGCCAGGGCCTCGGGCGGGATGTCGACGCTGGACTGGCCGTCGCCGCCGCTGGCGCCCCCCTCGCCGCTGCCGACGCCGCCGGACTGCATCTGCATGATCATCTGGTCGATCGGCCCGCCCGGCACGAAGCGGGTGATGGCGAAGACCAGCATGGTGATCCCGAGGAAGGTCGGGATCAGGAGGAGGAAGCGGCGGGCGAAGTACGCGGCCATGGAGGGGGAGGGCTAGGCGTCGACGTCGAGGCTCACACTGGAGGGCTCGACGTCGTGAGGGCTGTGAGCTGGACTCTGTGCCTCGGGGCTACTGGGCCTGGGCCGCGTTCCACCGGTGCCAGAACTTGTGCTGGATGGGCTCGGTCTCGAGGACCAGGCTCGGGTCCTTCTTGGCCGCCTCGAGTGCCTTCTCCTTCTCGGGGTCGACCCACCAGCAGTACATCATGTCGCTGCGGTCGTTCACCCGCCAGACGCCCCACTCAGGCATGGAGAACTTGTTCCAGTAGATCACGCGCTGGCTGGGGTTGTACCAGTCGAGGACGTAGGGGTACTGCTCGTAGACCAGGCCGTCGATCTCGCGGATGATCTCGATGCGCTGGCTGACGTCGTACTCACGGTCGTAGGCGTCGAGCAGCTCGTCCACGCGCGGGCTCGAGAAGGCCGTCACGTTGTTGTTGTCGACGATCCCGGCCAGCTTGCCCGACCAGGACGTCTCGGGGTTGGGGAAGGTCAGCGCGCCCCAGGCGGTCGACGTGATGTCGTACTCGCGCTTGCGCATGTTCTGCCAGCGCGTGCCAGGGTCGATCAGCTTGAGGTCGATCTTGATGCCGGCCTTCCTGCAGTCCTCCTGGTAGATCGTCAGGGAGGGCTCCGACAGCTTGCTGGCGTAGGTCAGCTCGAACTCGAGGCGCCGTCCGTCCTTCATGCGGTAGCCGTCGCCGTCGACCTCCGTCCAGCCCATCTCCTCGATCAGCTCCACGGCCGCGAAGGGGTCGTAGGGCAGCATCTCGTTCTTCGAGTTCTGATAGGTGCCGCCCTGCCAGAAGCTGCTCAGCGGGGCGTACTCGTTGAAGAACAGCTTGTCGATCATCTCGGGCCGATTGCGCAGGAGACCCAGGGCCTTGCGCATGCGCACGTCGTCGAGGGGCGGTCGCGTCGAGTTGATCGCGATGCCGGAGGTGCCGATCGGCGCGTCGTTGAAGAACTTCCGCTTCTGGATCAGGCCGCGCTTGATGGCGTCGACCTTGCTGGGGACGATCTCCTCGACCCACCACTGGGCCTTGGGGACGATGTAGTAGTCGATCTCGCCCTTCTTGGCCTTCTCGAAGGCCAGCCCCATGTCCTGGACGATGATGAAGTGGTACTCGTCGATGTTGTGGACGCCGGTCCAGGCGGGATTGTCCTTGTTCCACCAGTCGTCATTGCGCGTCAGCGTCAATGACTTGTTCATGACGACGCTCTCCTCCTTGAGGGTGTAGGCGCCGGACATCGCGTGGTACTTGTTCTGGTACTCCTTCAGGAACTCGTCCCCGGGGATCGAGATCTGGTGGGCCGGGAAGATGGCCATCCCGGAGAAGTAGAGGAAGTTGCGCCAGTTCTCGTCCTTGACCGTGACCTGCACGATGTACTTCGACAGGGCCACCGGGGTGTCGAGCTTGCCGAACACGAGCTGCTCCGAGGGGAACAGGATGCGGTCGTCCATGCGCAGGTTGTAGGTGGCGACCACGTCGTGAGCGGTCAGCTCCTTGCCGTCGTTCCAGCGGGCGGCCGGATTGAGGCGATAGGTGTAGGTGCTCTTGTCCTCGGAGATCTTCCAGTGGGTGGCCAGGTTCGGGATGAACTCGAGGGTCTGCGGGTGGACCGAGAGCAGGCTCTCCTGGCACAGGTCGCGCGCGCGGTAGTTGAAGGAAGTGTTGTAGTCCTTCCCCATCAGGCGCAGCGTCGCCGGCCAGGAGTCGAGGTACATGGTCATGCGCCCGCCCTTCACGGCCTCGGGGCTACCCAGGGCCGGGAAGGTGAAGTTCGACTCCCAGCCTTCCCCGCTGAATCCGGGCCCGCCGTCCTCGGCCGAGACGCTCGGGTCGCCGGCCTGGGGGTCCCAGGCGTAGGTGACCTCCGGGATCTCGAGGTCGTAGCTCTCGGGCTCGAACTCCGGCATCTCGCGGCCGTCGTCGAGGCCGCCCTCGGACATGCCCAGGGGGTCGACCTCGGCCTCGCCGGCGGCGCCGCCGCTCGCGCCCGCGCTGGAGGCGGCCTTGGAGGTGCCGCCGTCGCCTCCGCCGCAGCCTCCCAGGGCCAGGAGTCCGACTGCCGTCGCCAGGGAAAGGAGGAGTGCGGTGGTGGAGCGGAGCATCTGGAGTTCCTGGGTCGAGGGAGGGAGGGAGAGGGGAGCGCGGAGGGCGGGGATTCTAGCCCGGACTATTCATGAACACGCACACCAGACTTTACAACCGGCCGCCGATGGCGGCCTCTCGACTCCTGCCGGCACTTTGCGAACATCGGCGTCCTCGACGACCTGACCAGGTCGACTCCGGGGCCCATGCCCGCAAAGCACCGGCAGGAACCGAGTTGCTGTGTCTGGTGCACGTGTTCATGAATAGTCCGGGCTAGCCCCTCGGGGCCCCCGGCGCATCCGAATGGCGGCCTCCGTGGCCGCTGCCGTGCCGTGCCGCCTTGGCCCGCGGGGGGCCGCGGGCTGACTTCGCGCCGCTCGCGGCGCGCCGGCCCTCCCGCCGGAGGTCTGGGACGAGTTGCGGGAGGTGCTCTGGGAGGACGTGACCTCCGAGTACGACGCGCGCTATCTCTCGGCGCGGCTCGAGCGGCGGCGCGAGCCCCTCAGCCCGGCCTTCGTCCGCGCCGAGCGCGCCTTGTCGAGGCACCTGGTGAAGGAGTAGGGTCCACCCCCACGGGCCCTTAGCTCAGTCGGTCAGAGCAGGCGACTCATAATCGCT
>CAZQAT010000085.1:0-20971 GCA_964591315.1 uncultured Planctomycetaceae bacterium
GGCCAACACCGGACGCGGCGGACCGGGCAGGGGATCGAGGAAGATGTCCGCCAGGACCGTGCTGGCGGGCGTGATGAAGTTCAGGGTCAGGCCCGTCGTCAGGGGCTTGCCCGCGGCGGACCAGACCACCGTGGGGCCGTTCGAGGCGGTCGGGACGACGATCTGATAGGTCAGACCACCGGGCCGGAGGCCCGCGTCGCTGAAGTCCTCGAGGGTCGGGCAGACCGGCTGGAAGATGACCGAGCGCGCATCCGTCGGGTCGAGGGTGAACTCCCCCACCGCCGGCTGGCCCCCCAGGCGCTGGATGCTGATCGTGTTCAGGTTGACCGTGTCGAAGTCCACCGGCACGGAGAAGGTGAACTTGATCGGCCGGTTGATCTGCCACACCGCTCCCTCGCTGACGGAGACCTGCGACAGGACGAAGGGGCCGGCGTTCGTCCCGATGGCTCCCGAGGAGCTACTGGAGCCGGAACATCCCGAGAGGGCAAGAGCGGCGCCTCCCACGAAGGAGAGTACGGCCAGGCGGGCGCGACGCGGGCTCGAGTCTTGGGAGGAGGCCTTCGGAAGAACGGACTGAGTCATATCCAGGTTCGGAGAATGGAGCGCCCACGAGGAGTGGGCTCGGGCTGTGCGCGTCGCTTGGCGGGGGGGGTCGTCCTGCCTCGGAAGGGGCCGGAGTCTGAATCGGCGCGAGCCGATCGTCGGTCGTCATGCCGGTACGCGGTACGGACCGCGGACCGGCACTCGAGGGCTGATCCTAGAGGTCGGTCGCGTCGAAGTACGAGAAGGCGAGGGAGCGCAGCTCCGCGGTCTTATCAGTGGCGGCGTTGGACAGGAATGAGAGGCGGAACTGGAAGTGGTTCGCCGTGTTGATGAGGGAGAGGTCGTCCTTCCACTCGGGATCCGCGTTCAGGTAGGACGGCGCGTTCGCCGAGTTCGTCGGGTTGCCGTAGAAGTCCATGGTGCTCGCGTCGGTCTTGATCCCGTTGTCGAGGACCTGGATCGCGCCGCGGTAGGCCAGGACGACCGAGGTGCCGGCCGGCTGGTCCACGGGCTCGGGCTCGAAGAGGGGAGCCCGGAAGGTCGCCTGCGAGAAGCCGGTGTCGAACCAGATCGAGTGGATGCGGCTGACCCGCGTCACCAGGGCCATCTCGCCGACGTAGAAGGAGTTGTCCGTTCCGGGGGTCGTGGCGCCGGGCGGGTTGCTGGTGGGGTTGTAGCCGCCGGAGGCGGTCTCCTCGACGTCGGGGTCCACGTACTGCGGGTTGTTGTTGACGTCGTAGCCACCGGTCGAGAAGGCCCGGAAGTTCGGGCGCGGCGACGAGTTGGCGGCCAGGGAGATGTCCAGGGCATTGAGGCCGAGGGCCTCGTCATCCGCGTAGCAACGGAAGTCCATCAGCAGCGGCAGGCCGACGGTCGGCACCTGAGCCACGTTGTAGATCTTGGCACCGTCACCGAGGACGAGGATCTCCTGGTCGAGCATGGCGCCCGCGCCGGAGGGCCCGCCGAGGTCCGTCTGAGCCGTATCCCGCCAGGTGTAGTACAGGTACTCCTCGAGGGGCAGGCTCTGGTTCAGGGGCCAGGGCAGCATGGTGGTGCCCGAGCTGGCCGTGTAGAGGTTGGCCGGGTTGACCACGTAGCCGAGATTCTTCGGGTGCACCACGGTGCCCGGATCGTTGATCGGGTCGTTGTAGTTGTTGGCGTAGAGCTGCTTGAGACCCGAGGCCGGGTACTGCGGGAAGCCGCTACTGGTGTTCAGGAACTCGTCCGGCAGGAACTGGGAGTGCTGCAGGATGATCTGGAACTCCTCGTAGGTGTCGGTCACGACGCTCGCGCCGACCGGAGCCCAGGAGAGGCCCTCCACGTCCATGTTGACGTTGGTCTCGTCCGTCAGGGAGAAGCCCACGTCGCAGTAGCGCCAGAGGGTTTGGAGCTTCGAGCCCAGGGAGGAGAGGGGCGTCTGGATGCCGCCGATGAACTGCGTCATGACGCTGGGGACCGGCTGGTTGCGGTCGGCCGCCACGTCGAAGCGGCTCACGGGACGGGGCAGGATGCGCTCGTTGATCGGGTCGTAGAGCAGCTGGCCGTTGCGCAGCTCGAAGAGGTCGTCGTCGAAGAACTCGTCCGCCTCGTCGAAGCGCATGGCGAAGCCGCTGCTGCTCTGCACGCTGGGCTCGTTGGCGCCGATCGTGAACGATGTCCGGGGCAGGGTGAAGGCCAGCGGGTTGCCGGCCAGGTCCGTCGGCCCCCCGGAGCCCGACTCGAGGGTCACGTAGTACTCCTCGGTCAGCGGCACCTTGTGGTTGAAGGGCAGGCCCGCGTGGTCCCAGGAGAAGGAGCGCAGGTCGGCCTCCGGCACCACGCTGCCGATCAGGTACTCGAAGGGAGTCGGATCCCCCGAGTCGGTCGTGGTGACCGTGAAGGTGTCGAAGGGCTTGACCGTGCTCGGGTCCATCGGCTCGCTGAAGCGCACCACCACCTGGGCGTTCGTGCTGACGCCGGCGTTCGGCGGGCTCTGGGACTCCGGCGAGAAGCGGATGAAGCAGGCCGGGTTGTCGATGCCGGGCACGTAGGGCGTCTGGATCTGACCGCCGCCGGCCAGCAACACGCCGCCGATGGGGGCCACCACATCGACGACCATGCCTTCGATCAGCGGGCCGTTCTGCGCACCAGGATCGACGATCACCGCCCGCACGTCGTTCTGCACCAACACGTCGCCGGCCTTCGGCGAGGAGGAGCACTCGACGACGGCGAAGCCCAGCTGCGGAATGGTGAAGCGCTCGGGGTCCTGGGGGTCGTCCACGGTCGGCGACCCCTGGATCAGGACCTCCAGGTCACCCATGACCGAGGGCGGATCCTCGTCGAGCAGGAAGCCGTTGTTGGCGTCGTTGGTCAGGTCACCGCCGGTGCGCAGGGCGCGCACCACGTCCTCGGTGCCCGTGTCGTTGTTGTTCGAGCCGTTGCTCGTGTAGGACAGGCCGTTCCCCGAGGCGTTGCGCAGGATCTGTGTCTGGCCCACCGAGGGGTTCAGGATCGTGGCGATGCGCAGGGCCATGTTGGGCTCGCTCAGCACGATGCTCGGGGGCAGGCCGACCGAGTTGATCGCCAGGGGCGGGTCGGAGACCTGGGACTCGATGGTCGAGACCGTCGGGCTCACGATGACCCGCGTCGAGTGGAACTCGGGGTTCCCGTCCTGGTCGAAGTCGGCCAGGTTGCCGTGGTTCGGGTCGAGGAAGACCCGGGCCTCGAAGGGACTCTCCGGCGGGTAGCCGGTGCGCACCTTGACCAGGTCCTTGTTCAGCTGGCCGGTCAGAATGCTCGCCACGTCCCCGTTGTGGCCGTCGCGCCAACCCCCGTCGTCGAAGCGCGGCTGGAGCAGGTCGTCGAACTGGAGCACCATGGCCGCGTTGCGCGGCACCATCGAGAAGGGCCCCTGGGTGCCGGGCTCGAGGCCCTTGTCGAAGACGGGCGTCAGGTTCTGCTCCAGGTTGAGCAGGGCCTCGGAGAAGCGCTGACCCCCGGCGGGCGCGGGGATCGTCAGGGTCCAGGCGTCCGTGACCGCGTTGCGCTTCAGGGAGTAGGTGACCGGGTCCCCGATGCTCGGCAGGAAGACCGTCTGATCCCGGATGAGGCTGGAGATCACGAAGTCCTTGAGCTGGACGTCACCGCTCGAGTCGGCCACGTTGACCATGCGACCCCAGTACGCGCCCTTGAGCTTGACGTCGCTCGCCAGACCGGCGTAGCTCTCCTCGCCGACGAACAGGCTCGAGCCGATGGCCGGGTCGGGCTGGCTGACGACGGCGCCGGCGTTCTCGGTGTCCAGCAGGGCGGGACTGCCCCCACCGCAGGCTCCGATGACCCCGGAGGCCAGCAGGCTGCCGAGGAGGAGCGAAGCGCGGAGGTGACCTCGGGTCGAGGTGGGAATCGTGGTCATGGATTGCCTTGTCATGGCTGTCCGGTTCGAGTTCGAGAGACGGGGGTGCATCTGATGAGAGCTGCGCGCGCTGCTTCGACCGGGCCCGCGGGTCCGTATGGCCCCGCGACGACCCGGAGACGGGGCGAACGGGGCCGACGAGCAGCTCTGACGGCGACGGGCCGCGACACCTGAAGGTCCTCCTCAGCGGCCTCCCGGGGGAGGTCGAAAGACGAGGGACTTCGAGTGGGCGGCTCCAGGGGGATTTCGAGGAGGCCATTCTCGCGGCCAGGGGCACCTGGTGCAAGTCCCGGGAGATTCGAGAGCCCGGAGTCGGTCGGCGCGGAGGGTCACCGCGCGGGGGTCCGGAGGCGTCCTCGCTCTCCCCGTGCGGAGGCGGTCGGGACGGTCCGCGCGCGAGGCGGCCCGGGGTCGACCGCGACCGTCACCGCGGAGCGCGGAGGTCGAGGCGTGCAGGTTGGGAAAGAGAGCCGGGGGCAGCCCTCCGGGGGTCAGGAGGAGAGCCCGCAGGGTCTCACCATCAAACGCCGTGCCACCTGCGCAAGGCCTCCCCCAGGAGTGCTAAGAGCTCCCCTGGAAAGGAGATAGCTCTGGCCGAGCCGGGCGTTTCGAGGCCCCCCGCGGAATCCACCGTGCGCCGGTGGTCACCGGCCCCCGCGGGCCGTGCGGTTGCGCACGCCAAGCCCTCTCCAGGGCCCTGGAGAGGGCCTCAGGAGGGGGGCGTCGGGGAGGGCCGGCGGGCGGCGCTGAAGCCCGCCGCCTCGGCCTGGCTGACGTCCCGGAAGAAGACCATGTGCTCGGGACGGACCTTGCGCAGGTCCCTGCCGTCCGGCGGGTGGAAGTGGCGCGTCGTGGAGCAGCCCACGACCCCGTACAGGATCTCCTGGGAGCAGTACGGGCAGAAGGCCCGCAGCGGCATGCGCGAGGCGAGCCTGAAGCGCATGCGCACGTGGCGGTCCTCGGTATGACAGATGCAGCTGGGGTTGGCGCAGACCAGGCCCACCGGCTGGGCCACCCAGGAGAGGTCGGCCCCGGCCGCGCGCTCCTCCAGACCCGCCGAGGCCCCCATCAATGCGGCCAGGATCGACATGCGGATCGGCACGCCTCGAGCCGCCTGCTTGAAGTAGATCGAGCGCGGGTCCTCGTCGAGCTCGGAGGAGATCTCGTCCCGGCGCGGCAGGGGGTGCATGACCACCGCGTCCCGCAGGGACTCCGCCGCCAGCTGGCGCTTGCCCAGGTGCAGGTACTTCGTCTCGTCCAGCTCGGAGTCGCCCTCGAAGCGCTCGGTCTGGGGACGGGTCATGTAGACCGCGTCCACCTGGCCCACCGAGAGCCCCTGGGGGTCCGTGAAGAGGCTCAGCTGGTGGGGCTTCTGGGGGGTCAGGTAGACCACGTCGCTGGCCGCCGCCAGGTGCCCGAGGCGGCCCGCGTCGGCCCGCACCGGCTCGACCCCGAACTCCTCCCGCAGGCGCTGCACGACGTAGGTCGGCAGGTCGAAGCCCGGCTGGGGCACGCACACGATGTTGGCCCGGAAGCGCGCCAGGGCGTAGGCGAAGGAGTGCACCGTCCGGCTGTAGCGCAGGTCCCCGGCGAAGACCACGTCGAGGCCCTCGATGCGCCCTCGCTCGGTCCACAGGCTGTACAGGTCGCAGAGGGTCTGGGTCGGGTGCTCGTGGCTGCCGTCCCCGGCGTTGATGACCGGCACCGGCGAGTACTCCGCCGCCAGCCGCGCGGCGCCCTCGCTCTGGTGGCGCAGGATCATCACGTCCGCGTAGCCCGCCACGACCCGCACCGTGTCCGCCAGCGACTCGCCCTTGGCGGCGCTCGAGGTGCTCATGTCCGCGGCGGAGATGACTCCCCCACCGAGCCGCAGCATGGCCGACTCGAAGGACAGGCGCGTGCGGGTGGAGGCCTCGTAGAAGAGGGTCGCGGCGATCTTGCCCCGGCACAGGTCCGGCCAGGCGCTCAGGTCCCCCTCGAACTCCTGGGCGCGCCTGAATAGGGCCTCCATCTCCGACAAGGAGAGGTCGTCGATGGAGATCAGGTGGCGCGGAGTCGTCATCTCTGAGGCCCGCGTCCGGGCCGGGGACAGGGGTGTCCGCCCGGCGCGCTCGCCTCAGACGTGGAGTTTACGCGATCTCTACGGCCCCATCAACGGCGGGACTCCCGCGGCCCGCTCGACCTCGAGGTCCACCGCGAGCGCCGCCCGCCGGGCCTCGGGGCTTCGCGAGGCCCGCTCCGCGGCCCAGGCGCGGGCCTCGGCGTCGAAGAGCACCGGGTGGCCGGGACCCCAGGGCTCCGGCCTCCAGCCGAGCACCTCGCAGAGCACCGCCTCGATACGGGCCAGGGTCGCGGCCGGATCCTCGCGGGGCCGCAGGCGCCCCACGTCGTCGGGTGCCAGGTCACCGCGGCTGGGCAGGAGCACCCGGGGCACCCCAGCCGGGGCGGGCGGCGCCTGCGACCCCGGCGGCGCGAGCCAGAGCACCACGTCCACGGCGCGGGCCGCGCGCTGCACCAGGGCCTGGCCGCGGCCCTCGACGAGGGCGGCGCTGCCGGTCCCCTCCACCTCCCGTGCGCCCGCGCCGTCGAAGACCACCAGCGGCCAGGCCCCCAGGCGCGCGGGCTCCCGGAGGAGGTCCCGGGTGGTGCCCGCCTCGTCGCTGGTGATGGCGCGCTCGCCCCCCACCAGGAGGTTGAAGAGGGTCGACTTGCCGGCGTTGGCGGGCCCCGCCAGGAGGACCCGGGCGGGCTCGAAGAGGGTGCGCAGCGCCTCGCCCTCTCCGCGCAGCTCCGCGAGGCGGGCCGAGAGGGCCTGGTCGTCGAGCTCCAACAGCGCTGCGAGCTCCCGCAGCCAGGCCCCCTCCGCCTGATCGAGCAGGACCCGTGCGGCGGCCTCGCAGGGGGCTGCGCCCAGGGCCTCACGGGCCCGGGCCGCGAGGCCGGCGGGCTCCGGCCCGGCGGGCGTCGACGGCGCCTGAGCCAGGAGCCGGCGCACCAGGGGCGGACTGCCGTGCAGGTGCAGCTCCGCGAGCTCGGCGGAGAGGGCGCAGGCCACCGCCTCGTCCAGGAGCTCCCCCTCCACGCGCAGGCGCACCACGCAGAGCTCTCCGGCCGCGAGGCGACGCCCGCTCCAGCTCTCCAGCAGCTCCAGGGCCCCGCTCCCTTCGAGGCGCAGCACGCTGACTCCGCCGGCGCCGGGGGCCGTCAGCTCGCGGACGCGCACGCCGTCCACCTCAGACCCCCGCGGCATCGAGGGCCGCGAGCAGCCCGCGGTGCACCAGGCGCGGCTCGTGCAGCCGACGCCGGGCGCCGAAGAGGGCCTCGTCGTCGAGGGCCGCCGCCGCCCCGCCGGTCAGGAACAGGGGCGCATCGGCGAGGCCCGCCTCGCGGCCGACGGCCTCCACCAGCTCCCGGACCGCGCCCCGGAAGCCGACCGCCACCCCGGCCCGCAGGGCCTCGGCCGAGTCCTGGCCGAGGGCCGGGGCGTCGGGTCGGTGCTCCACGTCGAAGAGCTGGGTCGCGCCGCGCGCCAGGGCGCGGGCCAGGAGCTCCGGGCCGGGGGCGATGGCGCCCCCCAGGAAGACCGGTCCGTCGGCGACGGCGTCCACGGTCAGGGCCGTGCCCGCGTCGACGACCAGGGCCGCGCCCGGTGCGCAGACGGCCGCGCCCAGGGCGGCGTAGAGACGGTCCATGCCGATCGTGTGTCGGTCCCGGCAGGCCACGTCGAGGGGCGGCTCGGGGTTCACGAGCAGCGTGCGTCCGGGAGAGTCGCACAGCGCGCGCACCGCCTCGGTGCGCTCCGGCCCGGCCACGCTGGAGAGGGCGACGACGCGCACCCGCTCCTCGCCCCCCGGGCCGGAGGGCTCGAGCAGGGCGGCCAGGGCCGCGCGCCAGTCCTCCTCCCAGGGCACGCGCTCGAACGCGGCCCCACGGCCCCAGCGGGCCAGCTTCAGGGCGCTGTTGCCCAGGTCGAGGGTCAGGCGGATCGGGATCTCGACGCTCACGGCCGCGAGTGTACGGGGTCGAGGCCCTCCGCGCTCCAGAACGAGATCCGCCGCCGGGGGTCGGTGCCCCCGGCGGCGGATCTCGGCGTGCGCGGCAGCGGCCCTACTCCGAGGGCGGCGACTCGAAGGTCATGGTGCGCTCCTTGCCCTTGTTCTCCACCACGACGATCCACTTGTCGTACTTGTCCTGGTTGTTCTTGACGAAGGAGATCGCCTCCGAGGCGCTGGTCACCGGGTGGCCGTTGATCGACTTGATGATGTCGCCGGTCTGCCCCCCGTGGGCCGCGATCTTGCCGCCGGGCTTGACCTCCTTGAGCTCGATACCGTCGTACTTGCCGGTCTTCGAGTTGTAGTGGCGGCCGTGGCGCACCTCACGAGCGATGATGCCGCCGAAGTCCTCGGCGAACTCGGCCTGGTCCTGGGAACCGATGATCCAGGAGTTGTCGTTCAGCTTGGTCGTGTGCTCGGGACGCCACACCGCCTGCCTGCGCGGGATGTCCGGCCTGACGGGCTCGTAGGCCTTGCCCTGGGCGTCGTACACCACGGACCCCGGGTCGTACTGCAGGTAGGGCACCACCTCGTCCTCGCGGGGCTGATCGCCCTCACCGACCTGGAAGGAGAAGGTCAGGCCCTCGTTCGCGCTGATGCCCTTCAGGGTGGCGTAGTCCAGGGGCGCCTTGAGCTCGTCCCCCACCTTCAGGAGCTCCAGCTTGGCCGGGTCCGTGGGCTGGGGGACCCCCGAGTCGTCCGTGTACTTGACCCAGGCACGGCTCAGATTCGGCAGCAGCTGGTCCTCGACGATCATCATCACGGCCAGCTTGTCGCCGACCTTCTCGATCTGGACCTCGGGCACGACGTCGACCACCACCGGCTTCTCCTCGACCACCTTGGGCGGGGCCCCGGTCCAGTCCAGGAGGTTGGGGAGCTGTCGGTTGCGGGGGTCGTAGTAGTAGGAGCGCTCGATGGCCTCCCGGGAGACCAGGGCGGTCTTGGGCCGCTCGGGAACCTCCGCGCTCTCGAGGATCGACTGGGCGGTCTCCTTCGGGATGCGGTACTGGCTGACCCACTCCTTCTGACGCTGCTGGAAGTCGTAGACGTAGTAGCCCACGCCGGCGGTCAGGCCGGCGGAGGCCAGCCAGCAGAAGGCCTTGATCTGGTTGATGTTCATGGTCGTTCCCGGGGGCGAGCTCCCCCTGCGACGTGCCTGGGGGCCGGGGGAGGCCGCAAAGTACCCCCTGGAGAACGCCCCGGCCAAGGCGATCTTCCCACGAGTCCCGAGAAAGAGGGACCCTCAGCTTCCGCCCGCCATGCGCAGGCCCGGGCTGTCGTCGTCGTGGGGCGAGGTGGGCTGGGGGCCCGGCTCGGGGGCGCCCTGGCGGGCCGGGCGCCCGTGGCTGGCGGTGATCCCGCGCAGGGCCAGCACCAGCTCGTCCGGGCGGTCCGAGGCCGCCAGGGCGTCCTGGAGGTCCACCCGGTGGCTGACGACCAGCTCCCGCAGGCACTGATTGAAGGAGATCAGGCCCTCCTCGGTGCCCTGGTCGATGACCCGCGCCAGCTCGGTGGTCTTGCCCTCCTGGAGCAGCTCCCGCACGTGGGGCGTGGAGGCCAGCAGCTCGAAGGCCGGCACCAGGCCGTCCTCGCTCGCCAGGGGCAGGAGCCGCTGGCTGAGCACCCCGGCCAGGTTGTCCGCCAGGCGCTGTCGGATCTGGGGGTGCTGCTCGCTGGGGAAGAAGCTCAGGATGCGGTCGACGGTCTGGGGGGCGTTGACCGTGTGCAGGGTGCTCATCACGAGGTGGCCTGTCTCGGTGGCGTCCAGGGCCGAGATGACGGTCTCCGCGTCCCGCATCTCGCCGATCAGGATCACGTCCGGGCTCTGGCGCAGGGCGTGGCGCAGGCCGTCCTCGAAGTCGACGCAGTCCGTGCCCACCTCCCGCTGGCTGATGACGCAGCGCTTCTCCTGGAAGATCAGCTCGACCGGGTCCTCGAGGGTGATCACGTGCCGCTCCACGCTGCGGTTCATGTGCTCGATCATCCCCGCCAGGGTCGTCGACTTGCCCGAGCCGGCGATGCCGGTCACGAGCATCAAGCCGCGCTTGCGCAGGGCGAGCTTCTGCAGGGGCTCCATCGGCAGCCCGAGCTGGGCGATGTCGGGGGCCTCCTCGTTGATGCGCCGGATGACCACCGCCGGCTCCCCCATCTGCTTGTAGGCGTTGAGGCGGAAGCGCCCCAGGCCGTCCAGGTGCAGGGCCGCGTCGGCGGAGCCCGTCTCGCGCCAGGTGTCCATGCGCCGCTCCCCCATCACGCCCTCGAGCACCTCGAGCAAGGGGCCCGGTCCGGGCACGCGGCCGGGCAGGAAGTGGATCTTGCCGGAGACCCGCCGGGAGGGACGGGCGCCGGCGCGCAGGATCAGGTCGGAGGCCTTGGACTCCACCATGCCCGCCAGCCAGGCCTCCACCTGGTGGCGCGGGGAGATGTTCGTGTTCGAGAGGTGCTCCGGGGTCTCCGGCACGGCCCGGGCGATGGGGCGCGGAGCGGGTTCCGGAGCAGGGGCCGGAGCAGGGGCCGGAGCATCACCCTCCTCGGACCGCTCCTCCGCCAGCCGCTGCAGGCGCCTGGCGTTGACCGGCTGGGCGAAGTCGTCGTCGATCGGGTCGTCGGCCATGGTGCGCGCGGTTCCTGGGTACCTCGGGAGCCCAGGATCGGGCCCCGGAGCCCCATCGACCACGCGACGCTCCGCTCTTGAGACGGGCCCGCGAGTCCGGGTCAGGCCCAGGGGGCCTCGCGGCCCTGGACCAGCTCCAGGGCCCGCCCCAGGACCTTCCGCAGGCCCTCCTGGCGCAGGGCCGAGATGCGCAGGGCCGGCTGGCCGGCGGCCGCCTCCAGGGCCGCCAGGCGCTCGAGGTCGGCCTCGTCCTCGAACTTGGTGGCCACCAGGACCCGCGGCTTGGCGGCCAGCTCCGGGGAGAACTCCGCCAGCTCCTCTCCGATCACGCGCCAGGCCTCCTCGGGGGGCGTGTCCGCGCTCGCGGAGACGTCCACCAGGTGCAGCAGGGCGCGGCAGCGCTCCACGTGCTTCAGGAAGCGGTGGCCGAGCCCGGTCCCCTCGGCGGCCCCCTCGATCAGGCCCGGAAGATCGGCGATGCAGAGGGTCACCCCCGTGTCCACCTCGGCGATGCCCACCTGGGGATCGAGGGTCGTGAAGGGGTAGTCGGCGATCTTCGGGCGCGCGGAGGTCACCACCGAGAGGAAGGTGCTCTTGCCCGCGTTGGGCAGGCCCACCAGCCCCACGTCGGCGAACATCTTGAGCTCCAGGCGCAGGGCGCGCTTCTCGCCCTGGGCGCCCTTGGTGGCCACCCGCGGCACCTGCTTGACGGAGGTGGCGAAGTGGATGTTGCCCTTGCCCCCGCGGCCTCCCTGGGCGACCACCAGGCGGGCGCCGTCCTCGGCCAGGTCGTAGAGCAGGTGGCCGCGCTCGGAGTCGAAGACCTGGGTGCCGACGGGGACCTCGATCACGAGGTCCTCCCCGCTGCGCCCTGTGCACTTCTGGGTCCCGCCGGGGCGGCCCTTGGGGGCGGCGTAGCGGAACTGGCGGCCGATCCGCAAGAGCGACGACTCGCGCTCGTCGGCGACCAGCACCACGCTGCCGCCGTCGCCCCCATCCCCACCGTCGGGGCCACCGCGGGGGACGTACTTCTCACGGCGGAAGGAGACGAGGCCGTCGCCGCCCTTGCCGGCCAGCACCTCGATACGGGCCTCGTCCCGAAACACGGCTGGAGGCGCCCGTGGGGCGCCGGCGGACCTACTGCGCGACGTCGACGTGGACGCGCCGTCCTTCCTGGAAGCGCACCACGCCGTCCCTCAGCGCGTAGATCGTGTAGTCCTTGCCGAGGCCCACGTTGTGGCCCGGCTTGTAGCGGGTGCCGCACTGGCGCACGAGGATCGTGCCGGCGGTCACGGCCTGGCCCCCGAAGCGCTTCACGCCGCGAAACTGGGGGTTCGAGTCGCGCCCGTTGCGCGAGGAGCCTTGTCCCTTCTTGTGTGCCATATCTCGTCGTCCCCCTTCTAGGCGTTGATCGCGGTGATGCGGACGCGGGTGTAGCGCTGGCGGTGGCCGCGCTTGACGCGCACGTTCTTGCGGCGCTTGAAGCGGAAGGCGACGACCTTCTCGCCCTTCTCCTCGCCCAGCACCTCGGCGCTGACCGTGGCCCCGTCGACCGTGGGCTTGCCCACGCGCACGTTGCCCTCGTCCCCCACCAGGAGCACCTGGTCGAAGGTGATCGAGTCGCCGGGGGCGGCGTCCGCCTTCAGATCGCAGAGGATGACGTCGCCGGCGCGGACCGTCGTCTGCTGGTTCGAATCGTTGATGACTGCGTACACGGAGGGGTCCTCCCAGGGGGGGATGGCACGGGCCAGCCGTCCCGCGGGGGCGCGGGCGGCGGAATCGGGGCGAAGAGTCTAGCCAGGCCCGGGGACGGTGCAAAGGGCCCCGGGGGGTTTTCCGGGGCCCCTGCGGAGGGCCCCGGAGCGGCCTCCGGGGGATCAGCGCTTGCGGCGCCCCCCGGGCCGCACCTCACGGCCGTCGGCCCGCAGGTAGCGCAGGACGCTGTCCTCCACCTGCTCGGCGACCTTCTTGAGCTCCAGCTTGCGGCCGGAGCTCTCCTCGAGGCTGCCGAGCTCCCGCTTCCGGTGCTTCTGGAGGTACTCGACCGTCTCCGGGTGGGCCTTGACCTCGACCTTCGAGAAGCCCTTCAGGGTCAGGGCCGAGCCCAGGCGGCGCAGGATGGCCGCGGCCCGGGACGAGTCCGTGCGCTGGCGGCCGGCACCGCGGCAGGCGGTGCAGGGGCGGAAGAGCTTCTTGCTCATGCCCGGCCCCAGCCGCTGGCGGGTCATCTCGAGCAGCCCGAACTGGGAGATGCGCCCCACCTTCGAGCGCGCCCGGTCCTCGGCGAAGCAAGCCCGGAAGGCCTGCTCCACGGCCCGACGGTTGCCGGCCTTCATCATGTCGATGAAGTCCACCACGATGATGCCCCCCAGGTCCCGCAGACGGATCTGGCGCGCGATCTCGGGCACGGCCTCCATGTTGGTCTTGAGGGCGATCTCCTCGAAGTCGTGGCTCGAGGTGCGGGTCTTGCCCGAGTTGATGTCGATCGCCACCAGAGCCTCGGCCTGGTCGAAGACCACCGAGCCGCCGGAGGGCAGCTCGAGGCGCCGGGCGAAGATCTTCTCGAAGTCCTGCTCGACGCCCTGGGCGTGGAACAGGGGACGCGCCCCGTCGTGCTCGACGATGCGGTCCACGTGCTCGGGCATCAGCTGCTCGGCGAACTCGCGGATGTTCTTGTAGGTCTCGTTGTCGTCGATGATGACCGACTCGGTCTCCGGCCCGAACAGGTCGCGCACGGTGCGGATGGCCACGTCGGACTCCTGGTAGAGGGCCGTGGGGCCGTGGCCGCGGTCGAGGCGCTTCGAGAGCCGGTTCCAGGCGCTCAAGAGGTAGTCCAGGTCGCGCTTGATCTCGGCCTTGGTGCGGCCCTCGGTCGCGGTGCGGGCGATGATGCCCATGCCGTCGGGCACGCTCATGCCGTCGAGGATGCGCTTGAGGCGCTTGCGCTCCTTGGAGTCCTCGATCTTGCGGCTCACCCCGCGGTGCGAGATGGAGGGCATCAGCACCAGGTAGCGGCCCGGGATCGACAGGTAGGTCGTGAGGGTCGGGCCCTTGTCACCGATGGCGTCCTTGGTGATCTGGACCACGACCTTCTGGCCGACCTTGAAGAGCTCGCCGATCGGTCGCCGCGGCCGGGCCCGGAAGGTCCGCTGGCGGCCCTTGCCGCGTCCGCCCTTCCCGGCGTCCCTGCCGCCGCGCTTCCTGGCGGCCTTCTTGGCGGCCTTCTTCTTCGTGGTCTTCTTGGCGGAGCGCTTCTTCCCGGAGTTACCGTCATCCGCCTCGTCAGCGTCGTCGCCGCCCTCGGCCTCGTCGGCGTCGCTGTCGTCGTCGACCAGCTCGAAGCTCACTCCCGGCTGGCTGGAGCTGGCGTCCCAGTCCTCGGGGTCGATGCTGGTGGTCAGGAGCTGGGAGAGCTTGATGCCCCTCTCGGCGTAGGTGGGCAGCACGTCCGAGGTGTGCAGGAAGCCGTTGCGGCCCCGGCCGAAGTCCACGAAGGCGGCCCCGATCGAGGCCTCGATGTTGACGATGCGCCCGCGGTAGATGTCGTTGACCAGCGAGGTGTCGCTGTCGACGTTCATCTGGAAGTCGAGGATCTTGCCGTCCTTGACCACCGCCACCCGCATCTCCTGGGAGTCGCAGGCGTTGACCAGGATCTGGCGGTCGGGCTTCACGGCGGCGGCCCTCTTGGCCGTTGTCTTCTCGGCACCGGACTCGGCCCCGGCCTTCTTGCGGCGGCTGCGCTTCTTCTTGCGTCCGCGGCCGCTGGAGGCCTCCTCCTCGCCCTCCAGCTCGCCCTGGTTGATCAGCTCGGCCTCGTCCGGCAGCTCCGGCAGCTCCGGCAGGTCGTCCTCCTCGCCGGGGATGAACTCCACAACCGCCGCCGCGGGTGCCTCGCGGCGCCCGCTGACCTTCTTGGTGCGGCCGCGGCCGCCGCGGGTGCCGCGGCGGCGGCGCTTGGGCTTGTCCTCCCCCTCTGCGGAGCTCTCCGGCGCGGCGTCGTCCGCGTCGTCCGCCGCCGAGGCACGGCGGGGGCTCTTCTTGCGGCCGGTCTTCTTCGCCGCGGTCTTCTTCGCCGCGGTCTTCTTCGCGCCGCCGCGTGAGCGGCGGCGGGTGGGCTTCTCGTCGCCGCCCTCGTCGGTGGACTCGGGCTCGGAGGCCTCGGCGGCCGGGGCCTCCCCGTCGGCGGCCTTACGGCCGCGGCCGCGGCCTCCTCGGCTGGAGCGCTTGCGGCGCGGGCGGCCCTCCGCGGGCTCCTCCACGCCGCCCTCCGCGGCAGGCGCTGCCTCGGTTCCGGAGTCGGCGGCCTCGGCCCCCTGCTCGCTCTCCGCGCGTCGTCCGCGACGCCGGCGACCGCCGCGGGAACCACGGCCGCGGGACCTGGTCCCGGCCACGCTGCCCTCCTCGGCCGGCGGGTCGGGCTCAGTGCGCGGCGCGTCGGCCTCGCTCTTCTTGGCGCGCCCTCGGGAGCCTCCGGACCTGGAGGATCCACGCTTCTTGGAACTGCGCCCCTTGGAGCCCTCCTTCGTGGTCGAGGTGGACGACTCGCGGGTCGCGCCGGTGGAGTTGTCATTCGAGGTGGAGCCGATGAATGCTCCGAATCCCGGGGTCTTGGGAGACCCCGAGTCGTTCGATTGGATCATGTCAGTGAGCGGGTACGCCCCGGTGGGCGCCGTCCTCGTCTACGGCGGGCCGCCGCATCGCCGCGGCCGGGCAGCGCTTGCGCGCGCCCTCGCGGCGTCCCCGGTCCCGATGGCTCGGGGCCCGAGGGGCGGGCGGGGGGACTCCCGGGCGGCTCCCGGTCGAGACCGGGGCGCGGCGGGCGGAGTCCCTCGCCGGGGGGGCTCGGAGCGACTCCGAGCACCGGACGGTTGGTGTTATGGGGCGGGGCATCGGCCCCGCAGGGAAGCGGCCGGCGGCCGCCTTGTTCGAATGTGAATGAGAGGCTCGCGCGGAGCCCTCTGGGTGCGGCGAGCTCCCGGGGGTGCCCGCCGCGCCTATGTTTGCTTATCGGCGCAGTTTGTGGAAACCCCAACCGAGAAATCCCGCAGCCCCGGACGGGCGGGGCATTCGCCGGCTGTACGCCCCCTCCCGGGACGGCCGGCGGCCCGCCCCCGGGCCGGAGCCGGGGGCGGGCCGCCGCGGGTCCTGGGACCCCTGAGTCCGGCCTACTGGCCCTGGACCGAGGCTCCCTCGAGATCCGAGTCGATCAGGGACTCGACCTCCTCCGCCAGCTTGGCGCGCCGGCGCTCGAGCTCCCGCTGCAGGATCATCTCCTGGTCCTCACGCGAGTGCACGATGGTGGGCGTCAGGAAGACCATCAGGCTGCGCTTGTCGATGCTGTGCTCCTCGTACTGGAAGAGCTCCCCCAACAGGGGGATGCGCCACAGGCCGGGGACCCGGGTCTCGGTCTTGGTCTCCGAGTCGGTGGTCAGGCCACCGATCACGGCGGTCTGGCCCGAGTCGAGCATCATGGTGGTCACGATCGTCGAGGAGCGCGTGCGGGGCAGGGCGATCGAACCCTCCAGGCCCGAGGCGCCCAGGGTGAAGACGTCGAAGCCCGGGGGCGCCAGGGCCGACTGGCCGGTACCCGAGAGGCTCGTCTCCTTGGGAATGACCTCCATCATGATCCGGTCGCTGCCGGGGATCACGTTGGGACGCACGAGCAGCTGGAAGCCCACCTCCACCGGGGAGTTGGCGGCCTCGGAGATCGAGAGCTGGAGGCCACCGGCCTGTCCCTGCTCGGACTTCGCCTCGGCGTAGCGGATCGTCTCACCGACGAAGATCGTCGCGGGACGGCCGTCGAGGGCGATCAGCTTCGGGGCCTGGATGACCTCCGAGGAGCTGTCCCGCTGCAGCAGGCGCAGGGTCGCGATGACCTGGGTGAAGTCCAGGGCGCCGAAGATCGTCGTCGGGACGAAGGTCGGGCCGTCGTTGAAGTTGTTCCCCACGGTGGGGTCGCTCGTGAAGTACGGCCCCTCGCCGGTGTGGTTGGCGATGAACAGGTCCTCGAAGCCGCCGCCCCCCGGGTTGAAGGGGAAGGTGATCGGGATCGCGCCACCCGAGAGCGAGGCGGTCGGGCCGCTGTCGCCGTAGTCGACGCCGAGGTTGAGCAGGTCGCCGTTGGTCGTGGTGACGAATTTGACGTCGCAGAAGACCTGCAGCGGCTCGGTGTCGAGGGTGCTGATGATCGAGGCGATCTGGTCGTGTGCCTGCTGGGTGTCGCGCACGATCACCACGTTCTGATCCTCGATGTAGTCCAGGTCACCCGCCGTGCTGAGAGCCTTGGTCAGGGCGCGCAGGACCGTGAAGTGCTCGGCGACCTCGCCGGTCGGCGCCTCGTGCTGGCCGGCGATGAACTCGGACTTGATGACCGGCACGAAGGTCCCCTTGGGGCGCAGGAAGCGCAGCTGATAGCTGCGGGTGACCAGCTGGTCCTGGAGCAGGAGCGGATCCACGATGCGCAGGACGCCCGCCTTCTCCTCGACCACCGTGTAGCCACGAGTCTTGGCGATCACGTCAAGGGCAACGCGCCACGGCACCCCGTTGAAGCTGACGGAGACGTTCCCGACGACCTCGGGGGCGATCACGATGTTGGCCCCGCTGACGTCAGCGATCAGGCCGATGATCTCGGCGATGTCCGAGCCGCCCTTGGGGGTCGAGAAGCTGAAGGGCGGCGGCTTGGTGACCACCAGGATTCCGTCCCTCCTGTCCTCGACCACGCAACCGACCTTCTCGGCGGCGATTTCCAGGGCCGTGCGCCAGGGCACGTCGTCGACCTGGATGCTACGGACCACCGCGGTCGACACCTCCTCGCCCTCGACGTCGATGAGCTCGATGTTGGCCCCCGAGCGCTCGCGGATGTGCTGGACGATGTCCTCGAGCGTGCGCTCCGCAAGGTTCATTGAGATGCGCGCGTCCCGGTTCGGGACCTGGGCATTCGCGATCGGCAGGAAGCCGCCCAGGAGACAGGTCGCGACGAGCAGTAGTTTCTTCATCAGACGGGTCAGAGGGGTCTGCGCTGTGTGTGCGCTAGTGGATGGTCGGTTGCAGAGGGGCTCAGAAGCGCCGGGCGAGCACCACGCCGCGATAGATGAACTCGATCTCGTCGGGACGGATCCCGTTCACGAATAGACTCCCGGGGAGCATGTCGCCCACGGCGACCTTGGTCCCGTTGATCATCGCCACCGAGGGGCCGCCCTCAGCGATGGCCACGCCCCCCACGTCGATGTCGATCTCCTCGAACTCGCGCACGATGCGCGCCACCAGGGCCTTCTTGCGCAGGTGCTCCACGAAGGGCTTGCGCAGCGGATCGGCCTCCACGTAGTCGAGCTGGTCGGCGACGACGCGAAAGGCGTCCAGGGCAAGGTCGTACTCCTGACGGTCGAAGTGGCGATTCATGGCCTCGAGCACCTCGCGCAGCTTCTCGACAGACGGCCCCAGAGTTCCCTCGATCTTGTTGATGGACTGACGCAAGGCGGCCAGGGCATCGACCACCTCGATCTGCAGGCGGCGGTTCGAGGGCAGGTAGCTGATCGAGCCCTCGGACTCGATCCGGCGCACGTTCTCCTCGAGCCTCGCGAGGGCATCCTCCAGGTCGCGGCGAGCCATCATCTCCTCGATGACGTTCTGCGACACCTTGACCGAGTCCCAGATCTCGCGCACCCGCGTCATCTCGTCCACGAGCCCCTGAACGATCTCCATCTGCTCGGGCACGGAGAGGGCGCTGCCGGCCTCGACGGGCACGCGCGGGTCCACGAAGGGATCGCGGCGACCGCGGTCGCCGCGGTAGGTGAACTCGCTCAGCACGAGGTCCTGGCGGCGGCGGTTGATCTCCCCCACCATCAGGTCGCGCTTGCGCTCATAGCCCTCGATCTGGACCGCCTCTGCCTCACCCTTGGGCTCGTAGACGAAGGTCTGGATGTCGAGGTTGACCTTGTGCGCCGCGAGGCCGGTCTGCTCCACCGATTCGCGCCTGGCCGCCGCGATCTTGAACATCGGCACGGCCATGAAGCGCTTGTGGGTCTCCACCAGGTCCAGGAAGTCGAGCAGCTCGAAGGCGTCCGACTCGAGGGTGAAGGCGTAGGTCACCTCGTCGAAGGCGGTCTGGTCCTTCTTCGTGCGGCTGGCGGCCTGGTTCTTCTTCTTCAGGCCCCTGATCCGAACGGCAGAGGTGTCCGAGAAGTCCTGGATGGTGCGCACCCAATTGTTCATGTCCTCGTTGTCGGGGAGGATCGTGCCCATCACCTCGCTCATCTCGCGCTGGACGATGACCTCACGCTCCAGGGAGTTCGTGCCCTCGATCAGCTTGCGCGCGGCGGCCACCTTGTTCCGCAGCTGCTCCACCTCTGCCCTGCCGTCGGCGATCGAACCGAGCTGGCTGTAGATCAGCCAGGCCAGGCCCACGCCCAGGACTCCGCCGCCGCCGAGGACGGCCAGCCAGGTCTTCTGCTCCTTGTTCACCGGTCACCCCCCGACTTGTCCTGCTTCCCGTCACGGGGCTTGATCTCCACCGAGAGGGGGAAGGCCCAGACCACCGGCGGCATCAGCTCGGTGTCGGTCTGGGACTCGGTGCCCTCGGGGGGCGCCGGCGGGTGGAAGTCCTCGATGAAGGCCGAGGCCTCCAGGTCCTCGAGGAAGTTCGCCACCTGGCCGAAGTTGTCCGAGCCGGAGTGGCCGCTGGCGGTCAGGCTGCCCGCCGAGCCCCGGGGCCCCGCGGAGCCCTGCTGCACGCTCAGGCTGTCGAACCAGGTCAGGTGCCGGTCACCGTCGCCGCCGCGGTTGACCACGTCGATCAGCTCGTCGAGCTTGCGGGTCCACGAGATGCGCTCGGCCGTGATCTTGGCCAGGGTCTCCTCGCGCTTGGAGTGGCGCGCGCTCTCGGTCTTCAGCGACTTGTGGTAGGCGACCTGGGGCTGCAGGCCCTCGTCCTCGGTGGCCAGCACCAGGCGCTCGCTCTCGACGCTGGCGGCCACCCCGAGGGCGAGCCAGCCCAGCCAGGCGAGGAGGGTCGCGTTGACGGTGACCACCGCGGACACGGCCAACATCAACTTGATCGGAGTCCGCGCCTTGCGCTGGTACTCCTCGGGGAGAAGGTTGATGCGAATCATGCTGCGCGCACCCGCGATGCGAGGCCGACCGCTACCACCAGGGTGGGGGCCCAGGCCTCGAGTTCCTCGACGTCGACGCGGCCCGCGTCGATGCGCAGGCCCTCCAGGGGGTTCCAGGTCCGCGCGCGGCGCGCGGTCGCTTGTTCGATGTAGCCGGCCACGCCCGGGGCCAGGACGCCGCCGCCCGAGAGCAGGATCTCGTCCACGGCGATTCCGGCGTGGTGCTCCACGTAGTCCAGGGAGAGCGAGATCTCGCTCACAAGGTCCTCGAGCACGGGGGCGATGGCGCTGTTGACCTCGGCCTCCTGGCTCTCGGAGGCGCGCTTGATGGCCTCGGCCTCGAAGGCCTCGACCGAGAGGCGGCGTGAGACCGCCTGGGTCATGTCGCTGCCGCCGATGTTGATCTCCCGCCCGAAGCAGGTCTCCCCGCCGTAGAGCACGTTGATCGAGGTGCGCATGGAGCCGACGTCCACCAGGGCGATGCCGCGCTTCTCCTCCCCCTCCTCGCTGGGGAAGACGCCGCAGAGCTCCCAGGCGTTGGCCAGGGCGAAGAGGTCCACGTCGATGGCGCAGTGCTGCAGCCCCGCGGCCTGGACCATCTGGGCCTGCTCCTCGATGGCCTCGGTCTTGCAGGCGGCGAGCAGCACGGTCATCTGGTCCTCGCCGTCTCCCTCGGTACTCGAGGTGGCCGGCGTCTCGAGGGCCTGGCAGTCCATCACCACCTCGTCGAGCTCGAAGGGCAGGTACTTGTCGGTCTCGAAGCGGATCGCCTGCTTCAGCTCCGCGTTCGACATCCTCATCATCGGCACGTAGCGCACGACGACCGACTGGCCGGCGACGGAGGTCACGACGCGCTTGGAGCGGAAGCGCCCCTCCCGCAGGACCGCGTCGATGGCCTCCTGGTGGTCCCCATCGGGGGGGATCTCGACCCGGGCGAAGCCGGTCACCACCGGCTCGGGGCCCTCCAGGGAGATCTCCACGGCCTTGACCACCGAGCTCCCGAGGTCCAGTCCGACGATGCTCTTGGATTTCCGAATCACGGGTCTGTGCGCCTCCGAGGTGGGTCAGGGACCCCTCCAGGGAGCGCAGGCGCACTCCGGGGATCCACTACGCGGGACCCTTCGGGCGCGGGGTGCGGCCGGGTTGAGGCGGAATGCCGAATTCGGGGCCCCTGGGGGCCCCTGGGGCCCCCTCACGGGCCTCCGGGGACCTCTAGCCCGGCCTATTCATGAGCCTTCAACGCATTAGCACCCAACCGGGATCC
>CAZQAT010000086.1:0-17934 GCA_964591315.1 uncultured Planctomycetaceae bacterium
GACCTCCAAGAAGACCTCCAAGAAGAAGAAGGCGGGGCCCGTCGAGATCACCTCCGAGACCCCGACCGAGGATCTCTGGGTCTTCTATCAGGAGGTCAAGGGCAAGCAGGACCAGCAGGAGCGCATCGAGGAGATCCGCAACGAGCTGATGGAGCGCCACCTGCCCCTGGTGCGCTACATCGCCGACCGCCTGCTGCAGACCCTGCCCAAGTCCATCGAGCTGGACGACCTGGTCAGCGCCGGCCTCTTCGGGCTGATGGACGCCATCCGCGGCTTCGACCTGGAGCGCGGGATCAAGTTCAAGACCTACTGCTCGACCCGCATCCGCGGCTCGATCCTCGACCAGCTGCGCTCCCAGGACTGGGTGCCGCGCCTGGTCCGCCTCAAGGCCGGCCGGATAGAGAAGGCACTGCAGCGCCTGACCGGCGAGTACGGCCGCGAGCCCACGCACACCGAGCTGGCCGAGGCGCTCCAGATGGAGCACACCGAGCTCTCCAAGGAGATGCGCGAGGCGAACGCCAAGGCCATGTTCTCCCTCTCGGAGAAGTGGGAGGACCACGACGACGACAACGCCACGGAGAAGCTCGACGTCCTCGAGGACAAGGACGCCTCTGATCCCTTCTGGGAGATGAACCGGGCGGACCTCCTGACCTTCATCACCCGCTCCCTGACCCACAAGGAGCGCTTCATCATCGAGCAGTACTACCAGGTCGGCCACACCATGCGTGAGATCGGTGAGATGCTGGCCCTGACCGAGAGTCGGGTGTGCCAGATCCACTCGAACGTGATGGGCCGCCTCAAGGGCCTGCTCGGCCAGAAGCAGAGCACGCTGCTCATGTAGCCCAGCACCCCCCCCCAGAACGCGAGCCGCGGCGACCGGAGGTCAAAAGCCTCCTGTCGCCGCGGCTCCTTGCGTGGCGCGCCGCGCCTAGGCGCTCTCGTCCGTCAGCGCGATCGGCTTGTAGCCGCCCCGCATCCGGAACCAGAGGGCGATGGCCCCGAAGGCGATCAACAGGATCAGGGGGAAGCGCACCGCGTAGGCCAGCACGTCGCGGCCGGCCTGCTCGTCGGCCTCCGCGTAGAGGGTCTCGAGCCGCTCGCGCTCGGCCTCGTCGGTCAGGCCCGCCAGGTAGGCGTTCTTCTGCTCCGGCTCGATCGCCATGTGATCGAGGCCGAAGAAGCTCTTCTCGGCCTCCGCCGCCTCGACGAGGGCCGGGGCCTCCCCCTCCACCTGACCGTGGATCGACTTGTCGAAGGCCACGCCCAGGATCTGGCCGCCGACGATGCCCGCGGACAACAGACCGATGGCCGAGACCGTGTTCAGGGTCAGCGCGCCGCCCTTGGGGTAGCGCTCGGAGGTGAAGCCGAGCACGCAGGGCCAGTAGTAGGTCTGGCCGAGGGCGTAGAGCGTGAAGGCCACGAACAGCCACCAACCGCTGGCATCCGAGAGCCACCAGAGGCCAACGGCGGAGAAGATGCCGCTCACGCACAGGAGCCCCGGGGGCGAGAAGAACTTCAGGATGCCCCCGGCGAAGACTCGGAAGATCAGCATGATCGAGGCGGAGAAGACGAGGGCGAAGGCGGGGTTCCACTCCACGCTCTCGAGCACCGGCCGCATGAGCTTCTGGATCCACTGGTCGGTGCCCAGCTCGGCGGTGGCGACCGGGATCATCAAGAGGCACATGACGAAGAAGAGCGGCTTGCCCACCGCACGCACGGCTCCGCCGTAGACCGCGCCGATCGCGAGCCCCGCGTAGATGCTGTAGTTGAACCAGGCTTCGGGCTTCGTCCAGCTGGTGAGCTGATCGACCTGGTTGCCTATCTCGTAGACCATCATCCACGAGGCCAGGGCCGCGCCGAGGAAGCCGACCTCCCGCAGCATGTCAATGAAAGGAACGCCGGCCTGCACCCGCTCGTCCACGGGGAACTTGCAGGGGCCGTACATCACGGCGTAGGCCGCGCAGGGCAGCAACATCCAGAGCGAGTGCCACTTCCAGGCCATCCCCCCGTCGCCGGCGGCCGTGTCGGCGCCGATGATGATCAGGGTCCCGAACACGAGCCCGAAGGGCCAGGCCGCGTGCAGGATCGTCAGCCACTTGGTCTTCTCCTTCGGGTAGACCGCGGCGCAGATCGGGTTGATCACCGCCTCGACGATCCCGTGCCCGAGCCCCGCGCAGAGGGCGAAGGCGTACATCGCGCCGTAGCTCTGGGCGAAGAAGGTCCCCACCGCCGAGGCCGCCTGCAGCAGGAAGGCCCCGTACATGGGCGCCTTGTACCCCGTGCGGTCGACCACCAGGCTGAAGCCGATCATCGTGATCGCGATGGGCCACAGGGAGGCCCCGAAGATCTGGCCGATCTGGTGGTTGGTCAGCTCCAGCTCAGCGCCGTAGGTGCCGCCCATGGCGACCCGGAAGGCGAAGCCGAAGCCGGCGGCGGTCAGGGACAGGAAGCTGGCCCAGAAGAGCAGGCGCTTCTCGCCTTCGGTGAGGTCGGAGCCCTTGACGATTTGGCTCATGCGTTCTCCTCGATGTCAGGCCTGGCCGGAGGTCAGGCTGCGGGGGATGGAAAGGATCCAGAGCACGTGGAGCCGCGTCGGCCCATGCGCAAACCGGGGCCAGGAGGCCCCGGTTTGGGGCGAACTTGTAGCAGATGGGACCACCCAGGCGCACGCGAAGAGCCCGGGGAGCATGGGATGCGGATCCGGGCGTCGCCTATACTTGATCTCCGTGCGCCGCCCTCCCACCTCTCAGCCGAGCGAGACTCCCCGAGACCCCGGTGGCTCTTTCCCCCGCCGCTTCGGGGACTTCGAGCTCCTGGAGGAGATCGCCCGGGGAGCCATGGGCGTCGTCTATCGGGCGCGTCAGCTCCCCCTCGACCGCATCGTGGCGATCAAGCTGCTCCTGAACGAGTGGTTCGCCTCGGAGGAGAGCTCCCAGCGCTTCCGGATCGAGGCCCGTGCCTCATCGGGACTGCAGCACCCCTCGATCGTCCCCGTGCACGAGATCGGCGAGCACGAGGGTCAGCACTACCTCTGTCTGGCCTTCGTCGACGGCGAATCCCTCTCAGCAGCGCTCGAGGGAGGAGCGATGGAGCCCCGGACGGCGGCTGCGACCATGGGCGCCGTCGCGGACGGTATCCAGTACGCCCACGAGCACGATGTCCTGCACCGGGACATCAAGCCCGCCAACATCCTGCTCGACGAGAAGGGGCACCCCTGGGTGACCGACTTCGGCCTGGCCAAGCTCGTCGGCGAGGACTCCCAGGCCACGGCCACCGGCGAGTCCGTCGGCACGCCGAGCTACATGTCCCCCGAACAGGCGGCGGGCGAGGTGGTCGGGATCGGCCCGGCGACGGACGTGTACGGCATCGGCGCAACCCTCTACGCCCTGATCACCGGGCGCCCCCCCTTCATCGCCCCGACCGCCGTCGCCACCCTACGCCTGGTCCAGGAGCGCGACCCCATCCCTCCGCGCACGCTCGACCCCCGCATCCCGGTCGACCTGGAGACGATCTGCATGCGCTGCATGCAGAAGTCGGCCCGCGAGCGCTACCCGAGCGCGGGGGCCGTCGCCGAGGACCTGCGCCGCTTCCTGGAGGGCGCACCGATCCAGGCCCGGCCCGTCGGGCGCCTCGAGCGCCTCTGGCGCCGCGCCCGCTCCCAGCCCCTCGTCTCGAGCCTGGTAGCGGCGCTCTTCCTCGTGGCCTGCGTCTCCGCCGTGGCCGTCCTGACCCAGTGGCGCCTGGCGGTCTCGGCCCTGGAAGCCAGGGAGGAGGCCGAGAACCTGCGGGTGGATGCGGAGCTCGAGGCCCTCGCCACCGCCACGCCGGATGCGTTCGCCGCCATCTGCGCGCGTCTGGACCTGAGCGACCCACGGGTCCTCGCGCGGCTCGAGGCGGTCGCCGACGATCCACTGGAGAGCGATCACCGACGCTTCCGCGCGCGCCTTGCCGCGCTGCCGGTGCGGCCACAGGACCTGCCGGCGGTCATCGGCCAGTTGATCGAGCTCGGCCAGGAGCCCCACGAGTTCCGCCTCTCCCTCGAGGCCTTGCGAACGTCCCTCGGCACCCTCGAGGCCGACGCACGGGACCGGCAGGTGGGGAAGCTGGTGGACCTCGTGGAGCGCACGGCGGCCGGCACCGAGGCCCGCACCCTGGCCGCCGTCGCCCTGGCGGTCTGCGCCCCCGAACAGGACGCCTGGCGGGCCGCCGCCGCTGAGATCGCGACGCACCTGACCACCGTCGATCCCTTCGATCTGCCAGCCTTCGCAGAGCCCCTGCGCCCCTTCCCACGCCCCCTGCTCGAGGAGCTCCGACTGCTCTTCGACTCCGAGGACGAGTCCGTGCGCCAGACGAGTGCCTCGCTCCTCGTGGCCGGGGGCGCCCACGAACCCGCTCTCCTGGCGGACCTCCTGCCCGAGGCCGACGACACGCAGTACGCCGCGCTCTCACGCCCCCTGCAGCCCCACGCCGAGCTGGTCGCCGAGCGCATGCGCCTCGCCCTGGAGGAGCCCGCCCCGCCCGGCGCTCTCACGCTCGAGCCGCAGCTAGCCGCCTTCGAAGACCGCTTCCGCGCCGCCCACGGTCACCTGGGCAACGAGTCCGCCTTCGCCCTCGACATGCCGGTGGAGGTCTTCAACAGGACCTGCGCCGAGCTGGACCCCTTCGGCTTCCGCCCCACCCGGGTCCGCCCCGCCTGGCGCGACGGCGGGCTCAGGGTCGCCGCCGTCCTCACTCGTGACGGCCGCGCCTGGCGCATCGACTGGGAGATGGAGGACCCACAGCTCGACGGCGACCTGGAGTCGGACGGCTCCGGCCTGGTGCCGGTGGACCTCGCGAGCTGGGTGGAGCCCGGTGCGGACGGCGCCGTCGACCGTTTCGTGCAGACCCTGGCGCAGGCGGACGAGGGGCTCGTGCGCTGGAGCCTGCGCCCGGGACAGACCGCCTCCGAGCTCGTGGCCACCGCCGCGGAGCTCCTCGACCGCGGCGGCCGACCCCGGAGCCTGGTCATCGGCCGGGACGCCGCGGGGAACATGCGGGCCGACACCGTCTGGCACGTCGGACAGACCCCTGGTGAGAACGAGATCCCCCTGGTCCTGCGCGACCCCGAACGTGCGGCCTATCTCGGCCTCGACCTCTGCCAGCACGAGGTGGACGCGGTGCGGGTAAGGGCGGAGGGCGAGGAGGTGGCCTTCTCGGGTGTCTTCAGCGTGGACGCGGAGCGCGAGTCGCGGCTGGTCTGGGAGTCGACCCTCGAGGGGCACCGGACCGCCGTCGAGCGGCTGCTCGAGGAGCGCTGGCGTCCCACCTCCGTGTCGGTGCTCTGGAGCGATGAGAGCCCGCCCACCCAGCTGGCCTCCGTCTGGCAACGGCCGTTTCGGTCGGTCGAGGAGCGCCTCGCCGCAGCCCGGCGCCGGGCTCGGGCCGGGACGACCCTGGCCCTGGCCGGGAAGCTCGAGGAGGCCTTGCCCCTCTTGAGGTCCGGCCCAGACCCGAACCTGCGCTTCGCCCTGGCCTTCGACCTGGCGCGGCTCGGGCCAGGCGCCGAGTCAATCCTCACCTCCTTGCGGGCCGCCGAGGAGGAGGACGTGCGCTTCGCGCTCCTGCTCGCCCTGGGCGTGGCGCTCGGGGAGGACCCCTCGCACCCGCAACGGGACTCCCTGGCCGCACTCTGCCGCCGCTGGAGCCAGGACGACCCCGACGCGGGCATCCACGCCCTGTCGGAGTGGATCCTGCTTCGGCTCGGGGAGCAGCCGAGCACGGCGCCCGCCCCGGTCGACGCCCGCTGGGCGCGGGGCCTCGAGGGTCACGTGCTCTCCATCGTCGAGGGCCCCGTCGACAGTATCCAGGGATCCTCGGGCCGGGTGACCGGTCGCCTCGCAACGGAGACGCCACGCTACCAGCGCATCGAGCGGAGCTTCGCCATCGCGACCAAGGAGGTCACCAACGAGCAGATGATCCGCTTCTTCGAGGAGAACCCCGGCCGGCTCCGCTCGATCGTCACGGGCGAACCGAGCCAGGCGGTCGAGGGGCGGACCTGGTACGACGCCGTGGCCTACTGCCGCTGGCTGAGCGAGCTCGAGGGCCTGCCGGAGGAGGAGATGTGCTACCCGCCCCTGGACGAGATCGGGCCGGGGATGCAGCTCGAGGACGGCCACCTCGACCGCCTCGGCTACCGCCTGCCCACCGAGGCCGAGTGGGAGTTCGCTTGCCGCGCCGGAGCCCGCACACTGCACGCATTCGGAGATGACTCAGCCCTCCTGGTCCACTTTGCGAACGCCGCGGGCCCCTCTCGGGAGGCCGGGGAGTCGGAAGGAGCTCGCCCGGTCGCCCTGGGCCTGCCGAACGACCTGGGCCTGTTCGACATGCACGGGAACGTGCAGGAGTGGTGCCACGACAGGTTCGTGTTCTTCCGCACCCTCGGCCCCTTCAAGGTGCGCGTGACCCGACAAGGTCGTGAGAGCCTGGACGACCACCCGCTGCGCGTGATCCGAGGCGGTTGGTACGAGTCCGCGGCAAAGAACCTGAGTTGCGCCGGCCGCCGCCGCTCCCAGGCGGAGACCTCGAGCCGCGGCCTCGGATTCAGGATCGCGAGGACAGTCCAGCCCCGCTGAGCGCGCGGCGCACGACGGCCAGCAGATCCGATCTCCGGAAGGGCTTCCCCAGGAAGGCGGACGGGGTGTGATCCGCGAAGGCGCGCTCCATGTCCTCCTCGGAGTGACCGCTGAGAACGACCACCGGTAGGTCGGTCGTGAGCCGGCGCAGCTCGGTCAGAGTCTCGAGGCCGCTCATGCCGGGCATCGTCATGTCCAGGAGCACCGCGTCGATCCGCGAGAGGTCCCGAGAGATCACCTCGATCGCCTCGGCCCCGTTCGTCACCGGGAGGACGTGGTAGCCGGCCCTCTCGAGCATCGTCTGGACCGTCTCGAGCACCACCTGCTCGTCGTCGACGACGAGCAGGGTGCCTTGTCCTGCTCCCTGCTCCACGCTCGACGGCTCCGGTTCCGGCGTAGCCGCCGGCACCCCGTCGGGCTCGAAGAGCACCCTCACGCGCGTACCCTGGTCGGGAGTCGAGTCCACCATCAGCGCCGCCCTGTTGGCGCGCACGGCGCCGGACACGACCCCCAGACCCAATCCGCGCCCCGGGAACTTGGTCGAGAAGAAGGGGTCGAAGATGCGCTTCAGTTCCTCGGGTGAGATGCCACAACCCTCGTCCACAACCTCGAGAATCAGCACCTCCCCCGGCTCGATGACCTCGCCGTTGCGCGCCTCGTCGAGCTCGGAGGCCGTAACTGTGTGCAGTCCAGCGCGCACGGTGACCTGACCGTCGTTGGTAGCCGAAGCCTCCAGGGCGTTGCGGACCAGGTTGATCACGATCTGCAGCACGCGCGTGCGCTCTGCCCGAATCGTGGGCAGGTCCGCGCACACCTCGAATCGCACGCGAGCACGCTCCGAGTCGTTGAGGACATCAAGGCCCTCCTCCACGAGGCCGCACAGCTCCAAGGGCTCCCGCTCCACCACGCTGTTGTTGGCGAAGACCAGCATCTGGTTGGACAGCTCCACTGCCCGACGCGCGGAGCGGAACATCCGCCCCACGATGCGGCTCTCTTCTCCGTCGGGGTCGAGGGTCGACTCGAGGATCTCCGCGTTGCCCAAGACCCCCACGAGCAGGTTGTTGAAGTCGTGGGCAATACCGCCGGCCATGACCCCCAGGCTCTGGAGCTTCATGGTCTGGGCCTCCATGTCCTCGTGACGCCGACGGTCCTCCTCGAGGCGCTTGCGCTCGGAGATGTCGGAGAGGGAGCCGATGTAGGTCCTGGCCCCCGTGTACGGATCGGAGCGTGGCGATGCCTGACAATGGACCCAGTCGACCGAGCCGTGCTCCCCCAGCGGCCACTCACCCTCGTAGCTGTCGGCAGCCGCGACCGCCGCGCGCCAGCCCTGCTCCACCGCGGCTCGCGCCTCGGGGTGTACCGCCGCCAGCCATCCATCCCTCTTGGCCTCCCGAAGCGTGAGGCCGGTCAACTCCTGCCAGCGCCGGCTGACGAAGGCGAGGTTCCCTTCGGCGTCAGCCTCGAAGATCCCCAGAGGAGTCACCTCCACCAGCTGACGAAAACGCGAGCGCGACGCCTCGGCCTGGGAGGAGCCCTCCCGGGCCATGGCTCGTGCTTCTGCCTCGAGGGCCTCGATCTTGCTGGAGAAGGAGCGGCTCTCGGAGCTCGAGCGCGCGACCAAGAAGACGGCGATGACGGACATCAGTCCGGCCAGGACGACCGCCCAGGGGATGAGTCCGCCACTCTCGGAGAACGGATCGGCGGCGCAGACCGCGCCAAGGAGGCCGGCCGGCACAGTGAGCAACAGGAGCGAACGGTCTCGCAGCCGTAGCCCAAGCGCAGCCGCCCCGATGGCAGCGGCCCCGAAGAAGAGGGCGGCCAACAGGCTGAGCAACGACATGGAGGGGACCCTACAAACTACCAGTTTCTCTGCAAAGAGGGGCGCTGGATCGGCCCACAAGGCTCACTGGGCGCCCTCCAGGAGCTTCCTTACCAAGCGCAGACCCCGCTGCGCCTCCTCGAGCTCGGGATCGAGCTCGAGGGCTCGCTCGAAAGCGGCCTGGGCCTCCGAGTAGCGCTCGAGCTGTCCGAGCAGCTTGCCCCGCAGGACCTGCGGTCCGGGCTCGTCCGGGGCGAGAGCCGTGGCGCGCGCGAGCACTCCGAGCGCCTCCTCGGGTCGCCGCGCGAGAATCTGCGCCTCGGCCAGGGCCAGGAGGGTCTCGACACGGTCGCCCTGGATGCGCAGGGCCTCCTGGAAGGCCTCGATCCCCTCCTCCGGCCGGCCGGTACGGCTGCGGATGACCCCAAGGTTGAAGTGGCCGATGGCGTAGTCGGCATCGATCCGCACGGACTGCTCGTAGGCGGCCTCCGCGGCGGGCAGGTTGCCGAGCATGCGTTGGGAGCGCGCGATGCCCTCCGCAGCACTGGCGAGCTCGGGGTCCACGGCCTGGGCCGCCCGGAAGTAGGCCAGGGCTCGCTCGTGATTCCCGTGGTCGATCTCGCGGCGACCGGTCAGGACGCTGAGCTCGGGGAAGGGCTGCTCGTCGGCCAGGCCCTCGATCAGGGCCGCGAGGTCCTCGGCCGCCGGGGGCTCACGGAACACGCGCCGCAGGCGCCCGTGGGGATCGTAGACGAAGAGCACGCCGGGCTCGGCGCCGCTCTGGCGGATGACGAGGTCCACGAGAGCCGCCTCCTCGACCAGGCCACGCAGCTCGTCGGGCAGACCGAGGCCCGCGCCATCTGTGTGGGCCACGACGACCGAACGGCCGCGGCGATCCGCCGGCCAGGCGCTGCGCGCGAGCTCCTGGAGCTCGATGAGGGACGGCGTCGTGTCCGGCCAGCTCGGCAGCTCACGGACCTGAGCCGCCTCCTGCCCCTCGATGAGGAGCAGGCGCTTGCCGACGGGCTGAGCCCCCCACTCCTGCACGCGCCCCGAGGGCCAGGTGACCCGGAGCCCGTCCACGACCTCCGCATCGGCCAGGCCGAAGTGCAGTTCGAGGGGCACCTGGGTCTGGAAGCCCTCCACCACCTGCACGACATCGTGCTGTTCGACGCCGCCCGCGGTCAGCGTGACCCGCGCGCCCAGGGCGCAAGGCGCTCCCTCCGTCGCACGCAGCTCGACCCGCGCAAAGGCCCGGGGCTCCATGCGGTTCTCGAGCAGGCGCAGGCCCTGAAGGGTCCAGAGCACGAGGTCCAGGTCCCCGTCCCCATCGACGTCCAAGGGCGCGACGCAGCGCCCGTCCCAGTCGTTGTCGAGGCCGAGGTGCCAGGCGAGGTTGAAGAAGCGCTCCGAATCGCCCTCGGTGGTGACGTACAGGCGGTCCCGCTGGCGGCCCGCGTAGGAGCCGCGGAACGTCAGACCCTCGTTGACGTCGTGGGTGCGCTGACCGCGCTCCATCGACGCTCCGTCCGCCGCGATCTGGCGCCAGAAGTAGGGCTCCCAGTCCGGTGCGTCCGGATCGGAGTGGGAGGTGAAGCCATTGGTGGCGAAGAGCTCGTCATCCCCGTCTCCGTCCAGATCGAAGAAGACCGCCCCCCAACCCCACTCGCCCTCCATGCAGCCCGAGGAGACCGCATGCTCGCGCCAGGAGCCGTCCGCCTCCTGGGTGTAGAGGGCGTTGCCGCCCGCGAGCATGCTGACCCGCTCGCGCATGTGGTCGCTGATGCCCTCAGCGATGTTGGAGATGCGTGAGCCGGGCTCGGAAGACATGTTGACGACGTAGATGCTCAGACGCCCGTCGTCGTCGTGGTCCGCCAGCGAGGCCCCCATGGTGTAGGCCGAGACACCCTCGAAGACCGAGTCACCCTTCTCCCGGAAGACCCCCTCCCCCTGGTTCTCCCAGAGGACGTTGGGCCCGAAGTCGTTGCCCTCGAGCAGGTCCACGTCCCCGTCGCCGTCCACGTCGTGCGCGAGGCCGATGTAGGTGTACTGGGTACCGGTGATCCCCCGCTCCTCGCTCTCCTCGGAGAACTGGAGGTCGCCCTGGTTGATGAAGAGGTAGTTGTCCCCACCATCGTGGGCCTCGACCAGGTTGTAGCGCTCGCTGCGGGACTCCTGATGGCCGTAGGCGCCCATGAAGAGGTCCAGCAGGCCGTCCCCATTGGCGTCGAAGGGCACGATTGTCTGCAGGGCCACCCCACGCATCCCCAGGGGTAGCTCGAACTCGAAGGCATCGGGCCGAAACTCCCAGCCATCTCCGTCCCGCACGTAGAGGCCACAGGAGGCCCGGGTGCCCTCGTAGCGATTGACCTTGCTGCTGGCGATCTCTGGCACGCCGTCGTTGTCCAGGTCGAGCACGAGCAGGAAGATCCCGCAGTCGTTGGGCTCGTCCACCGGGAGCTTGCGGCGCACGAACCCGCCGCGACCGTCATTGAGGAACAGGACCGCCTGGGAGGTGTCCACGCTGCCGACCAGGTCCGGCAGGCCGTCGTCGTTCCAGTCCAGCGCTGAGAGCCCCCCCAGGGCCAGCACACGGTGCTCGTCGATGAAGGCCTGCAGCATCTCGCGGTTGAGGTCGGACTCGAGGTAGTGCAGGCCGACTGCGTCGGTGACGTCCACGAAGGCCGGAGCCGGGCTCGAGCTGGCCACAGCGTCCAAGAGCTCGAGGCCGGCGATGCGCCAGGTCCCGTTCGTCTCGGTGAAGACCCCGTTGAAACGAGCACGCAGGTCCGCGCGACCCCCCTCCGCCAGGGCCCCGGCCAGGTACAGCTCCGCCCGCCCGTTGGCGCGTGCGCCGTCGAGGCCCAGGAAGAACTGGTCGAGCTCGAACTGACGGCGCTCGATGGTGCTCCAGCCCTCGAGATAGGCCTCGAGCCGCTCGAGGAAGTCCGCGGCGCCGATGGTGTCGCCGACGCCGGCGCCATGGACCTCGATCCGCGCCAGGTGACCGTCGAGGACCTCCTCCGGCTCGGGCGCGGGAAAGCGCATGACGGCGCCGGGCGTGAAGACCCGCCGCAGGCCGTCGAGACCATCGGGCCCGAGCCCCTCGAGGGCGTCGTCGACCACGCCCTGGATGCGGTGCGCCGCCGCCTCCGAGCGCAGGATGCTCGTGACGTACTCGGCGGGCGGCTCGAAGGCGGCCACCTCGCCACGCTCCTCGGAACAGGCGAGGCAGGCCAGGGCCAGCAGGAGCGCGGCCCACGGGTCAGCGGCGGAGCGGTGGCGGCGGGCGGCGGGAGGGGTCAAGGCGGAGGAGAGGGGTGCCAGCGGTACGGAGGGCCATTGTAGCGGGGGCCGTCCCCCGGTGCGGCCCCCGTTCACCCAACCCTGTGCTAGCCTTGAGCCATGGTCCTTCGCTCCCTCGGTTTGGCCCTGCTCCTGCTCGGCTCCTGGACACCGGCGATCGCGCTCCACGACGATCTCCACGACCAGATCGCCGCTGCCACGCGCGCTCTCGCGCGGCGACCGGGCGACGAGGAGATGCGCATCCGCCGGGCGGACCTCTACCGCCGCCACGAGGAGTGGGACCAGGCCTTCGCCGACCTGGCGCGCGTGCGCGACGCCCGAGGCACGACCGAGTACGCCCTCGTCCGAGGTCGGCTGTTCCGGGACCGCGGGTACCCGGTGGCGGCGACCACGGTGGCAGACGCACACCTGCGGGCACGGCCCGACGATCACAGGGTGCGCCTCTTCCGCGCTCGAGTACTCGAGGAGCGTGGGCGCATGATGGCGGCCCTGGCGGACCTCGACCAGGCCCTCGCGAGCTGGGAGAACGCCGAACCCGACGCCTACGTGAATCGAGCGCGGGTCGCCCGCTCCTGTGCGGAGCTCGGCGAAGATTCCACGGCGCGGGCCCTGAGCGGACTCGACCAGGGCCTCGCACGCCTCGGGCCGATTCCGGCCCTTCAGCTCGTCGCCATCGAGCTCGAGCTCGAGCGTGGAGCCGTCGACCCCGCCCTCGATCGCCTCGAGACGCTGCGGCGCGCCTCCCCGCGCCAGGAGCGCTGGCTCGCCGAGCGCGGCGAGATCCTGCGGACCGCCGGTCGCCCGGCCGAGGCCCGCGAGGCCTTCCGCGCCTCCCTCGCCGCCCTGCGCAGCCTCAAGCCGAAGCAACGCTCCACCCAGAGCGTGCGCAAGCTGGAACAACGGGTCCTCGCCCGCTTGCGGGACCTGTCCACGATCCCCGACTCCCCCTCTTCCGGAAACCGTCCATGAATCGTCTATTCGTCTCTCGCTGCACCCGAACCCTCTTCGCCGTCGCGATCTGCACGGGCCTCGGTCTGGCACAGTCCGACGTGCTCGTGCCGACGGGCTCGGTCTGGAAGTACCTGGACGATGGCTCGAACCAGGGCACGGCCTGGAGAGGGCTCGGCTTCGTGGACACGACCTGGGCCGAGGGCCCGGCCCAACTCGGCTACGGCGACGGGGACGAGTCGACGGTGGTGGGCTTCGGGCCCAGTGCGAGCAACAAGTACGTCACGACCTACTTCCGCCACAGCTTCAACGTCCCGAACGCCTCGATCTACCAGGCGATCACGGTCAACTGCCTCCGCGACGACGGCGCGGTCGTGTACCTGAACGGGACCGAGCTGATGCGGACCTACATGCCGGGCGGAACGATCTCCTACACCACCCTCGCGTCCGCGACGGCGAGCGGGACCGAGGAGGACATCTTCACCACCACGAGCCAGGAAGCGAACATCCTGGTCGACGGCACCAACGTCCTGGCGGTGGAGATCCACCAGCGCACGGTGACGAGCTCCGACATCAGCATGGACCTGGAGTTCATCGCCCACCAGGACCCGCTCACGAGCCGCGGCCCCTACCTGCAGAAGGGCACGGACTCCAGCGTGGTCGTGCGCTGGCGCACCCTTCCGGCCAGCAGCAGCATGGTCTGGTACGGCTAGGCACCCGGGAGCCTGACCTCGACCGTGTTCGACGGCACCTTGAAGGTCGACCACGAGATCGAGCTCACGGGACTCAGTCCGGACACGACCTACTACTACGCGATCGGCGACTCCGGGGGCATGACCGCGGGGAACGACCAGGACCACTTCTTCCTGACCCACCCGACGCCGGGCACGACCAAGCCCACGCGCATCTGGGTCCTGGGCGACTCGGGCACCGCGGACAACGCCGCCGCCGCCGTGCGCAATGCCTACTACGACTTCACCGGCACGACCCACACGGACCTGTGGTTGATGCTCGGAGACAACGCCTACACCTTCGGCACGGATGACGAGTACCAGGCGGCGGTCTTCGACATGTACCCGGAGATGCTGCGCAAGTCCGTGCTGTGGTCCACCCGGGGCAACCACGAGACCAGCGCGTCGGCCTACTTCGGCGCCTTCACGATGCCCACGGCTGCCGAGGCGGGCGGCGTGGCGTCGGGCAGCGAGGCGTACTACTCCTTCGACTACGCCAACATCCACTTCGTGTGCCTCGACTCCACCGGCTCGAGCACGGCCGTAGGAGGCGCCATGTGGAACTGGGCCCAGGCTGACCTGGCGGCGACCACGCAGGACTGGATCATCGTCTTCTGGCACCACCCGCCCTACTCCAAGGGCTCCCACGACTCGGACACCGAGTCGAGCCTGATCGCCATGCGGCAGAACTTCCTGCCCCTGCTCGAGTCGAGCGGCGTGGACGCGGTGCTCTGCGGCCACAGCCACTCCTACGAGCGCTCCTACCTGATCGACGGCCACTATGGCCCCTCGGGCACGCTCACGTCGGCCATGATCCTCGACGATGGAAGCGGCCAAGAAGAGAACGACGGCGCCTACTACAAGGCTGACGGCGGCAACCGAGGCACGGTCTACACGGTCGCCGGAAGCTCCGGAAAGGTCAGCGGCGGATCTCTCAATCACCCGGTCATGTTCAGGAACATCAACGGCCTCGGCTCGGTCGTGATCGACGTGGACGGCGGGCGCATGGACATGCAGTTCCTGCGGCACACGGGCGTCGTGGCGGACCACTGGACCTTCCTCGGTCCCGCCTACACGGGCAGCTACTGCACGGCCCTCTCTACTCTCGAGGGCTGCATCGTCACCATGCAGGCCACGGGCATGGCCAGCATGACCGACACGAACCCCTTCGTGCTGGATGGACTCCAGGTCCCGAACAACAAGTTCGGCCTGCTCTTCTATGGCTTCGAGCCCGCCAACCAGCCTCTCTTCAGCGGCCGCCTCTGCGTCGACGCGCCCCAGACGCGAACGGACGTGCAGAACTCGGGGCCAGGCCTCCTGCCCTGCGAGGGCAGCTTCACCTACGACTTCAACGCCCGCATCCAGAGCGGCATCGACCCGCTCCTGACGGCGGGCACTTCCGTCTACTCCCAGTACTGGTTCCGCGACACCGGCGGCGGCGCCGGCCTGAGCAACGGGTATCAGTTCGTGATCGGGCCCTGATGCCCCGGGGAAGACCTCCGGGTGCGGGGCCGGGCATCGCCTCGGGGGTCTCGGAGTTCTATGCTAGGCGGATGGAGTTCAAGCTCCACCACCACGGCCTCGTCGACTCCACCTCGGAACGCGCCTTCGCGAGGCTCGCCGAGGGCAGTGCACGCCACGGGGACGTTCACGTGGCTCGGGGACAGACCGCCGGCCGCGGGACCCAGGGGCGAAGCTGGCACAGCGCACCGGACGAGGGGCTGTACCTCAGCGTCGTGCTGCTCCCCGACCCGCCGCAGTACAAGCCACCGGCCCTGACCATCGCCACCGGGCTCGCGGTGGTCGAGGCCCTGACCGACCTGGGCCTGCCGCCCTTCGGGGAGAAGGCCCCCGCCCTCGACTGGCCGAACGACGTGGTGGTCGACGGGCAGAAGCTCTGCGGGATCCTGACCGAGAGCCGCGGCCTCGACGAGAAGCGCCCCCACTATGTCATCGGCATCGGTCTGAACGTGCGGCAGCTCTCCTTCCCGGCGGAGCTCACCCGCGAGCGGGCGGTGACGAGCCTGGCCCTGCTCGGCCTGGACCTGACCCGCGACGCGGTGCTGGAGGCCCTGCTCGCCCGTCTCGGCCCACGGCTCGGGCAGGTGCGCCGCCACCACGAGAGGCTGGCGACCGACTACCTGCGCGCGACGGGGCTCCTGGGCAGAGTCGTCAGCATCAGCTCGAGTTCCGAGCTGCACCGGGGCAAGCTGGTCGGCCTTGGCTTGAGCGCTGGCCTCGAGATCGAGCTGGAGAGCGGCGACCTGTTGCGCCTGCCCCTCGAGTTCGTGCGCTCGGTCAGGGCGCTCTCCTCGACGCCCTGAACCCCACGACAGCCTCGCGTGATGCAGCCGCGGCCTCGAGCCGCGCTTCGCGGGGGCCTCGCCCCCGGTCGTCACTCGACCGTGACCTGGGCGTCCTCGACGATCAGGTCGTACTTGTAGCCGTAGCCGAAGTCCTTGTCGGCGACCAGGACGCCGCGCATGAGGACCAGGTCCCCCACCGCCGGCTCGGCGTCCGTGGTGACGGTCAGGTCGTTGGTGCCCTCGGAGCCCGTGCCGTCCTGGATGTGGATCCAGTTCTTGCCCAGGATCTGAGGGGTGAACTTGACGACCCTGGCACGCACCAGGATCTCCTGACCGATGAAGTCGGCCTTGTTCGTGATCACCTGCTCCACGGTCTGGCCGCCCTCGGCCGGAGCCACGTCGCCGTCGGCGACGCCCGTGTCCACCGGCGCCGCGGAGGACCCCACGGGCAGCTGCTCCTCACCCGGAGTCCCGAAGGATGACGCGAAGTAGATCAGGTCGAACTTGCGGCCCAGGGACGGACTCTCGAAGTTCGGCATGGCCATGGCATCCCGGAGCTCGACCACCTGGCCCACTGCGATCATCGTCGCGGGCGCCGCGGCCCAGACCTCCCCGTCCGTCGTGCCGACGCGCGCGTAGGTGTAGCCGCCGGAGTTCATCGTCTCGAGCACGGGACCCGAGAGACCGGCGGGGGCAGCGGCCTGCGGAGCCTCGGAGTCCTGGGCCTCGAAGTGCTCCCCGGCGGGGACCTCGAGCTCGGCCTGGACCTCGTCGGGCTGGTTGGAGCAGGCGGCGAGGACGGAAGAGCAGACGAGTACGGAAAGGGTGGTGCGGTTCATTCAGGGGGCCTCCGGAGTAGAGGATAGGGAATCCCGAAGGCCGGGTGGAGGCCCTTTTCCAGCACGTTACGTGGCGCTGGATCCCAGGGCGCAGCGGAGGAGCGCTGCCTCGGGCCTGCTCGTGCAGGCCTCCTCTACCAGGAGTGCGGAATCCAGAACTTCGACATCTTCTGGGCGGCGCGCGTCCCCGGATGGTCCTCGACGAGCTTCTCGAAGCGAGAGAGGTTCTTCGAGTGGCCGCGACGCCAGAAGGACTCGACCAGCTTCTCGTACTTCTCGGCCGCCTCCAACTCTGCCTCGTAGGCCTCGTCGTCGCTCAAGCTCGCGAGTCGCTCCCGGGCGGCCTCGCCCTCGGGACGCTTCTTGAGCTCCTTGGCGATGGCCTCCAGGGCATCCCGCGCCGGGATCACCTCGCGCCGCTCCAGCATCTCCTCGATCTGCTCCATCAGGGTCGCGAGGTGCGCCTCCAGCAGCGCGCGCAGGTGCCCGGCCTCGGCACGCTCTTCCTCGCTCGCGCTGGACGAGGCCTCCATGGAGTCCAGGGCAGCCAGCGCCTTGGCCAGCTTGCCCGCTCCGAAGTGCTCGAGGACCTTCTTGACCCGCTTGCTGAAGTCGCCCTCCGGAACGAGGCGCAGGCAGGCCGCCGCCCCCAGCCGGTCCGATCCCTTGAGCGCCTTGAGCAGCTTGCCGTTCCAGGTGCCGTTCGAAGCGTCGGTGCGGTAGTAGACCTCACCCTTGGGGTCGAGGATGACCTGGCCGTAGTCCCCGCTCGCACCCCACTCGGCCTGCATGTCGCTGCCCGCCGCCACCGGGAAGGGCAGCGGGTAGGCCTCGAGCAGCTCCTCGACGGCGCCCCGGGAGTCCCGCGTCACCGCCAGGATCACGAGGCCCTTGTCCTTGTGGTCGTGGTGGAACTTGAGCGCGCCGAGCCAGGCCGCCTTCTTCGGCTCCTTGCACACGAAGAAGTGGACCAGCACCGTCCGACCCTCGAGCGAGTCCAGGGTCGGGCCGTCACCGATCCAGTTGAACCAGTGGCGCGCCGAGAGCTCGGGGGGACGTTCGCCGATGGCAGCGAGGCGACCTGCCGGGTGGAAGGAGAGGCAGATCACGGCCGCCAGGCCGGCGAGAACGGTGGGGATCCAGCACGGACGTCGCATTGGGGAGAGGATAGGGCCGGGAGGCGAGTGGCACCAGCCGGCGAGCACCCCGCAAACCGAATCGGCTCCTCATGGACCGGGAGTGCGCACTCGGCACGCCGTCCGAGGGACCCCGGCCTCTCCCCTGGTGCCCCGTGGCCCCAGCGTCGACAGCCCCCAAGGGCTCTCGACCTTCCGGGGCCGAGGCAGGCACGAAGCGAGTGGCGACGCTCGGTAC
>CAZQAT010000086.1:18034-20945 GCA_964591315.1 uncultured Planctomycetaceae bacterium
GCTCTCGACCTTCCGGGGCCGAGGCAGGCACGAAGCGAGTGGCGACGCTCGGTACTCGTCTCTTCCCGGCCCACGACCGGCTGAGGCCCGCCGCTCGTCTCGGAGATGAGCTCGGCGAGGGCCTGCGAGCTCGTCCCCTGCATGCGAGGCGAGAACGGGATCGTATCACCGGGTTGGACGACGCCTACGCCGAGGTTCGACTGCTGGACGGAGGCGAGGGAACACGGCGCGACGCTGAACAGCTCGCCACAGAAGGTCCCGTTGTTCGGGTTGAGGGACAAGGCGCCGAACAGCGAGCCCCCCGACGGCAGGAACTGCCAGCCCGAGGTGTTACCAGCCCCGAGGTCGCCTTTCGTGCTCAGCTCGACCTGGGGAGCAGCCTGCGCCAGTCGCGCCTGGCGAGCGAGACTCGAGGGCGCCTCCCGGCCTACCGATCCACGTAGCCCAGCTTGCGGAGCATCTCGAGGGCGTCTTCTCCGCCCCCGAGGACGCTCGGCCGGACCTCGGCTCCGCGCTGGAGCCAGCGCTCGATCAGGGCCCGCAGGGCCTCGCAGCGCTCCGGCCGCTCCGCCGCGATGTCCCGGCGTTCCTCGGGGTCCGCGGCCAGGTCGAAGAGGGTCATGTGGCTGGTCCTCTCCGGGGACTCGGGGAGCCAGACGAAGAACTCGTCCCCGATCCGCACGCCGTGCATCTCGAGGTTGCGCCAGCTCTCACCATCCGGCCGAGGCCAGATGCCCTGGCTCGTGGTGACGAAGCTCGCCTCACGGGCTCCCGCTCCCAGGTCCACGTCGTCGAGCAGGTCGAGGCCGGCGAGGTTGGCAGGGGCCTCCAGCTCGAGCAGCTCGAGGAGAGTCGCCGCCAGGAAGCGGTTCTCGACGCGAGCGGACACTCGCTGGCCCTTGGGGATACCGGGCCCGGCCATCACGAACGGGATCCCGGTCAGCTCGCGATGGAGCTGGGAGCCGTGGTACAGCAGCCCGTGGTCGAGGAACTCCTCTCCGTGGTCGCTGGTGACGACGAACAGCGTGCGGTCGAGCTGACCGCGCTGCTCCAGCGCGGTCACGAGCCTCGCGAGCTGGCCGTCCACGTCCGCAACGCAGGCGTCGTAGAGCTCGGCCAGGTGGGCCGTCCAGGCCTCCAGCCGCTCCTCGTCGTAGGGCTTGCCGAGGACCTTCTTGCCGAGCATGCTTCGCACCCCCTGACGGGAGAAGCCCTCCGGTGCGGTGCTCACGAAGCGCGCCTCGTTCTCCGGCCCGGGGCGGTAGTCGTGAGGGTCGACGACCTGGAGATAGAGGAAGAAGCGCCACTCCCCCAGCTCCTCGAGCCAGGCCAGGGCCTCGTCCATCACGACGTCGGCGTGGTCCCACTCGTAGCTGCGGAAGCGCTCGAAACCCTGGTCGAAGGCCTTGGCCGCGCTGATCAGGGGGTTCGCCGAGAAGCCGGCTGTCGTCCAGCCGGCTCGCTGCAGGGCCTCCGGGAGGGTTTCCAGCCTGTCCGCCAGGTAGCAGGCCTGATGGCTGACGACCCCGTGCTCGGCCGGGGTCAGCCCCGTCAGGATCGAAGCCGTGGAGGGCCAGGTCCAGGGAGCGGTGGCGTAGGCCTCCTCGTAGAGGATCCCCCGGGAGGCCAGGGCGTCGATCGTCGGTGTGAGCCCCCTCGGATTGCCGTAGCACCCCAGACGGTCGTAGCGAAGGGTATCGACGACCAGCACGACGATGTTCGGCGCCTCCTGCGTGGCGCGCTCCCGTGGCAGGCGAGTCTCCGTGACCACCTCGAGGGAGCCGAAGCAGGCCTCGGGGGTCCCCGTGCCCGAGATTCGCTCGGTGCGGAGGACGAAGGCCTCGGAGCTACCCGGGCTCCAGGTCGCGCGGGTCCAGGCTCGCTCCTGCCGCGGCACGTCGGGACCGTAGGGAAGCTCGAAGCTGAGGGGCTCTCCACGGTCGGGCTCGAGGGTGAACCGGACCGTGCCGGAGTCCTCGCCCTCGTAGGCACTGCGGTTGAAGCCGAGGGCGAGCTCCAGGTGGCAGTTCGCGTCGAGCCGGCCGGTGCGCAGGCGCACCTGCGACGGAGGCGGCGTGAGGATCGCGGGGAGGGGGCCTGTGTCCAGGCTCGAGGTGCCCTGCGGGGCGTAGGTTCCTGCCTGTACCGGAGCGTCCTCTGGCTCGGCCAGCACCTCCCGGAAGCTGTCCTCGGTGACCAGCGAGACCTGCACCTCGGTCAGCGTCATGCTCGGTCCTTCGGTCGGGGGCTCGCCGCAGCTCGTGAGCAGGGCAAGGACGGCGAGAGTGCGTCGCATGCGAGGAGCGTACCGCAAACGGAGGCCGGTGAGGATGAGCGATTCTGGCGGTCTGCCCGAGTTCGCCTTCTCCCGGTCGCGATGACTCCGCTCCCATCGTGCAGGTCTGCAGGGACACCGGCCGCCGCTGGTGGACCCCTGGTTGAGCTGGGCTCCGGAGCGCGATGGAACACATCGGATCCAGGTGTCGCAGCGCGGCATCCCGCCCCCTACATTCGAGCCATGCGGGACGCAGAGGAGTCGGCCGAGGAGGTCCGCGGGCCGGGCCCTCGGGAGTTGGGGGGGCAGCTGCGGCCCCTCGCCCTCGCCGCACTGGTGGGTGGATTCGGCTATCTCCTCTTGGGAGCCAGCTTCGCGACCTTCTGGTACGGGGGCGCGCGGGAGAACCGGCCTCACGAGGTCACCGGTGAGGAGCTCTTCTTCGCCCTGCTCGCGGTGCACGCACTGCTCGCGGGAGTCATCCTCTTCCTGCTCCTCCGTGCGGCGCGCAGACGACTGGCCCTCGCTTCGAAGCTGAGCACCGTCCTCGCCGTGCTCTGCGCGGGTGTCTACGCCCTCATCGTCCTCGCCTTCCTCGGGATGATCGGCTGGGGGCTCGCCTCCTGACCTGCCGGC
>CAZQAT010000087.1:0-18274 GCA_964591315.1 uncultured Planctomycetaceae bacterium
CCTCGAGGAGCTCCGCCTCGAGGGCGACCGAGAGTACGAGCACTCCAAGCGGTCTCCGCGAGCTCAGCATCTCCCACCCCAAGCCCCGCCTCCGGGCCGTGGACGCCTCGCGGTCGTCTTCGACGGGGCGCTGGCGGACGCCGCCCCCCTGGTGGCGGGGCGCATCCTCGGCATCACCAACCTGCGCGTGCGCGTGGACATGAACTGAGGCGAGTCATCCCCCGCACGGACTCGGAGCCGCAGAGGACGGGGTGAACTCTCCTGGCCTCGTAGCCCCTACTGCCCGAGCAGCTGCAGCAGCGCGATCATGCCCGCACGGGTCTCGAGCTTGCCCAGGCCGCCGTCATGGGTCACGGAGCTGACAGTCAGGCTGCCGCCGGCCTGGATGGCGGCCTTGCTCAGGAAGTTCTGGTTGCCGGTCAAGAGGTAACCAAAGGGGTAGACGTTCCAGGTCTGCCAGGCGTCGTTCCCCTCGTGGCCGTCCGGGGGCACGTAGCCGCAGAAGGCCGACTGCTCCTGGTCGTAGGGACCGAGGGCCGTGTAGAAGTGCGGTGAGCCGTCCGCCACGGACCAGACCTGAGGCGAGATCATGGCGAGGGCCGACTTCTCGATGATCTCGCCGACCCGGAAGGCCTGAGACGGGTGCGCGTCGTCGTAGACCGTCGTGCGGATGCCCCACAGGCCGTTCTGCAGGATGCACTCGCTGATGGACTGGAGCAGCCGGTACTGGCCCGAGAAGTGCGCCGTGTTGGGCTTGGACATGATCGTCCCGGCGCAGTCGGACTGGCCCAGCTCCAAGAGATCCACAACGTCGTCGAACCAGTACAGGGAGCGCGCCCGGTAGGCCGGGTCCGCCAGGGCGTACCAGGCGGCGGCGGTGTCGAAGATCCAGCCCTCACCACGGTCGATGTCGAAGCCGTCTCCGGGGTTGCTCTCCACGTAGCGCAGGTCGCACAGCGCACCGGTGGTGATCGCCTCGTCGAAGGCGCTCTGGGGCAGGATCGAGTAGGTCGAGCGGGCGAGCTCCGCCTGCAGCTCGAGGTCGCCCTTGGCCAGGGCGTCGTTGCCGAGCCAGGCCAGCACCTTGGCTGAGCGTGTGTAGCGGATCAGGTGCTCCTTGTCCACGTAGCCGAAGCTCGTCAGGGTTTCCTCGTAGTCCGGCACGCGGTCCTGGGCCACGACCGCGTCGATCTGGAAGGTGGGCGCCGTTGTGAAGCCGTGGGGATCGCCGAGGGGCAGCCAGGGAATGATGAACATCCAGGTCGGGAGGAAATCCCCGTTCGGCCCGCTGACGATCCAGTCCTCGGGGTTGTAGGCATCCCCGTGCAGGTCGTAGAGCGCGGTCGGGTGGCGCTCGGTGTACATGCGGTGGGTCATCTGGAACAGGCGGTAGCCCTCGTTCGACGCCCCCCAGGCGGTGCGCAGGCCGTCCCAGTAGTAGATCTCCGAGCCGCCGTGGAGGCCGCCGCTCAGAGGGCCCCAGGGGTGGGCCCAGCCCTGGGCGCCGTAGTTGATGGGCCAGGGGCCCGGCGTGCCGTTGCTGAGGGCGTTCTCGACGTCGGTGTAGTCGTCCAGCAGATCGATGCGCGACTGGGCCGGACTCTCCAGGTAGTCCAGGTTCGGCAGGGGCAGGTTCTGGGCGAAGTAGCGCGCCGAGACCGGGTTCCACCAGGAGAGGAAGCGGAAGTCGGTGGCGCTGGTGCCGTCGCGACAGAAGGCCAGGCCCTCCTCCTTCAGGGCGGAGTGGGCCTCGTTCTCGTAGCCGTCCGGGTAGAGCACGAGCCGCCGGTGGAACTGCATCTGGATGTCCATCACGTGCAGGTCGTTCGCCGGCAGGGGCGTCACCAGCGGCCAGACGCGGTCCGGACCCTCGCTGTAAAAGGCGCCGAAGGTGGGCGACTCGAAGGCCTGGGCCAGGACCCAGCCGTCCGGCACCACCAGCTCCAGGTCCTCGAAGTAGACCTTGCCCATGGGGTCGTCCCTGTCCGTGCCCAGGTCGTGGCCGTCGTGCCCGTTGTGGACCCGGATGTCGATCGAGACGAAGGGCTCTCCCTCCCAGCTCGTGACGTAGGTGTGCACGCCCATCATGTGCGGCAGGGTGCCGGTCGGCCCATCGGTGGGCGTGGTGGGCTCGAGGTTCTCGTAGGTGCGCCACTGGCTGGCGGCGGGTCCGTCGCGCTCGACCTGCAGCTCGTCCGGGTCACTCAGGCGTAGGTCCGCCAGGAGATCGGCGGTGTACTCGTTACCGAAGACGTCCCGCGTGCGCAGGGTGACCGCGCCCGGCGTGTTGACCAGCGTGTCGACCTCCGTGCTCATGGTGTGGGAGGTGACCGGCGTGTGGGGCGACCAGAGGACCTGGTAGACGATCCGGTCCCCGGGGCTCGCGCCGGCGGGCCGAGAGACGCGGGCCAGGAGCTCGACCACGTCGGCGCCCTCGGAGTCCGAGGCGTAGCGGCTGACCACCTCGTGCTGGGCCGGGACGATCGTCCCGTCGGAAGAGCGGATCGTGAAGGGCACCTGCGCACCGCCGGGCAGGAACAGCTCACCGGGCAGGGGAAGGGTCCCGCGCAGGACGAAGTCCGGGACCGAGGGAGCCGCAAGCTCGAACTCGGCCACCACGTCGTTCTCCTCGAAGGTGTTGTTGAACTCGTTGCCGGGGGGCTCCCAGGGAGCCTGGGGGGCACCGCCCCCGCCGGAACAGCCCGCCAGCGAGAGACTGCACAGGGCTGCGCCCACGGTCCACGCTGCCACGTGCCCCGTCCCTCGAGTCCAGCTCCTCGAAATCCTGCTTTCCACCCTGTTCTTGGCTCCCACCGCCCTGCCTTCCCGATGTGTGAGGCGCCGAAGCGCCCGAGACCACCCAGCCTTCCCAAGCTGGACTCACTTTCCCGGGCACCTCCTCGACGGGGAACGGGGGGGCTTCGCAAATGAAATTGCGAATTACTATGGATTGCAAGCTTGGCAGAGCCCCACGACCGAGTTTTACGCTCCCTGGGCCGTTTGCTGGTCATTTGCTGGACACTCGTCCGCCCCCGGCGGGCCCGGTCCGACCCCGGCACTGAAGCCGGGCCGCCGGGCGGGCGATACTCTCTCCGCCAGCCGCGCCCATGATCGTCAGCCACCAGCACCGCTTCGTCTTCATCGAGATCCCCCTGACGGGGACCACCGCCATGGCGCGGGAGCTGTGCACCACCTACGGGGCGGAGGAGGTGCTCGGCAAGCACTCGCACCTCTCGGAGTTCCTCGCGGTGGCCACCCCCGAGGCGCGCCGCTACCGGGTGGCCGCCAGCGTGCGTCACCCCCTGGACCGGCTCGTCTCCTACTTCACGAAGCTGCGCAACGACCACAAGGGAGCCTTCACGGACCCCGCCCGCTGGGAGCGCAACGGGGGCTGGGTGACCGAGTCAGACCTGGAGCGCTACCAGTTCGTGCGCTCGACGGGGGGCGACTTCAAGGCGTACCTGGAGCGCTACCACCTGGGTTCGCGCCCCAGCATCAGCCAGTACAACTGGGGCAAGCGGCGCTACCAGCACTGGATTCGCTTCGAGCGCCTGAACGAGGACTTCCACGCCTTCCTGCGCGCCGTCGGCATCGAGCCCGTGCGTGACCTGCCGGCAGCCAACGTGACCGCGAACCGGGAGGAGGACTTCTTCTCGATGTACCCCACGGAGCTGCGACCCCACATGATGCGCGTCTTCGGTCCCCTGGCCGCGGAGTGGGGTTACGACTTCCCCGAAGACTGGGGGCCCGCCCCGGTGCCCGTCGGGAGCCGCGTGCAGTACGCCCTCTGGAACGCCGCGGGGCGCCTGTCGACGCAGGTGCTCGGACTGACGCCGCGCCACTACCAGAAGCTGCGCGTGAGCCTCAACCGCCGCCGCGGCGAGGAGCCCGCCGGCTGAACCCGGGCTTCGACGCTGAGCCGCCGCGCGCCCTCTCCGCCATGATCCTCGTCCCCGCAGCCTGCCTCGCCCTCGCACTCGGGACGGCCGTCCAGGACGGACCGACCCACACCGAGCCCGAGTGGGAGGAGCCGCCCGTGGTGCGCCTGATCTGGGACCCGCGGGGCCCGGCGAAGGCGCGCGCCGTCACCCTCGCCGTGGACGAGGAGGACTGGATCCCCGGTGAGGGCCGCCGCCACGCGCGGCTCGTCCACCGCATGGACGAGGTCGCCTTCCAGGTCTGGTTCGAACAGTTCGAGGACGTGGGCGCCACCCGCGTGACCGTGGCCGCCATCAACGGCTTCGCCTTCGCGGGGCCGCGCTACTTCGAGCGCTACGCCATCGAGCTCGACGGCCAGCTGCGGGAGGACGTGCGCGGCCGCCACGTGATCCTGCCCCGCGGGGCGCTGATCCGGCGCTACTTCAGCGGCTGGCAGAAGGTGGTGCTCAGCGAGTGGCGCTACGTGCGCGAGAACGCTCCGGTGCCGGCCTGGGCCGTGGAGGCCGCCGCGAAGGACACCGCCAGGCGCCGCGCCTTCCCCTTCCGCACCGCGGGCGGCAGGCCGGTGGACCTCGGCCCCTACAACTTCTTCTGGCACAACAAGGACCTCGGCGACTCCCACGGCGGCCAGGGGGTCGGGCCCTTCCACGGCGGCCCCGAGGACTGGCTGGCCTGCGCCGCCGGCCGCAAGAACCGGGCGACGGAGATGCTGCTCGACTTCCAGCGGCCGATCTGGATGCTCGACGGCGACTCCACACCGCGCAGCCCCGAGCACGCCTACTGGATGGGTCGCACGGACGAGCACGAGCCGCCGGAGTACCGGTTCGAGCTCGACGACTGGTGCCCCTACGCGGCGACCCTCGCGCGCTACGAGTTCGCCGACCACACCCACCTCTCACGGGGCACCGCCGGCGCCGCCGCGGTGGCGAGGTGGGATGCCTTCGCCCTCGAGTGCATGGCGATGGTACTGGCGGACTTCAAGGCGGCCCACAGCCTGACGCGCGTCGTCGACCACGACGCCGAGGGGCGGCCGATCCCCCACCCCGGCACGCGGCAGGACAATCCCCTGCTCTTCCCTCTCTGGCAGCGGATCGAGACCGCCAGCGGTCCCGCCTCGAACTTCGGCGACCGGGGTCTCGCCCACAAGCTGCGCCTGCTGCGCTGGTGCCGCGACCTCTTCCCCCCCGAGGAGCTGGCCCCCTGGGAGCGCGGCCTGCGCGAGCTGGTGCGCGCCCTGGCGGACGACTACGGGGTGACCACCGCCGGGCACACGCCGACCTGGGTCTCCGCCCCCGATGGCGGGCTCTCCAAGCCCCTCGAGCCTCCCTTCGTGAAGACCTTCCACCAGCAGCTGGTGGCCTACGAGTGCGCCCGCTTCGGCGGCCTCGACGACGTGGCCGCCGCCTGCCGCCGCTTCCTGGGTCCGCGTCCGCCGCGCTACTTCGAGCTGCGCCCCGGCGCCACGGACGACACCGTGCACGACCGCAACAACTCCGCGGACGCCGACCAGGCCGACAAGAAGTACGCCTACGAGGCCTACGGCGCCATGACCCACGACGTGCTCCTGGGCTACGACAGCGTCGAGGAGTTCCTCGCCAAGATGAAGAGCCGCGGCATCAACGGGGCCTCCCAGGACCTCGACGTGGTGCCGCGCGGGGTCTGGGAAGAGGACCTTCGCTGACCGCGCTCAGTCGGCGGCGTGCAGCTCCCCGTGCACGTCGGCCATGCGAGCGCCCAGGGCGGGCCAGTCGTACTCGGCCTCGACCCGCGCGCGGGCCTTGACCGCCAGCTCGGCCGCCAGCTCCGGCTGACGCAGCAGGCGCACGATGGCCTGCGCCATGGACTCCGGGGTGTCCCGCAGGAGGATGTCCTCGTCGTCCTCGGTGCTGATGCCCTCGGCGCCGATGCGGGTGGACACGGCGGGCACACCGAGGGCGAAGGCCTCGAGCACCTTGAGGCGGGTGCCGGAGCCGTAGCGGATCGGGACCACGTAGACGCCGGCCCGGTGCACCCACGCGGCCACCTCGTCGACGAAGCCGGTCACGACCACGTCCTCCCGCTGGCCGAGGGCCTCGAGCTGCGGGGACGGGTTCTTGCCCACGGCCAGGAAGCGCGCGCTCGGCTCCTCCTGCTGCACCAGGGGCAGCACCTCCTCGACGAAACGCAGGGCCCCGTCCCGGTTCGGGCCGTAGGCCATGTCCCCCACGAACACCAGGTCGCGGCTGGGCGGATCGAGGGGCTCCTCGCGGGGACGGAAGACGGAGCAGTCGACGCCGTTGGGAACCACCCGCACCTCGATCTCCGGGTCCACCAGCAAGAGGCTCTCCTTCTCCGGCTCCGAGCAGACCACGGCACGGCGGGCGCTGCGCAGGATGCGGGGCTCCCACTCGGTGAGCAGCCGCCCCTCCCGCCGGCAGGCCCAGCGGCGCAGGGCGCCCCTCTCCACCTCGGCCCGACGGGAGTAGTACTCCATGAGCACGTTGTGGGTGTCGATCACGCTGGGCGGCGCGCTCTCGAGGTCGAAGTAGGGCGCCGTGTCCAGGTGGTTGACGTGCACCGAGTCGAAGGCGCCTCCAGCCAACGCCTCGTCCACGGCGGCGCCGAGGGCGCGGTTCTCGTTGTGCTGCAGGACCGCGGGACGACGCCGCAGCAGGCTGCCCAGCACGCCGAGGGCCTGGCCGAGGCTGGAGTGGCGCTTGTCGTCGGGCACCAGTCGCACCGCGGCGCACAGGCCCTCCAGATGTCGCCTCCCTTCGTCGGCGGCGGGCGTGCCGTCGTGGGTCGAGACCAGGGTCACGTCGTAGCGCTGCGCCAGGCCCGCGAGCATGAAGTAGGTCCGGATGTTGCCGCCCGAGTCCTTGGGCCAGGGGAGCTGCTGGGTGACGAAGAGCACGCGGCGGCGCATGGGCGGTAGGGTGGACCCCGACGGGGGCAAAAGCCACCCCTTTCGGCCCCGCACGGTGGCCGCCGCGAAAGGGGTGGCTTTTGCACCGAGGCCTCCCCACCATTCGGCACATGCACACCGCCCCCGAGGTCGTCACCTCCGCCGTGGCCGTGGTCGCGGGCGTCTGCGGACAGGTCATCGCCCGGCGCCTGCGCCTGCCGGCGATCCTGCCCCTGCTCTTCATCGGCGTCCTGCTCGGCCCCAGCGTCACGGGCGTCATCGACCCGGGCGCCCTCGGGCAGGGGCTGCGAGTCTGGGTCGGATTCGGCGTTGCGATCATCCTCTTCGAGGGCGGCCTGTCCCTGAAGCCGTCGGCCCTGAAGAGCGCCGGACGGGCGATCCGCAACCTGGTCACCCTGGGAGCCGTGATCACCGGCGTGGGCTGCGCCCTCCTGGCGCGCTTCCTGTTCCCCGACCTCGGCTGGGGGCTCGCGACCCTCTTCGGGACCCTGGTGATCGTGACCGGCCCCACCGTGATCCAGCCGCTGCTGCACGCCGTGCGCCCGCGGGAGCGCATCGGCGACGTGCTGCGGGGCGAGGCGATCCTGATCGACCCGGTGGGCGCCCTGCTGGCCGTGCTCGTGCTGGAGTACCTGATCGAGGCCGAGTCCGCCGGCAGCGCCCACGTCTTCCTGGCCTTCGGCAAGCGCGTGGGCCTGGGGGTCTTGCTCGGGGCCGGGGGCGCCCTCGCCCTGAGGTACCTGCTCGAGCGCCCGAACCTCCTGGCCCGTGACCTGCGCAGCCTCGCGGTTCTGGCGGCCTCGATCGGCCTCTACGCCCTCTCGGAGTCGGTGCTCTCGGAGTCCGGCGTGCTGACCGTGACCCTGGCGGGCTTCCTGCTCGGCTGGATGCACCCCCCGGGCCTCGAGGAGGTGGAGCAGTTCAAGGGTCAGCTGACGGTCATGATGGTCTCGATCGTGTTCATCCTGCTGTCCGCGAACCTGGAGCTGGCAGGCCTGTGGGAGCTCGGCCTGCCCGGCCTCGGTGTCGTACTCGGCACCATCGTGCTCGTGCGACCCCTGACCATCTTCACCTGCACCGCGGGTACGGAGCTCACCACCCGCGAGAAGCTCTTCCTGTCCTGGATCGCCCCCCGTGGCATCGTGGCGGCCGCGGTGTCGTCCCTCTTCGCGCTCCTGCTCGAGGCCAAGGGTGAGCCCGGCGGGCGCACGGTGATGAACCTGACCTTCGCCGTGATCGCCGGGACCGTGATCGTGCAGGCGCCCACGGCGCGCCTCGTGGGCAAGACCCTGGGCGTGCTCGAGAGCGCTCGCAACGGCCTGCTCCTGATCGGGGCCAACCGTGTCGGGCGCGCGCTGGCGCAGGCCCTGGCCCGAGCCGGCGCGAGGGTACAGCTCCTGGACACCAGCTCCTGGCAGGTCGAGGAGGCCCGGAAGGCGGGACTGCTCGCCCGGCGCCTGAACGCCCTCGACCCGCTGGAGATCGAGCGCATGGACCTGCACGGTATCGGCCACATGATCGCGGCCACCCCGAGCGACGCGGTCAACCGCATGGCGGTACAGCAGTACGCCCAGGAGTTCGGCCGAGACAAGGTGCGCGCCCTCTTGATGTCGAGCTCCCCCGGCGACCGCGTCGTCGAGGGAGTGCCGATCTACATGCACACCGGCGGCGTGACCTGGGAGGAGCTCAGCAGACGGGTCGACGAGCACCACGAGGTGCGCGCCGTGGAGGTGGACCACGACCTGCAGCTGGCCGAACTCCCGACCTGGGTCGAGGGAGCCCTGCCCCTCCTGGCCCTGACCCCCACGCTGGAGCCGGTGTTCTTGGGAGAGGACACGCGCCTCCAGAAGGGGCTCGTGCTCTTCGTGCTCACGCCCCCGGAGAGCGCCGCCGACGGAGACGAGGCCGAGCCGGAGGCGACCACGGGGGCCTGCTGAGGGTGTCACTCGGGGCGCTGCCGCACGGAGGGCGTGCGGCAGCGCCTAGAGGCCAACCCCAGGACGGGAGAGCCGCGGACTCCCCCCTCCCGACTGGCGGTCTGGCATGGCTTTCGCAACATGGGTCGTCACACACGCCCTGGATTGCCCATCCGTCCGAGCCCACACTCCCAACCATGATGCTGCGCTCCATGCGACTCCATCCCCTCCCCCTGCTGGCCGCCGTGGCCTGCTCCGCCTCGATCACCTCGGCCCAGGAGGCCGTCGACGTCCAGGAGCGGGTGCACCCCGTCGTCCCGAAAGAGACGGCCCAAGAGCGCGAGTCAGCCCCCGAGGACGAGCGCGCGCGCTCCGTCCGGCGCATCCTGCACTTCAAGAACGGCGGCGCGCTGACCGGCGTTGCGCGCTTCGTCGACGGTCACTGGGAGCTCAAGAAGAAGGGCGGCGGCTGGCGGCAGTTCCCCGCCGACCAGATCACGCGCGCCCCGAAGGAGGCCGAGGTGCAGCGCGAGAAGAAGCGTCGCGCCAAGGCCCTCGGCGCCGAGGGGGACCTGGCGGACCACGCCGCCTTCCTCGAGTGGCTCGCCGGTGAGGGGCTCTACGGCGACGCCCTGCAAGAGGCCGAGGCCATCCTGGAGCGCAGTCCGCACCACACGGGCACCATCGAGTTCCTGACCCGCCGACCGATGATCGCCCTGCCGTCCCTCGACGTGGACGCCGAGCAGCGCCCCGACGCCCGCGCCGAGCTCTACCGCTGGGCGGCCGGCGCCACCACCGCCGGGCGCGAGATCGCCATCGACCGGCTGCGCCAGGCCGGCGGCCTCGAGGCGGTCCACGGGGAGCTGATGAAGGGCCTGTCGGACTTCTCGATCCGCCGCCGGGCCTTCAGCGCCCACGCCCTCGGGCGCCTCTTCCCCGGTCAGGAGGCCAGGCGCCTCTTGCAGCACGCGCTGCTCGACACGAGCCGCGACGTGCGGCGCCAGGCCGCCCAAGCCCTGGGCGGCGCCGACCAACCCGGCCTGATCACTCCCGTCGTGCGCGCCCTCTCGAGCTCGAACATCCGCGTGCGGGTGCAGGCCGCGGAGGCGCTCGGCTACATGGGCTACTCCGCCGCCGTCGAGCCCCTGGTGGGCTACCTGGCCGCGGCCCAATCGAGCGGCTCGAACCGCGTCCCCCACGGCTACATCTTCGTGGGCAAGCAGACCGCCTACGTCCAGGACTTCGACGTGGAGGTGGCCACCTTCCAGGCCGTGGCCGACCCCCAGGTCAACGTCCTGCTCGAGGGCGACGTGCTCGAGGCGGGCGTCTCGGGCGTGGTCGAGTACCGCTACGCCACCGAGGCCGTCGCCGCCCGCACCTCCCTCGGCCGCCTGACCGGCGCGGACCCGGGCAAGTCCGGCAGCGCCTGGCAGAAGTGGTGGAAGGAGAACCAGGCCAGCTGGAAGCACGCGGGACTGCAGGCCGTCGCCTCCGACAGCTGAGCGATCGCTTCCAGCGCAGGTGAGAGGGTCGGCCCTGCCGGCCCTCCTCTCGCGTGTGGAGCCTCAGGGCTGCCAGAGGACGGTGCGGGCCTCGCCGAAGTTGAAGCCGGTGCCCCCCGCCGCCGCATCGCGGAACCAGAACTGGTAGTGCACCGGCACCCCCGCCACGTATCCGGCGGCGTAGGGGGCGCCGAAGTCGACCCGCCGCCGGGCCTCGCCGTCGTTCCCGGTGGCGAGGGGTGGGTTGAGGCGCTGGATCGTCCCGCCCGCGCACAGGCTGCCGTCCCCCACCGGGCTCGACACCTGAGCGTCCCCCTGGAAGAAGACCCCGAAGACGTTGCGCGGCGCGTTGTGCGCCACGAGGGTCAGGTTCGCGTCCGCGAGGGCGTCGCTACCCCAGGCCACCAGGCGTGACTCGAAACCCGAGGAGTTCGTGCTCGGCGTGCAGAAGGCACCCCCCACCTCCGGCTTGGGGTGGGCGAAGAGCCAGTCGAGCACGGCGGGGGCGAACTGGGGCGTGAAGAAGGGCGAGTGGTCCGAGGCGATCATGTCCCAGCGCTCCACCGTGCCACCCGGGGCGCAGGCGCTCGCGAAACGCGCCACGGTCGTCTCCGGCCCCGGGACGCCCGCGTCCAGGTCCAGCGGCGGCGCGGAGGTGTCCGGGGCCGGGTCGCAGCCGTTGAAGCCCACCCACTGGTTCACGGAGGCCACCGCGCCCGGGTAGGTGACGCCGGCCAAGATGCCGCCCCCGTACAGCACGACACTGTCCGCCGTGCCATGCAGGTGCAGGGAGTGCACCGGATCCGTGGGCGCACAATCGTCCGGATCGTCGAAGGTCGCCCCCGCCAGGCCCGCTACCGACGCCAGGACGTCGCTGTGGTCGCAGGCCATGCGGTAGGCCATGAAGTGACCGTTCGAGTGCCCGATCAGGTGCACGCGCAGGGGGTCCACGTGGAACTGGCCCTTGATCTCGTCGATCAACGCCCGCAGGTAGCCCGAGTCATCGACCCCGGTGCCACCGAAGTCGCAGCAGGCGTCCGTGCCGTTCCAGAAGCGTTGGCCCTGGACGTTGACGGTCCCGTCCGGCGTCGCGTAGAGGAAGCCGTGGCTGTCCACGAAGGCTCCGAACTGCATGTAGGCCTCCTGCTGCGCGCCGCTGCCGCCGTAGCCGTGGAGCAGGAGCACCAGCGGGGTGGGGCTGGTCGGGTCGTAGCCCGCGGGAACCTGCACCGTCACCGGGCCGCGGCCGAGGTCGATCTGGACACTCCCGCTGGAGAGGGCCGCGCCCGGAGGTGCGAGGAGAGGCAGGGCGAGGGCGAGCTTCGGGAGCATGGGGGACCGGCTGGGGGACGGAGCCTCACCAGTCTAGCGGCCGCGGGGGGGGCCAGCGGCTATCCTGTGCCCATGGAGTCCCCCGCCACCTGCCCCGAACCCTCGCGCCGCACCTTCCTCTCCGAGAGCGCCGGCCTGGCGGCCGGTGCCGGGCTGGTTGCGGGCCTCGGCTCCTGCGCCTCCGCCGAGCGAGAGCTCGAGCTGCGCGCCGAGCTCGACGAGAAGCTCGCGCACCTGACGGACAGGAGCGGAGAAGTCGCACCGATCGACGAGTCCGAGCGTGCCGCCCGGCGCGCACGGCTCGGACGGCTGCTGGCGGAGCGCGACCTGGACGCCTTGCTGGTCGAGCCCGGCGCGACGATGGAGTACCTGGTGGGCGTGACCTGGGGCCGCTCGGAGCGCCTCTTCGGCCTGGTGGTCCTGGCCGACGGCTCCCACTTCTTCCTGTGCCCGGCCTTCGAGGAGGAGAAGGCCCAGCTCAAGACCCGGGGCGAGGGCAAGCCCGGCGGCGACATCGTCACCTGGGACGAGCACGAGTACGCCTACCGGCCCCTTGCCGCGGAGCTCCGGCGCCGACGCGCAACGCACGTCGCCTGCGAGCCCTCGATCCGCTACTTCCACGTGTCGGGCCTGTTCACGGCCCTCGGCACTGACCCCATCCCCGCCGCCCGCGAGCTGCTCGTCGAGCTGCGCGGCCGCAAGGACGCCCACGAGCTGGCCCTCCTGCGGCGCGCCAACGAGCTGACGCAAGAGGCCATCGTGGCCGCCAGTGAGCACTTCGTGCCGGGCATGACGGGTGACGACATCGGCCGGTTGGTGCGCCGCGCCCACGAGCGCATGGGCCTGGCCGGGCACTGGGATCTGTCGCTGATCGGCCCGGCCGCGGCCTACCCCCACGGACAGGACCGCTCCATCGAGCTGAAGCGCGGGGACGTGATCCTGATCGACACGGGCGGCGACCTGCATGGCTACAAGAGCGACAACACCCGCTCCTGGGTCTTCGACGCGGAGCCCACGGAGCACCAGTCGAAGGTCTGGCACGCGGTCCTCGCCGCCCAGCGCGTCGCCTACGACACGATCGCCCCGGGCGTGCGCGCGGGGGAGGTGGATCTCGCAGCGCGGCGCTACCTCGAAGACGTGGGCCTGACCGAGGGCTACAGCACGTTCAGCCACCGCCTCGGCCACGGCATCGGCATGGAGGGGCACGAGGACCCCTACTTCGACTCGGGCAGCGACGTCCTACTCGCCCCGGGCATGACCCTCAGCGACGAGCCGGGGATCTACCTCTACGGCGAGTTCGGGATCCGCATCGAGGACATCGTGGCGGTCACCGAGGGCGGGGCCGAGCACTTCGGCGACTGGCAGGCGGATCCGCGCTCGCCGCGCTCGGGCGAGGCCTGAGAGAGGGGGACTCTTCCTCCAGCTCGGGTGCTCCACGCGACCGATGAACGGGCGTGGACAAGACGCCCCTGGAGACCTTGCGCGCGGCGTCAGAGCGAGCGGGTCCGCGCCCGGACAGCACCGCCGCGGGACCCGCCAACCCGGTCTCAGTCCAGCTTCCAGTGCAGCTGGAACTCGATCTCCTCGGCGTCGCCGCCGCGCTCGTGCTCGATGTCGATCACGGCGTGGGGCGGCACGGTCACCCGCTCACCGGCCACCTGGATGCGGAAGGGCTTGCCCTCCTCGAGGCAGTCGGCCAGGCGTCGCAGCTTGGCGATGAACTGACGGGTGGGGTAGGCCTTCTGGACGTCGCGCTTCTTCTTCGGCATTTGGATCGGTCGAACAGGGGGAACGAGTGCCTGTCGCGCTGGCACTCCCAGGTTGGATCAGAGCCCGAGCTCGGCCTCGAGCACGAGGGTCGCACCGGCGGGGAGGGTCGAGCGGAAGGCCCGCAGCTCCTCGCGCAGGCTCGCGGCCCGCTCCGGGTCCAGGGCGTAGAGGGCCACCACGTCATCGGCCGGCGTCACCCGCGGCCCGGCCATGCGCAGCTCACCGACGCGGATCCAGCTCTCCGGCAAGCCGGGGAACCAGTCCTCGTAGAGGAAGGCGCAGCGCACGCCGTGCTGCGCGGCGAGGGGTGCGACCCAGCCCGAGTCCTCGTGCTCGACACGGGCCTCGAGGGCCTCGCTCGAGGCGAGCCCCCAGAGGTCGAGCACGTACTCGTCGTTCTGGAAGGCCACCCAGCCCAGGTCGTTGACCGCCACCGGCCCGCGCACCACCTCCTTCGCCAGTCGGCCCAACTGGTAGTGCTGGCGGTAGACGTTCTGGGCCGCGAAGGCGTTGCTGCCCAGGATGATCACGTAGTCTCGCGCGCCGAGGGCCACCAACAAGACGGCCAGCGCCCCGGTCCTGAGCAGGCTCTGCTGCTCGAGGAGGCGCCGCAGGGGGGCGCGCCACAGGAACAGACAGCCCAGCAGCATGGCCGCCCAGACGTAGATCTCGTAGCGGCCGTACCAGCCGAAGCGCCCGACGAGCAGGTGCAGGAAGAGGGCGCAACCCAGGGCCAGGGCGAAGCGCCGCTCCGCGGACGTGCGCCCGCGGCGGGTGACCGTCGCGACGACGGCCACGAGCGCCAGGGACATCAAGAGCCCCGGCGTGCTCGAGAGGTTCTGGTAGATGCCGTAGAGCACCGGCTCCAGGACTCCGGACCCCGCCGCGGCGGACTTGGCCAGGACGGAGCTCGGCAGGGGGTACAGGCCCAGGGAGACGAGCAGGGCCGAGTAGGCCCCCACGAAGAGGCCCAGCACCACGGTCGTGACCACCGCCAGGCCGCGCTCTCCGTTCCACCACAGCCACAGCAGAGCAGCCACCGACAGGGCGCCGTTCTCGTAGCGCACCAGGGGCCCGAGCACGATGGCCGCGAGCAACCAGGTGCGCGCCGGACTCCCGCGCACCGCACGGGCCAGCTCGCGCATCAGGAGCACCGCGGTGAGGACCTGCAGGGAGTGCTCCATGCCCGTGAACACCAGCCCCACCAGGTTCAGAGCCGGGATGGCGAGCAGGGTGAACAGGGTCACCGCCCCGCGCAGACGCGGGTCGTCGCCGGGCTCGAGGGCCTCGTCGATGGCCCGCTGCACCAGCCACAGGGTCGCCGTGGCGAACAGCAGGTTGAGCACCAGGGGCACCCACTCGACCCAGGCCAGGCCGGAGAAAGGCGCCAGGAGGAAGGGCCACAGGATGCTCGACGAGGGCGCGCTGGGCTCGGTCCCGTTCAGGCCGATGTGACCGTCGGCCAGGTTCTCCGCCAGGGCCAGGTGGATGTACGGATCGTCGAGGGTGTACATCAGCCGCCCCTCGCACAGGAACAGGGCCGCCGCGAGCTCCAAGGCCAGCAGACCCCAGAGGACGACGATGGGCAGCATCCCCGGCGAGCGGCCTCCCGCGGGCTGCCCGTCCCCGGCTGCGTCGGCGGACCGTGACTCCATCCGGGGAGCCTACCGAACGCTCCGGGGGATGCCCTCCAACAATTCGCCGGGCGAGACCGAGCGCCCTCGGCGCGGGCTCCGGTGTGCGGCCCGCGACGTCGGGGCCGAAATGAAACCCGGCCGACGGTCGAGACCGCCGGCCAGGAGAGAATCATCCATCACTTCATTTCGACTTCCCGAGAGTGCAGTGAGGCTCCCCTCACCAACTCGGGGGAGATCCTCGCGCACGGAGGACCTCCCGACCATCGGGTCTTTGCCCCATTCGTCGCCCCGGGGGAGGCTGCGCTCCTCAGTCTCTCTCGGACCAGGGCAGCTGCGGCCACCACGCAGGTCCGTCGTTGTCCTCGCGCTCGACGACCTCGCGCAGGAGCCCCGCCAGCTCTCGCAGGCGATCTCCGTCCTGCGCGGCCAGGTTCGTCAGCTCTCCCGGGTCGGCCGCCAGGTCGTAGAGCTGAGCCGCCGGATCTCCCCGATCCGAGGCTGCCGCATCCCGGGGTGCCGACCAGCCCCCGGAGCCGGCGCAGAAGCAGGCCTTCCAGCGCCCCTGGCGCAGGGCGAACTTGCCCGTGCTGCTGTGGTTCACGATCGCGTCGTGCAGGGGGGCGTCGAGCTCGGCACCCCGCAGGACAGGCCCCAGATCGACACTGTCCTCCCCCGCGTCCGGAGGAGGGCTGACCCCCAGGGCCGCGGCGACCGTGGCGAACACGTCCGTCAGCACGATCGGCTCGTCGCAGCGCGTCCCGGCCTCGACCACGCCGGGCCAGCGCACCAGGAAGGGCACCCGATGGCCCCCCTCCCAGACGTCGGCCTTGTGCCCGCGCCAGGGCCCGCGCAGGTCGACGCCGCCGGCGGCAAGCTCCTCGAAGTCGGCCTTGGGTGAGGTCCCGTTGTCGCTGGTGAAGATCACGAGGGTCTCCTCCGCCACGCCGAACTGCTCCAGGGCCCGCAAGACCTGGCCCACCGACCAGTCGGTCTCCAGCAAGAAGTCCGCGTACCTCGACACCCCGCTCTGCCCGCGCCAGGTCTCCGAGGGGTTGATCGGCGTGTGGGGCGAGGTCATCGGAAAGTAGAGGAGGAAGGGCTCCTCGGCCTTCGCGCGCTCGCGGACGTACTCCACACAGCGCCTCGTCAGCTCCGGCAGCACCGCCTCCAGGCTCCAACCCGGAGTCATGGGCCCGGCGCTGACGCCGTTCGCCCCGTCCGCCTCCATGCGCGCACTGGGCACGGCCAGCGCGCGGCCGTCCTCGAGCCAGACGTAGGGCGGCCAGTTCGGCACGTCGTCCCCGAAGTCGTGCTCGAAGCCCGCCTCCCGCGGACCGCCGCCGATGGGCTGCCCGTAGTCGATCTCCTCCGGCTTGCGGGTCGTCCCGCCGCCCCGCTTCGGCCAGCGCCATCCCAGGTGCCACTTGCCGATGCAGGCCGTCCGCAAGCCGGCCTCACGCGCCACGTCGGCGATCGTCCAGCGCTCCGGCGCGATCAAGGGCGGGCCCCACCTGCCGACGATGCCGGCCTTCAAGCTCGTGCGCCAGGCGTAGCGGCCCGTGAGCAGCCCGTAGCGCGTCGGGGAGCAGACCGCCGAGCCCGAGTGGGCGTCGGTGAAGGACATGCCCTGCGCGGCGAGCCGGTCGAGGTGTGGAGTCGGCAGCCCCGATGCGGCGTGCTCCGCGTGCAGGGAAGCGAGGCCCATGTCGTCGGCGAGGATCAACACGACGTTGCGGGGGGCGCGCTGCTGGGCGGCTGCGGTCCCGGCCAGGGTGGCGAGGGCGAGGGCGAGGAGGGGGCGCATGGGTGGAGAGTAACCGCCCCGGGGCGCTCTCCCGGCCTTCCCGTGCGCCGGGGTTAGGCTTTTGTTAGTGTCGCCCCCGTGCCGCCCACGACCCCCAACCGCGACCTGCGCCTGCCGCCCCGCACCCGGCGCATCCTGCACCTGGACGTGGACGCCTTCCTGGCCTCGGTGGAGTGCGCCCTGCACCCGGAGCTCTTCGGAAAGCCGCTCGTGATCGGCGGCATGCCCGACGAGCGCAACCTGGTGATGACCTCTTCCTACGAGGCGCGCGCCTACGGCATCCACCCCGGCATGCGGCTGGACGAGGCCCACCGGCGCTGCCCCCACGCGATCTTCCGGCGCGGGGACTCCCAGGCGGCGAACCGCCTGCGGGAGGACATGGCGCGGCTCGTGATGCGCTTCACGCCGCTGGTGCAGGTCGCCTCCATCGACGACCTCCTGGTGGATCTCTCCGGCACCGCGCGCCTCGAGGGCCCCGCCTTCGAGGTGGCCGCGCGCCTGCGGCGACAGATCTGGGAGGAGCTGCGGCTGCCGGTCACCATCGGCATCGGCACGAGCGTGACCCTGGCCCGCCTGGCGGGCAAGCTCGCCAAGCCCGGCGGGGTGGCGGAGGTCTGGCCCGGCCACGAGCAGGCCTTCCTGACCGGCCTGCCCATCGACCAGCTGCCGGGGGTCGGCCACCGCACCGGGCGCCTGCTCGAGCGCTTCGCGATCCGCACCGCCGGGGACCTGCGGCGGGTCTCGCGGGAGGTGCTCTTCGCCTCCTTCGGGCGCCTGGGGCTCGTGCTCCACGACCGCGCCCGGGGGCTCGATCCCCAGGCGGTGGAGCCCACCTGGGTCGCGGACAAGGGCGGCCGCCTGCGGCGACGGGTGCCGAAGACGATCCGCCGCGACAGCACCTTCGAGCCGGAGGAGGGCTCGCGCCGGCGCATCGAGGCCATGCTGGCCTACCTCGTCGACCGGGCGGTGACGAGGCTGCGCGGCCACGGGGTGCAGGTGGCGACCCTGGCCGTGCACGTGCGCTACGTGGACACGCGGCCGCCCTCCCTGCGGCGGGCCCAGGCGGAGCGCGGGCAGCCCCATGGCGGGCAATTGGAGTCCGAAGCCGCCACCCGCCGCGTCCGGCGCACCCTCGAGCAGCCCACCGACGCCACCGACCGGGTCTGGGCCGAGGCGCGCGCGATGCTGCGCTCCCTCCCCCGCCGGCGGGCCCTGGTCAAGCGCATCGGGCTCGAGCTCTCGAACTTCAAGGCCGCCCCAGGCTGGCAGACGACCCTCTTCAGCGACCCGGAGGGGGACCGCCTGCCCGGCGCCGAGGGGGCCGCGGGCTCCCGCGCCGACCGCCAGCGGCGCCTGGACGGGGCCGTGGACGAGCTGCGCGCCCGCTTCGGTTTCGGGCGCCTGCTGCGGGGCTCGAGCCTGCCCCTGTCGGAGACCCACGAGCTCGGGCCGGAGGGTTTCCGACTGCG
>CAZQAT010000087.1:18374-20398 GCA_964591315.1 uncultured Planctomycetaceae bacterium
GACCTCGGTGGTCTTCGAGCACGCCTGGTCCGCCTCCTCCTGGACGGCCCCGGCCACGGCCTCGATCTTCACCTCCCTGCACCCCAACGAGCACGGGGTGACCCGCGGCCTGCTCGCGCAGCGCAACGCGGGAGTGATCGAGGTCAACCGCATCCCGAGCTCCCTGCAGACCCTGCCGGTCTTCTTCCAGGAGCTCGGCTACGAGACCTTCGGGGTCAGCGCCAACATCAACATCGACGCGGAGATGGGCTTCGCCCGGGGCTTCGACCGCTTCAAGTGCCTGCAGGAGAGCGAGGGCATCGACGCCGGGGACGTGGAGCGAGTGGTCCGCGGCTGGCTGCCCGAGCTGCAGGAGGAGGGCCCCAGCTTCCTCTACCTGCACTTCATGGATCCCCACGAGCCCTACCGGCGCCACCCGGAGTACATGGACCCGTCGGAGCCGCCCGCGGAGCACGTGGCCCTCGACCACCCGGCCTACAAGAGCGAGATCCGCAACGTGGACGAGCACCTGCGGTCGATCCTCGGCGCCCTGGAGCTGGAGCCGGAGGCGATCGTGCTCGTCACCGCGGACCACGGCCAGGAGTTCCTCGAGCACGGCGGGGTGGGCCACGGCTTCACGCTCTACGACGAGCTGACCCGGGTCCCCCTGCTGCTGCGGGTCGGCGACGACGGTCCCCGGGGCCGCTCGAGCGCCAACGTCAGCAACATGGACATCCTGCCGACCCTGCGCGAGCTGCTCGGAGCGCCGGCCTCGAAGCTCGACCGGGGACGCTCCCTGCTCGACGTGATCGAGGAGGCCGAGCGCGGCGGGCGGGCCCTGTTCGCCATGCGCACCTCCCATCCGCCGACGGGCACCACGCGCCTGCGCTCGATCGTGCGCGGGCCCCACAAGCTGATCCACAACCAGGTCACGGACGAGCGCCTGCTCTTCGACCTGGCGTCCGACCCCGGGGAGCAAGACGACATCGCTGCCCAGAGCCCGCAGGTGGTCGCGGAGCTGATCGAGATGCTCGACCTCCAGGACGAGATCGCCGACGCCGGCGGCCTGGAGGAGATGGGCACGCGGCACCTCTCGGAGCAGCAGATCCAGCACCTCCAGGACATCGGCTACGTGGGCGAGGACGAGTGAGCACGCGCCGCGTCGCCTTCGCCACCTGCCGCGCCCTGCCCCAGCTCGACCAGGACGACCGCGTGGCCCTGCCGGCCCTGTCGGAGCTCGGCATCGAGGTGGTGCCCGTAGTCTGGGACGACCCGGCGGTCGACTGGAGCTCCTTCGACCTGATCGTGCTGCGCTCCTGCTGGGACTACGACGAGAAGCCGGCGGTCTTCCTGGCCTGGCTCGACACCCTCGAGGCGCGCGGCCTGCCGCTGCAGAACCCCGCGGCGGTGGCCCGCTGGAACGTGGACAAGGTCCACCTGCGCGGCCTCGCCGAGGCGGGCGTCCCCGTCATCCCCACGGTCTGGGCGCGCGCCGGCGAGCAGCGCGACCTGGCCGCCACGCTGCGCGAGCTCGAGACCGAGGAGGCGGTGGTCAAGCCCTGCATCTCACTCGACGCCAACGGCACCTGGCGCGTGTCCGCCGCCGACGCTCCGGCGCAGGAAGCGCGCTTCCTCGAGCAGCTCTCGACGCGCGACCTGATGGTGCAGCGCTACCAGCCCCAGATCGCCACGGACGGCGAGTGGTCGCTCGTCTTCCTGCGCGGGGAGTACAGCCACACCTCCCGCAAGCGGCCCGGCCCCGGTGACTTCCGGGTGCAGACCGAGCGCGGCGGCTCCCGCGCCGCCGCGGAGCCCGCGCCGGAGCTGCTGACCGCCGCACGCCGCGTGCTCGCCCACTGCCCGGGCCCCCACCTCTACGCCCGGGTGGACGGGGTCAGGAGCGGCGACACCTTCCTCCTGATGGAGGTCGAGCTGATCGACCCCCAGCTGTACCTGGAGGACTCCCCCGCCGGGACGCTGCGCTTCGCGCGAGCCGTTCGAGAGCTCGCCGCGGCCCGCTAGGGGCAGAAGGTCACGCTCAGGGC
>CAZQAT010000088.1:0-8777 GCA_964591315.1 uncultured Planctomycetaceae bacterium
CTCGACGCCGGCAGCCTGAGCGTGCTGCCGAGCATCGTGCCGACCGACGGGGAGGGCGTGGCCTACGTGCCGCACCAGATCCCGAACCAGGCGAGCCTGGTGGGCACCACCTCCTACTACCAGGGCTTCGGCCTGCGGCCCCGCAAGCTGTCCGAGGACTACGTGCGGGTGACCGTGCTGCCCTGACGCGCTCGAAGGGAAGGACGAGGATCGAGGCCCCGCCGCGCGGGGCCTCGCTCATCTTGGCCGTCTGAAACGGGCGGCGCGCTGGCGGGCCGGTGGGGGTGACCTCCACCGGCCTCGCCGATGCATCGGGAGGCTCCGCGGCTCAGTAGTAGTCCGCGTAGGGGTCCGGCTCGTAGGCCAGCACCACGCGCACCAGCGCCACGGCGATCGGAAGGGCCGCGAGGCCGAGGGCCAGGGCGGTCCGGCCGCGGTCGCTCCTGCTGCGCAGGGGACCGAGCTCCGCCAGGAGGGCGCAGGCCGGTGCGGCGGCCACCAGCAGCACGTCCAGGGCCGCGGTGTAGCTGTAGAAGTGGGCGTTCGCCCCCAGGCCGAAGAGCACCAGGGTCACGACCCCCGCAGCGCCACGGCCGAGGGAGAGGCGCGGACGCCACCAGGCCAGGACCACCGCCGCCCCCAGGCCCGCCGCCAGACCGCCGCCGAGCTGGCCGATCCTGGCGCTGCCGGTCAGGGCGGCGACCGTGGCCAGGGCCGCGACGGTCAGCCAGGCCACCAGGGGCATCGAGGCACCGGAGCGGCGCTCGGCGAGGTGCACCAGGCAGGCCCAGACCAGCACGTAGAGCGCCGTCAGGCCCACGATCCAGCCGACCCCGGCCAGGCCCTCCCAGCGCTGGACCTGGCTGCGCAGGACGAGCTCGATGGTCAGCACCGCGAAGCCGCCCCGGGCGAAGTCACGCCAGCGGCCGAGCCGCTCCTGGAAGGGGAAGGCGAGGCCGGCCACGAGCACCAGCAGGAAGAGCCAGTCGAGGCTGGCGGGCTCACGGTCGCCGCCGAGGCCGGGCAGGACCGGGGCGCCGCCGACCAGGAGCGCGCCCACCAGAAAACCCAGGGCCAGCGCGGGGGCGCTGGACCAGCGGCCGTCGGGGGCCTCCTCGCGGCGCCAGGGCTTCCAGGCCAGGGCCAGCAGCGCCCCCGCCGCGAGGGCGGGGACGAGCACGGCCAGGCTCAGGTCGAGGGGGTCCAAGTGCGTCCGCTCAGCGGCCGCGGCACTCGAGGCTGATCGTCAGCTCGACCTCGTCCCCGAGGGAGCCGCCGCTGCCGTAGGTCATGCCGAAGTCGGTGCGGTCGACCGTGAAGGTCGTGTGGAAGCCCACCACCTTGGCGCCGCCGCGGGCCTTGCCCTCGCCGGTCTTCTCGATGTCGAAGCTGACGTCCTGCTTGACGCCGCGCATGCTGAGCTCGCCGGTGACCTTCATGAGGTCGCCGGCCTTCTCGACGGCCTTGCTCTCGAAGCTCAGCTCGGGGAACTGCTTGGCGTCCAGGAAGTCGGGGCTGGTGACGTGCTGGTCGCGCTTCTCGGAGTTGGTGTCCACGCTCATGGCGGGGATCGTGATCGAGACCGAGCTCTTCGCGGGGCTCGCCTCGTCGTAGACGATCTCGCCCGAGACCTCGTTGAAGCGGCCGTAGAACCAGGCGGCGCCCATGTGCTGGATGCGGAACACGACGCTGGAGTGGCCGCCGTCGACGCTCAGCTCGAGGGGAGCGGCCGGGACGGCCTCGGGGGCGAGCGGCGCGGCGGCGTCGGTGCTGGGGGCGAGGGGAGCGAGGAGGGCAGTGGCCAGGGCCAGGGCGCCGGCGACGGGGAGCGGTCTCATGGGGAAGTCGGGGGAGCTGAAGTCGGGCTCGACGAGCCGGGAGAGGCGGCCCTCCGCTGTCGGCGGCAGCCTGGAACGCCGGTCCTGCCTCAGGTCCGGGCGCCTTCGAAGGCCGAGATCCTAGCCAAAAAGGCGGGGCCCAGGTCGGCGGCCTTCTTCTCGCCCACGCCCTTCAGAGCGAGGAACTCGGCCTCGCTCCGAGGCTTGGTGGCCGCCATCAACGCGAGCGTGCGGTCGTTGAAGATCAGATAGGGGGGCACGCCCCGCTCGCGGGCCAAGGCGCGACGGAACTCGCGCAGGTCCTCGAAGAGCTCCTCGTCCGGCTCGAGTCCCACCTCGAGGGCCGCGCTGACGGAGGCCTTACGCTTGCGCCGGCCGTCGGCCCGTCCGCGCTGGGTGACGAAGAGCTCCACCTCGCGCTCGCCCTTGAGCACCTCGACGCCGTGGCTCGTGAGGTAGAGGGTCGGGTACTGCCCGCCGGTCGTGGCCAACAGGCCCGAGCCGGTCAGCTGCTCGATCCAGCCGCGCACCTCGCCCACCGAGTGGCTCTTCAGGAGGCCGTGGGTCGGGAGCCGGTCGTGGCCCGTCTCGCGCAGGCGGGCCGTGTCCGCTCCGCGCAGCACGTCGGTCACGTGACCGGCCCCGTAGCGCTGGTCGCAGCGCACCACGCAGGAGAGGATCTTCTGCGCCAGGACCTGGGCGTCATCGACCCGCTCGAGCTCCCCCAGGCACACGTCACAGGCGCCGCAACCCTGCTCGCGCATCTCCTCCGACGGCCGCTGCCCGAAGTACTCGAGCAGGAAGGCGTGGCGGCAGACGGCGCCGGTGGCGTAGCCGTAGACGTGGCCGAGCCGCCCGAGCCCCGCCCGCAGCTCCTCCTCGGCGGTGGCGCTGCCGCGCTCGGTGGCCTCCTGGGCCGAGCGCTCCATCAGGTGCTTCCAGTTGTGGTAGTCGCTGCCGGAGTGCAACAGCACGCACTCGGCGGGCAGGCCGTCGCGGCCCGCGCGGCCGGTCTCCTGGCTGTACTGCTCCACGCCCTTGGGCAGGCTGGCGTGCACCACGTAGCGCACGTCCGTGCGGTCGATGCCCATGCCGAAGGCGACCGTGGCGACGACCACGTCGATGCGCTCGGTGCTGAAGGCCTCCTGCACCTCGTTGCGCCGCTCGCCGGTCATGCCCGCGTGGTAGGGGGCGGCGCGCACGCCCTTGGCCTCCAGGGCGGCGGCGAGCTTCTCCACGTCCTTGCGCGAGAGGCAGTAGACGATGCCCGCCTCTCCGTCGTGGGCGCGGACGAGCTCGTGCACCTGGTCCTCGAGCTGGCGCCGAGGCCGCACGCGGTAGGTCAGGTTGGGCCGGTCGAAGTCGCCCACCAGGAGCTCCGGCTCCCGCAGGCCGAGCTGCTCGCAGATGTCCCGTTGCACCGCGGGGGTCGCGGTGGCGGTGAAGGCCTGGATCGGCAGCTTCGGCCGCCGCGCCCGCAGCTCGCCGATCTGGCGGTACTCGGGGCGGAAGTCGTGGCCCCAGTGGCTGATGCAGTGGGCCTCGTCCACGGCCAGGGAGGCCAGGCCGAACTCCTCGAGCCGCTCGAGGAAGCCGTCCATCACGAGCCGCTCCGGCGCCACGTAGAGCAGGTCCAGGGCGCCCGCCTCGAGGGCCCGGTACACCTCGCGGCGCTCCTCGCTCGTCTGCACCGAGCACAGGAGGTCGGCCGCGACACCGTTGGAGCGCAGGCCGTCCACCTGGTCCTTCATCAGGGAGATGAGGGGCGAGAGCACCACCACCAGCCCCGACTGCGCCAGGGCCGGGGCCTGGAAGCAGAGGCTCTTGCCGCCGCCGGTGGGCAGCACCACCAGGGCGTCGCGGCCCGCGAGGGCGGCCCGGATGGCCCGGTCCTGCAGGGGCCGCAGGCTCTCGAAGCCGAAGTGCCGGCGCACGGCCTCGGAGGCCCCGGCGAAGCGCCGCTCGAGCTCCTCGGCGCCGACCTCCGCGGGGCTCGCGGTCCCGGCCGCCGGTGCGTCAGGGGTCTCGGGGTGCTGGAGGGTCACGGTGGGGCGGCGGCGGGGTGCGGGCCGATTGAAGCAACTGCGGGGCGCGGATCAAGGCGCTGCCCCGCCTCGAGTGGACGCCCGGGAGGCAGGGCGGTGACCTGGCGGGTAAGAAAATGGAGAATGGGCGGTGGGGTGCCGCAGGCCTCCCTCTGTCCGCCCCCATGAGCGATCTCCCCTCCACCGACGGCAGCGCCACCGACGCCACGGCCCCGGGCCTCCTGGCGCGGGCCCGCGCTGGCGACGCCGAGGCCTTCGGCGCCCTCTTCGAGGCCCAGGCCGCCCGCGTCCTGCTCTACGTGCGCCTGCGCCTGTCCGCGGACCTCGGGCAGCGCCTGGAGCCCGAGGACGTGCTGCAGGAGACGGGGCTCTCGGCCTTCGCCTCCATCGGCGGCTTCGAGCCCCGGGGTCGGGGGAGCTTCGGTCGCTGGCTGTGTCGCGTGGCGGAGAACCGCCTGCGGGACGCGGCCGAGCACCACGGCGCGCGCAAGCGCCGGCCCGAGGGAGAGCGGGAGGCGATCACGGTGGTCCTCGACCGTGTGCGCCTGTCCGTCACCGGCCCCGCCACCGCGGTCCAGCGGGGCGAGGGCCAGGCCCGTCTGCGGGAGCGGCTCGAGGCCCTCCCGGGCGAGGAGCGCGAGGTGCTCTTGGGGCGCTACTTCCGCGGCGCGAGCGCTGCGGAGCTGGCCCGCGAGCTGGGCCGCAGCGAGAGCTCCGTGCGGCGTCTGCTGGGGCGGGCCACGGAACAGCTGGGCCGGGAGCTCGGGGGGGCGGGGGCGTGAGCGTCGAGCGCGAGGAGCGGCTGTTCCGGATGCAGGCCGCCCTGGAGGAGGACCTCGAGGCGGGCCGCGGCCTGGCGGACTCGGTCTACGCCCAGCGCTTCGACCTCGCTGAGGAGGACGTCCTCCGCGCGCGCCAGGCCCTCGAGCTGCTGCTGGGGCCCGGGGAGCCGGTGCCCGAGGAGCTGCCGCCCCCGGAGCTGCCGGCGGACTACGAGCTGGCCGAGGAGCTCGGCCGCGGCGGCATGGGCGTCGTCTACCGGGTGCACCAGAAGAGCCTCGACCGGGACCTGGCCCTGAAGGTCCTGCGCCCCGGAGAGGCGGTGGCCCGCCGCGCCCTCGAGCGCTTCCAGCGCGAGGCCCGCAGCCTGGCGCGCCTGCGCCACCCGCACATCGCCAGCGTGCACGAGGTGGGGGAGTGCGGCGGCCGCGTCTACTTCACGATGGACCTGATCGAGGGTGACTCCCTGGCGCAGCGCATCCGCGGCGGGTCGGTGACCCCCTCCCAGGCCGTGCGCTGGATGCGCCAGGTGACGAGCGCCCTGCAGTACGTGCACTCCCACGGCCTGGTGCACCGGGACATCAAGCCCGCCAACATCCTGATCGACCGGGAGGGCGACGCCCACGTGGTGGACTTCGGCCTGGCGCGCGAGGTGGAGACCTCCAGCGACCTGACCCAGAGCGGCCACTTCCTCGGTACGCCGGCCTACATGTCCCCCGAGCAGGCCCGCGGCGAGGGCCAGGCGGTGGGGGAGCTGACGGACGTCTACGCGGTGGGTGCGGTGCTCTACGAGTGCCTGACCGGACGGCGGGCCTTCGAGGGCCGCTCGATCGTGGAGGTCATCGCCGCGGTCACCGAGGGCGCGCCGACCCCGCCCTCGCGGCTGGACCCCAAGGTGCCGCGCGGCCTCGAGCGCCTGTGCCTGAAGGCCATGGCCCGCGACCCCGAGGACCGCTACGTGACGGCGCGTGCCCTGCTCGAGGACCTCGAGCGCTTCGAGGCCGGCCAGCCGGTGCTCGCCGAACCGCCGAGCTGGGGCAGGCGCTGGCGCAGCTTCGCCCAGCGCAACCGCGGGCCCCTGGTGGCGTCGCTCGTCACCGCGGCGGCGATGGTGCTCCTGTTCGTGCTGCTGCTCGAAGGGGGGGCCGGCACGGGCGCGCGGGGGAGGCTCGACACCGCGCTGGAGCTGGCCGAGGCCGGGCGCCCCGAGGCAGCGGTGCAGGTCTTCGCGTCGGTGTACCCCGAGGACGCCGACCTGGGCACGCTGCGGGACTACGGGCTGCCGTACGTCGGAGCCCTGGTGGATGCCGCCGAGGCCGAGGCCGCGGCTGGAGAGAGGGGTCGGGAGGTGCGGGAGAAGGCCGAGGCGGCCCTCCAGCGGGTGGCCGAGGCGCGCGCGCTCCTGGAGCGGCTGGGGCCCCGGGCCAGCTCTCGGGGAGAGATCGGCCAGCTCGAGTTCGCGCTCCTGATCCAGGCCACGCGGGCCGCGGTGCTGCTCGACCGCGAGCCCGAGCACCTCGAACGCCTGGCCCTGCTGGCCGGTAACCTCCAGTCCAAGGGCAACTCGCTCGGGGTCGGCGCCCTCGAGGGCTCGAGGGCTGGTCAGGCGCTGGTGGACGTGATCCTGGCGCGCAGCAGCCTGCCGGCCCTGGTCGGGCCGCCCTCCGCCGCGCGCGACGCGGCCGCGGTGCTGTGGGCGCGCAGCCTGAGCGGCCACTCACGCAGCGAGGTCCACCGCTGGTTGCGGGAGGAGGTGGAGGAACGCGAGCGGGTGATCGTGGCCCTGCTCGAGACCGCGGCAGCGGTGGGGGCCGAGGCCGCCGAGCGGGGCGTACCGGACCTGGACGGACGGGCGCGGCGCGAGTGGATGGAGACGCTGAACGCCTGCGACCGCAACCGTCTGCGGGACGAGCTCGTGGCCGCCCTGCGAGGAGAGGCCCCGGGCCCGGAGCTGCGCCGCCTCGCCGGGCTGCTCGCGGAGCTGCCCGTCGGCCTGGCCGGAGTGATCGAGGCGCAGGAGCTCGCGCAGCTCCTCGATCCGGCGAGCGGCATGGAGGGCTTGCGCCTGGAGCGGGCCATGCACGCGGCCAGCCTGAAGCGGCTCGAGGAGCCGGGCCAAGGGGGAGGGGGGCTGCGAGCCTGGCGGGGCTGGTGGCGGGGCAGCCGCCCGCGGGCTGACATCGAGCGGGAGCTGGGGCTCGAGGCGGAGGCCGCGGGATTCTCCACGGCGGACTGGCTGGAGCTCTTCGACGGCGCCGAGGAGCGCGACGAGCGCCTGCTGCTCCACTCGCGCCTGCAGTTCGAGCTCCGGCGCGGAGAGTTCGCCCCCTCCTGGCCCGCCTCCTTCACGGCCGAGCCGCCCGGCCTCGGCGACGCCTGGCACGAGGCCTTGACGGGAGAGGTCGCCCCGCTCCGCTGGCGACTACGGCTCTCCGGCTGGCGCTACGAGCTGGGAGACCTGGAGCCGCGCCCGACCTGGGAGCGCCGTCTGGAGGTCGTCGAGGGTGAGAGCTTCGAGCTGCCGGTCCCGATCGAGGCCCCGGCGCTCAGCCAGCGCCGCTCGCTCGGCGCGCGCCTGGCGCGCCGGTTCGACCCGAGCACCGCCGTGCCGCGGACCACGGAGGTCGTCCTGCGCGGTCGCCTGGGTCACTTCCCCGGGGGGGTGGGGCTCAGCTTCGACGCAGCCCGCATGGATCCTCCGGTCATCTGGCTGGGGACCCGTGCGCCCCATCGGCGGGAGGCGGTCGGCGCCGGTGAGCCCATGGCCGCAGGCCTGGTCCAGCTACGCAGGAGTCCACTCGGCCCCAGCATCGAGCAGGAGCTCGTGCTGGCCGCCTTCGAGTCCCTGGACGCGACCGATGCTCCCTGGACCTGGGAGGACTGGCGAGGCCGCGCGGAGAGCCGGAGTGCCTCCGGGCCGCAGCTGGGGTCCGCGGGCCGGACCTGGCTGGCGCGCATGCTGGGCATCGATCCGTCGCTGCCCCGATCAGGCGAAGCTCGGCCGCGCTCCTCGAGCTCCGTCGACCTCGACGGCCTCCTGGCCCGCGGCTACGTCGCCTGCGGCGACGCCGCCGAGCGCGAGGACCTGGCCGGGCGCCTCGCGCTGCGGGACTGGCCCGCGGACCTGCGCCTCGAGCTGGGCGAGGCCGCCCTGGCGGTCGGCGGGGAGCTCGACCCGAAGACGGCGACGCAGCTGCGCCGGGACGCGGAGGAGCTGCGCTCCGGCCGGCGCAAGGCGGCCGTGCTCTGGACCCTCGGCGGGCTCCTCGCCTTCATGGCCCTCGGCGGGCTGTGGGCCGCGGCGCGCTACCTCTGGCGTGGGCTGCGGAGCGGGACCTTCCGGGAGCGCATGGCCGCGATCTCCCGGGACGAGAAGCTGGCCGGCGCCATGGCGTTGCTGCCCACGAACCTGTTCTGGCTCGCCTACACGGACGCCAGCGGCTGGGGATCCGCGGGCGGCGGCCGCCTGTGGGCGATGCTCCTCGGGGTGTTCCTGCTGTACGTGGCGGGCGGCCTGCTCTCTCTGGCCGCGGGTCTGACCCACCCTGCTCGCCGTGGCCCCGGTCTGCTGCTGGGACTTGCGGGCCTGTTGAACCTGGGGGCGGGCTTCGGCCTCTACGACTTCGAGGGCCGGCACGTCTGGCCCTGGAGTCCGGCGGGGCTCTGCCTGCTGCTGGGCTTGGTGCTCCTGCCCTGGGTCTGCGGGGAGATCTGGGACTGGGTCGAGTCCGCCAGCCGCCGCCGGCGCCTCCGGCGTCGGGCGGACGTGCTGTACGTCCTGCTGGTGCTCGGGCCTCTCGTGGGGCGCATGTTGGTCGGGACCCGCTCGGGGATCCCCGGGGTGTTTGTGCCCCCCGGCTCGCTGGAGCTGGTCGCCACCGTGATGCCCGGGGTCGGGTTCGCTCTCTGGTCCGGGGTGCTCGTGTGGGCCACCCACCCGAGGCGCGCCGAGCTCTACAAGCAAGTCCAGCGCCGGGAGCGCGAACGCCGCCGGGCCCGGCGGAGCGGCGCGGCCGGGGCCTGAATGCGAGAGCGGCGCCCCCGGCAGGGGCCCGGGCGCCCCGCGCGGCGCTCCATGCGGGGGGCAGCGAAGCGCGTAGGCCAGGCCGCCGCC
>CAZQAT010000088.1:8787-20310 GCA_964591315.1 uncultured Planctomycetaceae bacterium
GGGGGGGGCGGGGGGGGGGGGGCTTTTTTTGTGGGGGGGGGCGCGGGGGGGGCCGCGGCGGCCGCCGCTCTCGGCGATCCTTGCGTGGCGCAGCTCAGCGCTTCGGCATGGCCTCCTCGCGGAGGAACTTGGTGACCTCACCGGCCAGGCGCCTGTCGCTGAAGATGTCGTCGTCCTTCTTGGGCTTGAGGGACTTGATCGAGACGTACTCGAGGCCGTCGTTGCCGTTCGCGGCGGCGTCCTTGATGCGCAGGGCCAGCTGGCGGCCCTCCTTGGTGGCCATGATCAGGACCGGCAGGCCGCCGAGCTCGATGATGTCCTTGCCCATGTTGAAGCCGTAGGACTCGTCCTGCGGCTCGATCACGACCACGGACCGGGCGTTCTCGTCGTGGATTGCGTAGCGGGCGGCCAGCAATGAACCGGCGCCCACGCCGACCATGCTCAGGTTGGCGTTGTGCACCCGGTCCTGGTCGCGCAGGTACTCGGTCGACGCCTCCAGGTCGCGCATGGAGTAGTTCCACAGGCGCATCTGGGCCTCGGCGTCGGTGGTCTTGCTCCAGTCGCAGGACTCGGTGATGCTCTCCCCGTGCCCGCGCAGGTCCGGCACGAGCACCGCGAAGCCCTTGCGCTGCAGGTTGTCCGCCAGGCTGTAGAGCGCGGTGGACTCACCACCGGCGTCGTGCACCAGGAGGGCCGCCGGGGCCTTGCCCTTCTTGCGGGGGGCGAAGTAGGCGGCGTGCACCATCTGCTTGTCGCGCGTCTTGTACTCGACGGCCTCGAACTTGTACTTGCTCTTGGGGGACTCGCTCTTGGGGGACTCGCTCTCGGCTCTCGCCGTACGGCTCGTGGCGCGGCTCTCCGTGGGCGCGGCAGGGAGAGCCGCCGCGACAATCGCGGTGGGGGACTCCGGCGCTGCCGCGGGCGGGGCTGGCGCGTCCGTGAGGACGAGCGGCGCTGCCATCAGCGCGATGGTGCAGGGGGTCTGGAGCATCGACAGTGTGGGATCGGGATCCGTCGCTTGTAGAGGAGGACTTCGGCGGTCGCGGCCCGTCAGGGCCTTGGGTCACCGGCGTGATCGGGGACGGGGGTGGGACTGGTTGCGAAGTCAGCCCCTCCGGGAGGGGCCACTGGGAGAGCGCGGACCTTCCGGCCTGCGGGCCGAGTCCTGGACGGACAGGCCCGAAGCGGGGTGGGGCTGATACGACTTGTAACGACTTGTCAGGGGGGAGGGAATCCTGTGTTGACTCCCAGGGGCAAGGTTCTCAGCCCTCGGAGGCGCGAAGTGCGGTCCTGGATTCTGCTGATTTGAGGCCTCGAGGGCCAAATCTCCACGAATCCAAGTCTATCTGGGACTCCACGTAGCGCAACGACCAAGTGGCTGGTGCCCGGATCTAAGCCCCGAGGAGGGTGATGACTACCGAATTCGGGGGCCTAACCCGGCCTATTCATGAGCCTTCGACGCATTAGCACCCAACCGGGATCCCCTTCCAAGAGGTCCACTGGACCCCTTGGATCCGCTTCGCGGACCGGGGCTTACCCCTTCGGCTGCCTCTCCGCCCCTGGCGGCACTTTGGGTGTCGCCCGATCCTCGACGACCTCACCAGGTCGCCTCCGGTTCGTCCGACACCCAAAGTACCGCCAGGAACGGAGTTGGGTCCCAATGCGTCGAAGCCTCATGAATAGGCCGGGCTAACCCAGCTCGAGTTGGTGTCGGGCGTCGACCTCGTCCCGGTTGAGGCACTCCATGGCCTCCCCCAGGGCCCCGTGGAGGTCCCAGGCTGGGTCGATGGCCCGGCGCGTCTGCCGCATGAGCTGGATGCCCATCCGGAACGCCCGGCAGATGTCCCCCGGGGTCGAGGGGCCCAGGCCCTCCAGTTCCTCGAAGGGCGCGCCCCGCACCCAGTCGATCACGGCCGGGGTCAACCCCCACTCGGGTCGCTTGGGCGGAGCCGGCAGGTCGAAGTCCACGGCCCGCCGGCCCAGGCGCCGGACGACCTCGTCCGTCTGCCGGCGCAGGTCCCCGTGCAGGCGACGGGGGATGCGCAGGGGCTCGAAGGTGCGTCGCTCCTCGTGGATCAGGCCCACGAAGACCACCGCCAGCTCCTCGGGCGTGCGGTCCTCCAGCACCCCCCGGAAGAGCAGCTCGGTGACCTGCAGCTCGTAGCCGTTGATCGACTGGGCGATGCGGCCGCGGGGCCGCAGCTCATCGCCATTGAGGTAGCCCAGGTCCTCCAGGTAGTGGAGGTGGGCGTCGATCAGGCGCCGCTGGGCGCGCCGGTTTCGATCGCGCTTCTTGGGGGACAGCTCCCGGTGCTGGAAGGAGTCGAAGGACTTCTCCCAGGCCTCGTGCACCCGCTCGCGCCCCAGGCGCCGCACCAGGTGCAGCAGCGAGGAGAAGGCCAGGCGGAAGCGGCTCTCGACCGCCTCCGGCTCCCCGGCCAGCAGGCGCTTGACCGGCGCCTCGTCCAGGTCCTTGGGGGACAGGAGGGTGTAGACCAGGCCCTCGTCGTCGATCCCCTGGCGCCCGGCCCGGCCGGCCATCTGCATGAAGTCCCGCGTGCGCATGTAGTCGAAGCTGATCCCGTCGAACTTGCGCAGGGAGTGAAAGATCACGGTGCGGGCGGGCATGTTGATGCCCACGGCGAAGGTCTCGGTGGTCACCAGCAGCTTGATCAGCCCGCTGGTGAAGAAGCGCTCGACCACCTCCTTGTGGGCCGGCAGCATGCCCGCGTGGTGGTAGCCCACTCCGCGCAGGGCCATCTGGAAGAGCTCTCCGCGGCGCATGCCCTCCTCGAGCTGGAAGAGCTCGATCAGCTCCCCCTGCAGGGCCTCCATGCGCCGGCGCTCCTCCGGGTCCAGGTAGTCGAAGCGCGATCCGCGCCGGGCCAGGCGCTCGCAGTCCTTGCGGCTGAAGCAGAACACCAGGGCCGGCATCAGCCGGGCCTCGAACAGCTCCTCGAAGAGGGGCGCGGTGTCCGGCGGTCGGGTCGCGTCGTCGCCGCCGAAGCCCCGTCCGCGCCTGCCGCGGCGTCCCCGGCGGCGCCGCCGGGCGGGGCGCGGGGGCGCGCCCCGCTGGGCCTCGGCACGGCGGACCTTGCCGATGTCCTTGGGCTCGAAGGTGCCGCTGCGCTCGGTGTAGAAGCGCTGGTGCAGGGGCACCGGCCGCTCGTTGCAGAAGACCGTGGTCAGCTCCTCGGGGCGGATCTCCGACAGCCACTCCCCGAGCTCGTCCAGGTTCGAGATCGTGGCCGAGAGGCAGATGAAGCGGATCCCGGGGGGCGCGAAGATCAGGCTCTCTTCCCAGACCGTGCCGCGCTCCCGGTCGTCCATGAAGTGCACCTCGTCGAAGATCACGTACTCGACGTCGTGCAGGGTCTCGGGGCTGTCGAAGATCGCGTTGCGCAGGATCTCCGTGGTCATGATCAGGACCTGGGACTCCGGGCGGATCGTCACGTCCCCGGTCATCAGGCCCACGTCGATCTCCGGGTCGTCCCGGAAGTCCCGGTACTTCTGGTTCGAGAGGGCCTTGATCGGGGCCGTGAAGATGCAGCGGCGGCCGCGCTGGACCGCGTCGACGATGGCGTACTCCGCCACCAGGGTCTTGCCGGCCCCGGTGGGGGCGCTGACCAGGACGTTGCGGCCGCCCCGGATGGCCGCGATGGCCTCGCGCTGGAAGCGGGAGAGGTGCAGGTCCTTCCAGACCTCAGGGGCGTCGAGGTGCGGGCCCTCGGCCTCCTCGGAGGCACGCCCGCGGGGGGCGCTGCCCCTCCCGCCACGGCCCCGCCGACGGCTCATGAGCGCGCCGGGCCGGTCCCCGGCGCGGGAAGGCCCGCGAATCTCGGGCTCGCGGGTGCTTGAGACGGGCCTCCCATCCCGGTATCTAAACACCCGAGACTTCACAATCCAAGCGGCCCCCCGCCCGCCTTGCCGCGCAACCCCACCCAGGAACCGAGCCATGGACGCACCGAGCCAGCAACGATCCACCCAATCCATGCAGCGCCAGCTCGCGAACCTCAAGCTCGTCTCGCGCCTCCTGGGCCACGAGCTCCACACCCAGTCGAGCGCCAAGTCGATCAACCTCAGCCGCGAGTCCGTGCTCGAGATCCAGACCACCCTCGACCTCTTCATCGAGGAGGCCTCCCGCAGCCACATGGGGATCAGCGCCGGCCAGAACGCGGGCAGCTCGACCCGCATGGTGGGGAGCCCCGCGAACTGAGGGCCGGGCCCCGCGTTGGGGGGACAGCCCCCCGGGGCCCTCTTCCTTTGTCCTTCATGGCCAGAGTCTCGACCTTCCAGGAGCGCCGTCGGGCGTCCGGTGCGCGCGCCGGGCGGGCCCCCGTGGGGCTGCTCCTGGCCCTGGCGGCGGGGGGGCTGGGCTGGCTGGTCACGGATCTGCACGCGAGCGCCGGGGAGGCGGGCTTCACCTCCATCGATCCGGCCCGGGTGGCCCTCGACCTGCCCGCCGGTGAGGCGGGCCTGCCCCCGGAGTGGCGCGGCCAGGTCGCGCTGCGCCTGGCGCGCCTCGGCGAGCTCTCGGCCCTGGACGCGACCCTCCCGGAGCGAGTGCGGGCGGCCCTGGAGGAGCTGCCCTTCGTGCGCGAGGTGGGCGCGGCCCAGGTGGTCTGGCCCGACGGTCTGGAGGTCGACGTGCGCCTGCGGGAGCCGGTGGCCTGCATCAACATCGGGGAGGACTTCCTGCCCGTCGCGAGCGACGGGACCGTGCTGCCCGGCTACCGCCCCTCCCCGCCGGACTTCGGGCGTGGGCTGCTGCCGGTGATCGGTCCCGTGGACCGCTCCCTGTCGCACGTGCGGCCCGGGGACCTGTTGGTCGAGGAGCGTCACCTGGACGCCCTCTCGGTGGCGGTCTCGATGCGCGAGCACCTCAGCCTGGGGGACCTGGAGCACATCGGTCCCGTGGTCATCGACGCCACCCACGCCCCCGCGGCGGGCGTGGCGGAGGCGGGCACCCGCCTGCACCTCGAGGCCGGGCGCCGGGTGCTCTTCGGCCGGCCGCCGAGCTACGTCGCGCCGGGCGAGCTGCCGGAGGCGGAGAAGTGGAACCACGTCATGAACGCGGTCGGAGCCCTGTGGGCTGAAGGACCGGAGGGCCAGCTGGCCGACGCGCAGGGCGTCCCCTTCGGGGACTGGGACCTGGTCGACGTGCGCTGGGACGTGGCGACCTTGCGCCCGCGCCGCGGCTATCGGTGAGGTCCACGCCGGGGTCGACCGGGGTGTCCGCCCTGGGACGCCCGCTCCTGGCCTGGACCCTGGCTGCCCTGCCCCTCCTGGCCGGCGGCCGGGCGGCCGAGTCCCTGGGGGAGGCCTCGCGCCTGGCCCTGGTCTGGATTCCCTGGCTGGCCTTGATCGGCTGGCCCGGTCGTCGTGCAGGGGGGCGGCGCTGGCCGCTCTGCCTCGGGCTGGCCCTGCCCCAGCTGGCCCTGGCGGCGCGCCTCGACCGGGAGCTGGGCTTCGAGGTGTCGCAGCTGCTGGCCACCTTCCTGGCCGGGCTGCTGGCAGCCGCGGCCCTGGGGGAGGCGCGCGACTGCGCCCGTGGGCGGGCGGCGGGCTGGTACGGAGGGCTCTGGTTCCTGCTCGTGCCCGTCGCGCCGGCCCTGGCCGCAGCCTGGGGCTGGGCCGGGGACGGGGTGCTCGCGGGGGAGGACGTCGCCTCCTGGCTGGCGCGCCTCTCGCCCCTGGGCTCGACCTGGGGCGACCTGCGTCCCGGCGCGCAGCAGGGCTGGGTCGATGCGCTGCTGCGTCCCTCGGTCCTGGCCTGCGTGGGGCTGTGGATCCTGGTGGTCGTCTTCGAGCGGGCCGCGGGGGAGGAGTCGTGAGGAGTGTCGCGTTGCTCTTCGCGGTCCTGGGCCTCGCGCCGATCGGCGCCGGGGCACAGGAGGCCCTCGGCAGCGTGAGCGTGGAGCTGGGGGGCCCGCGCTCGGTCTCGATCCTGTCGGCGGGCGGTCCCCGGACACGCATCGAGGTCGAGGTCGAGGTCGGCGCGGCCGAGCTCCGGCGCCTCGAGGTGCCCGTCGCGGGGCCCACGCGTCCGGGGGACGTGCGGCCCACGCCGCGCTTCGAGGACCCGGAGGGGAACGAGGCGCCGCTCCTGGACGAGGCGAGCGTGACCTGGGGCGAGCCCTGGGCGAGCCTGCCCCACGGGCTGCGCACCCGCGCCCTGCCGCCGGTGGGCCGCGTCCTCCCCGAGGCCGGGCCACTCTCCCTGGCGGTCCTGGCGGCGGCCGTCTTGCTCGCCGTGGGGCTCCGTCGACGGCCGCCGGTCGCGCTGTTGTTCGGGACCGGTGCGGCCGCGTGCCTGTTCGTCCTACCCGCCCCGGAAGCAGAGGCGGTCGCGGTGCGCGTGCTGGAGGGGGACGCCCGGGACGGGCGCTGGCTCGAGGTGCGCGGGGCCCAGGGGCGCCTCGAGCTGCCCGTCGGCCGGCTCGGTTGGCTGCGTCGCAGTCCCCCCGCGGCGGACGCTCACCTGAGGGTGCACGAAGAGGGCGGCAGTCCGCGCTGGAGCTGGGTCGCTCCGGGGGCCCGGGTCTACGCGCTGACCGAGACCGGCCGACCCGTCCCGACCCGGGTGGACCCCGGGGCCGTGGGCTTCCGGCGGGCCTGGACCCGCTCCGCCGCCGGGGCCTGGTCCGCCCACGGCCCCTGGCCCCCCGGGAGCGCCCTGCCCGCGCCGTCCGAGGCGGGGGGGCCGCCCCCGGGCTGGCTGGCCGCGGGCCTGCCCCAGGGCCTCGGAACCCTGGTGGGGGAGCTGGACGATCCGGCCGGGGACCCCGCCTGGCTGCGCCTGGTGGGCTTCGAGTAGCTCCGGCGGCCTCCCATTGGGGGCTGTTTGGAGTTGATGGGCCCCGGGCGCGGGGATAGGATCTTCGCCCTTCAACGCCCCGTCCAGCGCTGCCGGGCGGGGCCGAGTCCCCTCGTCGGGGCCCCGCGCACCGCCCGCCGTCGGTTCCGGGACCCCTCCGGCCCCGGGACCCTCGCGCCCGAGGGCCCACCCCACCCCTTCCAAGTTCCGATGCGGACCACCCACGTCAGAGCCGCGGACGTCGAGGAGCGCTGGCTCCTGTTCGACGCCTCCGAGCACAACCTAGGTCGCATGGCGGCCACCATCGCCACCAAGCTGATCGGCAAGGACCGCCCGACCTACACGCCGAGCGAGCATGGGGCCACCCACGTGGTCGTGATCAACTCGGCCAAGGCGGTGATGACGAGCGCCAAGAACAGCGACAAGGAGTTCCAGTACTACACTGGCTACCCCGGCGGCCGTCGCACCCTGACGACCGACGACATGCGCGTGCGCCGGCCCAACGACATCGTCACCCTGGCGGTGCGCCGGATGCTCCCCAAGAACAAGCTCGGCAAGACGATGCTCAGCCACCTGAAGGTCTACCCGGGGGACGAGCACCCCCACGGCGCCCAGCAACCCGAGAAGGTCAGCGAGCTCTAGCGAGCCCGACGCCCCCAAGAACTCAAAGATCCATGGCAGTCAACAACCCGTACACCTGGGGCCTCGGCCGTCGCAAGTCCGCCGTTGCCCGCGTCCGCATCAAGCCCGGCGCCGGGGCCTTCCTGGTCAACGGCAAGCCGATGGAGGCCTTCTTCCCGACCCTCCAGAACCAGCTGCGGGCCCAGGCTCCCCTGCGCGCCACCGAGACGGCGGGCAGCTACGACATCTTCTGCAACGTCAACGGTGGCGGCGTCACCGGTCAGGCGGACGCGGTGCGCATGGGCCTGGCCCGTGCCCTGAACACGGTCAACCCGGCCTTCGACGAGGTCCTGCGGGACCAGGGCCTCCTGACCCGGGACAGCCGCATGAAGGAGCGCAAGAAGTACGGCCGCCGCGGCGCGCGGCGCGGCTTCCAGTTCTCGAAGCGCTAGACCCGCAGCCACTCCCACGGCGAACGGCGTCGCAACTCCCGCCCGGGTTGCGGCGCCGCTCTCCTTTCCAGCCGCCGCCCGCCCCGGGCTACAATCGAGCACCACCGTCCCGCAGCCCCGAGAGGACCCCAGCCATGGCAGGCCACTCACACTCCGCCAACATCAAGCACCGCAAGAACGCGGTGGACGCCAAGCGCGGCAAGCTCTTCAGCAAGCTCGCCAAGGGCATGATCTCCGCCGCCCGCCAGGGTGGTGGCGACCTGGACGCGAATCCCAAGCTGCGCCTGGCGGTGGAGAAGGCCAAGGCCGCGAACATGACGCGCGACTCCATCGAGCGCGCCATCAAGAAGGGGTCGGGCGAGGACGCGGACGGGGCCGAGTTCGAGGAGCTGCTCTACGAGGGCTACGCCCCCGGCGGTATCGCCGTGCTCGTCACCTGCCTGACCGACAACCGCAACCGCACGGCTCCGGACATCAAGCACATCTTCGAGAAGCGCGGCGGCAACCTGGGCGCCAGCGGCTCGGTGGCCTTCATGTTCGACTTCCGCTCGATCTTCGTGATCGCCAACGGCGGGCGCGACGAGGACTCCCTGATGGAGCTGGCCCTGGAGGCCGGTGCCGACGACGTCGAGGTGGGGGACGAGTTCAGCACGGTCTACGCCGGCGCCACGGAGTTCATCCCGGTCAAGGAGGGTCTCGAGGCCGGCGGCGCCGCGATCGAGTCCGCCGAGACGGGCTACGTGCCCCAGAACACGGTGGCCGTGGAGGACAAGGAGGCCGCGGGCAAGATCCTCAAGCTGGTGGACGCCCTGGAGGACAACGACGACGTCCAGAACGTCTTCGCCAACTACGACATCCCCGACGATTGGTTCGCCGAGCTCCAGGACTGACGCTCTTCGGGGTGGGCCCCCGGAAGGAATTTCCCGGGCTGGGCTCCGATTCCCATCCTGGCCGGAATTCCCTTTTGCAGGGGCCCCGGGGCGGCCAAACTCAAGCCTGGTGCGGGCCCTTCGCCCGCTCGATCCAAGAGATGCGCCGAGGCCGACCGGCCGAGTGACTTTTTAGAATGGGTGACGGACTTCGAACGATTCGCGTGGTCACGACCGACATGCTGCTGCTCGGGCAGGCCAGGACCGCGGCCGAGGGCCTCGACGGCTGGGACGTCGTCGGCATCGAGAGCATCGAGGGCCTGCTCGACTCCCGCCCCATGGGGGGCGACGTGATCCTGATCGACAAGTTCCTGCGCGGGGACAACATCTACGAGGTCTGCCGCCATCTCACGGGGCGTACCTCCTGCCGCACCTTCCTGGTGGCCGAGCACGACAACCACACCGGCGACGCGGTGGCGCGATTCTGCGGCGCGACGGGTGTCCTGCACTCGCCCCTCTCCACCTCACGCCTGGCGGAGGTGCTCGAGCAGGCCGCCGGCCCGCGGCCGCCGCTGCCCATCGAGGGCCGCGGAGAGGAGTCCGCGTCCGCCGAGCTGCCCGAGGAGCTGCTCGTGAACATCGCCAACGGCGAGCGGGACAAGGACCTGGTCTCGGCCCTGACCGACCCGGAGACGAGCCTGTTCAATTACGCCTTCCTGAACTTCAAGCTCGACGAGGAGTTCAAGCGCGCCCAGCGCTGGAGCGAGCCCCTGTCCTGCGTGATGCTCGGCTTCGATGGCCAGTGCTCCCCGGACGTGTTGCGCCAGCTGGCGGGCATCATCCTCGACTCCTCCAGGGACACGGACGTGCTCGGGCGCTTCGACGAGACCTCTTTCCTGTTCCTCCTGCCTCGCACCGGTCCCGACGGAGCCGAGGTGATGGCGATGCGCGTGGGCCGCACGGTCCAGGAGCTCGACCTGTGCGATCTGGTCGGGGACTCGCTCGTGGTCTCGGTCGGCATCGCCTGCATGCCGCATCCCGAGATCCGGCGCCGTGAGGACCTCTATGCTCACGCCCGAGAGGCCTTCCACGAGGCCAGCCGCGAGGGCGGCGGCGTGGCCTGCCACAGCTGAGGCCCGCACCGGGCCGGTTCAGGCCCCCGGGGCCGCTCGGGAAATGGAGCCCCCCCAGCCGCGCACGGGGGGCAGACGGTCCCCAGCATGAGCCCGCAACTGCCCTCCTTCCTCCGCCGACGCCTGCGCCTCTCCGAGGCTCGCAAGGCGCTCCTGGGGGGGATGCCCGAGCACGCCCTGCGGCAGCTGGCCGACCCCTGCCTGGTGGGCTTCGACGAGGCCGAGGAGCTCCGCGGGCGTGTGCTCGACGTGCTCTGCCGCGAGGCCGCCAGGCGCGAGGCCGAGGGTGATACGGTCGAGCGCGACCGGCTGCTCGAGCTGGTGGCCGCGCGCGATCCGAAGCTGGCCGGCATCTGGAGCCGACGCCTGGGCGGCGAGTCACGCGCGGAGGTCGATCCTCAGGCCTCGGGTATCCGACGCGAGGCGGAGACCGGGCTGATCCAGGCGCTCGAGGACCTGCTCGAGGAGATGCGCGATGAGCGCTCTCGCTCCGGCGTCCGCCGACGGCCGGCGGAGGCCTCCACCGCCGGTCGCGACGCTCCCTACCAGGACTCCGAGGACGTCCGCCCGCGGAGTCGGGATCACTTCCGCCTGGCCGTGGACGACATCGGTGAGTTCCTCGTGCTGCAGGCCCCCTCGATCACCGTCGGCCACGCCCACGCGGGTCGCGCGGACCTGCCGCTGGCGGCCGACATCGACCCCGAGCACGTGCGCCTCGTGCGCACCGAGAGCTTCCACGCGGGCCCCGGCTGGCGCATCGAGGCCATCGCCGATCAGAGCGTGGCCATCGGGGGTCAGCTGCTCGAGGAGGGCGGCGGCGCGCTCCTGGACGGGGACGAGGTGCAGCTCGCGCGCAACCTGGCCTTCGTCTTCCGCCGCGCGGATGCGGCCAGTGGTTCGGCCGTGCTCGAGCTCTTGCACGGGGCCGAGTGCGCCGGGGCATCACGGATCATCCTGTTCGCTCCGGGGGAGGCGGGCCGGGTGCGCCTCGGAGGCGCCCCGGGCGGCCACCTGCACGCCCGACGCCTGGAGCACGAGGTGACCTTCTGGGTCGACGGGGGCGAACTGGTGGTGGAGTGCGCCGCCGACCTGCGCGCCCAGTCGGGGGCCGAGGTGGCCGCGCAGGACCCCAGCGCGACGGGGGCCGGGGGGCTGCGAGTGGTCTGTCCCCCGACCGAGCGAGTCGGCTTCGCACTGGGCAAGGGGTCGGCCGGCAGGGCGCCCTTCAGCTTCTCGGTGGCGCCCGTGGAGGGGAGTCGGTGAGGGGGCTTCCGACGACGAGTGGTGTGCGCCTTGGCCGTAGAATGACCGATCGGCTCCTCGCGGCGGGCCACGCGACGGAGGGGGGCACCTAGCCCGGCCTATTCATGAGCCTTCAACGCATTAGCACTCAACCGGGATCCCCTTCCAAGAGGTCCACTGGACCCCTTGGATCCGCTTCGCGGACCGGGGCTTACCCCTTCGGCTGCCTCTCCGCCCCTGGCGGCACTTTGGGTGTCGCCCGATCCTCGACGACCTCACCAGGTCGCCTCCGGTTCGTCCGACACCCAAAGTACCGCCAGGAACGCAGTTGGGTCCCAATGCGTCAAAGCCTCATGAATAGGCCGGGCTAGATGGACTGGGAGACCTTC
>CAZQAT010000089.1:0-4585 GCA_964591315.1 uncultured Planctomycetaceae bacterium
GGCTGCCGGTTGGGTGCTAATGCGTTGAAGGCTCATGAATAGGCCGGGCTAGGTGGGCTCGGAGGTGTCTCTCCGCCGCCCTACCAGGCCTGGGCGGCGATCTCGGCCGAGATGCGCTCGGCCAGCTGCAGGGCCGCGCGGCCGTCCTGGCCGCTGACCTCGGGCGCGGCGCCCGTGCGCACGCACTCCAGGAAGTGCGAGAGCTCGGCCTGCAAGGGCCGCTGCTGCCCCTCGAGGGGCAGCTCGGTGACCGAGAGCACCTTCTCGGTGATCCAGTCCTTCTGCATGGCCAGCATCATCGGGTCGGCGGTCTTGAGGGCCTCGCGGCCGCTCTCCCACTCGGGGCCCTTGGCGATGTGGATCCCGTAGTTCTTCTGGAAGTCCAGGCTGACGTAGCCGTCGGCGGAGAACATCCGGAAGCGGCGCATGGGCTCCAGGGAGGCGCGGCTGGTCGAGACGTTGGCCCGGGCGCCGTTCTCGAAGACGATGCGCACCGAGGCGACGTCCTCGCTCTCGGTCAGGATCGCTCCGCCGGCGCAGTCGACACTGGCGATGGGCGCGTCGACGAAGTGCAGGATCAGGTCCAGGTCGTGGATCATCAGGTCGTGCACCACGCCCACGTCCATGGCCCGGAAGGAGAAGGGCGCCAGGCGGTGGCACTCGATGAAGCGCGGGCGCACGCCCATGGCGCGCACCTTGCGCACACCGGGCTGGAAGCGCTCCACGTGGCCGACGCTGAGCAGGGTGCCCGTGGACTCGGCGGCGGCCAGGATCGCGTCCGCCTCCTCGAGGGTGCCCGCCAGGGGCTTCTCCACCAGGCAGGGCACGCCCCTCTCGAGCAGGGGCACGGCGACCCGGGCGTGGTGCACGGTGGGCACCACGACGCTGACCGCCTGCACGTCACCCGGCAGCTCGGCCGGGTCGCTCAGGGCCTGGCAGCCGTACTCCGCCGCGACCTCCGCGGCCCGCTCTCCGTCCGCGTCCACCACGGCGATCAGCTCCGCGGCCGGATCCTCGTGGTAGATCTTCGCGTGGATCTTCCCCAGGTGGCCGACGCCGACCACCGCCACCTTCAGGGGCGTGGCCGCGCTCACCTGGAGACCCCCGCGGCGAGCCGCTCGGCGCCCTGGCGAGAGAACTCCTCCCGCAGGCTCTCGCGCCAGCGGCCCTTCTTCCCGCGCTCGGTGCGCTGCAGGCTCTCCACCAGGCGCATCACGATGTCCGGGGTGTTCATGTCCGCCTTGAACTCCTCGATCATCTGGGCCTGGGGGGCGCCGGAGCGGTAGATGCGCTTGAAGGCCCGGCGCAGCTGGTCGATGTCGCCCTCGGCGAAGTCGGCCCGCTGCAGGCCGATGATGTTCACGTTCCTCACCCGCGAGCGGCGGCCCTCGACCATCATGAAGGGCGGCACGTCGTGCTCGATACGGGTCATGCCTCCAACGTAGGCGTAGGAGCCGACGGTCACGAAGTGGTGGGCCCCCACCGCGCCCGAGATGTTCGCGCCCGTCTCCACGTGCACGTGCCCCGCCAGCATGACGTTGTTGGCCAGGATGACCTTGTCCTCGATCAGGCAGTCGTGGGCGATGTGGCTGCAGGCCATCAGGAGGCAGCCGCTCCCGACCTTGGTCAGGGCGCCTCCCTTCTGGGTGCCGCGGTTGATGGTGACGAACTCGCGCACCATGTTGCCGTCGCCGATCTCCACCAGGGTGGGCTCACCGCGGTAGGAGATGTCCTGGGGCTCACCACCGATGCTGGCCTGACCGACGATGCGGTTGTCCGATCCGATACGCGTGACCCCGTCGATCACCACGTGGGGACCGATCTTGGTGCGGTCACCGATCTCCACGGTGGGGCCGATGATCGAGTAAGGGCCGACCTCGATGTCGACCCCGAGGCGAGCCTGGGGATGGACGACGGCGGTGGAGTGGATGGTGGTGGTCATGGCGCAGAAATCTTCGAACTCGTCAGCTTCAGGCGTCGACCATGGTGAAGGTCAGCGTGGCCTCGCAGACGACCTTGCCAGCGACGCTCCCGGTCCCATTCACGCGGGCGATCTTGCCCTTCATCTTCTCGGTCTCGACCTCGATGCGGAGCTGGTCTCCGGGGGTCACGCCGCCCCGCAGCTTGACCTTGTCGATGGCCCAGAGGACCGCGAGCTTGCCCGTGTTCTCGAGCTTGCGCAGCAGCAGCACCCCCGCCAGCTGCGCCATGGACTCCAGCTGCAGCACCCCGGGCATCAGGGGTTGGTCGGGGAAGTGGCCCTGGAAGAAGGGCTCGTTGATCGTCACGTTCTTGACCGCCACGGCCTTCCTGTACCCGTCGATCTCGATCACGCGGTCGATCAGGATGAAGGGGTAGCGGTGCGGGAGCATGCGCAGGATCTCCCGGATGTCCATCCCCGACTCGCGGGTGATGACGCCGCCGGTCTCCTCCTTGCGCATCAGGTCGAGCAGCTTGCGCACCAGCTCCGCGTTGGTGCGGTGGCCGGAGCGCGTGGCGATCACGTGGGCCTGCAGGCCCGCGCCGAGGAGCTGCAGGTCCCCCACGATGTCGAGCAGCTTGTGGCGGATCGGCTCTTCCGGCAGGCGCAGCTCGGTCTGGGGGTCCCCCAGCACGAGGGTGTTCTCGCGCGTGGCGCCCTTGCCCATGCCGGCGGCCTGCAGGGCCTCCACCTCCGAGGCCAGACAGAAGGTGCGGGCCGGGGCGATCTCCTTCTCGAAGACCTCCGGTGAGAGCTCGTAGCTGATGCTCCCGCTCGGCACCTCGGGGTCGTCGAAGGAGGCGATGTACTGCAGCGTCAGGGCCTCGCTCTCGGACGGAAGGGCCACCAGGGTGGCCTCTTCGTGCTGCACGTAGACCGGCTGCTCGAGCTTGAAGATGCGCGCCTCGGGGCGCTGCTCCACGAGCCCCGCCTGCTTGAAGAGCTCCACGAACTCCCGGGAGCTGCCGTCCATGCCGGGCATCTCGGAGCCGGAGAGCTCGACCATCAGGTTGTCGATGCCGAGCCCACCGCAGGCGGCCAGGAGGTGCTCCACCGTGTCCACGTGCACGGGCCCCTTCTCGAGGCGCGAGCGACGCTCGGTGTCCGAGTAGTAGCTGATGTTCGCGGGGATGGCGGACGAGTCCGCCACGTCCGTGCGCAGGAACTCGATCCCCGCGTCCGCCGGAGCGGGCAGGGCGCGCACCTTGACCTTCTCGCCGCTGTGCAGGCCGACGCCCTCGAACTCGACCGGGGTGCGCAGGGTCTGTTGCTGACGGGTCACTGGCCTCCTCCTTCGAGCTTCGCCAGGCGCGCGCGCAGCTCCTTGAGCTCCCGCTGGAGCTCGGGCACGCGCCGCGTGTAGGCCACCTCGCGCAGGGCCTCACGGACCGGCCGGGCCGGCCAACCGGTCCAGCTCGCGCCCGGGGGCACCGTGCCGGTCACACCCGCCTGGCCGCCGATCTGGGCCCCCGCGCCGATCTCGATGTGCCCGGCCACGCCGGCCTGGCCCGCCAGCACGGCGCGCTCGCCCACGGTGGTCGAGCCGGAGATCCCGACCTGGGCACAGAGCAGGGCCGCGGACTCGATACGGCAGTTGTGGGCCACCTGCACCAGGTTGTCGACCTTGACCCCGTCGCCGATGCGCGTCAGGCCGAAGCGCGCGCGATCGATGGTGCAGCCGGCGCCGATCTCGACGTCCTCGCCCACCCACACGCCGCCGCACTGGGGCACCTTGGCCCAGCCCTCGGCGGTGGGCTCGAAGCCGAAGCCGTCCGAGCCGATGACGGTCCCCGCGTGGATCCGGCAGCGCGCGCCGAGCTCGACGCCGGCGTAGAGAACGACCGACGGGAACAGCACGCAGCCCGCTCCGACCCGGACGCCCTCGGCCACGTGCACGCCCGCGTGCAGCACGCTCCCCGCGCCGATGTGCGCGTCGCGCCCCACGCTGCAGAGGGGTCCGACGCTCACGTCCGGGCCGAGTTCGGCGCTCTCGTGCACCACGCTCGAGGGGTGAACCCCCGGCTCCGGCGCCCGCTCGCCCTCGGCGAACAGGTCCACCACCTGGGTGAAGGCCCGGTTCGGGTCATCGACGCGCAGCAGCGCCAGATCCTGACGGCTGCACTCGACCTCCTTGCCGACCAAGACGCCCGCCGCCCGGGTCGAGCTCAAGAGAGGCTCGTAGAGGGGGTTGGCCAGGAAGGAGACCTCGGACTCCAGGGCCTCCGCGAGGGAGGCCGGGCCTTCGACGGTGCGTGAGCCGTCCCCCTGGAGGGTGGCGCCGCAGTGGTCGGCGATGGACTGGAGAGTGTGGGGCACGGGGGGGCTCGGGAGGGTTCGGGCGAGGCCCGGGGAGCGCCACAGGTTAGCGCATGGCGCAGAGGGTGTCATCGGGGGTTCCAGCCCCGGCCGTGACCGAGAGCCGCCCTCCAGGGGGCCTCCGCCGGGCCGCCTCGCGCCCGGGCCCGACCCCCTCGGGCCCCCCCTGCGCGATCAGCGGACCGCGATGTTGAAGGAGAAGACCTGGCTCCGGTCCCCCGGTCCCTTCTCCAGCGGCCAACCGAAGTTGAAGGCCAGGGGGATCGGGTACAGGAGGGCGAAGCCGAA
>CAZQAT010000089.1:4685-19990 GCA_964591315.1 uncultured Planctomycetaceae bacterium
AGCTTGAAGTACTCGTCCCAGGCCAGGCGCGAGGTCCACATCTGCCAGTCGCTGTCGAGGGCGTCCAGGGTGACCTCGTTGCTCCAGTTGACGATGCGTCCGGTCTTGGGGTTGAAGCCCGCGTCGGTGTCCCGGTAGTTGTAGCCGAACAGCACGCCGTTCAGGTTCGAGCGACCGATCTCCTGGGTCAGCGTGAAGAACTCGGGGTCCAGCAGCACCGCCTGGTCCACGTCACGGATCTTCAGGGCCCGCGCCACGAGTCCCATGGAGATCGAGGCGTCGAAGCCGATCTGCCGACCGAACTCGAAGCTCGCCGAGCTACGCTTCTCGTCGTTGTAGTCGTAGATCCGGTCGAAGATCGAGAACTCGGTGGCGAAGGACCACCGGTTGCGCTGCAGCCCGAAGATGTCCGGCTCGACCCAGCGGATCTGGGACTGGTCGCGCCGGGCCCCGGGCGAGACCTGGATCGTCAGCGTCTGGCCCCCGCCGTGGAAGGCCTCCTTGCGGTAGATCTCCCCGAAGGCGCCCCAGATGGAGTCCGGCAGGTCCGTGATGTCGAAGTTGCGCATCGACAGGGACAGGATCCCGAACAGGCCGTCGTTCGAGTCGACACCGCCGGAGATGGCGAAGTCCACCACGCGCCCCTCCTCCACCACGAACTCGATGTCCGCCACTCCCTCCTGGCCGGGGACTGGCAGGAAGCGGAAGAAGGGATCCCGGTGCTCGAGCGGGTTGCGCTCGTCCCTGAAGTACTCGAGGCGATTCAGGCGCCGGACCGAGGCGATGATCTGCTTCATGTCCGCCAGCTCGCCCGGGTCGACGGAGATCTGCCGCCGGATGACGCTGTCGCGGGTGTGGGTGGAGCCGTTGATCTTCACCTCGCGGATGCGGATCGGCGCCCCTTGAGCGATGCGGTAGGTCACCGCCACCTCCGCCGCCTCCATATCGAACACGAGCGCGGGCTCGAGCCAGCGCCAGGAGTACTCGTCCCCCAGGCTGGCGTGTTCGATGTGGCCGACCTCGCCGTAGAAGTCCCGCAGGGCGAAGCGATCCGACTCGACCCAGGTGGACTCGTAGAACTTGCCGGGCTCCAGGGTCAGCTCGGCCAGGAGCTCCTCCTCGGGGAACTGGAGCTCAGCGGGGCTCTCCTGGGGCAGGTAGCGCGTGCCCAAGGGGTGGGGAGTGAGAGAGAAGGCCTCCACTTCGACGGACGTGACCTGGAAGCGTCGCCCCTCGTCCACGATCACGTGAACATCCACCCAGCGCTTGTCGTCACTGAACTCCAGGGAGTCCAGGTCCACGACCGCGTTCAGGAAGCCTCGGTCGCGGTAGACGTTGCGCATGGCGACGAGGTCCGCCCGCAGCTCCTCTTCGACCAGCTCCGCGCCGTTCCAGTCGAACAGAGAGGGCCCGGTGGTGACGGTCTGGGCCAGGTGCTTGAGCCCGTCCTTCCAGAAGAAGGCGCCGGTGTCCGGCAGGTTCTGGTTGCCGTGGATGACCACCTCGGAGACGTTGACCTTGGGTCCCTCGATGATCTCGAAGATCACGTCCCCGGGGGCGTCCGGGTCGTCGCCCTCGCCCGGGTTCTTGATGATCGGACGCACCTGAACGAAGTAGTAGCCCTTGCGCTGGTAGCCCTCCACCAGGCGACCCTGGACCCGGGAGACCTGGTGGAAGTAGAGCTCGCGCTTGTCCTGGAGCTGCGCCCACTCGAGCAGGGTCTCGAGCTCCACCGCGTCATAGCCGATGAAGCGCGGCTCCAGATCGGCCGGCAGCTCGACCACCTCCAGGCGCAGGTCGAGACCTCCGTCCGGGCGGATCTTGCCCTGCACCTCGGCGCGCACCTGGAACAGGGTCCAGAGGAACTCGATGCCCTGCTCGACCTTCTCCGTCGAGTAGGCGTCCCCGGCCCGCAGTCCGAGGGCCGCTCGCAGGCGGTCCTCGGAGTAACGACGGGCTCCCTCGACGGCCAGGGAGGTGATCTCCCGACCTTCGAAGGGGTCGGGCACCACCAGGGGCAGGTCTCCCTGGGGGTCGTCGGGCTGCTGCTCCGCTGCGGCCTCGTCCCGGCTCTCCGGGACCTCGGCCAGCGCCTCGGCCGGCGCCTCGGCCGGGCCGTCCTGCGCCCACGCGGCCGAGCCCCAGGACAGACCCAGGCAGAGGGCCAGTCCCAGGTGGCGCGCGAGCCGGACGGGGAGGAAGGTGCGGGGCAAGGCTGGAGGAACGCCGGGGGAGGCTCCGGCGTCAGGGGGCGATGGGCTCGGCCACCGAGGGGCTGCGGTTCTCGAAGCGCATCATGCTGCCGAGGAACTGCAGGTTCACGGTCCCGGTCGGACCGTTTCTCTGCTTGCCGATGATCACCTCCGCCAGGCCGCGGTTCTCCTCGCTCTGGAAGTAGTACTCCGGGCGGTAGAGCATCATGACGATGTCCGCATCCTGCTCGATGGAGCCCGACTCCCGCAGGTCCGAGAGCTGGGGCCGCTTGTCCTCCCGGGACTCGACCGCGCGCGAGAGCTGGGAGAGGGCCACCACCGGGCAGTCGAGCTCCCGGGCCAGCTCCTTGAGGGAGCGAGAGATGGCGCTGATCTCCAGCTGGCGGCTCTCCGCCTTGGGGTGCGTCATCAGCTGCAGGTAGTCCACCACGATCATGTGCAGCCCGCCCTCACGCTGCTTGATGCGCCGCGCGCGGCTGCGCATGGACATGACCGGCATGCCCGGCGTGTCGTCGATGAAGATGCGCAGGCGACTGAGCTCGTCCGCGGCCTGGGCCAGCTCGGAGTAGTCCTCGGTGGGGATGTGACCGGTCTTGAGCTTGTGGGCGTCGACCCGGGCGCGGGTGCACAGCATGCGGCTGACCACGGACTGCTTGCCCATCTCCAGGCTGAAGAAGAGCACCACCGGCGGGCCGTCTTCCATCCACTCGGGATTGCTGGCGGCGGCGTGGTCCATCAGGTTCAGGGCGAAGGCGGTCTTGCCCATGGCCGGCCGCGCGGCGAGCACGATCAGCTGCCCCCCGGCCCAGCCGGCGGTCTTGTCGTCCAGGTCGTAGAAGCCGCTCGGGACCCCCACCAAGCCCGCCCGGTGGGAGGTGGACTCGATGCGCTTCATCGTGTCGTGCAAGACGTTGGCGATCGGGTCCGCGTCGCTGGAGTTGCGCTCGTCCGAGACCTGGAAGATGGAGTTCTCGCTCTCGTCGATCAGCTCCTGCACGTTCTCCCCGTCCGGGCGCGTGGCGTAGGCCTTCTCGACGATCTCGGTCGCCTCCTGGATCAGCCGCCGCAGGGTGGCCGTCTGGCGCACGAGCTGGGCGTGGTGCACCAGGTGGGCCGAGGAGGTCACGACGCTGGTGAGCTCCAAGAGGTACGGCCGGCCGCCGCACTTCTCGAGGGCCTCGCGGGCCAGGAGGCGCTCGCCGACGCTGACGAAGTCGATCGGCTCGGCGCGCTCGGCAAGGTGCTGGAGGGCCTCGAAGATCAGGCCGTGGCGCACGTCGAAGAAGTCCTCGGGACGCAACACTTCCGAGACGTCGATCATGCGCCTCGGATCGATCAGGAGCGAGCCGAGCACGGCCTTCTCGGCCTCGCCGTTGTGCGGGGGAACCCGCCCGAATCCCTGCTCGTGCTCCATGAGTGTGGTCCCCCGCCGCGCGTGGGCCCCGGAGGATAGCGAGCGGTGCCGACCGAGGAAATGGCGGCGAGCGACACCCGGACTCAACCCGAGTGATTTGTCCCACTTGGGACGATTGCCCCGGGTACGACGGGAGCCCCTCCGGCCGCCTCGGGCGGCCGGAGGGGCTCCTGCCAGTGCCTGGGCCCGGCGCTACTCGGCGGGAAGCTCTTCGGCCTCCGCGGCCTCAGCGGCCTCCTCGGCGGCGGGCTCCTCCGCCGCGGCCGGGTCGGGCAGCTCACCGCCCTCGGGCAGGACCTTGACGGTGACCTCCCCCTGACGCTCGGCGTGCAGGTGGATCGTCACCTGGTGGATGCCGATCTGCTTGATCGGCTTCTCCAGGCGCACGTCCTTCTCGTCGATCTCCTGGCCCGCGCCGGCCATCAGGCTGACGATCATGGCCGCGTTCACGGAGCCGTAGAGGTGGCCGTGGTCGTCCGCCCGCTGCTCGGTCTCGAGCTCGAGCTTGGCGAAGGCCTCCAGGCGCTTGTCGATCTCGGCCAGGAGGGCGGCCTCCTCGGCGTCCAGGCGCTCCCGGCGGCGGGCCATGGCCTCCTTGTTGTCCTCGGTCGCTTTGATCCCGATCCCCTTCGGGATCAGGTAGTTGCGGGCGTAGCCGGCGGCTACGCGGACGATGTCGCCGCACTTGCCGAGGTTCCTGACGTGCTCGCGGAGCAGAACTTCTGTGTCTCGCATCTCTCGTTCCTCCTCCGGTTCAGCCCACGAAGGGCAGCAGGCCGATCTGACGGGCGCGCTTGACCTGGTTCTTCAGCTTGCGCTGGGTCTGGGAGCTGAAGCCCGTGCGACGCCGACCCTGGATCTGTCCCTGGGGGGTCAGGAACTTCTTCAGGTGCTCCGGGTCCTTGTAGTCGAGGGGGTGAGCCGCGTCGGTCTTCTTGCCGAGCTTGACGAGCCCGCGTCCTCCGCGGCGCCCCTTACGTCCCATGGCCATCTCAGTTGTCCTCCTTCGCGGTCACCGGCTCGCCGGCGTCCTTGGTCTCGGTGGTCTCGCCGTCGGCCTTGTCGGCCTTGTCGCCCTTGTCGCCCTTGTCGGACTTCTCGGCGCGGTCGCGGTCGCGGTCGCGGTCACGGCCACGGCGGTCGTCGCGGCCGCGGAAGTCATCCTCGGGCTCCTCGACGAAGTCGACGTGGTCGTCGTCGGGGGGCGTGGGGACCTTGAAGTCCGCGGCACCCTCGGCGGCCACGTGCTCGGCCTCGCTCTCGGGGATGGCCTCGACCACCACCTCCATGGTGCGCAGCACGCTCTCGTTGAGCTCGAAGTCGCGGCGCATGGCCGGGATCGCGTCCACGTCGATGTTGTAGTAGGCGAGGAGGAAGGTCGCGCGGTTCTTGCCCCCGATGGGGTAGGCCAGGCGACGCTCGTCCCAGCGGCGGGCGGAGAGCACCTTGGCGCCGTGCTTCTCCAAGAGTGAGGTCACGAGCGACTTCGCCTTGTCCCAGCCCTCACGGACCACGGCGTTGTCGACGAGGAACATGCCTTCGTAGATTCGATCCAAAACTGAAGTTCTCCTGTGGTTTGTCGGGCCGGGCTCAGCCGGCGTCAGTGTTCCAGCGGCTGTGGAACCGCGTCATGCACCCCTCGATGTCTCCGGTCTCCAGCCAGTCGAGAACGGCCTCGCTCGCTTGCGCGATGGAGATCTCGATCTCGACCCGCTCGGAACCCTCGAACACCTCGAGGACGTGACGCGCCGCGTCGGTTCTCGGTCGGCCGATCCCTACCCGCAGGCGGGGGAAGCGGTCCGAGCCGAGGCAATCGATTGCCGAGCGCATGCCGTTGTGCCCGCCTGCGCCCCCGTGGGGCCGCAGACGCAGCCGTCCGAGGTCCAGGTCCAGGTCGTCGTAGACGACCAGGATCCCCTCGGGCGGCACCCCGGCCCAGCGGGCCAGGGACGCGATGACGTCGCCGGAGCGGTTCATGAAGGTCTCCGGCTTCAGCAGCAGGGCGTCGTGGTCGAAGTCCCGCGCGAAGCGGAACCTACGCGGACCTCCGTAGCTCTGCGGCCGGGCCTGGTCGCCCCCCTCCACGGGGGTGCGGACCTCCAGGGTCTTCTCCAGCTCGCGCGCGGTCTGAAAGAGCAGGCCTTCGTGGAGCGCCAGATGATCCAGGACCTGGAACCCGACGTTGTGGCGGGTCCAGTCGTACTCGGGACCGGGGTTGCCCAGTCCGACGACGATGCGGGTCACGGGGTGCTCCTCGAGGGGCCGATGGCCCCCGCCCTCCCGGACGAACCGGGGCGACGAGGGCCGAGCATTCTAGGGAGACGGCGGGCCAGCGCAAGGGCCGGGCCCGCCGCCCGGGGTTGGAGGGCCGGAATCAGCCCTCGTCGTCATCGGGCTTCGTGGGCTCCTCGCCCACCAGATCCGGCTCCTGGGGCTCGTCGCCCTCGTCATCGCCGAGGTCTTCCCGCTCGGTGCCGTGGGCGCCCACGATGGTCGCCACGTCCTGGTCCAGGTCCCCGGCCAGCTTGATGCCCTCGGGCAGGATGATGTCGGAGGCCTTGATGTGGCTGCCCTCCTCGAGCCCCTCGACCTTGACCTCCAGGTTGTCCGGGATCAGGGACGGGATGCAGAGGATTTGGACGGTCTCCACCAGGTGATTGACGACCCCGCTCTTGGGGTGGCCGGTGAAGTTCAGGCTCACCTCGGACTCGAGCTCGACGCCGCGCACCACCTTCCGGAATTCGATGTGGATGATGCTGTCGCCGAAGGTGTCCCACTGGAGCTCGCGCACGACGGCGGTCTCCTCGGTGCCCTCCACGTCGATGTCGTAGAGGTGCACGTGGGCACGACGGCTGGCGAGGAACTCGTGCTCGTCGATGGAGACGTCGACGTGGTCGCCGTCGCCCTGGATGTTGGCGGGGATCTGGCCTTGGGCCCGCAGGGCACGGGCCGTGCGGGTGCCGAGCTTGGTTCGCTTCTGGGCCTTGAGGACTGCGCTCTGGGCCATGGGACTACCTCGGGGTGATGAAAGTGAGGGTGACGAGTGGGTTCTGAGTACGGAGCTGCTCGAAGAGGGCTCAGTCGCGGAAGAGCACGCTGACCGACTTCGAGCAGTGGATGTTGTGGATCGCCTGGGCGAGCAGGGGCGCGATGGAGACCGTCTCGATCTTGTCGGGCCAGTCGTCACCGCGGGGGATCGTGTCGGTGACCAGCAACTTGTCCACCGGGGCGTCCGCGAGGCGCTGGATGGCCGGGCCGCAGAAGACCGGGTGGGTGACGATGATCACGATTTGGGCCGCACCGTTCTTGCGCAGGATGGCGGCCGCCTCGGTGATCGATCCGCCGGTGGAGATCATGTCGTCGACGATGACGACGTTGCGACCCTCCACGTCGCCGAGGACGTGCTCGACGGCGATCTCCGAGCCGGAGATACGGCGCTTGTCGACGATGGCCAGGTCGGCGCCGATGGGCTTGGCGTAGCCGCGGGCCATCTTGATGCCGCCAACGTCCGGGGTGACGATGACGGGGTTCTCGATGTCCAGCTCCGCCAGCCGCGCCAGGAGCGGCGGCTTGGCGTAGAGGTGGTCGACGGGGATGTCGAAGAAGCCCTGGATCTGGGCCGCGTGCATGTCGATCGTCACGACCCGGTCGCAGCCGCCCACGGTCAGGGTATTGGCCAGCACCCGTGCGCTGATGGGCACGCGCCCCTCGTCCTTGCGGTCCTTCCGGGCGTAGCCGTAGTAGGGCATGACCGCCGTGATCCGACCGGCGCTCGAGCGCCGCAGGGTGTCGATCAGGAGCAGGAGCTCGATCCAGTTGTCGTTGACCGGCGGGCAGGTGGGCTGCAGCACGAAGCAGTCGCTGCCACGCAGGTCCACGTTGACCTTGATGTCGACCTCCCCGTCGGGGAAGCGCCCCACGTGGGCGTCCGCCAGGGGGATGTCGAGCACCTCGGAGACGGCCTCCGAGAGCCCGCGGTGCGCGGTCCCCGAGATCAGGGTGATCTTGTCACTGAATGCGGTCACGGCTCTGTTCCTCGCTGCTGCTCTGTTCCTTGCCCGTTGGGGACACTCGTTCGAAGACCTACTTGCCCTGCCCCTGCCCTGCTGCCTCGCGCGCGGCCTCGGCCTTGAGCTGCGCCGCGCTCTTGGCACCCGGCAGCTGCCGCGCCGGGATGCCGATCCAGACCTCGTCCTCCCCCACGGTCGCGCCGCGGGTGACGACGGAGTTCGCCCCGGTGGTCGAGCGGGCGCCGATCTCGTTGGGCGCCACGATGGTCGTACCGCTGCCGATGAAGGCCCCGTCCCCCACGGTCGTGACGTGCTTGTTCACGCCGTCGTAGTTGGCGAAGATCGTGCCCGCGCCGACGTTGACCCGCGCGCCGATCCGCGCGTCGCCCAGGTAGCTGAGGTGCTTGGCCTTGGTCCCCGGGCCGAGGGTCGAGTTCTTGGACTCGGTGAAGTTGCCCACCTCGGCGCCGTCCTCGAGGACGGTGCCCTTGCGCAGGTGGGTGAAGGGGCCCACCTCGCAGCCCGCCCCGACCCGGACCCCCGCGCGGATCACCGTGCAGGGCAGGATGCGGGTCCCGGCCCCGATCTCCACGTCCACGTCCACGTAGGTCGTGGCCGGATCCTCGATCTGGACGCCGGACCGCAGGAGCTCCTCGAGGATGCGCACCTGCAGGGCCCAGCGGGCCTCCGCCAGCTGGGTCAGGTCGTTGACCCCCAGGGCCTCCTCGGGGTCCTCGAGCACGACCGTGCCGACCCGAGCGCCGTCCTCGACGAACATCGCGCAGGCGTCGGTCAGGTAGACCTCGCCCTGGGCGTTGTCCGACCCGAGGCGCGGCAGGTAGGCCAGCAGGCGCTCCCGCGGGAAGGCGTAGACGCCCAGGTTGACCTCGCCCACGCCGCGCTCCTCCTCGCTCGCGTCCCGGTGCTCGACGATGGCCCGGAAGGCCCCCTCGTCGTCCCGCAGGATGCGGCCGTAGCCGGTGGGGTCGTCGGGGTAGGCGGTCAGCATCGCCATGCCCTCCGGCCCGGCGGCCTCGCGCGCCCCCATCAGGGCCTCGAGGCTGGCGCGGGTGAGCACGGGCATGTCGCCGTAGAGCACCACCACCGAGTCGGAGTCCGCGGGGATCGCCGCGGCCGCCACCTGCAGGGCGTGGCCGGTCCCGTTCTGGGGCTCCTGGACCACGCACTCGATGCGGTCGGCGGCGGGGTGTCCGGCGACCCAGGCGCGCACCTGGTCGGCCCCGTGGCCCACCACCAGCACGATCTTCCGCGGGTCGAGGGAGAGGGCCTCCTCCACCACCCAGCCCACCATCGGCCGGCCGCAAATCTCGTGCAGGACCTTGGGCCGCGCGCTCTTCATGCGCGTGCCCTGGCCTGCGGCGAGGATGACGACGGTTCCGGCCTTCGACATGGGGAGCGGTCGCGGGCCCGGGGGCGTGGCGACGGGCGGTTAGGGGGACGAACCCGGCGGGTCCCTGGGGGGCCTGGGGGGGCTCGGAGGGGCTTCCCGGTGGGAAAAATGGGCCGCAGTTGTACTCCCCACCCCCCTGGAGGTCAATGACGGACCGCCTCCGACCCCGGCCGGGGCGCGGATCGACCCGTCCGGAGGCTGGTGTAGGATCCAAGGCGCCCCGCGCCGCCCCGGTCACGACCCCGCCCCCCACCGCAACCGCCGCCCATGCACCGACAATCCCTGGATCGCAAGTGGCTCGCCCGCACCCTCTGGGTCCTCTGCGCCGCCCCGGCCCCGGCCCTCGGCCAGGTCCAGTGGGAGGACACGGTCTGCTTCGGCGACAGCATGACCCACAACGACCTGAACGGGATCGCCTACGAGAACCCCCAGACCCTCTACGGGGCGGATCCGATGCAGGCCGCCTTCGCGAAGGGCGCCCAGCCCGGGGACGACCTCCACCGCTACGCCGTGGGAGGCTCCGAGGCCGACGACCTGGAGCTCCAGGTCAGCCTCTACCTCCTGGAGCGCCTCCTGGGAGAGGTCGACGAGGGCACCCTGTTCTGCATCGAGATCGGGGGCAACGACATCCTCAACAACGACGGCATCCTGGCCGCCCACCCCCCCGGGGCGGACCCGGTGGCCGACGCCGTCATCGACAACGTCATCTCCGAGCTCGACGACAGCATCACGACCCTCTGGCTGAGCAACACGAGCGCCCAGTTCGTCGTGTGGACCGTGCCCGACGTGACCCTGACGCCGGACATGTGGGACGCCACGCCCCAGGAGGCCGCGAACCTCCGCGCCCACACCGAGCGCATCAATGCCTACATCCGCTCCCTGGACCAGAGCCCCACGATGACCTGCGCCGACATCGACGTGGCCATCGCCGACCTCATCGCCAGCCCCCCGACGCTCTTCGGTCACCCCCTCGAGGCACCCCCGAGCCTCGGCGCCTACCACAGGATCTTCGCCGACGAGATCCACTTCACCGCGGTGACCAACGTCTACATGGCGGACGAGATCATCGCGAGCGTCAACGCCAAGTGGAACGCGGCGATCCCGGCCTACACGCAGGTCGAGAAGGCCCACCTCGCGCGCATCCTGCACCGGAACTGAGGCCCGACGAGCGGGCCTCCGTCCGGCGCCGACGGCGGCCCGGGCTCAGTCCGCCGCGGGCGCCGGCAGCACCAGCTCGACCAGGGCGAGCAGCCCCAGCAGGGCGCAGCTCCCCATCCAGGTCGCCCCTCCGACCACGATCAGGGTCACGAAGCCGGCGCTGTCCCCCGCCAGGAACCAGCTGCCCAGGTCGAACAGGAGCCCCAGGCCCGCGGTCGCGGTCAAGAGGCTCACCAGGACGCGCGGGAAGCGCGTGCACATGGCCAAGAGGACGAGCAGGAGGGTCAGGGTCCCCATGCCCAGGGCGTGGGTGTGCAGCGAGGCCAGCAGGATCGCCGGGTCCATCGGCGCCACGTCGCGGCTGATGGCGAGCTTCTCGACCTCGTCGAAGTACTCCAGGGGGAGCGTGTCGCCGATGCCGTCGCCCTCCTCCGCCCCCCGCGCGTGGCAGGAGAGGCAGTGGCGATCGAGGACCTCCGCCGGCGCGTCGTCCCCGAGCTCGAGGCTGTCGTAGCCCTCGGCCACGTTGCCCGAGGTCAGCCAGTCCATCAGGATCGAGCGCTGCTCCTGCGGCAGGCCCTCCGGGTGGCCGCGGTCGAGGGCCGTGAAGAGGGGCGCCTCGGTGCGGATGCCGTGGTAGACCCCGACCACGTCGTCGTAGCTCATGCCCTCCTGCTCGTCGCGGTTCTGGTGGTGCTCCACCAGGTGCCCGGCGGAGGCCAGCAGCCCGCCCATCAGGACCAGGATCAGAGCCGCGACGCCGAGGCGCGTCAGGGCGTCGAGCTGCGAGAGGCGGAAGTTCAGCATGGGCTCAGCGCACCTCGAAGGTCTCGGGGTCGATCACCACCTCGGCGCCCTCGCGCACGGCGCGCGCCGCGGCCACGGCCACGACCGTGGAGCGGTGGGCCGCCTCGGCGCCGCAGGCGACCTCCGCGCCGTCGGTACAGGCCTCGATGAAGTTCGCCAGGCCGTAGTGCACCGGCGGGTTCGGCAGGCCCACGCCATCCTCCAGCTTGCCCTGAGCCGCGAGCTTGGTGGCGTCGGCGATCAGGGTGATGCCCTGGTCGTTGTGGAAGGTCTGGCGGTTGGCGTAGACCTCCCAGCCCTGGGTCGGCGAGTCCGCCTCCTTGAACAGCCAGCCGGCGGTCCAGGCCAGCTTGAAGGCCGCCATGGAGCCGCTGTAGACCTCGTAGCGGCCGTCGTAGGAGTTGCCCAGGGTGCCCTGCCAGGAGAGGTGCAGGCCGTCCTCCCAGGCGAGGTCGCAGGCGACGCAGTCCGCCACCTCGCGGCCGTCCTTGTGGACGCGCACGCTGCCCGAGCCGCGCACGGCGGTCGGGTAGCGGCCCAGGAACCAGTGGTAGGCGTCGAACTGGTGGGCGCCCTTCTCGCCCGCGAGCCCCAGGCTGAAGGCCGGGTCGAGGCGCCAGTTGAGCAGCTTCTCGCGGGCGGCGTCCGGCGCCGTCTGACGCCAGGAGCTCTTCTCGTAGTCCTGGGCCCGCAGGGAGACGAGATCCCGCAGGGTGCCCGAGCGGAAGAAGGAGCGCGCCAGCTTGTAGATCGGGTTCGAGCGCGCGAGGTAGCCCACCGCGAAGACCCGGTCCGAGGCCCGCGCGGCCTTGGCCAGGGCCGCGGAGTCCTCGGCCGTGCTGGCCAGGGGCGCCTCGCAGTAGACGTGCAAGCCCGCGGCCAGGGCATCCTCCGCCGGTCCACGGTGGACGTGGGTCGGGGTGGCGACGATCGCCGCCTGCAGGCCCTGCTCCTTCTCGAGCAGCTCCCCGTGGGTCGCATAACCCTTCAGGCCGCGCACCCGGCGCAGGGCCTTCTTCAGGCGACCGGGGTCCGTGTCGCAGACCGCGACCACCTCGACGCCCTCGATCTTCGAGAGCTCCTGGAGGATCATCCGCCCCTGGCGGCCCGCGCCGAAGAGGGCCACCTTGAGGCCCGCGGAGGCGCGCACCAGGGGCGCCAGCTCGGCCAGGCTCGGGGTCAGGGCCACGGCGCCCAGGGCGCCCAGGGAGGAGTGCAGGAAGGTGCGGCGGTCGGTGCGGGTCATCGGATGCCGGTCGTGGCCGGGAGGGGGAAGTGAAAGGGAGAGTGATCGGTCGACAGGTCGCGCCAGGCGTCCCCACCGAGGCTCGGGCGGAGGAGGACCTGGAGGTCCCCGGGGATGAACGAAGCGGCGGCCTCCTCGCCGCGGGCGCAGAGCGCCGTGGCCCAGGCGTCGGCCCGGGAGGCGCGCCCGGCGACGACCGCCGCCAGGGCGTCGTGGGTCGTCGGCCGCCCGCTGTGAGGGTCGAGCAGGTGGCCGTCGGCGCCCTTGCGTCGTCCGGAGTTGCAGGAGACCGCCAGGGCGGCGTCGCGCAGGAGCGCGCGGGGCGCCTCCGACCCCTCGGCCAGGGCGACGCTCCAGCCCTCCGCACCCCCGGGAGCGCCGAGAGCCAGGACCGAGGAGGTGCCGCCGTGGAGCAGGGCGCAGCCGACGCCCTCGTCGCGCAGGAGCTCCCCCGCCAGGTCGAGGGCGAAGCCCTTGGCGACCGCCCCCAGGTCGAGGGCGCCGCGCAGGGCGGCCACGCTGCAGGCCGCACGGTCCAGGACGAAGGGGGCGCCAGCCCGGGGGGCCGCGGCGGCCGCCATCTCCCCCGCCCTGCCGTCGCGGAAGCCCCAGCGCGCCATCTCGCCGCCGAGGGCCGGGTCGAACCAGCCGCCGGTCGCGCTCCAGCACTCGAGGGCCTCCTCGAGCAGCGCCAGGGTCTCCGGATCCACCGCGACCGGGCGCGACGGCGCCTCGCGGTTCACCTTCGAGAGCAGGCTCCCGGCCGCGAACACGCTCCAGCGCGCCTCGCACTCCCGCAGCTCCTCCCAGACCCCCTCGGCCAGGGCGCGCGCACGGGCCTCGCCCTCCCCTTCGAGCACGAGCTCGAAGCGGGTTCCCATCGCGTGGGTCGCGAAGCGCTGGAACACCCTCTGAGGTGGGAGCTCGGCGGCGTGCGCTAGATGGCCCGGGCGGCCATCGCCTCCGGGTCGAACTCGAAGGCCTTGCCCTCCCACATGGAGCGGGTGGCGAGGTCCACCATGACCATCACCTTGCAGGCGAGCTCGACCTGGCTGCGGTTCGGCTCGCGGGTGCGCATGGAGTTCATCCAGTCCGCCCGCAGGGCGTGCTGGGGCTCGATGGAGTCGCACACGACGGTCTGCTCGTCGATGTCGTCGGAGAAGATCCGCTCGGGGCGCAGCACGACGTCCTTGCCGCCCAGGTAGAGGTTCGCCTCGTGGCCGCGGATCAGCACCTCGAGCCCCTGCTCGTTGCAGGTCGAGCCGGCGATCAGCATCACGTGGCCGCCCTCCAGCTCCAGGTTGATGTTGACCTGGTCGTGGTTCTCCATGGCCTTGTCGATGAAGTGGCCGCCCGAGGCGGACACACGCACGGGCCAGGGATCGCCCAGGGCGTAGAGCATGGGCGTGGTCTGGTGCACGAGCAGGTCGCCGATGATGCCCGTCGACCAGGTCTTGTAGCGGCGCCAGCGGTGGTAGACCTCCGTGTCCCACTCGTGGCCGCCCAGGGGGCCGCACCAGCGCTCCCAGTCCAGGTTGGGGCCGGGGACGATCTCCGGGTCGATGCCGTAGAGCCACTCGCCGTTCTTCGAGTTGCGGCAGTAGCTGGTCTGGGAGAAGGTCGGCTTGCCGATCGCGCCCTCCTGGATGAGCCGCCGGGCCTCGATGTACTTCGGCAGCATCATGTACTGGGTGCCGACCTGACAGATCATGTCGTCGTTGGCGGCCATCAGCTCCCGCAGCCAGAGGGCGTCCTCGAGGCGCAGGGTCATGGGCTTCTCGATGTAGACGTCCTTGCCCGCGTCGATGGCGTCGGTCACGTGCTGGGCGTGCCAGTGCTCGGGCGAGGCGATCAGGACGCCGTGGATGTCGTCCCGGGCGAGGAGCTCCTCGTGGGCGCCGTAGCTGGCGACCTCGATGCCCTGGCGCTCGGCCAGCTTCTGCTGAGCCCGCTCGGCCCGGGGCCTGGCCACGTCGCAGACCGCGACGATCTGGGCGTCGTACTCGCCCTTCTCGACCTGGGTCACGATGGCGTTGCAGTGGCCGGTGCCCATGCCGCCGGTGCCGATCACGCCGACCTTGAGGGGCTCGCCGTCCTTGACCTGGACGCGCTCCTTGGCGTGGCGCGTGGCCTTGCGCTCCGAGTCGGCCTGACCGGCCAGGGCGCGGCCGGCGAGCAGCCCGGCCCCGGCCAGGGCGGCGGACTGGGTGAGGATCTGACGGCGGTTCGGAGTGTTGTGGTGGCTCATCGCAAGGCTCCGGGCGGTTACCAGGCTCGTGGGGGTCGCGGGAGGCCGTGAAGATACACGATCCCGGGCACCAGATCGGCGTGCCTCGGCGGAAGCCGCCGATCCTCCTCCCCGCGACGGGCAAGGAGTCGGCCAGCTCGCGGACGAGCCTCTCGGAACATCACGGCCCGGCGGAGGCGCCGGGCCCCTCCAGGGCCCAGGCACAGGCATTCTCGAGGAGCTGCAGAAAGCCCGGCCGCGCGAAGTCCTCGGGGCTCCCGAGCGAGGTGAAGAACACCCGCGCACGCCGCTCCCCAAAGGTGTGGAGCCAGGCCACGGGCTCGGCCTCCTCACCCGCGGTCTCTCCCTCCAACAGGACCCGCACGTCCTCGCCGGGGATGCCGAAGCGGTAGAGCTTGCTGGACGGGAAGCCGCCGACTCCTTCGAGCAGGCGATGGCCGGCCGCGCCGGCGGCGGGGCGCACGGCGCACTCCTCGTCCGGATGATGGCCCTCGTAGGTCGCGCCCAGGACCTCGCGGTCGAAGGCCTCCCAGCTCGCGTGCCCCGCGGGCGGCTGCGCACCCCGCAGGTCGAAGGCGTGGCTCGAGGTGCGCAGGGCGAGGAGCGGCCTGCCCTCTTCGAGGTGGCGCCGCACCGCCGCCAGCTCCTCGACCCGCGGCGCGCGTCGGCGCACGCTGAGAACGAGCAGGTCCGCGTCGCTCAAGGCCTTGGGCAGCCCCGGGAAGGCGTCACGCCCCGGTCCCTCGGGCGGCGCCTCGACGAAGCGCGCCTGCCAGCCCGCGGGTGCGAGCCGCTCGG
>CAZQAT010000090.1:0-19963 GCA_964591315.1 uncultured Planctomycetaceae bacterium
GCTGCCGGTTGGGTGCTAATGCGTTGAAGGCTCATGAATAGGCCGGGCTAGCGGGGGTCGACCACGAGTTCGCCGTCGAGTACGACGCCGACCACCCGTGATGTGAGTTCGAAGGGGGTTCCGTTCCAGAGGGCGAGGTCGCCGTCCTTGCCGACCTTGACGCTGCCGACCCGGTCGTCGATGCCGATCATCTTGGCCGGCCCGAGAGTGACCGCCTCGAGGGCGGCGTCGAAGGGCAGGCCGCCGCGACGCGCAAAGGCAGCCTGGTCCCCCAGGGTCCGGCCGGCGCCGCGGGCGTTGTGGCTCGAGAGGGCGAGCGGAACGCCGGCCGCGTGGAGCTTTGCCGCGCAGTCGTTGGCGTAGAAGGCGCCGTCGTTCGTGCGCCCGGTGGCCGAGTAGGGCGGCAACACGACCGCCGTCTTGGTCCGCACCAGGAAGTCCGGCTCCCGCCAGGCCTCAGCGCCGGCATCGATGATCAGGCGCATGTTGGGCATTCCCTCACGCGCCATCTCTTCCTTCAGGAAGATCGCGGTGCGGATGTCCTGGGTGGCCCATGCCTGCGCGAAGACGGGCAGCTCTCCCGCGAGGGCCTGGCGCATCTCGGCCAGACCGTGGCCGGTGTCGGCATCGTCGCCCGCCTGCAGGGCGTCGTAGAAGGCCTTGCGCCACTCCCACTCGACGCCCATGCGGGTCGTGGGCCTGCGGGCGTAGAAGCTCGTAGGGCGCCCGAAGGCCGGGCGGTTCTTGCTGCTGGGCTGGGTCCCGAAGGAGCCTCGCAGGGCGACGTCGGCCTTGACCGTCCGGGCCTCGATCGACGGGTCACCGCCGGTCTTGAGGGCCACCGACAGACCGCCGATGCAGTTGTTGTCCAGGGGATTGGCGACGACCGTGGTGACCCCGTGGCGCAGCTGGCGCTCCCAGTCGCGGCTGAAGGGGTCGAGCGTGTCCGCCACCCGCATGCCGGGGGTGACCTCGTGGGTCTCCTCCACCGAGGCAGTGCCGCTGTTGATGCGCGCGGAGAGATCGATCATCCCCGCGGTGATCGCCGCCACGTGGATGGCGTCGTCGCTGGAGGGCTTGCCGGGGCTGATCCCGACGATCTTGCCGCCGGAGAGCATCACCATGGCGTCCTCCATCTTGGACCCGTCGCCCTGGTAGACGACGTCGGCGAAGACGGTCAGGTTCTCAGCCCCCGTGGCGGGGGCACCCGCCGCGAGGGCGGTGGTGGCGAGGATCGCGGTGAACATCACTTCGCACCTCCGAGGGCTTTCTCGCCGCTGACGTAGACGGCATGGACGGAGCTGGAGAGGGAGACGGGATCGCCGGTCCAAAGGACGAGATCAGCGTCGAGGCCGCGGGCCACACGCCCGATGCGACCGCCGACGCCGGCGATGGCGGCGGCGTCACCGGTCAGGGCCTTGCGCGCCGCGGCGGCGGACATACCCGCTCGTACACAGAGGGCCGCGCCGAAGCGCAGGGCGCCGGGGTGGCGCTCCGGCGCGTCCAGGCCGAAGCCCACACGAACGCCGGCCTTCGACAGGTCCACGACCGATTGGATCATGCGCACGTCGTCGCCGACGTCGAAGGGCGGGCTGACCACGTCGAAGCCCGAGTCCTTGATCGCCTGCACCACGTGCTCGCTGCGGCTCGGGCCGTAGAGGGCCCCCTTCAGGCGGAACTTCTTGGCGAAGGCGAGGGCCCGCAGGGTCTCCGCCTGGTCGTTGACGTCCAGCAGCACCGGTAGCGACCCGCCCACGGCGCGCGAGACAGCTCCCTCGGGGTCCGCGAAATGGTGCTCGAGGGCCGCCATGGCCCCGCCGTAGCTGGTGGGGAACTCGCTGAAGCTCAGGGAGTTGCGCGACATGCCCACCATGAGCTGGGCGCTCTCCTTGACCGCCTCGCCACCGTGGGTCTTGACCACTGCGGTCTGCCCGCCGATCAGGTTGGTGTAGCTCGGGGCGAGGACCAGAGCAGTGATGCCCGCCTCAAGGGCGCGCGTGTAGTCGCTGTGGTCGGGATTGAAGGCGTAGCGGGCCTCCGCCTCGGGCATGACATTGCGGGTCGTGTCGTTCAGCTCGCCGCCGGCACCGTCGTTCGAGTGCAGGGCGATCATCCCCGGAGAGATGGTTCCCTCATGATCGATGACGTTCGCCCCGGCGGGGACGTCGAGCTTCGAGCCGAACTGAGTGATGACTCCGTCCTGTACCAGGATCACGCCATCCTCGAGGACGGTCCCGTCACCCAGGTAGATCTTGTTCGCTGTGAAGGCCGTCATCGAGGCGGCCTCGGCCGGGTCGGGCCCGGGCCGCGGGGTGTCGGCCAGTCCCGAAGTGCTCGCCAGGAGGGCGGCCAGGAGAGTTGCGTTCAGCATGGGGTTCGGTCTCCGGACTAGTTGTCTTCGGGGGTGACGGCGAGGCGACCGCCGCAGAGCACGTACTGGATCGAGGTCCCGCTCTCGAGCGGCATCCCGTCGAGGACGAGCAGGTCGGCGTCCTTGCCTGCCTCGACGCTGCCAAGCCGATCGGCGACGTCGAAGGTGCGCGCCGCGTCGATGGTCAGGGCGCCGAAGGCCGCCTTGCGGTCGAGGCCGTGGCCCACCGCCATCTCCGCAAGGAGGGGCAGATCCCGGGTGGCCCCTGCGTCGCGGCCCCCCGTGCCGAGCAGGACGTCCACGCCCGCGGCCTTCAGAGAGGCGGCGTGGCTCAGGTCGGCCCCGCTGAACTCGTCCTTCTTGCTGGTCCCCCGCAGGGAGGGCCAGACGATGACGGGCACGCCGCGCTCGGCCAGCTCCGCCTTGCAATACATGGCTTCGGAGCCACCGGCGATCACGAGGCGCAGGCGGTCGAACTTCTCGGTTCCCGCGAGGAGATTGCGGATCTCGGAGGCGCGGTGGACCTCGACCACGAGCACCAGCTCGCCCTCGGCCACCTTCGCCAGCACCTCCTTGTTCGAGTCGAACTTGGGGGCGCGGGGCTTCTTGTCCTCCTTGTACTTCTTCTCCTTGTACTCCTTGCCCTTCTCCTTGGCCTTCTCGATGTCCTTGTCGCGATCCTTCTTGGCCTTCTTGAAGTCGTCCTCGAGCTCCTCGGTCTTCTCGGCGATGGACTTCTGCCACTCCTCGAGCTCGTACTTGTACTCGGTGGCGGCGCGGCGGTAAGCGAGGCCGGCATCGAGACTGGTGGCGACGCGATCGACCGCGGAGACGCGGTCGAAGACGTCCACCGCGCGGTCCCCGGAGATGATCCGGAAGGAGCCGTCGGGCGTCCGCTCGAAGGTTGTGCCCTGGTCCACGGAGAGCCCCACGCTCATGGCCAGGTCGGCGTCGTCGAGAACCACGGCTCCGGTCGGGTCGTCGACCAACGGGTCGAGCCGGACCACGGCGCCCAGACCGCAGGTGGCCCCCTGCCAGCCTCCCTGCAGACGCGCGGTCGTCACGCCGGCCCGCAGAGCTTGTTCGCGCAGGTGGTCACCCGAATGCAGGTCGAGGCCGTCCACGACGCGCGCGGCCTCGGGCAGCTTCTGATCACCGAGCACGCTCGAGTCGACGCCCAGTGCGGACCAGACGTCGATGAAGGACGCGCAGACGACGGCTCCCCTCACCTCCTTGGCCCCCTCTGGCAGAGCGATGCCCTGGCCGAGCTGCAAGATGCGTCCGTCACGGACCAGGACGTCCGTGTTCTCGAGCACCTCTCCAGGCCGAACGATGACCTTTTCCGCCCGGATCAGGGTGACTCCGGAATGCCCGTGCGATGCGCTGGCAGACGCCAAGGCCATCGAAGGGAAGAACAATGTGCAGACCAAGCCCATGAGGGCCGGCCAGGTCGCCTTCGACCTCATCCTCTTTCTCCTAACTCAAGGGGCGACCTGTTCGAGCAGGCGCGCGGTTTGGCCCGACCTCACGGCCGGACTGGGGAACTTGCATTCCGGCGGAGGTGTGCGGGGCCCCTCTCCCCTGAATGCGGGTGCCAATCATAGGGAAAGATCGGCGGCCCGAACCAGAAGCTGAGTGCTTAACTGCTGCATGCTGGGGACTTACGGTCGGTTTACCAGGTCCGGGAAGGTCCCTCCGAGCACCCGCTCGCCCCGACAAGGGGTTCCCTAAGGGCAGCCGCACACCCATTCCGGGTGAGTAACCGGCCGCCTCGGATTTTCTTGGTCGGGGCGTTCGGTTCCGCCCTGAATCCGGCTCGACGGCACCGTGCCCGAGCCCTCCTCTAGAGAATTGCATCCACTCCTTCTCGACCCGGAGTACTGGCGCCACCGATTGGAGGAGCAGCGTGCGGTGAGGCCTTTCCTCCTGATAACCCCCCGTGACGACCTGTCCACGGCCGGTTGCGAGGTCCAGGAGATCCGCTTCCAGTCCCACGACGGGGTGCGCCTCTGGGGCCTGATGGGCTGCTGCCCCCTCTTCCGGAACCAGCAGCCGGCCGCCCTGCGTTTCGTGGGCCCCTGCGAGCGCCCGGTCATCGACCAGGCTCAGGTCCAGGCGGGCCGAACCGAGTTCGTGGTGCAGACCCCCGCCGGCCGGCGCCTCGAGGACCGTGTCCTCGACGCCGTCCGCTTGTGTCAGATCGCCGCCGGCTTCGAGAGCGTGGACCCGACCCAGGTGAGCTTCGAGCGAACTCCCGACGAGGGGGTACCGGACCACGTCCGGATCGCCGAGGAGTTGCGGGCCGGCGGACTCACCCCTTGACCCGCCCCCGCTGAAGATAGTGGCCCTTTGAGGGTCTTTTTTTCTGCCTTTGGGCAACCATCAAGGGCCGTCACGGGTCCCGAGAGGTGCCCCTTGCGGGCGTGGTCGGCCTCCGGGCACTCGAGGGCCTGATCCACCAAGAGGCCATCAAATGGATCCTAAACAACCTCCCCCAGGCGGCCCAATATACCTCTCGGTATAATCCCGCGACGTATATGCCCCGGGCCTAGTATCCCGAGCCGCCCTCTCCCCCCTGAACGATGGCCACCGAGGCGGAGGCCCCGATGCGGGTCGCCCCGGCCCGCAGCATGGCCTCGGCGGCCTCGCTGTCCCGCACGCCCCCGGAGGCCTTGACCCCCATGGCAGGCCCCACCGTGCGGCGCATCAGGGCCACGTCCTCCACGGTGGCGCCCCCCGTGGAGAAGCCCGTGGAGGTCTTCACGAAGTCGGCCCCCGCCTGCTTGGACAGGAGACAGGCGCGCACCTTCTCCTCGTCGGTCAGGAGGCAGGTCTCGAGGATGACCTTCAGGCGCGCCCCCAGGCGGTGACAGATCTCCGCCAGGCCGGCGATGTCCCGCCGCACGAAGTCGTCGTCGCCGGACTTCAGGGCGCCGACGTTCAGGACCATGTCCACCTCACAGGCCCCGTCCTCGATGGCCCGCTGGGTCTCGTAGGCCTTCACCTCGGGGGCCGAGGCCCCCAGGGGGAAGCCGACCACGGTGCACACGAGCACCCCGCTGCCGGCCAGGATCTCGGCGCAGCGCTTCACCCAGGTGCCGTTGACGCAGACACTTGCGAAGCGGTTGCGCAGGGCCTCGTCGCAGATCTTGTCGACCTCCGCGGCGGTGGCGTCCGCCTTGAGCAGGGTGTGGTCGATGGTCGACCCGACGCTGGCCAGGACCTCCGCGTTGCAGTTGCGCACCGCCACCCGGCAGGCCCCCGCCTCCAGCACGGGACGCACGTCGTCCGGGCAGACCTGCACGTGGATCGAGGTGCAGCCCAGGGCCCCCAGGTCCGCGGCGTCCAGGCCGCGCTCCACCAGCTGCTGGGCGATCTCGGTCAGGATGCTCTCCAGCCGCGCCTCGTCGATGGCTCCGTTTCCCATGTTCCTTCTGTTCTGTGCAGCGCTCTCGAGGACCTCGACCAGGCCCTCAGGACTTCTTCTTTCAGCCGCCCCCCGGTTGGGGCACGAGGCGTCGGGTCGCGGTGTGGCGCCCGCTGTAGTGGGCCTCGATGGCCCCGATCTTGTCCACCCGCCGGGCGTGGCGCGCCGCCCCCTCGGGGGTCTCCAGGAAGGCCTCCAGCACCCGCCTGCTGAGCTCCGGGCCCAGCAGCGGCCCACCGATGCTGAGGACGTTCGCGAAGTTGTGCTCCCGGGCGTTGCGGGCCGTCCGCTCGTCGTAGCAGTGGGCCGCGCGCACCCCCGGGACCTTGTTGGCCGCGATCGAGGAGCCGATGCCCGCGCCGTCGACGCACAGGCCGAGCTCGGCCCGCCCCCCGGCCACCGCCTCGGCCACGGCCCGGGCGAAGTCCGGGTAGTCCACCGCATCGGTGTCGTGGGTGCCCAGGTCCAGCACGGTGTGCCCGGACCGTCCCAGCCACTCCCGCAGCCCCTCCTTGATCTCGAAGCCCCCGTGGTCGGCCCCCACGGCCACCCGCAGCCTGCGGCGGGAGGTGGGCACGGCCTCGGCCAGCTCGATGCGCCGGCGCCAGGCCTCCTCCCGGGCCAGGGGCGTCACCCGGGCGCCCGCGGGCACGGCGTAGCTCGTGCCGTCGGCGGTGCTCGCCAGCTCCTCGGCGGTCACCAGACGCACGCCGGACGCGTCCCGAGCGGGGGCCGCGTGGCGATCCGGATCGGCCGGACGCGCGGATCCGCGGGGCGGGGTCGCCTCCACGCGGACACCGGAGTGGCGCGGGGCGGGCGCAGCGCTGCCCCCGGAGAGCACCTTGCGGGTCACGCGCGCGACGAGGGACTGCAACCGGGCCGGGTCCATGGCGGCAGAGTCTAACCGGAACGCGGTCCACGGCGCTCGCCGCGCGCCGAACCGGGAGCGGAGATGGTGCCGCGCGGGGCTGGTCCAGGCCCGAGGCCGGTCCCGCCGCACCACCAGTTCCTGCGAGACCCTCGAGCCCTCCCGGTCCCCCTGAGCCTGGCGATCCCGCGCGCCGAGGTGCACCCTGGGACCAGTCCTCCGGAGCGACCCCGAACGCCCACCGATGGCCTGCGCCACAGACGACAAACCTCGCTGGGAGCGCGTGCGTGCGCTGCCCCTCACGGTCGAGACCTGCACGGCGACCGGGCTCGTGCTCGACACGAACTCGGGCTTCCAGCGGCACACGACCGAGCTCCACCTGAGCGGCGCAGGGCACACCGGCAGCGGGGAGGACGTGACCTGGGACAAGGACCGGCAGCTCGAGCTCCGCGGGCACGTGACCGGCCTCGACCTCGGCGGGGCCTTCACCCTCGAGAGCTTCTCGGCGCGCCTCGACGAGACCGAGCTGTGGCCGACGCCTCCCCAGGACACGGCCTGGCGCGACTACCGGCGCTGGGCCTTCGAGAGCGCCGCCCTCGACCTCGCCCTGCGGCAGAACGGCCTCGGCCTCGAGGAGACCCTGGGCGCGGCGCTCGCGCCGGTGCACTTCGGCGTCTCCCTCGGCCTGCGCGACTTCGAGCCGGTCGCCCAGCGCCTCGCCGTGCACGCGGACATGCGCTTCAAGCTCGACGCCACGCCGGACTGGAGCGCGGAGCTCTGCGCCCGCCTGGCCGAGACCGGCGCGGTGGACGTGGTGGACTTCAAGGGCGCCTACGTGGGCACGCCGGTGGACGTGGTCGCGGACCCCGCCCTCTACGCCCGCGTCCTCGACGCCCTGCCGGACGTGATCGTCGAGGACCCCCACGACGAGCCGCGTGTGCTCGCCCTCCTGCGCGAGCGCGGCGCGCGGGTGAGCTGGGACGCGCCCATCCACTCCCTGGCGGACGTCGACCGCATGCCCCTCCCCGCGGCCGCGCTGAACATCAAGCCCAGCCGCTTCGGGCCGCTGCGGCGCCTCTTCGAGACCTACGACGCCTGCCGCACCCGCGGCCTGCCGGCCTACGGCGGGGGCCAGTTCGAGCTCGGGGTCGGCCGGCGCCAGGTCCAGCTCCTCGCGGGCCTGTTCCACCCGGACGGCCCCAACGACGTGGCGCCCCGCGGCTACCACCAGCTCGACCTCGACGAGGAGCGCCCCGCGAGCCCCCTGCGCCTGGCGCTCCCCGCGGCGGGCTTCGACCTGGTCTGAGGCGCCGGGCCAGGTCCCCTCCTCATCTCCTGTGGCTCCGAGATTCCCAACAGGAGCACTGCACCTGGGCCGAACGAGCCCCCTGTGTCCGTCGCGCGCGGCCCGGGCTTGGGACACCGCGCGCTGCTGGATAGGATCGCTCCATGGAAACGGAGCGGGTGAGCGGGCGGCACTTTCTGGGCTGGGAGCGCATGCCGTTGGAGGCGGCGGGCGCCTGGATCACCGACGAGCTGGGGCCCGACCTGAGCCGGGTGGTGATCGCCCTGCCGGGCGCTCGGGGCGGGCGCCTCTTGCAGGAGGCCCTGGCGACCGCCGCGGCCGCGGACGGTGAGTTCCGCGCACCGAAGGTCGTCACCGCCGGCACCCTGAGCGACGCCTTGCTCGAGCTCCAGGGGCGCACCGCCGGCCGCATGGCCCGGACCCTCGCCTGGACCCGAGCCCTGCGGGGTCTGGACGAGCACTCCCTGGCCAGCCTCGCCGCGCGTCCCCCCGAACCGGACGACCTCGACGGCTGGTGGAAGCTCGCGGAGCGGGTACGGGGCCTGTTCGGCGAGCTGGCGGCGGAGACCCTGAGGTTCGAGGACGTGGCCGCGGACGGGCTGCTCCAGGAGCGACCCGGGGAGCGGCGCCGCTGGGAGGCCCTGGCCCGGGCCCAGGAGGCCATGCAGGCGGAGCTGGCCGCCCACGACCTGGCGGACCCGCACCTCGAGCGCTTGCGGGCCATCGAGGAGGGCTGGATCGTGCCGCGCGAGCGCATCGAGCGGGTGGTCCTGGTCGGGATCGGCGAGCTGAAGAAGCTGGCGTGCGAGGCCCTGGAGGCGAGCGCCGCGCAGCTCACCTCCCTCGTCTTCGCCCCCGAGGAGCTCGAGGCGAGCTTCGACGAGCTCGGCTGCCTGCGCCCGCAGGAGTGGGCCCGGCGTGACGTGAGCCTGGACCTCGAGCGCTGGCACGTGGTCGACCGTCCCGGGGACCAGGCCCGCACGGCCTGCGCGGTGATGGCCGGCTGGGAGGGCCGCTTCTCCGCGGACGAGATCACCGTCGGGCTGGCCGACCCGGAGGTGGCGCCCTTCGTCCAGCGGCAGCTGGCCCAGGAGGAGGTGCGCGCCCGGGACGCCGCAGGCCGGCCCCTGGGCCTGAGCGGCCCCCTGCGCCTGGTGGAGCTGGCGGCTGCCTTCCTGCGCTCGCAGCGCTACGGGGAGCTGGCGGAGCTCGTGCGTCACGCGGACTTCGAGGGCGCCCTGCGCCGCGACCTCCCCGGCTCGGACCCGGTGGCCGACGTGGACGAGTACTTCCGGCGCCACCTGCCGAGCCTCGTGGACGGGACCTGGTCGGCGGCCAGTGACGGCCAGGACGCCAGCAAGGACGGGGCCCTGCGGGGCCGCATGCGCGCGCTCTGGTCGCGAACCCAGGAGCTCTTCGGTCCCCTCTGGAGCAACGGCTCCCTCGGCCTCGGCCAGGCCACGGAGAGCCTGCGGGCCTTCCTCGGCGCGGTCTACGACGAGCCCTTCGAGCGCGGCGAGGAGGGCCAGCGGGCGACGCTGTACGCCCTCGAGCGTATCGGCACGGCCCTGGCCGAGCTCGAGGAGCTGCCCGCAGACTTTGACCCTCGCGGCGGCGGCGCCCAGGCCATGGAGCTCGTGCTGCGCGCCCTGGAGGGCGAGGTCGTGCCCCCCGTGCCGGCACGAGAGGAGGAGCAGACTATCGAGATGCTCGGCTGGTTCGAGCTGCCCCTCGACAACGCACCGGCCCTGGTGGTCGTGGGCTTCGAGGAGGGTCGCGTGCCCGAGTCCGTGCGCGGCGACGCCTTCCTGCCGGACCGGCTGCGCAAGAGCCTCGGCCTCGAGGACAACGAGCGGCGCCTGGCCCGGGACGCCTACGCGACGGAGCTGCTGCTCCACTCCCGCGAGCGCGTCGCCTTCATCAGCGGACGGCGCCACCTGAGCGGCGACCCCCAGCTGCCCAGTCGGATCGCCTTCCAGCGCCCCCCCGAGGAGCTGCCCGAGCGGGTGCGCGCCTTCCTCGGCGGCGCCGCCGCCACGCGCGCCTCCATCGAGGACCAGAGCCCGAGCTTCGAGCTACCGTGCGCCGACGCGTCGCCCGTGGAGTCGATGCGGGTGACGGACTTCAAGCTCTTCCTCGACTCCCCCTACAGCTACTACCTGAGGCGCGTGCTGAAGCTCGACACGGTCGACGACAGCGCCCGGGAGCTCGAGCCCATGGCTTTCGGCATCCTGGCCCACACGGCGCTCGAGCGCTTCGGCCTCGAGCCGAAGCTGCGGGACACGACCGACGAGAAGGCCATCGCGCGCTTCCTGATCGGCGAGCTCGAGCAGCTGGCGGACGAGCTCTACGGCCGCCACCCCCTGCCGGCCGTGCGGCTGCAGCTGCGGCAGCTCGACGCGCGCATGCGGACCTTCGCCGCTCGCCAGGCCGAGCGCGCCAGCCAGGGCTGGCGCATCTTCGAGGTCGAGTGGGGACCCGGCAAGGAGGGTGTGCCCCTCCTCGTCGACGGCACGCCGATGAAGCTGACGGGCCGCATCGACCGCATCGACCGGCGCGGGGCGGGCAAGGACGTGGAGTACGCCGTCTGGGACTACAAGACCAGCGAGGGTCTGACGCCCCCGCTGAAGGCCCACCGCAAGGCGGACGGCAGCTGGAGAGACCTGCAGCTCCCGCTCTACTGCTTCCTCGTCCAGGACCTGTGCGGCGAGCGCATGCCGACGCAGATGGGCTACGTCGCCCTCTGCCGCAACCAGCACGAGCTCGGCTTCTACCCGGTGGACACCTGGAGCCGCAAGAAGGGCGAGTTCGAGGGCCTCGAGGAGGGCGTCGCGGACGCCTACGAGACGGCCGAGGAGGTGGTGCGGCGCATCCGGCGCGGGGAGTTCTTCGAGCGCGAGGGCTTCACTCCTCGGGAGCCGATCCTGGCGGCCATCGGCGGTACCGGACTGGTCGAGGGTCTGACCGAGGGGGACGAGGAATGAGCGAAGCCCGCAACCTCTGCCTGCTGGCCTCGGCCGGGACGGGCAAGACCTACCGGCTGACGAACCGCTTCCTGCGCCTGCTGTTCGAGGGCGTCCAGCCCGAGCGCATCCTGGCGACGACCTTCACCCGCAAGGCGGCCGGAGAGATCCTCGACCGGGTGCTCGAGCGGCTGGTCGAGGCCTGCGAGAGCGAGGAGAAGCGCACCGAGCTGGCCAAGGCCCTCGGGCTCGGCGCCCTGGAGGGAGCCACCTGCCGTGACCTCCTCGCGAGCACGACCCGCAGCCTGCACGCCTTCCAGGTGCGCACGATCGACTCCTTCTTCGTGCACCTCGTGGGCCTCTTCGCCCTCGAGCTCGAGCTGCCACCCGACTGGAGCCTGTGCGACGAGCGCGTGGACGTGCGCCTGCGGTCGGAGGTCCTCCAGGAGGTCCTGGCCCAGGAGGAGCCCGAGCGCATCGTGCTGCTCCTGCGCGAGCTCGCCAAGGGCGACGTCGGGCGCAGCGTGCACGGCACGTTGCTCGAGAAGACCGGCAAGCTACGCCACGTGCACCTGGAGTGCGCGGACGGCGCCTGGGAGCTGCCCGCGGTGCCCGCCACGGTGGACGACGAGGAGCTCGCCGCCGCCCTGGCGGCGATCGAGGCCTCGCCGCTGCCGAAGAAGAAGGACGGCGACGAGCAGGTGGCATGGGTCAAGGGCCGCGCGACCCTGCTCGGCAAGGTGTGCGACGGCCTGTGGGAGAAGGTGGTCGAGAACGGCCTCGGCTGCCACTTCCTCGGCCCCGAGCGCAAGTTCAATCGCGCCCCCTTCCCCGAGGAGATGGTCGAGCCGATGGAGGTCGTCCTGCGCCGCGCGAAGGCTGAGATCCTCGGGCGCCTGCGAGGCAACAACAGGGCCGCCGCGGAGCTGCTCGAGGCCTTCGAGGGGGCCTTCCAGCGCCGCAAGCGGGTGGAGGGCGTCTTCGGCTTCTCCGACCTGCCCTACGCCCTGGCGCCGCGCACCGCGCGCGCCCTGCCCCTGGACGAGGGCGAGCACGACCGCTGGTTCCGACTCGACGGGCGCATCGACCACCTCCTGCTCGACGAGTTCCAGGACACCGCGCCGGTGCAGTGGCGCATCCTCGAGGAGCTGGCCCGGGAGATCGTGGCCGATGGCGAGGGCGGACGCAGCCTCTTCTGCGTCGGAGACGTCAAGCAGTCGATCTACTCCTTCCGCCAGGCCGAGCCGCGCCTGCTCGCGGGCCTGGCGGAGCGCCTGCCGGGCCTCGAGGCGGACGAGATGCACGCGAGCTATCGCTCCTCGGCCGTGGTGCTCGACACGGTCGACCGCATCTTCGGCGACCTCGCGGCGAGCCCGGTGTTCGAGGGCGAGGGCCACGAGCCCCACCGCAGGGCCGCGGCGCGCTGGGGCGAGTCCTACACGACCCACTCGGCGGCCCGTGACCTCCCCGGCGCGGCCTTCGCCGTCGAGGCGCGGGCGCCGGAGGAGGACGAGGCTCACAAGGACGCGCCCCAGCTCGAGCGCGCGGTGGAGCGGGTGGAGGACATCCTGGCCGAGGCCTCCGACGCGCAGGTGGGCGTGCTCCTGCGCAAGAACAAGGCCATCCCGCGGCTGATCCACGCCCTGCGCCAGCGCGGGGTCGACGTCAGCGGTGAGGGCGGCAATCCCCTGACCGACGCGCGGGCCGTGCTCGTGCACGTCTCGCTCTTGCACTTCATCGACCACCCCGACGACACGGCGGCGGTCTTCCACGTGGCGACCTCGCCGCTGGCCGCCTTCGCCCGGCTCGAGCCGGGGATGGGCAGCGAGGACCGCCGGCGGCGCTCGAGCGAGCTGCGCGCCGAGCTGCAACGGGACGGCCTGGCGGAGTTCACCCGGCGCGTGGCCCTGGAGATCGAGGACGACGAGACCTGGACCGCCTGGGATCGGGCCCGCTTCGCCCAGCTGCTCGACCAGGCCTACGCCTTCGAGCCCCTCGGCGAGGCGCGCACCTCGGCCTTCGTCGAACACGTGCGCACCCAGAGCGTCGAGTCCCCCAGCAGCGCGCGGGTGCGGGTCATGACCATCCACGGCTCCAAGGGTCTCGAGTTCGACGCGGTGGTCCTGCCCGAGCTCGCGGGTCGCCTGCTCGGCCAGCGGGACGGCGTGCTCGTCGACCGCCCCGATCCCGCGGGCTCGATCCAGCGCGCCTCGGTGGCACCCCGCAAGGGTCTGCTCCCCATCTCGGAGGAGCTACGCGGGCTCTACGAGCTCCTGACCGAGCGCATGATCGAGGATGCGACCAGCGTGCTCTACGTGGCGGCGACCCGCGCCAAGCGCCGCCTCGACCTGATCCTGCCCGCGCTGCCCGAGAAGGAGGGAAAGAAGAGCAAGAAGCCCCGCGCCCCCGAGACCCACCAGCTGATTCGCGCGGCGCTGGCCGGCGACGGCTGGAGCGAGGCCGATGAGCACGGGGTCGTCTGGACCCACCCCGCGAGCATGACCGGCGGCGGTTGGGCGAAGGGGCTCAAGCCGGACCAGGCCGCCGCGCCGCAAGACGAGCAGCGGCGCCTGCAGCTGGCCGAGAGCAGGCGGCCCCGCAGCCTGCGCCGCCGCTCTCCCTCCCGCAGCGAGAGCGGCGCGCCGGTCTCCGCCGCGGACTGCCTGCGGCCGACCCGCGGCGCCCAGGTGGGGACGCTCGTGCACGCCTGCCTCGAGGACCTGGAGTGGATCGACGGCTTCGACCCGGAGGGACACCGCGCCCTCCAGCGCGCGGGCGCCTCCGCCGGCAAGGCCGCCCTCGCCGTGCTGCGCAAGGGCCTCGCGGCCGAGCCGCTGCGCGAGCTGCTCACCCCCGCGACCTGTGGCGCGCCGCAGGGTCTCGAGCTCGAGGTCCTGCGCGAGGCGAGCTTCGTGCAGTTGATCGAGGACGACGACGGCCAGGAGGAGCTGTGGACCGCGTCGATCGACCGCCTCGTGCTCGGACGCGAGGCTGGAGAGGTCCGCTGGGCCTGCGTGATCGACTACAAGACCGACCGCCCCGATGAGCACGGCCTCGACGGGCTCGTGGAGCACCACGGCCCGCAGCTGCGCAGCTACGCCCGGCTGGTGGCCCAGCGCTACGACCTGGCGCCGGAGCGCGTCGAGGCGAAGCTCGCCTTCCTCTCCGAGGGCGAGGTGCGGTCCGTCCCGCCGGAGAGCGCCTGAGGCGAGCCCAGGCATCACCGGCCGTACCACACCCTCCGCACCACGTCGAAGCCCTCCTCGTCGTGCACGCGCAGCTCCGCCTTCACGAAGGGGTAGAAGTCGTTGACGCCGAACCACGCCTCGCTCAGCTCCGCGAAGTACTCCTTGGCGTTGTTCATCGCGTAGGCCTTCTCGGTGCGGCCGCTGTTGCGCAGGACCGAGTCGTAGCTCCCGCTCTCGTGGGCCCTCCTGAAGGCCTCGACGATGCCCTCCTCGCCGTAGCCGATGACCTGGTGGTGGTAGGCGTGGGCCAGCTCGTGGATGAGCATCGAGGGCTGGTCGAAGGACCAGGAGAGGAAGTTCCTCGCGTTGCCGAACTGGACGCAGCCGGCCATCTCGGGGTTGCGCCTGTTCGCCTCGAGCCACTTGCGAGACGGGTGGTAGACGCCACCGGGCACGTTCGGGTCGTCCACGTCCATCCAGATCACGACCTTCTCCAGCTCCTTCATCGCGGCCTCGGGCAGGACGCGGCGAGTCTCGTAGAGCTTGAAGTCGAGTAGCTCGAGCACCTCTCGACCCAGCTCGCTGTCCTCGGCGGCGAGCTCCGCGTCGACCTGGACGGTGAAGCCGCGCATGGAGCGCTCGACGTACTCGGGGAACTCCGGCTCCTGGTGCGGGAGGGCGACGGCGCTGGTGGCGAGCAGGAGGGCGAGGGCGTACGGGCGCATGGGTCGATGCGGGGCTGCGGAGTTGGCGCGGGGAGGGCAGGGGTTCTAGCCTAGGGCCATGATCACGCCCCGAGCCGCCTCTCTCCTCTGTTCCACGCTCCTGCTCTCCTGCGCCCTCGCCCCGGCGGAGCCTTCGGCCCTCGCGGCCGCGCCGCAGGACTCAGGTGACAGGTCGATCCGCTTCGGCGACGCCGAGCGCTACGCCTACGACGTCGAGTTCTTCCCCGGCGCCACCTACGACGCCAGCCTGCCGACGCCGAACTCCTTCCTGGGGCAGCAGCACGGCTCGCGGCTCGCCCGTCACGACGAGGTGCTGACCGCCTTCCGCGCCTGGGCCGCGGCCTCCGACCGCATGACCCTCTCGACCTTCGGGCACACCCACGAGGGACGCGAGCTGGTGCTCGCCGTGGTCACCTCCCCCGCCAACCACGCGCGCCTGGAGTCGATCCGCGGTGACATCGCGAAGCTCGCCGACCCGCGCGGCCTCGGGGGCCCCGCCGCCGACACCATCGTCGACTCCTCCCCCGCCATCGCATGGATGGGCTACTCGATCCACGGGGACGAGCTCTCGGGCACCGACGCCTCGATGGCCGTGGCCTACCACCTGGTCGCGGGCCAGGACGAGGATGTCAGCGCGCTGCTGGACGACCTGGTGATCCTGATCGACCCCTGCATGAACCCGGACGGGCGCGAGCGCATCATCGGCATGGTCGAGCAGTCCGCGGGCTACACGCCCAACCTGGACTACGCCTCGATGCACCGGGGGCACTGGCCCTACGGGCGCGGCAACCACTACCTGTTCGACATGAACCGGGACTGGATGGCCGGGACGCAGCCCGAGACCCGCGCGCGCTGGGTGGCGGCCCGCTCCTGGAACCCGCAGCTGTTCGTGGACGCCCACGAGATGGGGAGCCTCGACACCTTCCTGTTCTATCCCCAGGCCGAGCCCCACAACCCGATGCTGCCGGAGCGCACCATCCACTGGCAGTCGATCTTCGGGGACGAGGCGGGCGCCGCCTTCGACGCCCAGGGTTGGAGCTACTACACCCGCGAGTGGGCGGACGCCTGGGGGCCCTTCTACTCGGACTCCTGGGGCTCCCTGAACGGCGCCATCGGGATCCTCTACGAGCAGGCCGCCACCTACGGCTCCCAGCTGCGGCGCGCCTCCGGAGAGCTGCTCACCTTCCGCGAGGCCGTGCACCACCAGGTGACCGCCAGCTTCGCCAACCTGGAGTCCCTGCGCCGCCACCGGAAGGACGTCCTGGCGGACTTCCTGGCCAACAAGCGCCGCAACGTGGCCGCGGACACCGAGGGCAACGACGAGTGGCTGGCCGTTCGCTTCGACGGCGACCCGACCCGCATGGCGGAGACCTTGAAGGTCCTCGCCGGCCAGGGCATCGAGTACGACTTCCTCGCCCGCGAGCGGGTGATGCGCGGCGCCCAGGGCGCCCGCGGCGGGGCCGAGGAGGAGCTGACCCTCCCCAAGTGGACCCTGGTGGCCCGCGCCCGCCAGCCCCAGCGCCAGGTGCTGCGGGCCTACTTCGAGTTCGATCCGCGCATGGAGCTGGGGATCCTGAAGGAGGAGCGCGAGGAACTCGAGCGCGGCAAGGGCTCGAAGATGTACGACCTGACGGCCTGGTCCCTGGCCCACGCCTTCGACCTGGACGCCTGGTGGGGCACGGTGCCCTCGATCGACCCGGCCAGCGACTTCGTGCCAGCGCCCGGGGACGGCGGCCCGGATTGGATGCTCTCGCGCGGGCCGATCGACACCAACGGCGTCGCCGACGAGGACGTCTACGGCTGGGTCGTCGACGGCCACGACGACAGCGCGGTGGTCTTCGCCGCGCGGGCCATGGAGTCCTGGGTCCAGCTCCACGCCTCGGACCGGGACTTCGAGGTCGGCGAGCGGGCATTCAGCCGTGGCTCGTTGCTGGTTCGCCGGGGCGAGCAGGAGGGCAAGGACGTGGAAGAGATCGAGCGCCGCCTGCGTCGGGCCGCGGAGGAGTCCGGCGCCACCGTCGTGCGCATCTCCAGCGGCCGTGCCCCCGGCGAGGGCCCGGACCTCGGCGGCGGCCACTTCAACCTCCTGGCCCGCCCGCGCATCGCGGTCGTGGCCAACGCGCCGGTCAGCACCTCGAGCTACGGCCACCTGTGGCACCACCTCGACGTGCGCCTGGGGGTGCCCTTCTCGATCCTCGACGCTCAGGGCTTCCGGCGCGCGGACCTGCGCCGCTACAACGTCCTGGTCCTGCCGCCGGGGGGCCTCGACTCGATCCTGCGCTCGGCGAAGGGCCAACTCGAGGACTGGATGCGCGACGGCGGGACCCTGGTCGCCGTGGGCTCCTCCGCCACCAGCCTGACCTCCGGCCGCCTCGGCCTCTCCTCGGTGACCCTGCGGCGCAACGCCCTCGAGAAACTCGACGTCTACGAGCGGGCCGTGGCCCGGGAGCGGTCTGCACGCGAGGTGGAGGTCGACCTGGGGCTGCTCTACGACGAGGAGCCCTCCCAGGCACCGGAGAAGGAGGCCGAGGGCGACGCCACCGAAGAGGACAGCGGCAAGGCCGGGAAGGACGACACACCGATCGAGGAGCGCGACGCCTGGATGCGCCGCTTCTCCCCCTCCGGCGCCAACCTGCTCGCGGAAGCGGACCTCGACCACTGGCTGACCTACGGCTGTGGCGAGCGCCTGCCGATCGCCGCCAGCGGCTCCTCGGTCTTCCTGACCAAGGGCACGGCGACGCCGATCCGCTTCGCCTCCGCCCCGGAGCTGCGCCTCGGCGGCCTGCTCTGGCCCGAGGCCCGGGAGCGCATCGCCGACAGCGCCTTCCTGACCCGCGAGGGCATGGGCCGCGGCCAGCTGATCCTCTTCGCCGGGGTGCCCGCCTTCCGCGGCTACCACCTGGCGACCGGGCGCCTGTTCTCGAACGCCCTGATCTACGGGCCGGGACTCGGAGCGAGCCAGCCCATCGGCTGGTAGGTTCAGCCCCATGGCGAGCGACCCGGAGGACGGCGCGGCACCGGGACCCCTGCAGCGCCTTGCCCAGCCTGTGATCGCGGTCTTCGTGGCCGTGATCCTGCTGCCGTTCGGGGTGAGCACCCTGTGGACGCCCATCCACGAGTGGGACCTGCTCGGCTACCTGGGCTGCGTCGAGGAGTTCGCGGGGGCGAGCGAGGAGGAGCTGCACACCGCGGTCTTCGAGCGCGTCGCTGACGAGCTTCCAGCCGAGGACGTGGCCGCCTTGCGAGGCGAGGACCCGGTCGTGGAGGGGGCCGCGGACCCCCGCGGCGCGCGGGTCTACCGCCAGCGCTTGGCCGACGACCCGGCCGCCTTCTCCGCCCAGCTGCCCTTCTACCGCGGCCGGCTCACCTTCCTCGCGCCGCTGTACATGGCCCGCGCCGTTGGCCTCTCGCCCCTGCGTACGACCTACTGGCTCTCGATGCTGGCCGGGGTCGCCTTTGGGATCCTGTTCGTCACCTGGATCTCACGCTTCCTGCCGAACAAGCTCGCGGTCCTCGGCACCCTGGCGGCCTTTCCGGTCACGGGCGCCGCCGAGGCCATGGGACTCGCGACGCCGGACATGCTGGCGGGCGCCCTGCTCTTCGGCGGAGCCTTCTGCCTGTTCGAGACGCACCGGCGGCGCACGGCCCTCGTGCTCCTGGTGCTGGCCGTGGCGACGCGGGCCGATCACGTGCTGCTCGCGGCCCCCCTGCTGCTCGCGGACTGGTGGAGCGCCGAGAGAGACTCGCGTCCCTCCGCCGCGAGCATCGTCACGGGGCTGGCCCTGCTCGCCGTCACGGCCTGGCTCTGCACCGCGGGACGGGGCACCTACGGCTGGTGGACGGTCTTCCACCACACCTTCGTCGAGTACAAGGCCCTGCCCGCGGACGAGACACCCGCCCGGGACCTGGGGATGGCGCTCGAGCGCTCTTTCAGCTCCCTGCCGATGTTCAAGGCCTGGCGGCCCCTGACCGTCACCCTGTTCGGCCTCGGCGCGCTGTTCTTCGGCTTCCTGCAGGGCGGGCTACGGAACCGCTGGTTCGCCCTGGCCTGCGCGGCCCTCGCCGCGAGCCTGGTGCACTTCCTGCTCTTCCCCGCCCTCTGGCCGCGCCTGATGCTGCCCTACTGGGCCGTGATCCTGGTCGCCGGCTGCGGGGCCGGGGAGCCCGAGCCTCAGTCGAGGTCCGCCCAGGCCTCGCCGTAGTCGTGGGTGATCTCCTCGCCCGCCGCGATGGAGCGCAGGGCGACGAGCTCCTCCCCTTCGAAGGCCGCGTTGGCGCTGCGGCTGTGATTGACGAAGCGCGTCTCGTTGCGCCCGTCGATGCCGTACTCGCGCTCCTCGTCCTCGTCGTAGATCCACAGGACGTGCTCGCCGTCGTCCCCCTCCTCGCCCTCGAGGACCATGTTGCCCTCGTAGACTCCGATCAGGGAGCCCTCGTCGATCGTCTGACGGGCAAAGAGGCCCATGCCGTGGATGTGGCTGGGCTGGATCGCCACCAGGGGGTTGGAGGCGGCGGGCTGGGGGGCGGTCAGGCCTTCCTGGGGCCAGACCTCCGGCGTGATGAGCTCGGACATGGACGCGAACGGGGGCAGAAAGAAGGCCGCGCGCCGTCCTGCCAGCGCGCGAGGGCGCGAGAGTCTGTCACGGCGGCCCCGGTCTGTGAAGGCGCACCTCGGATCAATCTCGCGCTATTCTCTCGGCCATGAAGCTCTACCACACAATGATCCGCGTGAAGGATCTCGACGCGACCCTCGACTTCTACACGAACTTCCTGGGCCTCAAGGAGACCCGCCGCCACGAGATCGGTGACGAGGCGACGCTCGTGTTCCTCTCCGACGAGGAGGAGAACTACTTCATCGAGCTGACCCACAACAAGGACAGCCGCGACTACGAGCTGGGGGACCAGTTCGGGCACCTGGCCTTCCTGGTGGACGATCTGGAGCCCATCAAGGCCGAGGTCGCCCGCCGCGGCTGGTGGTCCCGGGAGAGCCGGCCGGAGCTCTCCTCGAAGTACATCTTCGTGCACGATCCCAACGGCTACGACATCGAGATCCTGGAGGCGCGCTAGCCCGGCCTATTCATGAGGCTTTGACGCATTGGGACCCAACTCCGTTCC
>CAZQAT010000091.1:0-18872 GCA_964591315.1 uncultured Planctomycetaceae bacterium
GGGCTAGCGCAACAGCGTCGCCTCAGCCGGCCCCTCGCCGATGCGGAAGGTGGTGCCCGGCTCCTGGTGCCGGCGCTTGACGTAGGCGAGCACCTGGCCGCTGTCCTGCTCGAAGGAGTAGGCCCAGGAGGTGACCATCCCCAGGTCGCGCCACTCTCCCTTCTCGTCGTCGTGGCGGAAGAGCCGCGTGCCCTGCTCGACCGGGTCCGAGTGGGAGACCCGCAAGCTGCACAGACGCTTGTTGAGGCCGCCGTAGGTGTCGATCTTGGCCACGACCTCCTGGCCGATGTAGCAGCCCTTGGAGAGGTCGAAGGCCTCCTCGAGGCGGGCCTCCTGCGGGTAGACGTTCTCGTCCACGTCCGCCCCGGAGAGGGCTCGGCAGTCCTCGACGCGCAGGGAGTCGGAGACCACGCGGCCGGCGGGGCGCGCTCCGGCGGCGGAGAGGCGCTCCCACAGCTGGGGCGCGAGCTGCGGGCCTCCGTCGACGCGGAAGGAGGGCGGGCCGAAGGGAGCGAGGCGCGTGATGCGGACCGGGCGGCCCTCGAGCTCGACCTCGATGGCGGCGTGCTCCTCGCGGGGAGCGGAGCCCAGGGCGCCGGCGATCGCGGCCTCGGCCTCCGGTCCCACCACCAGGAGGGGGGCGTGGCTCTCGGTCGCGTCCACGAGCTGGGCGTCCTCGGCGAAGAGGTACATGTCGAGGGCCGCCGACAGGTCCGGGGCCTGGCCGGGGGGCGTGGAGAGCTGGAAGCCCGCCTCGGTCCGCGCCAGGTCGAAGTCGAAGCGCACCTTGCCCTTGCCGGTCAGGAGCAGGTTGCGGTTGCCCTGACCCGGCTCGAGGGCGGTGACCACGTTGGCCAGGAGACGTTGCAGGAAGTCCGCCCCGTCCGGTCCCAGGACGTCGACGCGGCCGCGGTCCGTCTCGTCGAAGAGGGCGCAGGTCCCACGCGCCGCGGCGTACTCGCCGGGCACGTCGCCGTAGGTCAACAGGGGTGAGGCGTTGTCGGGGGGCAGGAGCGCCGCGCCGGCGGCCTCGTGCTGGGCGTAGAGCAGGTTCTGGTTCACGGTCGAGTGCTCGCAGAGGGAGGTCGGGGGGGCACAGTCTAGCCCGGCCTATTCATGAGCCTTCAACGCATTAGCACCCAACCGGCAGCCGAAGGCTGCCGGTTGGGTCCCAATGCGTCAAAGCCTCATGAATAGGCCGGGCTAGTCGGCGGGCTCGGTGACCGGTGAGTGGTGGGAGACCGCTACTCTCGCTCCTAATCCGTCGCCTTGGAGTGACCGCGGAAGGGGCCCGGGCGTCCTGCGGGGGTGGAGTTCCGGAGCCGTTCGTGGGGTACCGCTGGGCTGGGGTGCGTGGTGGGCCTCTTGGCGGCGCTCGGTGCCGCGGTCCCCGGTCGCGCGCTACCGCCGCCGGGGCCACCGGTGGTCTGGGCCTGCGATCGGGACGGGCAGGCCCTGGTGGGCCTCGACGTGGACGGCCGTCGCAGCGCACGGCGTGCCGTGCCCTGGCCCCTGGAGGTGGCCGTGGGGCGCGTGGGGGACCCTTGGGTGGTGGCGGCCCCGGGGCCGGGGCCCCGCTCCGCTCGCCTCTTGATCCGGTCCGCCGCCGAGCCGGACTCCGGCTCCGTGCTGCACCTGGAGGGAGCCTCAGGGCTGCGCTGCGACGCCTCGGGAGCGGCCTACCTCCTCGCGGGGCGCGGGGAGCTCAGGAGCCTGGGGCGGGTGCGCGCGGGGCACGGCCTGGAGGCCCTCTGTCCGGCGCCGGGGGCGACCCACTGGGCGCCCCTGGACCGAGGCTTCCTGCTCGCCGGTCCGGACGGCCTGGCCCTGCACGGGGCCTCCGACCCGAGCCGGCCGCGGGTCGCCTTCCGCCCCTGGCGGGATGGAGAGTTCTGCGAGGGGCTGGAGCCCGCGCGGGGCGGCGGAGCCTGGATCCTCACCCGCGACGGGACGCACCGCCGCCTGCGACGTGTGGACGCGGAGCTACGGACCCTCGCGGCGCACTCCTGGCCGCTGCCCCGTGGCCCCGCGGTCCCGGGGGTCCTCGTCGAGCGAGGGGGGCTGTCACCCTGGGTGATCGAGGCCCGTGGACCGCGGCTCGAGGGTCGGCCCTGCGGGGGGCCGGGTCCCTCGCCCTGGCCTCGCCCGTTGGGGGCCGGGGCGGCGCTGCACGGGCGCCTCTGGGTGGCCGCGCCGGGTGCCTGCCTCCTGCTCGACGAGCGCCTTCGCCCTGTTTGGGGGCAGGGTGGCTTTCGGCGGATCGTGGGCCTGGTCGCCGTGCCCCCCTGACCTGACCCGGGCGAGGGTCAGGCGGATGCGCTCTCGCGCTGGCCCCGGCCGCGTCGCTTGGGCCTGTCCGGCACCTCTTCTGCGGCCCGCGCGAGCCCCGAGATGAAGGCCAGGGTCATGTTCGAGAGGTCACCACGGTCGTGGTCCGCGGCCATCTGGGCGAACTTCTTCAGGGTGCGGGTGATCTTCGTGACTTCCTTGAGGACCGGGGCGTCGGTCCGTTTCTTGGCCTGCATGCGCGCTTCGACCCGCTTGATCTTCTCCTGCAGGTCATGGATCAGCTCTTCGTCGGATCGGCGGTTGTAGGAACGCTTCGCCATTGGTGTTTCTAGGGCGGTGATTCTCATTGGGGAGACCCGCAAGAGCAGCCTCACCCGGTCTTCGGATTCAATGTGTGGATCGGGAGATTCGCCGGATCTCGGCGGTCACTCGAGTCCCCTGCGGCTTCCAGGGGGCCGGCCACGCGACCCGAGAGGAGACTCTTGGGTGGCAGGACCGAGGATCCCTCGGGGGACTGATGCGAAATCTAGACCTCGCCGCCTCGAATTCAATGCATGCAAGATTGAAATTCTGCTCCCATGGCCAATTACTTACAGGGGGGGGCAGGAGATAGATCCGGATGCTCCTGGCGGATGGGTCTTCATGCCCCGGTGAGCGAATTGAAAGGTCTGAGCCATGGAGCTGCCCAGGCGCTACAATGGGCCCTCCAGCCCTCATTCCGCGCTCCCAGAGCCCCTGGCACTGCCTGCTCTACCCCGGCCCACGATCACCGTGAACCAAGACATTCAGAAGATCCTGCTCTCCGAGCAGGAGATCACCGCCGGGATCGACCGGGTGGCCCAGGACGTGACCCGCTCCTTTCAGGGTGAGAAATTCACCGTCGTCTCGGTGCTCAAGGGCTCCTGCATCTTCGCCTCGGACCTGATCCGGCGTATCCCGACCCCCCTCGAGCTGGCCTTCGTGTCCGCCTCGAGCTACGGAGACGGCACCGTCAGCGGGGACCTCTCCCTGAACTTCTTTCCCACGGACCAGGAGGTGCGCGGGCGCCGGCTGCTGCTCGTCGACGACATCCTCGACACGGGCCGCACCATGAATGCCCTGGTGCAGGCTTTCAACAAGCGTGGGGCGGCAGAAGTGCGTTCCTGCGTCTTCCTCGACAAGCCCTCGCGCAGGGCCGTGCAGTACCAGGCCGACTTCCGCTGCTTCGAAGTCGAAGATCTGTTCGTGGTGGGCTATGGGCTCGACTACGCCGGCGAGTACCGTAACTTGCCGTACGTGGGGGCGCTGCACCCCTCGGTCTACGAGGCGGGCGAGAAGGCCCCGATCGCTTGATCCAGGCGCCGCCCTCGGGTGGCCCGAGACAGAGGACCCCGGTCGTGACCGAGCACATCGTCGTTCCCCGTGAGCGGCACGGCATCGAGCTCGACGAGTTCCTCTGCCTGCTCTTCCCGCTGCTCAACAAGGGCTTCCTGCGGAATCACATCCGCGATGGCAAGGTGCTGCTCGACGGCCAGAAGACCCTCCCGTCCAAGCACCTGCGCACGGACCAGGTGATCTCGATCGACCTGGACGAGGACCAGACGGGGCTGCCCCAGCGACCGGTCGCCCCGCGGGTCGAGATCGACGTGCTCTACGAGGACGAGGAGTCGATGGTGGTCGACAAGCCCTCCGGATTGCCGGTGGAACCGGAGCGCTGGGAGCGGGGCAACGCCTGCCTCTCGGGGGCCCTGCTCGACCTGGCCCTCAAGCGCAATGACGTGGACCCCGCCTCGCCCGTCGACTCCGCGGTGGGCCTCGACTTTCGGCCGCGCCTCGTGCACCGCATCGACAAGGGCACCAGCGGCGCCGTGCTGGTGGCCAAGACCCTCGAGGCCGAGCGGCGCCTTCGAGAGGCCTTCGCGGCCGGCACCGTGGAGAAGTCCTACCTGGCCCTGGTGGAGGGGGAGTACCCGCTCTCGATCTCCGACGAGGAGGAGATCGATCTGCCCATCGGCCCGGACCGCAAGAAGTCCGGCCGGATGCGGGTGGACCGCAAGGACGGCAAGCCTTCCCGCACGCGGGTGGCGGTGGAGGAGCGCTTCCGCGGCTTCACCCTCCTGCGCTGTCAGCCCCTGACCGGCCGCACCCACCAGATCCGCGTGCACCTGGCGGAGCTGGGCTTTCCCCTGGTGGTCGACCCCACCTACGGTCGGCGCAACGCCCTGGCCCTCTCGGAGATCAAGCGCAACTACCGGCCCAAGCGCGGCGGTGCGGAGTCTCCCCTGATCGAGCGCCTGACCCTGCACGCGGAGAGGCTACGCTTTCCCCGCGCGGACGGCAGCCTGCAGGACGTCCAGGCCCCCCTTCCGAAGGACTTGACCCGCGTCCTGAAGCAGCTCGCCAAGGTCCGCCCCCCCGGGCGCTGAACGCTCTTCCCCCTGATCCGATGCGCCTGAAACACCGACCCAACGACTTCCGTGTCCGCGAGCTCCTCAAGGACGACGTCCTCGTCGAGGCGGGCCCCCACAACGTCTACAAGGTCACCAAGCGCAAGCTGACCTCGCTCGAGGCGGCCGAGGTCCTGGCGGACATGGCCAACGTGCCGGCCGGCGACGTGGCCATGGCCGGCCTCAAGGACCGCCAGGGCGTGACCGAGCAGTTCATGAGCATCCCGGGGGGCAAGCGCGTCTCGCTCCACCGGCCCGAGCTGAAGATCGTCGCCGTGGGCAAGGCCCTCGTGCCCCTGACGGCGGAGAACAGCTACGGCAACGCCTTCGAGGTGCGACTGCGGGACCTCAGCCCCTTCGAGCGCAAGCGGCTCCTGGCCCACCGCCACGTGGTCGGGCGCCTGGGGGTGCCGAACTACTTCGACGAGCAGCGCTTCGGGAACCTGCGCCACGGCCAGGGATGGGTCGCGAAGGAGCTCATGCTGGGCAACGAGGAGACTGCCCTGCGCAACCTCCTGTGCGCGGAGTCCGACCACGATGCTGGCCGTATCGGCGCCTTCAAGCGCGCCCTGCGCAGCGCCTGGGGAGACTGGAGCGCCTGCCGCGAGGTCGCCGGCAAGTACGGAGAGCACCACTCGGTCTTCGAGCACCTGCGGCAGCAGCCCCAGGACTTCCCCGGGGCCTTCTTCCACATCTCCTCGCGCCTGCGACTGATCCACCTCTACGCCTTCCAATCGCACATCTGGAACCGGGCCGTGGCCGCCTACATGGCGGAGCTCTCCGGGGACGGCGGTGCGCGAGTCGGCAGCACGCTCGAGGGGCCCCAGGTCTTCCCGGACCGCAAGCTCGACGTGGACCTCGACTGGGACGGCGCCTTGCGCCTGCCCGGCGAGGGCCTCGAGGACGTCACCATCGACTCCCAGCGCAAGTGGCTCGAGCGCGCCCTGGCGGACGAGGGCCTGACGCCCGAGCAGTTCCGCATCCAGGGCATCAGTGGCTTCCAGCTCAAGGGCGAGGACCGGCGCCTGTTCATCCGGCCGCGCAACCTGAAGGTCGAGTTGGAGCGGGGCGCCGACCCCCGCGCCTGCAGCGCGCGCCTGACCTTCGAGCTGCCCCGTGGCGCCTACGCCACCCTGGTGGTGCGCGGCCTCCTGGCGCGCTTCGTCAAGGGTCGCCTGGACCTGGCGCGCCTGGCGGAGGAGGGGGACCGCCCGCCGCGGCGCGATGGCCACAAGCGTGGGCCGCGTCAGGATGGTGGGGGAGAGCGCGAGGGCGGTGGACGGTGGAACCGTCGGGACGACCGCCGCCCGCGGGATGGCGAGCCCCGCCGCTGGCGCCCGCACCGGAGCGAGGGGGCCTCCAGCCGCTGGCGAGAGGAGCAGACCGAGGGTGAGCGGCACGGCACCGAGGAGCGCCGGGGCCAAGGGGGCCGCTCCTGGGGCGGTGCCCGGCGAGGGGGCGGCGGACGACGCCGCGGAGGTGCTCGTCGCGGCGGAGCCCGTCGCGGATACGGCGGCCGTGGCTACGGTGGAGGCGCCGGAAGCGGCACCGAGCGTCGGGACGACCGCGAACGCAAGGGTCGCTGGGGCGGCGAGGGCCGGGACGACCGCGAGCGCAAGGGTCGCTGGGGCGGCGAGGGCCGGGACGACCGCGAGCGCAAGGGTCGCTGGAGCGGCGAGGGCCGGGACGACCGCGAACGCAAGGGTCGCTGGAGCGGCGAGGGCCGCGGCGACCGCGAGCGCAAGGGTCGCTGGAGCGGCGAACGTCGGGATGATGGCGACCGCGGCCAGCGCCGGGGTCAGGACCGCTGGAGGGGAGAGCGACGGGACGACCGCGGAGGCCAGGGCCGTTGGCGCGACGACCGCCGCGACGATCGCGGCCGCGGTCACGACCGCGGTCGCGGTGAGCGCCGAGGCGACCGCCGCGAGGGCGACGACGGGGCCCCGGGCTCGGATGTGCGCGGACGGCGCTGGAAGGGCGCCAACGTGCCCCCGCCGGAGCTCGAACCGCGCCCGGACCGTTCGCGCGAGGACGACAGACCGTAGACTGCGCTCTCCACGCACGCTCCCCAGACTCCCCAGCACTCTCCCCCGCGAACCATGGCAAGTGGACACGTCGTCGGCGTCATCGGTGGCTCCGGCCTGTACGAGATGGAGGGCCTCCAGGACGTTCAGGAGGTCGCCCTCGAGACGCCCTTCGGGCCGCCCAGCGATTGCCTCATCACCGGTACCCTCGGCGACACGCGCATGGTCTTCCTGCCGCGCCACGGCCGCGGGCACCTGAACAGCCCGACCGAGATCAACTTCCGGGCGAACATCTGGGGTCTCAAGAAGCTCGGGGTCTCGCGGATCATCTCGATCTCCGCCGTGGGCTCCATGCGCGAGGACATCGCCCCCGGCGACTTCGTGCTGATCGAGCAGTTCTTCGACCGCACCCGACACCGGATCGACACCTTCTTCAACGAGGGCGTGGTGGCCCACGTGATGTTCGCGGACCCGATCTGCGCCGAGACCCGCGCCTGCCTGCTCGAGGCCTCGAGGGGCCTCGGCGTGAAGGTCCACGACGGCGGCACCTACATCAACATGGAGGGGCCGCAGTTCTCGACCCGTGCGGAGTCGAAGATCTACCGCTCCTGGGGCGTGGACGTGATCGGCATGACCAACCTGCAGGAGGCCCGGCTGGCCCGCGAGGCGGAGATCGGCTACGCGACGGTCGCGATGGCCACCGACTACGACTGCTGGCACGAGGGCCATGACGACGTGACCGTCGAGGCCGTCGTGGCGACCATGCAGCAGAACGTGGGCAACGCGCGGGAGCTGATCCGCGCCGCGGCCCCGGCGGTGGCGGCCACGCCCGCCTGCGCTTGCGATTCGGCCCTGGCCCATGCAATCATGACCGCCAAGGAGCGGATCCCGGCCGAGGCCCGCGAGCGCCTCGGCCTCCTCATCGACAGGTACCTCTGATGCACGAGGCCCACGGTCGCGGCGCCGCCCAGGCGCTCACTACGAGCTCGAGCCCCCCCGGGAGCTCGCGCCCCCTCGCGCCATGGGGCGCGGCTGGCGTCGCTCTCGTCGTCGCCGCCTGCCAGACCGACCCGGGCCTGCCCTCGGCCCAGGAGCTGGCGGCCATGGTGCAGCAGACCCAGACCGTCTCCACCAGCCACGAGGGCCCGGCCGTGGAGCTCATGGAGGGTGGCACCCAGCGCTTCGCGGGCACCCTCTACAACGCCTTCCGGGAGGAGCGCGCCATGGAGACCGTGCGCTTCATGGACGCCCGCTACCGCACCCCTGGCTCGGAGGGCTTCCAGCAGGCCCTGGAGACCATCGAGCGCGACCTGCGGGCGGCGGGCTTCGGCCGGCGCGCGGAGCTCGAGCTGGAGATCCTCGAGACCGAGCTGGAGCGCCCGGCCTGGAACCCGCGCCGTGCGGAGCTGCGGTTGAGCACCTCGGACGGTGGCGAGTCCGTGCTGCACGCCTTCGATCGGCCCTCGGACCCGGACCGCTGCATGCTGCCGGAGGGCGCGCCGGCCTGCGACGTGAGCGGAGACGTGGCCCTGGGCCTGGGGGACCTGAGACCCGGTGAGATCCTGCTGGTGGAGACGCGCCTGCGCCGGGACATCCTGCTGCGGGCCAAGCGCGCCGGCGCGGTGGCCGTCGTCTCGGCGGGGCTCAACGGCTACAACCTCGACCCGACCGGTCGCGAGCGCCACCGGGACGCGATCCACTTCTGGGACCTGGGGAGCGGCGTCGGCCTCCCCGTCGCGCAGATCTCCCCGCGCTCCTACCAGCTCATCGTCGACGCTCAGTCCGCCGGGACGGCGCGCCTCTCCCTCGTGGCCGAGGTCGACCAAGGGGAGACGAGCACGCGCACGATCGTGGCCACGGTGGTCGGAGACTCGCGGCCGCAGGAGGTCGTCGCGCTCTCGAGCCACCTCGAGGCCCCCGGCGCCTCGGACAACGCCAGCGGCGCCGCGGGTCAGCTGGAGAACGCCCTCTCCCTGGTGCGGGTGCTCGATGCCGGCGGCCTGCCCTGGCCCCAGCGCAGCCTGGCCTTCATCTGGGGCATGGAGAACGAGGAGGCCGAGCTCTGGCTCGAGTCCCAGGAGCGCACGCCCGTTGCGGCGGTCAACGCCGTGATGATCGGCGAGTCCCGGGCGGAGACCGGAGCACTGCCCCTGCTCGAGCGCTACCCGGACCCCGGCGCGGTCACGACCATCTTGCCGGACAAGCACACCCTCTGGGGCAGCCGCGACATCGAGCCGGAGTGGCTCGTGCCCAACGGCCTCTCGATCATCGCGCGCTGCGCGCTGGTGGACGTGGCCGAGCACGTGGGGGGCTGGGAGACCTTCGAGAACCCCTACGAGGGCGGCACCGACCACGAGCGCTTCATCGAGAGCGGCGTGCCGGCGGTGCTCTTCTGGCACTTCACCGACTTCACCTTCCACACCTCCCTCGACCGGGTCGAGATGATCGACTCCCTCGAGCTGAGGCGCATGGCGACCGCCGCCCTGACGACCGCCATGGCCATGGCGGATCCGGAAGCCGGGGACCTGACCCGCTACCTGCGCAGCCTGGACCACGAGCGCAGCCTGCGGATCAGCGCCGCCCAGGGCGCCGGTGACGCGGCCATCGAGGCGGACTGGCGCACCTGGTGCAACGGAGTGCGGCACTGGTTCCGAGTGCACTGCCTGGGGCTCGACCGCAGCGAGTTGCCGGGGCCGATGGAGACCGCGGAAGAGCTCTGAGGCAGGACTTGAACACTCCCTGCCGCCTCCGACGGGTCGCCTGGACCTGGGCTGTCGCGGCCGCTGTCCAGGTCCCGTGCTCGGCGGCGGTGGTCCCGGGCGAGGAGCCGGAGGCCGCGGCCGTCGGCCACCGGGGACCCGCGGTCGCGGCGGGGGAGTCGGGACCGGCCCGCCACCTGGGGCCGCTCCTGGAGGGCTTCGACACCGGCGCCGCCCTGGAGCTGCTGACCTTCGTCGACGGTTTCTACCGTTCGCCCGGCAACCCCGGCTACGACGCGACCCTCGACCGCGTCCACGGGCGCCTCGTCGCCGCCGGCTTCGGGGAGCGCGAGGGCTTCGAGCTCGAGTGGATCGAGACCGACCTCCGGGGCCGCGCCTGGACCCCCGAGGCGGGGCGCCTGGAGGCCCTCGTGCCCGGTGGCGAACCGGTCGTGCTGCACGCCTTCGAAGACTCCAGGGGGGTGGACCGCTGCCTCCTGCCCCAGTACGCCCCGGCCGCTGATGTTCAGGGAGAGGTGGTCTTCGAGGAGGCGGACGTTCGGCCCGGCACCATCCTCGTCAGCCGCGCGAACCTGGGCAGCCGGCGCGTGGCTCAGCTCAAGACCGAGGGGGCCGTGGCCGTGATCTGCTCCGGCATCGCCCACTTCACCCGCGACCCCTCCGGGGGCGACGCGCACCTGGACGCGATCCAGTTCCGCAGCGTCTCCCGCCGCGTGCGCCTGCCGGTGGGCCAGATCTCGCCCCGCAGCCACGACCGGCTCGAGGCCCTGGCCCGCGAGCACGAGGGCCTGCGCCTGCGCTTCAGCGCCGAGGTGTCCTGGAGGGAGGGTCCCATGCGCACCCTGGTGGCTCGCGTCCTGGGGAGCGAGCGTCCCGAGCAGGCGGTGGTGGTCGCTTCCCACGTTCAGGAGCCTGGCGCCGGCGACAACGCCAGTGGCGTGGCCGGCCTGTGCCAGGTGGCGGAGACCCTCGCCCGGGCCGCTGACAGGCCGCGGCCCGCTCGCACCCTCGTGTTCCTGTGGGGCGACGAGATGCGGCAGTCCTCGATCTTCCTCGAGTTCACGAAGCGCGAGATCATCGCCGGCATCTCGGCCGACATGCTCGGCCAGTCGCGGGCGGCCACCGGCGCCGTCTGCCTCCTCGAGCGCTCGCCCGATCCCGGCGCGCTCGACACCTTGCCCCCGGACCGGCACACGCCCTGGGGAGCGGGCAAGGTGACCGAGGAGGATCTGGTGCCGAACGGCCTGGCCCTGGTGGGGCGCCTGGCCCTGGCGGACGTGGGGACCCGGGTCGGAGGCTGGGAGACCTCCGAGAACCCGTGGGAGGGGGGCAGCGACCACGACGTCTTCCTCGCCCGCGGCATCCCCGGGATCCTGATCTGGCACTTCACCGACTTCACCTACCACACCAGCCTGGACCGCCTGGAGCGCATCGACGGTGAGGAGCTGCGGCGCACCTCCTGCGCGGTCCTGGCCACCGCCCTGTGCGTGGCCGATCTCCGCAGGAGCGATCTGGCGCGCCTCGAGGCCACGAACGCCCTCGAGCGCGAGCTGCGCGTCGGCGCGGCCCTGGAGGCCTCGCGACCGGACGTGGCCAAGCGCTGGCGCGAGTGGTGCCGGGGCGTGGACCAGTGGCTGGCGGCCACCTGCGTCGACCGCGACGAGTGACTCCCGTAATCAAACTTCCGATCACCGACCCCCAGGCCCGAGAGCGACCGATGACCGACGCCGATCCGAACCAGCACCCCGCCGACCCCTCCCGCCGCGGCTTCCTCGGACTGGGTGCCGGCCTGGCCGCCCTGGCCTGCTCCACGTCCCCCGGGCGGGCGTCCGCCGAGCTCGCCCAGGGCGGGGCGGCGACCGCCCGCAAGGGCTCTCCGGTGCTGGTGGGCAGCGCCAACGCCCTGGCGGGCATGAAGCTCCACTACGCGTCGCTGCAGGAGGGTGCCCACCCCCTGGACGTGGCGATCGAGGTGGTCAAGGTGATCGAGGCGGACCCCAGTGACTCGAGCGTGGGCCTGGGCGGCCTGCCGAACGAGGACGGCGTGGTGCAGCTCGACGCGGCGGTGATGGACGGCGCAACCCACAACTCGGGTGCTGTGGCCTGCATCGAGAACATCCTGCACCCCTCCGAGGTGGCGCGCCTGGTGATGGAGCGCACCGATCACTGCATGATCGTCGGCCGCGGCGCCTACGTCTTCGCCCGCGGCCACGGGCACCCGCACACCGAGCTCCTGACGGAGAGCGCGCGCCGGACCTGGCTGAGGTGGAAGGAGTCCATGAGCGACCGGGACGACCGCTTCCCGCCGCCGGAGCCAGAGAAGCAGGGGGCGCTCTCCACCGACGGCGGGGAGGCCCTCGCCGCAGCGCAGGAAGAGCCGCGGCAGACGGGCACGATCCACTGTTCGGCCCTCTCCACCGGCGGCCATGTGGCCTGCACCACGACCACCTCGGGCCTGTCCTGGAAGATCCCCGGGCGGGTGGGGGACTCGCCGATCATCGGCGCCGGCCTCTACTGCGACCAGGAGGCCGGAAGCGCCGGGGCCACGGGGCGCGGCGAGGCGGCGATCCTGGCCCACTCGAGCTCCGCGATCGTCGAGCTCCTGCGCGGCGGAGCGACGCCCGTGGACGCGGGCCTCGAGGTCATGCGCCGCGTGGCGCGCCAGGCCCGGCGGGCCAGCGCCTGGCAGCCGGGCCTCGTGGGCGAGGACGGCGTGCCGACCTTCAACCTGAGCTTCTACGTGCTCGGCCTCGACGGGGCCTTCGCGGGGGTGCGGCTCAAGGGCAGCTCGAAGTTCGCGGTCGCGGACCCCGAGGGGGGGCCGCGGCACGAGCCGACGGTCGCCCTCTTCGAGCAGTAGGGTGGATCAGCGCTCGGCCGGCGCCGCCAGCCCGAGGGGCGGCACGTCGCCCATGGAGCCGTAGAACTCCTCGGGAGACAGGCGCCCGTCGCCGTCCGTGTCGAGAGTGGCGATGATGGCGCTGGGGCGTACGTCGATGCCTGCGCCGGTCAGGAGCACGCTCAGGTCGGCATGGGAGATGTCGCCGTCCCAGTCATTGTCGAGGCGGTGGAAGGAGGACACGGGGCCCACCAGCTGATCGGGCTCGGGCATCGAGTTGTCGCGGAGGACCCGCGGGCGGACGCGGCCGAAGAGCTCGACCACATTGCGTGCGTCGGTGGGGAAAGGCTCGAGCAGTTCTTCCTCCGGCTCCTCCTCCTCGCCCTCGAGCAGGGACTCCAGCAGGGCCTGGGCCTCCGGATCGTCCGGGTTCGGGCGCGGCGCCTTGAAGAGGCCGTAGCGCTTGGCGGTCTCGAGGGAGATCTTCGTGTACTCCTCGAGGGTCACCCGCCCGTCCATGTCCGCGTCGTAGACGAGGTAGCGGTTGCGGTCGATGTCGAGGCTGTCGCGAGCCTCGCGGAAGGAGATCCAGCCGTTCTTGTCGTAGTCGGCGATCTCGAAGTAGGTCTCCGCCAGCTGGCGGTGCTCCGCCTCGGCCTCGGATCGGGGATCCTGGGCGGCGCGTTCGCCGGCGGCCTGGCGCAGGGCGTCGCCGCGTCCCTGCTGGGGCAGGGCGGCCAGGGCGGGCAGGGACAGGAGGGCGAGTGCTGAGAGGGCTGAGCTGGGGATCTTCATGGCCGGTTCCTTGTGGGACATGATCGTCTCCGCGGGGGGGCCCGCTCCACAAGAATCCGGATGCCGCTCAGGTTCTGGCCAGCTCCAGGACGGCCTCGATGACCCGCACGACGTCCTCCTCGCCGAGGAAGGGGTGCACGGGCAGGCAAAGAACCTCTTCCGCGAGGCCCTCCGCGCCCGGGAAGGCGCCCCGGGCGTAGCCCCAGGCCGCGGCGGCCTGCTGGAGGTGGACCGGGTGGGGGTAGTGCAGGGCGGCGGCGATGCCCCGCTCCCGCAGGCCCTCGAGGACGCGGTCGCGCAGGCCGTCCGGGCCCTGGATGCGCAGGGCGTACTGGTGGTAGGCGTGGCGGCTCGAGTCGACGACCCGCAGGGGCCTGGTCGCCTCGCAGTCCGCGAAGGCCCCGTCGTAGCGGGCAGCCACCGTCCGGCGGCGCTCGTTCCAGGCCTCCAGGTGGGGGAGCTTGACGTTGAGCACCGCGGCCTGCATGGCGTGCAGGCGGGAGTTGGTGCCGACCTCGTCGTGCACGTACTTGGCCGCGCTGCCGTGGTCCCGCAGGCGCAGGAGGCGCTGGTGGACGGCCTCGTCGTTGCACAGGACCGCGCCCCCCTCCCCGGCGGCGCCGAGGTTCTTGGTGGGGTAGAAGGAGAAGGCCGTCGCGTCTCCGAGCTCACCGGCGCGCAGGCCGTCGCGCTCGGCGCCGTGGGCCTGGGCCGCGTCCTCGAGCAGGGTCAGGCCCCGCTCGTCCGCCAGGGCGCGGAAGCCGCGCAGGTCCGCGAGCTGGCCGTAGAGGTGCACGGGCAGGAGACAGGCCGTGTCCCCGTCGACCGCCGCGCGGGCCGCCTCCAGGTCGAGCAGGCCCGTGTCGGGCTCGACGTCGCAGAGCTGGGGCCTGGCCCCGCACCAGGCGACCGCGCCGGCGCTGGCGAAGAAGGTGAAGGGGCTGGTCAGGACACCCTGACCCGCCTCGACCCCGAGGGCCTTCAGGGCCAGGATCAGGGCGTCCGTGCCCGAGGCCACCCCCACGCCGAAGCGCGCGCGCTGGGAGGCGGCGAAGTCCTGCTCGAACCTGGCGACCTCCGGCCCGAGCACGTAGGCGCCGCTCTCGAGCACGCGCTGCACGGCCTCGGGCAGGGCGGCGCCGAGCTCGGCGCGCTCCGCGGCCAGGTCGATCGGCGGGATCGGGCGGGGATTGATGACGGTCTCGCTCACTTGTAGGTCTTCATCTCGCCGCTGGTGTACCGACCCCAGTACTCGTCGAGCTGGCGCTTGACCTTCCCGGACAGGAAGTAGACCCCGAGGATGTTCGGGATGCACATGGCCATGATCATCGTGTCGCCGAAGGACAGCATGTTCGTGGCCGAGAGCACCGAGCCGAGGAAGGTGAAGGACAGGAAGATCAGCTTGAAGACGATCGAGCTGCGCTCGCTGAACAGGTAGGACCAGCAGCGCTCCCCGTAGTAGGACCAGGAGATCATGGTCGAGAAGGCGAACAGGGCCACCGCCACGGCCAGGATGTAGGGGAACCAGGAGATCTCCTCGCCCATGGCGGCCGAGGTCAGGGCCGCGCCCTGGTTCTCCGTGACGTAGGTGGCGTACTCGGGGTTGTCGTAGGCGCCGGTGATCACGATCACCAGGGCTGTCATGGTGCAGACGACCACCGTGTCGATGAAGGGCTCGAGCAGGGCCACGATGCCCTCACGCACGGGGTAGTCGGTCTTGGCCGCGGAGTGGGCGATGGCCGCCGAGCCGATGCCGGCCTCGTTCGAGAAGGCTGCCCGCTGGAAGCCGACCACCAGCACGCCGATGAAGCCCCCGTAGGTGGCCTCGGCGTTGAAGGCTCCGCCGATGATCATCCCGATGGCGCCCGGGATCTCGCCGGCGTTCTTGACCAGGATGAAGAGCGCCGCCAGCACGTAGATGCCGCACATGGTGGGCACGATCTTCTCGGCCACGTTGGCGATGCGCTTGATGCCGCCGATGATCACGATGCCGGCCAGGACCGTCATGATCAGCCCGTAGGCCCAGCCGTTCTCGGCGAGCCAGGGGGTCGTGTTGCCGATCGCACCCAGGGACTGGTTGACCTGGAAGGAGTTGCCGCCGGCGATCGAGCCGCCGATGCACAGGATGGCGAAGATCACCGCCAGGGGCTTGCCCAGGACCGACAGGCCCATCTCACCGAGCCCGCGGGACAGGTAGTACATCGCGCCGCCCATCACGTGGCCGTCCGAGCGTTCCTGGCGGTACATCTGGCCCAGGCTGCACTCGACGAACTTGGAGCTCATTCCGAGGATGCCGGCGCAGATCATCCAGAAGGTGGCGCCGGGGCCGCCGATGCTGACGGCGATCGCGACCCCCGCGATGTTCCCCAGCCCCACCGTGGCGGAGAGGGCCGTGGTCAGGGCCTGGAAGTGGCTGACCTCGCCGGCCCCCTGCTTGTTCGGGTCCGTGAAGCGGCCGCGCACCACGTCGATCGCGTGGCGGAAGGCGCGCAGGTTGATGAAGCCCATGCGGATCGTGAAGAAGATCGCGCCGAGCACGAGCCACAGCACCGCGAAGGGCAGGGTCCGCCCGCTGCCGTCCGGGTTGGTGCCGAAGAAGGGCAGCGGGTAGAAGACGACCCCCTCGAGCCAGCCGTTGATACGGCCGAAGACGTCGTCCAGGGTCTGCTGCCACTGGGGCAGCTCGCTCCCCCCGACCTCCGCCGGGACCGCCTCCTCGGCAGCCTCCTGGGCCTCCTCGGCCGCTCCCTCCTGGGGCAGGAGGCCGTCGGCGCCGGAGGTCGCGAGCTCGGTCCGCGCACCGTCGGCGGGGGCCGGGAGGTCGGCCGCCGCCGGGAGTGCCAGGCCCAAGAGGGCGAAGAGGCCGAGAACGAGGTGGAGGGTGGTCCGCATGGGATGCCTGCTATGGGGTCGTCCGGAAGGGTGCGGAATCGTGCCAATCGGGCACCGAACATGCAAACGGCGGCCCCTCCGGGGCCGGCGCCTCCAGGACCCTGGGCTGGGCCCCGCCCGCCGCTAAGCTCGGGGGCCACGAAATCTCCACAGGACCTGCCATGACGCTCACCACTTCGCTCCGCACTCCGCTCGCCCTGCTCCTCTCGGGGAGCCTGGCCGGTGCCCTCGCCGCGGCCACCTTCGTACAGGACGACGAGGTCTGGACCCAGGAAGAGCTCGAGCAGGTCACGCGCGAGATTCAGGAGGAGGTCGAGGCCCTGCGCGGCGAGGAGTTCAGCCGGCCGGTCAAGGTGCAGATCACCGACCAGGAGGGCTTCGTGAAGTACGTCACCGCCCGCATGGACAAGGTCACCACGCCGGAGAAGCTCGCGGCGGAGGAGACCCTGATGAAGATGCTCGGCCTGGTCGACCCCGGGGCGGACCTGATGGAGATCACCATGGACCTGCTCGAGGGTCAGGTCGGCGGCTTCTACGATCCGGGCAGCGACGCCTTCTACCTGATGGAGTCCTTCACCGGCGGCGTGGCCGAGATCATTCTGGCCCACGAGCTGACCCATGCCCTGGACGACCAGCTCTACGGCATCGACACCAAGCTCGAGGAGCTGCTCGACGACCGCGACCGCACGCTGTCCTACATGAGCGTGGTCGAGGGCAGCGGCACGGTGGTCATGGCCCAGTGGACCATGAAGCACGCGGCCGACCTGGATCCCGAGGACCTGGCCAAGGCCGTCAGCATGGGGGACGACTCCCTCGCGGCCGCGCCGGCCGTCGTGTGGAAGCCCCTGCTCGCCAGCTACACCCTGGGCCAGACCTTCCTGCAGAAGGGCTACCGCCGCCTGAAGCGAGACGGCAAGACCATGGGCGACGTGACGCGCATGGCCTACGAGAACCCGCCGCGCTCCATGGAGCAGGTGCTGCACCCGGACAAGTACTGGGTCGAGAAGAAGCGCGACGAGCCCAGGTCGCCCGGCGAGCCCGAGCCCGCTCCGGAGGGTTGGGAGCTGCTCGAGCGCTCCAGCCTCGGGGAGCTCTACCTGGCCCTGATCACGGAGGAGCCCCAGGAGATCGACTTTTCGAACCAGATGGCGCTCATGTTCCTGGCCTACACGAACGACGCCGCCCGCGGCTGGGGCGGGGACCGGGTCGAGCTCTACGGCAAGGAGGGCGCCCACCTCCTGCGCCTGGACACGGTCTGGGACAGCGCCGAGGACGCTGTCGAGTTCAGCCAGGCGCTCCAGTCGCGCCTCGAGGCCTGGCGCGCGGCTCTGGCCGAGATGGACGCGGAGGGAGTCGGCTCCGGGGTCGAGGTCACCGTCGACGGGGATCGAGTGCGGGTCCGCTGCTGGCACTCCACCGAGCGCCCGGCCGTCGGCGGCTGAGGCGCTGCCTCAACCGAAGTGGCGCCGGGCCGTCGCCCGGGCGCGCGGCAGCCCCCCGGCCACCCGGCCGAGGAAGAGGAAGGTGCCCTCGATGCGCATGCCCGGTCGCGGGTCCGGCCAGCCCTCGCGCTCGAGCTGCCAGGGCGAGACGAACAGGCGCAGGTTGCGCTCGGGGGCGTCCACCTCGACGATCTGGATCGTCTCTCCGGTGAGCTCGTTGCGGGTGCGGCGGATCTCGGAGATGCGGGCCGACACCTCCGAGCAGCCACCCGGGTCGCCGGCGCCCCCGAGGGGCTCGATGTGGGCGCCGCGCGGGAGCTCCAGCACCTCCGGCCGCGGCCCCTCGGCGTTCGGTCCCAGGTAGCTCAGGTCCACGGCGAAGCCGGCGATGGTGATCGCGAGCACGTGTCCGTGCCGCAGGCGCGTGGGCAGGCGGCGCGCGTCCGTCAGCCACGCGGCGAGCAGGTAGGCCCCCGGGCCGCCCCAGGGGTCCGGGACCCCCGGCCGCGGCGGCGCCACCCAGCCGGTCAGGAGGGCGTCGAAGGGCGAGTCCGCCACCAGGCGCACGTCGCTCAACCCGATGCGCAGGCGTGAGCGCTCGGCGTAGTAGGGGAGCAGCGTCGCGAACTCCTCGCCCTCGTCCTGGTCCAGGCGCAGCTCCAGGTCGGGCGCGATCGGGAGCTTGACGTGCTCCCCCTCGGGGCCGCGCCAGGCGACGGGCTCGCCCCGGGCCCGGACCTCCTCCGCCAGGGCTCCGAAGTCCGTGTGGGGGTCGAAGCCGACGCACTCGAGCAGGAATTCCACGGCGGGAGTCTAGCAGCCCTCTCGAGGACCCGGATCAGCTACCGTATCGCCATGCAGCGCACGCCCCTCGCCCTACTCGCCGTCGCCGCGCTCCTCGCGAGCTCCGGCTGCCAGGCCACCACCGTCGCCTCCCCGCGCACCGTCGCGCGCCGCCACGCCCCGCGTGTGGAGCCGATCGACCTGGAGCACTACGCCCTGGACCTGCGCCTCCTTCCGGAGACGCGCTCGATCGAGGGGACCTGCACCCTGCGCTTCGCCGTCGCGGCGGGCAGCGTGGACGAGCTCGAGCTCGAGCTCGAGGGCCTGTCCGTGCGCTCGGTGACCGACGGCCGTGGGCGGCCGCTCGTCTTCGACCACGACGCCGGCGAGCTCGAGATCGACCTGCCCCAGGACCTGTTGGCGGATGACCTGGGAGAGGTGGTCATCGCCTACGGCGGCCAGCCCGCCAAGGGCCTGTGGTTCGTGGAGGACGAGCGGGGCGCGGTGCGCCACGTCTTCACCCAGGGCGAGTGCGTCGACTCCCACTGGTGGTTCCCCTGCCTGGACTACCCGGCCGACCGGGCCACGAGTGAGATTCGCGTGACCATGCCCCGCGACTGGGTCTCGGTGGCCGCCGGCGAGCGCATCGACAGCGTCGAGGC
>CAZQAT010000092.1:0-18453 GCA_964591315.1 uncultured Planctomycetaceae bacterium
GTCTCTCGACTCCAGCAGCCGGCGGGCCTCGAGTCGAAGATCTCCGAGATAGGGAGCGAGATAGCGGGGTCCTCCCTCGCTGGTCAGCAGCAGGTCCAGGCGGGTCTCGAGAAGCTCCCAGTTGCCCTGGGCGGCATGGCTTCGCAGGCCTTGTCTCACGAGCGCTACCTCAAGTTCGAGCATATCGCGCGCCTGTAGACTCCAGAGATCTCTCAGATCGACCCAGATCCCCTCCAGGAGGCGGGATGCGGCCGCCTCCCTGCCCTCCCGTCGGAGGGCCAGCACCCGCAGGAAGAGCCTCAGTCTGTCCTTCTCAGCCGCCGGCAGGTGGGTCGATGCCGCGAGAGCCCCCTCCAGGTCTTCCAGGTCCCCCGACAGCCCGATCCGAAGGGCCTCGAGCACTTCTCGAATGATGCCCAGTTTCTCGAGGAAGTCAGTCCCTGTCCAATCCCGGCGTTCGGCAAGGGGCCAGACCTCGAGCGATTCCTGGAGCACCCGGACCCGCTCCAGGACGACCTCCACCTCCGCCACCCCCGCGGGGTGGTAGAGCTCCAGCCCCAGCGCGCCGCTCAGGTCCTCGAGTACGGAAAGCCTGTGGCGGCGGAGGTCCCGAGAGTATTCAGCCCACAGACGAGCAAAGGCCTCCCGCCCCTCTTGGTGACGAGCGGTGTAGAGGCAGAGCTGTCCCCACGCCCGCCACACCAGGACATGGACCGGATCATCGGGACTCAGCCCGCGTTCCACCCGCCCGAGCAAGTCCTCGACGAGCTTCACCTGCTCCTCGAGCAGGCGATCCGCTTCACTCCACGACCCGCGGGATACCTCGCGTTGGCGGGCATGGTCCATCGCCACGAAGAGGCCGACCGACAGGTCGATCACGGTGCGGTTCTGCCTGCCGAGCTGCTCCTCGAGCGCGGGGACGACGGCCGAGTAGATCCGCAGGCCCTCCGCCATGTCCCCACCATGGAGCTGATGATCTTCGAGACACACCCTCCCAAGGCGGGCCCTGGCCAGCAGGGCCTGGACGTGGTTCTCCCCCAGGCTGCGATCGGCGAGGCGACTCGCCTCTTCCAGGAGGGCCCTTGCTGCGCGCAGCCTGCGATGATCGGTCATGGCATTGCCCACCAGGGTCAGCGCCTCGATCACCCAGGGGTGCTCCGGTACCAGCTCACGGCGCAGCTCCGCGAGCAAGGCCTCCATGCGCTCGAGCTCCTCCAGGGGGATGCCGCCGCCAGAGAGCTCGTACCGCAGCTGAAGCGACTCCAGCTCGAGCCTGGCTCGCAGCGCACGCTCGAGCTGCGGTGGGGTGGAGGCCAGCGCCTCTTGCACCAGGGCTATCGCCTCCTCCACCGACCGCCCCGCCCCCTCAGCGTGCCCCCGACCGAGCTGGAGCTGGTTCGAGCTGGCACGGGCCACGCAGAAGGCCCGCCGCAGGGACGCCAGCTCGCCGCCCTGCGCACCGAAGATCCTGCCTGCCTGCTGGAAGTAGTCGACCGACGCAGCGAGCTCGAACCGGCGGTGCCGTAGGAGGCCGATCTCGAACAGGAGCTCGGCACGGGCGCCCTCCTCACGCGCCAGCGACAGCGCCTCCTCCAGGAGCTCCAGGGCCAGGTCCGTCGTCTCGCCACGACGCGAGAGCAGGGCCCCGACGCCCGCCAGGGTCTGCTCCCGCAGGGGCCGGGAGGTGTCCCGCAGGAGCCGTTGCAGGTCGCGCACCAGGGGCTCGAGCTCCGCGTGCTCCGGCGGCCGGCCGCCGGGTTGCATCGCGTCGACGAGCTGGCCGGTGATGGCGAGGGCCTCGTCGGTGTTCCTCCGCAGCCCGCGATCCCGCCAGCCGACGACCACCAGCAGGGCGATGAGGGCGGCCGCGGCGATCGGGCGCTTCCGGCGCCTGCAAGTCGCGAGCGCCTGCCTCCAGACCGAGCTGCCCCGCACCTCGCGCCCCGCGAGCACCGCCTCCACGTCCTCCACGAGCTCATCGGCCTGCTGATAGCGCCGCGCCGGAGACTTCTCGAGGCAGCGGGCGAGCACCGAGCGCAGGCACCTCAGCTGCCGACCGGAGAGCCCCGCCAGCGGACCCGGGAGCAGCGCGGGTTCGTCGTGGAGCACGGCCTCGAGGACCCCACGGCTGCCGCTGCCCAGGAAGGGTCGACGCAGGCAGAGCGCCTCGTAGAGCGTCACCCCCAGGCTGAAGACGTCCGCCCGCTGATCCGCCGAGCGGCGGTCGCCCCGGGCCAGCTCCGGCGCCATGTAGGCCGGCGTTCCCAGCAGCTGAAAGGTGCGGGTCGTCCCGGGCTGGTCCACCAGGCGAGCCAGACCGAAGTCCGTGACCTTCAGGCTGCCGTCCTCGCCGACGAGGATGTTTCCCGGCTTCAGATCGAGGTGCAGGACGTCGGCGCGGTGCAGCTCCGCCACTCCCCGCAGGACCGGGAGCAGGCGCTGCAGTGTCCGCGGACCGTCCACGGTCAGCCCCTGCCGCTCGGCCCGCTGGAGCTCGTCGGCGAGCGTCGACCCGTCCCCCACCCGGTTGCTGATCAGCCCGAAGTTGCCCCCGAACTCGAGCGTCCCCCGCAGGCCGACGAGCCCGGGGTGGTTCACGCGCGAGGCGGCGCCCACCTCGCGACCGAGCCGCTCGACCCCTTCGGGGCTGGCGAGGTAGAGGGAGTGCACGAACTTGATCGCGCAGACCTCGCCGGCCGGGGATGTGGCGCTCCACACGACCCCCGTCGCGCCGCGGCCCAGGACCTCTCCGAGTCGGTAGCCCTCGACTGTCTGGCCCTCGCTGACGGCCGCGCCGCCGAGGGTGCTCGAAGCCAGCTCGAGCATCGAGCTCATCTGCTGCCGCAGGAGCGGCCTCAGGGACTCGGGCGCCTCCTCCAGCACCCGGCCAGCCTCGAGACGGGAGTCCGCCCCCTCGTCCTCCAGCCTCGAGAGCCAGAGGCTGAGCCAGGTCTCCAGGGAGTCCCCCAGCTCGTCCACGGAGGTGATGTCTCGATCGTCGGCCACCGGACTCATAGAAAGCACGGCCGGAGCATGAGTGGCAAAGAACTGCGGAATTCGAGCGCCCGACCCCCGGGCCCAGCGGGCCGCCCTCAGGAGCCCGGGTTCAGCCGCCCCAGGCTCTCGATGGCGCGCAGGTACAGCCGGCGGCAGGACGAGGGGGAGATCCCCAGGTGCTCGGCCTGCTCCGTCAGGGGAACCCCATCCAGGCGAGCGAAGAGCACGTAGCCCTGCTCAGGGGCCAGGCTCCTGACCCTCGCCAGCAGCGTCTGGGCGTCGAGACCGAGCTCGGTGTGGGTGGCCGGCCCGGGCCCGCTCTCCAGCGGCGGGGACACCCCATCGAGGGCCTGGGGAGCGAGGCGACGCATGCGAGCGCTACGCTTCCAGCTCATGCGCTTCGCGAGGTAGGTGAGGAACTGGGCCTCGGTGTGGAAGACCAGGCCTTCCTGCCCCAACAGAATCGAGGTCACGGCCGACTGCAGGTCGTCATCGGCGCCGTTCGCGCGCCAGGTCGCTCCGACCATGCGCTCGAGCCTCGCCTGGATGTGCCCCCAGAACTCGTTGGCCAGGGTCTCACGCAGGTGCTCCGTGGGCGCCCCCCGCGTCCCCACGAAGGCAGCTCCCAGCGCAGCGTCCTTCGGCGACCTGCCGTCCCGGCGACGGGTCGCGTACTCCTCTTCCCCTCCAGCCAGGACCCAGGCCCGGATGGCAGGACCCAGCTTCTCTACCGAGGAGACCAAGGCCCGTGTCCCGTGTCCCGGCACCTGGTGCCTGCAATTCCCCCTCTATTCACGAGATGAGAATCGCAAACCCGGTCGCAAGTGTGAAGAGCAGACCGACCCAACATGGCCATAAGAAAACCTGCCCTTCGGGGCTGCGGCCGTCCATGCCCCTGACGGACAGCGCCGGAAGAGGAAGGTCGCGGAGCGCCACGCCTCGTCGGCGATGACGCGGCGCACCCAGCGCTGGAGCTCCGGGCCGAGGCGACGTAGAGGGTCAGGCAGTGGCGGAAGACCCGCGCCGTCGCATACCCGTCGCAGGCGCACAGGCAGGCCAGGTACAACTCCTCCTCGAGCAGGGGCTCGAGCGCGCTGAAGGTGCTGCGCGGCCGACCCCTGGTCATCTTGCGCAAGCCGGGCTGAGCCGGACGACCGGGACCCGCCGCGTCACGGCAGGAACCAGAGCGCCAGCGCGTTCGAGAGGTTCACGCTCGCGCCGTCGCGGTACCAGAGCTGGACGTTCCAGCGCGACCCGGGCAGGACCTGTCCGGGCCCGCCGCCCATCGGCGGTGCGCCGAAATCGAGCACGCGCACGGCGTGGCCGGCCGCGTCCGCGGGCTGCGGCGGCGGCAGGCGGAACAGCCCGACCCCGCCGGCGCCCACGCACAGCGTGCCACCACCCAGCGGCGTCTCCGCGACACCGGCGCCGTAGAGGTAGAGCGTCGTGTTCCCCGGTGGGCAGCCCGACGTGTCGAGTACGAGGGCGTTCGCCGCGAGACTGACGCTCCCCGACCAGCCGAGGACCGCGCGCTGCCCGAGGGAGTTCAGCCCACCCTCGCAGTACGCCAGCGGCGCCGGCACGTAGAGCGGGTCGTGCACGAAGGCGCCGACGTCGCCGATCGAACCGTCGGGGTCGAGCGGCCCGGCGGGGTCGCCCGCGTCGATGCACGGCGAGCCCGGCGCCAGGCGGTAGTCGCCCAGCTCCGGGGCCCAGAAGCGCGGGTCGGCGCTGAAGTTGCCGTTCGTGCCGGCGAAGTCGCCATCGCCGACGTCGCAGTGGCCGAGCGTCATCGCCGTCCCGGCGAGGTCGTCGGCGTTCCCCCAGACGACCGAGTCCTGCAGCCCGACGACCGAGCCCCACGTGGCCGTGGAGCTCACACCGACCGCGTTGCCGACGATCGTGCACTCGCTCACCTGCGACGTCGATTCCAGGAACCCGAGCCCGCTGTCACCGTCGGCGATCACGCAGCGCCACAGTGACGCCCCCACGAGGCTCAGGTGGATGGCCGTCTGCCCGTGGCGCTCGAAGCGCGTGTTGCGCGCCGTCACGAGCCCGCCGTGGTTCGCGCCGTTCAGGTCCACGGAGCCGATGATCCCGCGCACGTTGTCGGCGAACAGTGAGTCACGGCAGTCGAGCTCGAAGTACGCCCGGTCCCCGAACCACTCGTCGGCCATCGCCCAGGCCCGCACCCCGTACTCGCACTCGCGCACCGTGACGCGGTCCAGCGTCAGCCGCACCGTGACGTCTCCCACGAGGGTCTCGGCCCGGTGCCAGAGGCCCGCCTCCGTGAACTGTTCGAACCGGCAGTCGACGACCGACGCGTGCCCGCTCAGCCCGTTTCCCGGGAACACCTCGAAGCCGAGTCCACCGTCGCGCACGACGAGACCCTCGAGGCGGAGCGTGCGATCGGGCGCGGGCGACGTCGCGCCCCACCGGAACAGCACCGGCGCGCCGGCCCCGTCGACGACGGCCCCAGGCGCTCCACGGACCGTGAGGTTGTCGGGAAGCAGGATCGGGAACGCCTCGCCGAGCGCCGCGTCGTAGGTGCCGGGCGCGACGTGCAGCGTGTTCGGGACGCCCGCGCCGGCCAGCTGGGCCGTTGCGTGCGTCAGCGTCCGCCACGCGTCGGCGGACGAGGTCCCGCCGTTTGCGTCGCTGCCGTTCACGGCGTCGACGTAGCGGTCCGCGGCTGGCGCGGCGGCGGCGAGGAGCGCGGCGACGAGCGCGGCGCGCAGGGGGACCATAAAGGACATGAGTATCCTCTGAACGATAGGCGACTCCGTCGGTCTGCGGGAGCCCCTACCCACGTGTGGCGGTGGCCAGGCTGAGGGCATTCACCCTGCCCACGGGGTCCCCGTGGACCCCAAGGGGTGCCGCTGGCGCATGCCCCATCTTTCAGATTTTTCAGAGCAATGGCAGATTTCTCGGATTACAGGACTCCCGCATCCTCAAAGGGCGGGCCAAGATACCCGTGTGCGGCGGTCTGGCGCGCACGCATCACACCGAGGGCCTCCATCCGTCTGGACCCGGCCCACACCCTCCACCACTCGCCCCATGCTCCACACCGTTCGAACCTCTCCCCTGTTCGCCGCGGCCCTGGCTGCGGGGGTCCTCGCCCTCAGCCCTTCGATCGGAGCTCAGGTCACGGAGGACTTCGAGCTCCTGCCCCTCGACGGCATCGACCACGCGGAATTCGGCCGAGCATCGGCCCTGGCCGATGGGCTGGCCGTGGTCGGCGCCCCAGGTGACGACGACCAAGGCCCCGCCTCGGGCTCGATCTACATCTTCGACGCGATCACCGCTTCTCCCAGGAACAAGATCGTGCCCGCCGACGCGACCGCGGGCGACCGCTTCGGCTTCTCCGTCGCGATCGCCGACGGCGTCGTGATGGCCGGGGCCCCGTTCGATGTCCATGCAGGGATCTCCTCGGGCTCTGCCTACGTCTTCGACCTCGCCACGGGCAACCAGATCGCAAAGCTGGTCCCGCCCGACGGTGCGGCTGGCGACGAGTTCGGCTTCGCCGTCGCCTGCGAGGGAAACGTGGCCGCCGTGGGCGCCAAACGCGACGACGACAGCGGCACGGATTCCGGCTCCCTGTACCTGTTCGACCTCACGACGGGCTCCCTCCTCCACAAGCTCCTGCCGAACGACGGGGCCCCTATCGGGAACTTCGGCGAGTCGGTCGACATCCACGGTGGCCTCGTCGCCGCCGGGGCCCATGGCACCGGCTTCCTCGCCGGCGCCGCCTACATCTTCGATGTCGGCACAGGATCCCAGCTCCACAAGCTGCTTCCGGACGACAGCCACTCGAACATGTTCTTCGGGACGAGCCTGGCCCTCGACGACGGACTGATCGTGATCGGCGCCTGGGCGGACAGTGTGTTCTTCGACCATTCCGGATCGGCATACGTGTTCGACACGGCGACCGGGGACCAGCTCCACAAGCTCGTGCCCAGCGATGGCCACGACCGCGACCACTTCGGTTACTCGGTCTCCATCGACGACGGACTGGTCGCCATCGGGGCCGAACAGGACGGCGACAGCGCCTTCAACGGCGGCTCTGCGTACCTCTTCGAGGCGGCATCCGGCGCGGAACTGTCGAAGTTCCTCGCGAGTGACGGCCAGAACTTCGACGTCCTCGGGTCTAGCATCGCGATCGAGGACGGCATCCTGCTCGTCGGGGCGCCGGGCAGCGACGACTCGGGCGATTCGTCGGGCTCCGCCTATCTGTTCGACAGCGCCGGCAGCGTGGGAACCAGCGCCTGCTTCGGCGACGGCACGGGCACGGTCTGCCCCTGTGGGAACTCGGGCGGCCCGGGTCGTGGCTGCGCCAACAGCGCGAGCGCGAGCGGCTCCGTCCTGCGCGCCTACGGCTCCGCGAGCATCCTGCTCGACGACCTGGTACTCCGTGCGCGAGGATCGACTCCATCGGCTCCCGGGGTCTTCTTTCAGGGCTCCGAGGCGGTCGCCGCGGGCCTCGGGAGCGTCCTCGGAGACGGTCTGCTGTGCGCGGGTGGCACCATCGTCCGCCTGGAGGTCGCCTTCGCCAACCGCGAGGGTTCCGCCGAGTCGCAGACGTCGATCGCCTCCAGTGGATCGGTGCTTCCCGGTCAGGTCCGCCACTATCAGTGGTGGTACAGGGACTCCAACGGGTCTCCCTGCGGCGCCGGCTTCAACCTCTCGAACTCGGTCCAGATCGCCTGGGTCCCCTAGCCGCGGCAGTCGGACCCGCGCGACTGAGCGAGCCGCCCTCCGGCCTTCAGTGCCGGGGGGCGGCTCATCATCTCCAACGGGACGAGGACACCGACAGTGCCCTCCTCTGGTACGGAGCCAGGAGACTTCGACCACGATTCCCGGTGGCCATCGCGTTGTTGTTCAGCCCTTCTGCTGGAGGAGGGAGGGTCTGGGTGGCTCGCAATTCGAGAGGGGAGCTGCCAGGGTCGTGGCATCACTTGAGGAACCGGAGGATTGCCGTCGGTCGCTGTTCGAAATACGGATCGACGTTCGAGCGTCCCTTGCTGCCGGAACCCATCATGCGGACAAGCACACCTCGCGCCGCACTCCCCGGTCTCCTGCACCTCGCGACCGAGGTGTGCGTCGACCGGGAAGAAGCGGCGCGAGCCACTGCATGAGCGCTGCTCGTCCTCACCCGAGAGACGTTGCGCCACCCCAGCGATCTACGGGTAGTTCGGCGGAGGGCTCAAGGAGAGGCTCTGCTGGCCGGCAGTCGCCGTCGTGCCGTTCTCGTTCGTCACGGTGATCTCGTGGACGTTGTTCGCCAGGTCCAGGTCGATCCAAACAGGTAAGTTGAACTCGTCGTAGTCCACGGAGCGTGTGATGTCGAGGATGCGATCGACGCTGGGGTTGCCGGGTCCTCCGAAGAGCCAGGACATGTACCCCGATCCCACGGCTTCCACCCCCCTGCCGGGAGCTGGATCGAAGTCGACCGGCGTGAACTTCAGCGGCTCGAACTCGACCGCCGAGGTCCAGACGGTCAGGTCTTCGACCTTCTTCCCCGTGGCGTAGATCGGAACCTTGATGACGGTCTGTTGGCTGGCACCGACCCTCAGCTCGAGGACCGCTCCGTATGCGATGTCTTCCCCAAGCACCTGGATGCGCCGAGGGGCCTCGTGGCGCAGGTTCAGTCCAGCGGCGGCCTGCAGGATGCGCAGACGCTGCAAGAACTGAGGTTCACGCTCGACCTCGGGGTACATCGAGACGGCCCCCCAATCGAATTGGTCGTCCGTCGCTGGAGCCCCGCCCATAGGCACTTCGACGTTCTTGGTCAGTAGCGGGACGTACTTGTAAGCGCTGTTCGGTGTCAGTTCACCGAGCTGGAGTGACGAGGGGTCGACCGCATCCAGCGGAGCGGTGAGGCCCGTTGGGCTCGCCATCCTGCGAGACGTCCCAAGCGGGACCGCATGGAAGATCACGACGCGCGCGTCCGTCGGGTCCGAACCGAGGTAGCCCGTCAAGATCTGGTGCGGCAGCATGGTCTGCGTGGTGGGCGGCTCCGGTCGGTAGGCGAAGAGGCTGCCTCCTCCCACAGCCGAATTGGCGAGATCGCACCAGTACCCCTGGTAACTCCCGTCGTTTCGCCAGACCTCAACCACGATCTCGCAGTTCGCCAGGACCGCCTGATCCTCGAACAGCTCGATGTCCAGGAGGTCTTGAGTCGTGGGGCCGCCCTGCCCGACGGTCACGCTTCGCCCGACGACGGGAGCCGTCCCCGTGTCGAGTCCACGGACGAAGTCGATGATGCCCTGCTTGACCTCGGCCGTCTGGAAGAAGTTCGAGACGAAGTCGTTCAGGTCAGCGGCGTCGCTGCCCGTGTGGAAGATTCCGCTGCCTGCCCGGCCAATCTCCGTGCCGGGCCCTACCGGTTCGAAACGGGAGTCCTTGCGAGCCACCCCTCGAAGGGCGGGGGTCTCCAACGCCTGGTCGTTGAAACCCACCCCGAAGAACTGCGTCATGAAGTTGTTACTCCCCTCGGGCAAGGAGTGGCACTGGACGCACGAACGCCCCGCGCAGCTGGAGTCCGTCGCGATGGGTTCGATGTGGAACGCCTTGAGGCCCAGGAGGGAGCCGCTACCGCTGACCCCGGTGCCTGCCGGGTTCAAGAGGGTCCCCAGCTCGCCCAGGGAACCAGAGAGTCGGCGATCCACCTCCTGCTCCGGGTTCGGCGGATAGTGAATCGAGTTCACGAAACGCTCGAAGGCCTGCATGTCCGATTCGCTGACGAAACGCTCGTCCGCGGGATCACTCGGCCCTAGCAGGAGCGAGCGGAATGCGCCGCCGAAGGCCACGAAGTCGATCTTGTCACCCCGCCAGTGGTAGGGAGCATTCGTCGTCTCGTTCTTGTTGGACGGATCGGTCTCGAAGTTCACGAGCCCTTGCAGGGACTGGGTCCCCATCACACCCTTCTCGTGCTCGAAGCCCCAGTCGATGATCGGCTTGACTTTGTCATCGGCGAAGCCGTCGACCAATGCGCTGGTGAGATCCCTCGCCCCATCGAAGCCCTGCGAGCCGGGATGCTCGCTCAGATGCCAACCCTCCTGGTCGGTACGCCCGTCGACATGGCAGCTGGCGCAGGAGACGAAGCCGGTGCTGGAGAGCTTCGAGTCGTACAGGAACCGCCTCCCCCTGCGGATGTACTCCGGAGTCGGATCCTGGTCGAGATCGAAGCGCCCCCTGTACTTGCCCGTGAGTGCGTCCAGATAGGCGATGGAGTTGTCCAGGCGGCAGAGCACGTAGATCCGATCGTCGAGGCTTCCGTTGCCCCCGTAACTGATCGCGAGACCTCGCGGGCCCGTGAGCAACCCCGGCGTCGTGGCCGGAATGTCCTCCGTCCTGATCACCCAGGCCGAGGCCGCGGCGCCCGGGTTCGCGATCTGAGCGACCCGATCCGTACCGAAGGAGGCGACATAGACTCGCTGGACGACCCCTTGCGCGTCTTCATAGGCCACGACGTCCATCGGCTGACTGATCGCGCTCCCGAACCCGACGGGGCCTCCCCCATTGGGGTCCTGATTCAGGTTCCGTGTGTCGAGGACGGCCGGACCCGGGCTCATCGGATTCTCGAAGCGCGTCAGCTGACTCTCTACGAACCCGAACGGTTGGGTCGCGACTTGCTTCTCGCCGCTCGCCTGGCGGCTCTGCCCTGCGACGACATAGACCTCCGCCTTGCGCGTGCTGGGGGGCGTCATGTTGAAGTTCAAGTTCCCCAGCCCGCCCTTCACCGGAAGGAAGGACCCGCCATTCTGGATGGCCGTGTTCTGGTAGAGCTGAAAATCGTCGTTCTGATCGTTGGCCTGTCCACCGAGAACGAGAACGGCACCGGCAGCCGTGACGGCTATGGAGCGAGGGTCGGTGATGATGTTCTCCGGAGTCGCCAGGTCATCCAGTCGGGTTCGTGGATTGGGCAGCAGAGTCAGGCTGTCAGCGTCCAACCACGCGAGTTCGCTGGAGCTCCCCAGACTCACCGCCAGCACATTGGGAACCCCGGGTATCACCGCGCAGTGCATCGGCTCGTCCCCCACGTTGAGGGTCTTTTCCACCAAGAAATCGAGCCCCGTCGGCGAAGTCGACAGGGCCACCTTCGTGATCGAGTCACCGATGAAGTTGCAGGCATAGAGAGATTGGGTGACGTCGCTCCAGACCACACTGACCGGCTCGAGCCCTACCGGGACGCGGGCGACGAGCGTGTGGTTGGGCACGTCGTAGATCTCGATGCTGTTGTCCGGCGTGTTGCAGGCGAGCACGTAGTCGGTGCTGCTGATCCTGGCCACCGCGATCGGCTTTACCTGCGGGCTCTCGAAGTTCAGGTAGTGCGTGGGTGAGCCATTGACCATCCCCTGTTGTCCGAACGAGCTCACCGAACTCAAGAAGAACAAGGGAATCATGCAGGCTGTTGCGCGGTTCATATTCATCGAAGCTCCTGTGGATGTTGAGCCACCTCACAGGCAGCAATTCGTCAGGTCGATGAATCGAAGTGCGACCGTGAAGCATGCAGGGCGAGGCGGACTGTGATGCTGAGGGAGTGAGCTGAGCCCTGACTTGCGGGCTTCCATCCTCACCTGCTAACGGCCCGAGCCCGCGGGCCGGGTGACGCCCGAAGTCGCAGAAACTTCGCTGCGCCATGCAGAGGGCACCGTCGCCACCCGCGCCGGAGGTCAGCGGCGCCTCGGAGTGACCCGCGAGGTCTCAGGCGCCGTGGAACTCCCCGGGGAGCCGACGCAGGAACGCCGGCAGGTCCCTGCCTCCTCGTCCTCGAAGGCCGCCCCAAGGGGAAGTTGTTGAAACGCCAAGAGCGCCAGCGGCACCCTGGAGGTGTACCAGCGACCCACCAGCTCGGGAGAATACCCTCTATACTGGCACTGGCCTCGCTCGTGAGGTGTGCCCGGAGGACTCGAACGGACAGCCGCCACCGGCACCCATGACTCCGAGGAGGCCTGACATGACTCGCCAGAGCTCACTTACACAGCCCACCCTGCCCCTCCTTGTCCTGCTCGGCATTGGGATTGCTCAATCCGATGTCCAAGCCCAGGGCACTCTCGAAGTCTGGGGAGACGACGGCCTCAGCCAAACCGTCACCGGCGCGCCGGCCGGCACTGGGTTCACCCAGGTCGAGACCGGATATCGATTCTCCGTCGCCCTGAATGCCGACGGGAGGATTACGGCCTGGGGGAATGACCTCGCCGGCCAGGTCTCGAACGCACCCACCGGCTCGGACTTCATTCAAGTAGCTGCAGGCGATAACCACGCGCTTGCCATTCGATCCGACGGCTCGCTCGTCTCCTGGGGCAGTCAAGCCTACGGGCTCATCTCTGGAACGCCCCCCGGCAATGACTTCATCCAGGTCAGCGCTGGCTGGAAGCACAGCATCGCCCTTCGTGCAGACGGAACGATCGAGTGTTGGGGCGATGACGGTGGTCAATGGGACCTTGGTGTGTTCTACCCGTACGGCACCGTCAACGACGCGCCGACTGAAGCCGGGCACAAGTTCGTGGCCGCCGGGGATGTCTACTCGATTGCAATCACTGCAAACGGCAGCCTTGTGAGCTGGGGTCACGACTTTGGCGGCGGGCCTGCATTGGTCCCCGGAGGCATCGGCTTCGTGGAGGTCTCATGCGAGATGGACCACGCACTTGCACGACGTACCGACGGCACGCTCAGGTGTTGGGGATACGCACCTACGATGAACCACTTCGGCCTGGCCTCCGGCACGCCTGGTGGCGGCGGCTTCACCAAGGTGGCAACCACATCGGGCACTGGGATCGCCCTGCAACCCGACGGGACGATCGTGGCCTGGGGCCAGAAGAACGGGGTGTTCAACGCCCTCGTCACCGACGCTCCCAACGGCCCTGGAATCGTGGACATCAGCTTCGCCGGCTTTCACGCCGCAGCGATCCTCGGCTCAACGGAGTGGACGAGCTACTGCCTGGGAGATGGCACGGGCGCCGCATGCCCCTGCGCCAACTCCGGCGCCATCGGCCAGGGCTGCGCCAATTCCACGGGTCGCGGCGCTCAGCTGCTCGCAAGCGGCCTGCCATCGTTCTCCGCGGATACGTTTCAGCTGCACGCCACGAGTACGCCCGCGAGCACCCTGGGCCTGATCCTGCGCGGAGACAACGTGGTGTCCATCCCCGCGGGCGACGGGTTGCTCTGTACCTCAGGCGCCAGTCAGCGATCACAAGTCCAGCTGACGGCGAGCGGTGTCACGACGTTCAACGACTTCCTCGGCTCGAGGTTTGGAGCCACAGCGAATCACGGAAGCCCAACGCACTACCAGTTCTGGTACCGCGATGCCGCCGGCACCTGCTCCGGCGCCAGGTTCAACTCCTCGAACGCACTGAGCGTGACGTTCGCGCAGTAGGACCACCGCTAACGACGCCGCTCGAGGGTACGGAGCCAGGGGACTTCCACCACGGCTCCTGCACTCTCCCGGACAGGCCGGTCATGACGAGTGCAGCCCTGGCCCAAAGAGTGGCCGGAGTCTCCTGATTTTACTCCCCTAGGCGTCGTCCACCTCGCCGACGATCGCGTTGTTCCCGAACCTGTCGATGGAGATGACCTCCTCGAAGTTCAGCAGGCCCATGCGCGGGTAAGCCGGCTCGAGGGCCTTCCCGAGGGTCACGATCATCAGGGTCTCGTGGTCGTCCGGCAGGCCGATGATGCCGTCCACCTTGCGGGCGTCGAAGCCGATCATCCCGCAGGTGTCGTAGCCCATCTCCTTGGCCATCAGCATCATGTTCTGAGCCGCCAGGCCGATGGAACGGATCGACTCGTCCCGCTGGAGCACCTCGTTCTTGTCGTAGAAGCCCGGGATCAGGCCCGAGAACATCTCCCGGACCTTCTCCGGGGCCTTGCGCAGGGTCCGGCCGAAGTTCTGGTAGCCCCGGTGGTTCCCCACCAGGCAGATGGTGGCCGAGGCGTCCTTGAGCTGGGACTGGTTCCAGCCGGCCGCGCAGATCGCTCCTTGCACCTCCTTGTCCGTCACGACGACGAAGTGCCAGTTCTGCATGTTGAAGGAGGTGGGCGCCAGCAAGGTGTAGCTGAACAGGTGGCGCAGCTCGTCCTCGGTCAGGCGGTGCTCGGGGTCGTAGTGCTTGACGGAGCGGCGGGCGCGGATGGCATCGGTGAGGTTCATGGGCGGGATCCTAGGCCGAGGAGCTCGGGAATGCGACGGCTCAGCTGTTTCCCCGGACCATGTCCAGCAGGCGTCCGAGGATCCGGGCTCCGTCGGCGCGCAGCCCGTTGTGCTCGTACTCGTTCGTGACCCAGGTCCGCAGGCACGGGACTCGGTCGGCGGTGCGCAGGGAGAGCTCCACGGGCACGTAGACGTCGTCGTGGTAGACCGCCGCCGCCACGGGAACCGTGTTCCGGGCGAGGCGCTCCGGGTCGTACAGCGCGGGCCAGTCCGACCTCGCGGCCAGGATGTCCGCCGCGCGGCCCATGCCCGCCAGGGCCCCACACTCCTCGAACATCCAGGGGAAGATCATCTCGCAGGTGAAGTGCAGCGGCCCGCCCCCGGCCTCGAACTCCGGGAACTCCCCCCGCAGGCGGTCCGCGCACCAGCTCGTGGCGTCCCCCTGGGCGTAGATCGGCTCGTGCAGGATCGCGAAGATCGGGTTCGTGTCGAAGCTGTTGTAGTTCTGCACGCCGCGCAGGAAGGCGTAGCTCAGCTCACGACCTGCGCTCCCGCGCACCCAGGCCTCGTCCACCAGGTAGTGCAGCTTCTCGAAGCCGTCGCTCATGCCGAAGGAGAGCCCCAGGGTCTGGAAGCCGCGGACGCTCAGGGGGTCGCCCCCCGGCAGGCGCACGTCGTTCTCCGCCAGGCAGGCGGCGATCTCCTGGATGCGCGCGACGTCGCCCGGGTAGCGCTCGTAGTAGAGGCGGTTCTTCTCGACCAGCTTGGCGTAGGTCCGGCGGTAGACCTCCTCGATCCCCGAGTCGATGCCCGGTAGCCCGCCCGTGATCAGGACCGCGTCCAGGCTGCCGGGGAAGGCCGACAGGTAGTGCAGGGAGCAGAAGCCCCCGTAGCTCTGACCGAGCAGGGTCCAGCGCTGCTCTTCGCCGCCGAGGGCCGTCCGCAGGAGCTCGGCGTCGCGCACGATCGAGTCGCTGCGGAAGTGGGCCAGATAGTTCGCCTGGGCCTCGGGCGACTCGAAGCGCCCCAGGCTCTCAGGGGTCACCGCCGTGCTGCGCCCGGTGCCGCGCTGGTCGAGCAGCACCACCCGGAACTCCTCCAGCGCGCGCCCGATCCAGCCCGAGGCGTCCGCCGGGCGTGGGGCGGGGAAGCCGGGTCCTCCCTGCAGGAACAGGAGCCGCGGCAGGTCCTCGCCCTCCTTCGCGGGGGTCGTCACCTCCCGGGCGAAGACCGTCAGGGTCTCGCCGTCGGGCTGCGCGTGGTCCAGGGGCACCTCGAGCTCGTGCTCGAGGAAGACGAGGCCGGGGATCGTCTGGCGCGTGGTCTTCATGGGCCGCAGTTTCGCCAATGCCACCCGTTTCGCAACACGCTTGCGTCCGAAGGCCCCCCGTGGTCGCCTGTGCGCCCGGCGGGCCACGGGAGTCGAAGGCGACCCGCCAGTCCCCTGAGAGGACCCAGGAGCACGAGTGACACGAGCAGTGGAGAACGCCGTCGAGGGACGGCTGGCGGACCGCCACCTGGTGGTCACCGGAGCGGGCACCGGCATCGGGCGTGCCATCGCGCAGCGCCTGTGGGCGGAGGGAGCGCGGCTGACGCTCCTGGCGCGCAGCAGCAAGCGACTGGCGGAGACCGAGCACCTCTGCACGGAGCAACGCCCCGGCGGCCAGGACGCCCTCGGCTCCGAGTCCTGCGACATCCGCGAACGGGACCCTCTCGACGAGTCCCTGAGCCTGGCGGTCGAGCGGCGCGGCCCGCTGCACGCCGTGATCGCCAACGCCGGCATCGGCGGCGCGAACATGGACGGCCCCGAGGACCGCTTCGAGGAGCTGGTCGCCACGAACCTGACCGGCACCTACAACACCTTCCGGGCGGCCCAGCCCCTGCTGGCCGACGGCTCCACGGGCGCCCGCCACCTGGTGGCGATCTCCTCGATCCTCGGCCGCATCGGCGTGCCCGCCTACACGGGCTACTGCGCCTCCAAGACGGGCATCCTCGGCCTCGTGCGGGCCCTCGCCGCCGAGCTCGCCCCGGAGCAGATCCAGGTCAACGCCATCTGCCCCGGTTGGGTCGACACCCAGATGGCCCGCGACGGCATCGACGGCATCGCCGCCGCCGTGGGCAAGACCCACGAGGAGGCCTACGAGATGGCCATGGGCGCCGTGCCCCTGGGCCGCATGAGCGAGCCCGAGGACGTGGCCGGCCTCGTCGCCTGGCTCGTCTCGAAGGACGCCCGCGGCGTGACCGGTCAGTCCCTCGACATGAACGGCGGCGCCTGGATGTAGGCCGTGCCGCCGCCCGTCAGTGGGCGAGCACGACCTCGCGCGTCGAGAAGACCGGCCCCTCGACGCAGCACTTGAGGGTCGGCCAGTCCCCGCGCGGCCCTTCCGGGCGCGTGGACACAACGCAGCCGTTGCAGATGCCGACGCCACAGCCCATGTAGGTCTCGAGGCTGACCCAGGCGGGCAGGTCGCGCTCGAGGGAGAGGCGCTCGACCGCCTCGAGCATCGGCTCGGGGCCGCAGGCGAGCAGCTGCACCTCGGTCGGGATGCGCCCCGCCGCCCACTCGTCCTCGAGGCAGGCGATCACGTGGCCGTGGAAGCCCCGCGAGCCGTCGTCGGTGGTCGCGAGGACCCGCACGCCGAGGGCCTCGAAGGCGGCCAGGTCGTAGAGCAGGCCGGCCCGCTGGGCGCCGTAGATGAGGGTGATCGAGTCCGCGGGCACGCCGGCCGCCAGCCAGTCCTGGATCGCGATGTAGAAGGGCGCCGAGCCGATACCGCCGGCGAGCAGCACCCGGTGCCGATCCGCCTCGAGCTCGGGCCAGCCGAGGCCCAGGGGGCCGATGGTCAGCACCTCGCTGCCCACCGCGGCCCCGGCCAGGGCCCGGGTCCCGTCCCCGATCACCTTGATCAGGAACTCGAGCCGCCGGCCGCGCTGCTTGAAGAGGGAGAAGGGCCGCGGAATCAAGGGCCCCACCCCATCACCCCGACGCAGCATGAAGAAGCGCCCGGCCGCGATCGGCGGCAGGTCGTCCGGGGCCTCCACCTCCAGGAGCACGCCGTCGTCACCACAGGGCTCCACGGCCGTGACCGCGCAGAGCTGGGCGCTGGCGTCGGGGGGCGGAGCGGGCATGGCGCGCCCATGATAGCGGCGCTACCCTCGGCCCATGGCCTCCATCTTCACCAAGATCATTCAGGGCGAGCTGCCCTGTCACAAGGTGTGGGAGGACGAGAAGCACCTCGCCTTCCTCGACATCCGCCCCGCCCAACCCGGGCACACCCTCGTGATCCCCAAGCGCGAGGAGGACTATCTCTTCGACCTCACACCGGAGGAGCACGCCGAGCTGTGGACCGCGGCCCAGACCGTCGCCGCCAAGCTCAAGGAGAAGCTCGGCTGCCGGCGGGTCTGCGTGCTCGTCATCGGCTGGGAGGTCCCCCACGCCCACATCCACCTGATCCCCACCAACGCCATGCACGAGGTCGGCATGCCACCGCCGGCAAATGTGTCGGAGGAGGAGATGGGCCGGCTGGCGGCGCTCCTGGCGCCCTGACGGGCGGAGCACCGGGCAGCCTCCAGTTCACCGGGATTGACCCCGGTTGGTGCCGGGCGCCGCGGGCGGCTATCGTCTGCAGCCGCCGCCCACGCCATGCGCACCCTCCTCTCCATCGCCCTCTGCCTGATCGCCGCCGCCTGCGCGGGCCCCGGCTCGGGCCCCGCGCAGACCTGGCGCGTGCTCTTCGACGGCGAGAGCCTCGAGGGCTGGGAGAGCATCAGCTACGGCGGCGAGGGCGAGGTCTCGATCGGTCTGGGCGGCGCGCTCCTGCCACGCGGCGCGGTACTGACCGGGATTCGCTACCCCGCGGGCCTGCCGCGCACCACGAGCTACGAGCTCGAGGTCGTCAGCCGGCGCCTGGCGGGCAACGACTTCTTCTGCGGGCTGACCTTCCCCGTGGCGGACTCCTTCGCCACGGTCGTGCTCGGCGGCTGGGGCGGCGGACTCTCGGGCCTCTCGTGCCTCGACGGCGACGACGCCTCGATGAACGAGACCAAGCGCATCCGCAGCTTCGAGGACGACCGGGACTACAACCTGATCGTGCGGGTCGAACCCGAACGCATCCGGGCCTGGGTGGACCGGCAGCTGCTGTTCGACGTGAGCACCGCCGGCCGCGTGGTCGGCCTGCGCAATGAGATGCTGCCCAGCGTGCCCCTGGGCATCTCCGCCTACGTCACGCCGGCCCAGGTCTCGCGCGTCCGCTGGCGCCCCCTGGCGGAGGACTAGCCCGGCCTATTCATGAGCCTTCAACGCA
>CAZQAT010000093.1:0-18428 GCA_964591315.1 uncultured Planctomycetaceae bacterium
CCAGGGTCCTGGCGCACAATCAAAGTTGTGCGCGGGATGTTGGGGGTGGCGCCGCGAGTGTAACAACATCCAGAGCTGCACGCCGCCAAGCAATGAGAGAGCAAGGCATCCCCACGTCACAGCGACCGGACGCGCAGTCAAGGAATGCATCTGGGCGTTCGTTCGAGTACAGAGTGCCCAAGCCAGGCGGTGGTACTCAGATCAAGTCCGTGCAACAGCAAACGTTGGATCGGAACCATTTTGGTCAGGGGCACTGGGAAGCCGGTTCCGTGAAGACGAACCCCGTGACCGGTGAGATCCGCACCAACCGCTACGGACGGCCTAGGCTCACGAATGACAAGTCCAAGGTAGAATACGATGGGTGAACTCTCTGAGCGGCTCGCATTTAGTCACGAGCTTTCCCGACATGTTGGTGAGTTGAGTATCCTCGTGGACCGTAGTGTGCTGCCAACCGATTTGTTAACGCTAGAGGAGACAGAGAGCCTTCGAGAGCAATCGCGGAGAATCAATCGGCGGCCGGTGACTACGTTCGATATACCATTCTCTGAGAAGAGTGGGACCAGGTTCAGGGCCTTTCTCAGGCACTTGGCCGATGCGAATCCAAGCGACGTATACATTTGGACGCCAGCCTCGAACATATGTGGTGTTCTCAAACCACTCTCTCTATCCGAGTTTGACGTCGCATTCCCGTTCGATGTCAATCCCGAGGGAGTATTGGTCATTCTCACTGCTGACTTCTCGGACCAGCTGTTACTTGACTACTCCGACGAAGGGCAGGGGAAAATGCTAGAGGCCGAGGTGAGCGGAGAGCACTGGAGCAGGGTCGTCTATTGATCGGACGTAGGTCCGATCTGACGGGCGATCGGAGCGCAATGCAACATGAGCGCCAGGGGGAACTGCTACGATGACGCGGTCACAGGGAGCTTCTACCAACACGCTGCAAGGCGCCCGTAAGCAAGAGTCGTCCCCGACTGCCACCATTGAACTCGAGACATCTCGCGGCCATGTCCTGCGTCTTCGCGAGGGCTTCGATCCCGCTCTTCTGCGCCGCGTACTCGAGGCCCTCGCGTCGTGCTGAGCCTCCCTGCCCAGGTCCGTATCTTCGCCGCCACCGCCCCGGTCGACTTCCGCAAGGCGCACGACGGCCTGGTCGCCATCGTGCGCGACAGCTTTGGCGAAGATCCTTTCGATGGCTCGCTCTTTGTCTTCTTCAACGTAAGCGTTGCATGACACCCACCTGTTTCTGCGGCCGGGCGCGGGCGAGCATGGGCCCATGCCGAAACTCAGTCGCCGAGAAGAGATGGCTCGCCTGCTCGCGCAGCGAGAGCGAGAGGGCCTGACGTACCGGGAGCTGTCCGAGCGAAGTGGTGTTCCCGCACACACCCTCTCGTGGTGGGCCTGGAAGCTCCGTCAGGATGCGGCCTCTCGCCCGCCTTTCGTCGAGCTCGAGGAGTTGTCCCCGACCGCCACCATCGAACTCGAGACAGCTCGCGGCCATGTCCTTAGTCTTCGCGAGGGCTTCGATCCTGCTCTTCTGCGCCGCGTACTCGAGGCCCTCGCGTCGTGCTGAGCCTCCCTGTCCAGGTCCGTATCTTCGCCGCCAACGCCCCGGTCGACTTCCGCAAGGCGCACGACGGCCTGGTCGCCATCGTGCGCGACAGCTTCGGCGAAGATCCTTTCGATGGCTCGCTCTTTGTCTTCTTCAACAAGCGCCGAGATAGGTGCTCTCGCGCGGGGCGGGCTGGAACTCGAGCTGTTCTTCGCCGGACGACCGCGGCAGGCGGACCGCGAGCTGGTCGAGGCCGTGGGGAGCTCTTCCCTCGGCGCGCGCCTCACCTGGCGCAACCCGCAGGAGGAGGAGCTGCCCGAGCTGGTGGCGACCTCTTCGCTGCTCGTGCACCTGTGTGAGGAGGTGGGCACGGCGGTGACGCCGCTGGAGTCCCTGCTCGCGGGAGTGCCCGTGCTGCTCTCGCCGGTCCCGGCCTTCCGTGAAGTGCTCGGCGCGGCTGCGCACTGGACCACCGCGTCCGATGTTCGCTCCCTGGCAGGGGACATCGAGGCCGCCCTCGGCGTCTGGCCCGACGAGTCGGTACGAGTTGCGTTGCGCGAGCGCTTCTGCTGGCGCGCGAACGCCGTCGCCACCCTCGCGGCCTGGGGCGTGCCGGGACTGGAGGGGGCGGGCTGCTAGACTCCGCCCCATGAAGATCCTCGCGCTCTCCGTCCTCCTCGCCCTCTCGCCGCCCGCCAGCAGCCAGGAGGGCTACCGTCTCCCGCCGCAGGACGTGGTCGACCTGATCGACGCCCCGCCGCCGCCGAGCCTGGTGCTCAGCGAGGACGGGGAGTGGACCCTCCTGGTCGAGCGTCCGGCGCTGCCGAGCCTGGCCGAGGTGGCGCGGCCGATGCTGCGCCTGGCGGGCACGCGCATCGACCCGGTCGCGCACCAGCGCTACCGCACGGGCTTCGACCGCGGGCTCCTCCTGCGCCGCACGGAGGGCGGCGAGGCCGTGCGGATCCCCCTGCCCGCGGGGGCGCGCCTGGGGAGCGTGGACTGGTCCCACGACTCGCGCCACTTCACCTACGTGCTGGCCGGCACGGGCGGCTCCGAGCTGTGGCTCGGACGCGTCGACGCCCCCGAGAAGCCCGTCCGGCTGACCGGGCGCCTGAACACGGTGCTGGTCGGCCCGCGCTGGATGCCCGACGGCCAGGGCATCTTGTGCGCCGTGGTGCCCGAGGGCTCGGGCGAGGCCCCCGCTCCGCCCGCGGTTCCCAGTGGCCCCAGCGTGCAGGAGACCGAGGGGGCCACCTCGCCCCTGCGCACCTACCAGGACCTGCTGGCGAGTCCCCACGACGAGGACCTCTTCGAGCACTACGGCCGCACCCAGCTGGTGCTCTTCGCGACCGATGGAACGGCCCGCGAGCTCGGCAGCCCGGGGATGTACCGCGGGGCGAGCATCAGCCCGGCGGGGGACCGCCTGCTGGTGACGGAGATCCAGCGGCCCTTCTCCTATCTGATGCCCTGGTACAGCTTCGGTCGGCGCGTCTCGGTCTGGAGTCTCGAAGGGCAGGAGCGACGGGTCCTGTTCGAGCTCCCCCCGGTGGAGAACGTGCCGCTCGGCGGCGTGCCCCTGGGCCCGCGCTCGATCCAGTGGCATCCCCTCGAGGAGGGGACGCTCGTGTGGTGCGAGGCCCTCGACGGGGGCGACCCCAAGCGCGAGGTCGCCCACCGCGACCGCTGGCTGAGGCTGGAGGCGCCCTTCGAGGGCGAGGGCCGTGAGCTCCTGCGCATCGAGCACCGCGCCCGGGGGCTGAGCTTCGTCGAGGACGGCACGCACCTGGTGTCCTCGGAGTACGACCGCGAGCGGCGCTGGTCCCGCAGCCTCTTGCACGACCTGAGCGACCCGGACGGGGAGCCGCGGGTGCTCGAGGACCGCAGCCGGCGCGACCGCTACGGCGACCCCGGCTCGCTCGTCAGGCGCACGGACGCCCGCGGGCGCTCCCTGATCCGCCTCGACGGGGAGTGGATGTACCGCCGTGGAGGGGGTGTCTCACCGGAGGGGGTGCTGCCCTTCCTCGACCGCCAGAACCTGCGCACCCTCGAGACCGAGCGCCTGTGGCGCTGCGCGCCGGGGAGCTACGAGAGCGTCGTGGCCCTGCTCGAGCCCGAGGGCGGCGACAGCCTCGGCTTCCTGACGCGCCACGAGTCCCCGACCTCGCCGCCGAATTATCGCCGCCGCGGCGTCGGCAGCGAGGAGGTGGTGGCGCTGACCGAGTTCACCGACCCCGCTCCTCGTCTGCGGGAGCTGCACAAGGAGGTCGTGACCTACGAGCGGGCGGACGGCGTGCCGCTCTCGGCCACCCTCTACCTGCCGGCGGACCACGAGCCGGGCACGCGCCTGCCGCTGCTCGTCTGGGCCTACCCGATCGAGTTCCGGGACCCCAAGGTCGCCGGCCAGGTGACCGCAAGCCCCTGGCGCTTCACCCGCGTCTCGGGCCTCTCGCACCTGGTGCTCGCCACCCAGGGCTACGCGATCCTCGACGGGGCCACGATGCCGATCGTCGGAGAGCCCGAGACCATGAACGACACCTTCGTGGAGCAGATCGTCGGCGCCGCCCAGGCGGCCATCGACTTCGCCGTCGAGCGCGGCATCGCCGACCGCGACCGCGTCGTGGTCGGGGGCCACAGCTACGGCGCCTTCATGACCGCCAACCTGCTCGCCCACTGCGACCTCTTCGCCGCGGGCGTGGCCCGCAGCGGGGCCTACAACCGCACCCTGACCCCCTTCGGCTTCCAGTCCGAGCGGCGCACCTTCTGGGAGGCGCCCGAGGCCTACTTCGGCGTCTCGCCCTTCATGCACGCCGACAAGATCGACGAGCCCCTGCTCCTGATCCACGGCGAGATCGACAACAACTCCGGCACCTTCCCCCTGCAGTCGAAGCGGCTGTACCAGGCCATCCAGGGCCACGGGGGCACGGCGCGGTTGGTGATGCTGCCCCACGAGAGCCACGGCTACCGGGCCCGGGAGTCGGTGCTGCACACCCACGCGGAGACCCTCGACTGGTTCGCGCGCTTCGCCGGAGCGCGCCAGTGAGGCTGGCGGTCCGCGGGACGGACAGCCCTTTCGCCGTCCGTCGAGCCTGCTAGGCTGGGTCGCCCATGCGCTCTTGGAACCCCACCCGGATGTTGCGCGGCGCGGCCCAGGCGGCCGCCCTCCTCGCCGTTCCCGCTCTCGTCCTCGCGTCTCCCGGCGAGGTGGACTACGGCCGGGACGTGCGCCCGATCCTCTCGGACCGCTGCTTCCAGTGCCACGGGCCGGACCCGGCCACGCGCGAGGCGGGCCTGCGCCTGGACGAGTTCGAGGCGGCCACCGCGGACCGTGGGGGCTGGAGTGCGATCGTGCCCGGCGACCCCGCTTCCAGCGAGCTCTGGCGGCGGGTGACCACCGACGATCCGGACGACGTCATGCCCCCCGACGGCGCCCACCGCAGGCGCCTCGACCCGGACGAACTGGCGGTGCTCGAGCGCTGGATCGGGGAGGGGGCCTCCTACGCGGGGCACTGGGCCTTCATGGCGCCGCTCCGCCCTGCTCCGCCGAGCGCCGACCTGCACCCGGTGGACGCCTTCGTGGGCCGGCGCCTCGAGGAGGCCGGCCTCGGGCCCTCCGCGCGGGTCGAGCCGGAGCTCGGCCTGCGGCGGCTGTTCCTCGACCTGACAGGCCTGCCGCCGACTCCGGAAGAGACGGACGCCTTCCTGGCTGAGCTGGAGGGGGCGGAGGCGGACGCGGTCTGGGGCCGCTGGATCGAACGCATCTTCTCGGAGGAGCCCTACCGCTCGCGCTACGCGGAGCGCATGGCCAGCCCCTGGCTCGACCAGGCGCGCTACGCGGACACGAACGGCATCCACATGGACGCCGGTCGCCAGATCTGGCCCTGGCGCGACTGGGTGCTCGAGGCCTACCGCACGAACATGCCCTTCGACCGCTTCGTGGTCGAGCAGCTGGCCGGAGACCTCCTGCCCGACGCGACCCTCGACCAGCAGGTGGCGAGCGGCTTCCACCGCAACCACGTGACCACCGACGAGGGCGGGGCGATCGACGCCGAGTACCTGGTGGAGTACGCCGCCGACCGGGTCGAGACCACCGGCTCGGTCTTCCTGGGGCTGACGATGGGCTGCGCCCGCTGCCACGACCACAAGTTCGACCCCATCAGCCAGGAGGACTACTACCGCCTGTTCGCCTTCTTCTACTCCAACGACGAGCCGGGGCTCTACGGACAGTCGGGCAACCCCGGGCGCGCCATGGAGCCCTTCCTCGAGGTGCCGAGCGACGCCCAGCAGGAGGAGCGCGCGCGGCTCGAGGAGCAGCTGGCCGCCGCCGAGGCGGCCCTCGAGGAGCCCAGCGCCGCGGACCGCGAGGCCCTGGCCGCCTTCCGTGCCGGGCTCGGGCCGGAGCTCGGCCTGGAGTGGGTGCCGACCGCGGTGGTCGAGGCCAGCTCCGCCGGCGGCGCGACCCTGGAGCTGACCGAGGAGGGCCACGTGCTCGCCGGCGGCGAGAACCCGGCCACGGACGTGCACACCCTCCGCCTGCGCACGGAGGCCCGCGGGCTGCGAGCGCTGCAGCTCGACGTGCTCGGCCACGAGAGCTTCGCGAACGGCGCCCCCGGGCGCGGGGTGGGGGGCAACGGCATGCTGACCTTCGCCCGCTTCGAGGCGGTCTCGGTGGCGGAGCCCGAGCGGCGCGAGGAGCTCGGGGTGGCCTGGGCCTGGGCCGACTGGGCCCAGGACGAGGACGACTACTCGATCCTGCGCGCCTTCGACAGGCGGCACAACACCGGCTGGGCCATCGGGGGCCACACCCACGGCGACGAGCGGACGGCCCTGTTCGTCTTCGACCGGGAGTTCGGCTTCGAGGGCGGCACGGAGCTGGTGGTCACCCTCGAGTACGAGTCGATCTGGCACGGCCTCGTGTTCGGCCACGTGCGCCTCGGGCTGGGGACCTTGAGCGAGGCGGGGATCGAGCGCCTCCCGGTCGCCCACGGCCGCTGGTACCGGGCCGGGCCCTTCAGCTGGGAGTCGGGCGAGGCCTACGAGCAGGAGTTCGGCCCCGAGCGCGCCAGGGAGTTCGACCCGACGGTCGACATCGCCCTGGGGGAGGGCGGCGAGCGCCTGCGCTGGACCCACGAGCGTGGGCTCACGGATGGCGAGACCGTTGGCCTCGAGGGCGGCGTGAACGTGCACTACCTGGGCCGCGAGCTGTACGCCGCCGCCCCGCGCAGCGTGGAGCTGAGCCTGGGCAGCGACGACGGCTTCGAGTTGTGGCTCAACGGCGAGCGGGTGGCGGGCCGGGAGGTGGCCCGTGCGGTGGGGCGGGACCAGGACCGCGTGACGGTCGAGCTGGAGGCCGGACGCAACACCCTGGTCTTCAAGGTGATCAACACCGGCGGCCTGGCGGGCTACTTCTACGAGGCCCTGGAACCGACCGAGGTGCTGGGTGACGACCTGCTGGCGGCGCTGCTCCTGCCGGAGGCCCGCGCGGACGGCGGAGAGACCTGGCGCGAGCGCGTGGCCCACGCCTGGCGCCTGCAGCGCTCGCCGGAGTACGCCGCGGGGCTGGAGCGTCTGGCGGCGCTGGAGGCCGAGGGTGAGGCCCTGGAGGATGCGATCCCGCGCACGATGGTGATGCGCGACCGGGCCGAGCCGCGGCAGGCCTTCGTGCTGCACCGCGGGGAGTACGACAAGGCCGACGAGGAGCGCCCGGTGGAGCCGGGCCTGCCGGCCGTCTTCGGGCGACTGGTGCGGCTCGAGCGGGACGCCGCGCACCTGGAGGGCGAGCGCTTCACGCGCCTCGACCTGGCGCGCTGGATGACGGCGCCCGACAACCCCCTCGTGGCGCGGGTGGCGGTCAACCGCCTCTGGCAGCTGGTCTTCGGCACCGGCCTGGTGGCCACCTCCGGTGACTTCGGCAACCAGGGCGAGTGGCCCAGCCACCCGGAGCTCCTGGACTGGCTGGCGGTCGAGTTCGTCGACAGCGGCTGGGACGTGCAGCACGTGCTGCGGCTCTTCGTGACGAGCGAGACCTACCGCCAGCGCTCGGCGGTGCGGCCCGAGGTGGGGGCGGTCGATCCGGGCGGGCGCCTGCTGGCCGCCTACCCGCGGCGCCGGCTCGAGGCGGAGGCGATCCGCGACCAGGCGCTCTACGTGGCCGGCCTGCTCGAGGAGCAGCTGGGCGGCCCCTCGGTCAAGCCCTACCAGCCCCCGGGTCTGTGGCGCGAGGTGGCCATGCTGCAGTCCAACACGCGCATCTTCGAGCGCGGACCGAGCGCGGACCTCTGGCGCCGCAGCCTCTACACCTACTGGAAGCGGGCCTGCCCGCCGCCGTCCCTCCTGACCTTCGACGCGCCCACCCGCGAGGCCTGCACCGTGCGCCGCTCGAGCACGAACACGCCCCTGCAGGCCCTCGTGCTGTGGAACGACGAGCAGTTCCTCGAGGCCGCCCGGGTCCTGGCCGAGCGCACCCTGCGCGAGACGGCGGACGAGAGCCAGGGCCTCGCGCTGCTCTTCCGCCGCTGCACGGGCCGCGCGCCGAGCGAGCGCGAACTCGGGCTGCTGCGAGAGACCCTGGACCACTACCTGGAGCGCTACGCGGACGCCGCGGAGGCGGCCGCCATCGCCGAGGTCGGTGACTGGCCCCGGGACGAGGCCCTCGAGCCGAGCCTGGTCGCCGCCTGGACCCTGGTGGCCAGCGCGGTTCTCAACTTGCATGCAACGATCACCCAGGGCTGACGCTGCCAGGAGTGACCATGACGACTTCCGATCCGCTGACCCCCGCGACGCCCCAGGGCGGAGACCCGCTCCAGGAGCGCCGCTGGCTCATGACCCGCCGGCGCCTGTTCGGCCTCGGGGCCGCCTCCATGGGCGCCGCCCTCGGGCGGGTGGGCCTGGGATCGCTGCTGAGCGGCTCGGAGGCCTCGGCCGCCGGCGCAGGCCTGGCCGCGGGTCCGACGCACCACCCGGCGCGGGCCAAGCGCGTGATCTACCTGCACATGGAGGGCGGCCCGAGCCACCTGGACCTCTTCGACTACAAGCCCCAGCTGCGGGCTCGCTACGACGAGGACCTGCCGGACTCCGTGCGCCAGGGCCAGCGCCTGACCGGCATGACCAGCGGCCAGTCGCGCTTCCCCGTGGCGCCGTCGCTGTTCCGCTTCAGCCGCTACCCGAACGGCGGCGACGGGGCCTGGATCAGCGAGCTGATGCCCCACACCGGCGGCATGGCCCGCGAGCTCTGCTTCGTGCGCTCCATGCACACCGACGCGATCAACCACGAGCCGGCCATCACCTTCTTCCAGACCGGGAGCCAGATCCCGGGACGTCCGAGCTTCGGGGCCTGGACGAGCTACGGCCTCGGCAACGCCAACGAGAACCTGCCGGCCTTCGTGGTCCTGATCTCCCAGGGCTTCGGCAACACCCAGGCCCTCTCGGAGCGCTTCTGGGGCTCGGGCTTCCTCGACGGCAAGCACGCGGGCTGCAAGATCCGCAGCGGCAAGGACCCCGTGCTCTACCTGAAGGACCCCGAGGGCATCTCCCGCGACGACCGGCGGCGCATGCTCGACCTCGTCGGCGCCCTCAACGAGGAGGAGGAGCAGCGCAGCTTCGACCCCCAGGTGGCGACCCGGTTGGCCCAGTACGAGATGGCCTACCGCATGCAGATGTCCGTGCCGGAGCTGGTGGACTTCTCCGACGAGAGCGACGCCACCCTCGAGATGTACGGGCCCCGGGTGAAGCAGCCCGGCACCTTCGCCGCCAACTGCCTGCTGGCCCGCAGGCTCGCGGAGCGCGGCGTGCGCTTCATCCAGCTCTTCCAGCGCGGCTGGGATGCCCACGGCAACCTGCCCGGCGAGATCCGCCAGCAGTCCGAGGCCGTCGACCAGCCCCAGGCGGCGCTCTTGCGCGACCTGCGCCAGCGAGGCCTGCTCGACGACACCCTGGTTCTCTGGGGTGGCGAGTTCGGCCGCACGGTCTACAGCCAGGGGACCCTCTCCCACACGAACTACGGCCGCGACCACCACCCGCGGGCCTTCACGGTCTGGATGGCCGGGGGCGGCGTGCGGCCGGGCACCGTCCACGGTGCCACGGACGACTACGGCTACAACATCACCGAGGACCCGGTCTCCGTGCACGACCTGCACGCGACCCTCCTGCACCTGCTCGGCTTCGACCACGAGCGCCTGACCTTCCGCCTGCAGGGCCGCGACTACCGCCTGACCGATGTCTTCGGTCGCGTGGTGCCCGAGCTCCTGGCCTGACCCCGAGGACCGAACTCTCCGTGCGCAATCTCCAGGACATCGACTGGGCCGAGGCCCTGGCCCGCCTTCACCCGGTCCTCCTGCACCTGCCGATCGGGCTGATCGTGGCGCTCTGCTGGCTCGAGTTCTGGGGCTGGTTCAAGAAGGGCGAGGACAGGCGCCGCGGGCAGGGAGCCCTGGTGTGGCTGCTCGTGCTCTCGACGCCCCTCGCGGCCGCCAGCGGCTGGCTCCTGCACGAGGGCGGCGGCTACGGCGAGAAGGTGGAGTGGCACGAGTGGGGCGGGATCTCCCTGGCCTTCCTGAGCCTGGCCGCGGGCTGGAGCTTCTGGCGCCGCTCTCGGCTCTACCCCTGGCTGGTCTGGCTCGGGTTCGTCCTGCTCGTGCCGACGGCACACCTGGGTGCGGGCCTGACCCACGGGGAGGACTTCCTGCTCGAACCCTGGCTCGAGCCGGCCGAGGACGAGGGGACCGCATCGAACGTCCAGGGGGATCCCGCGCAGCTCGTGGTGGACGGCCAGGACAGCGAGCTGAACGCGCCGCCGCCCCTGGGCTTCGCCGACGTGCTGCCGATCCTCGAGGCGCGCTGCACCCGCTGCCACGGGGAGAAGAAGCAGCGCGGCGACCTGGCCCTGCACACGGAGGCCGGGGCCCTCGCCGGGGGGGAGTACGAGGGGCCCTCGGTGGTCTTCGGCGATCCGGACGCGAGCCCCTTGATCACGCGCATCCGCCTGCCCCTCGACCACGAGGACCACATGCCCCCGGAGAACAAGCCCCAGCCGACGGCCCTCGAGGTGGCCTGGCTCGAGGCCTGGATCCGCGGCGAGCCCGCGCCGGGGGAGGCGCCGGTCTTCGAAGAGGAAGAGTCGGCGCCGGCCTCCTCCACGCCCGAGGAGGGCGAGGAGACCTCCCAGGGCGTCTCCGCGCCCGACCCCGAGGCGGTCGCGGCCGCTGTCGCAGCCCTGCGCGAGCGCCGCGCCCACGCCCAGGCCCGCAGCGCGCAGGACGCGAGCCTCTGGATCGACCTGTCGGCCTCTGCCGTCGAGCCCGCCGAGCGCCGTGGTCTGCTCGAGCCCCTCTCGACCGTGATCGCCGAGCTGGGGCTGGCCCGCAGCGCTCTCGTGGCCGGCGACCTGGAGCTGTGCGCCGCCATGCCGCGGCTCGAGCGCCTGGACCTGCGCCGGCTGGAGCTGGCCGAGGGTGAGGCCCTCGACCTCGGGCCCCTGGCCGGGGCGCCTGCTCTGCGCGTCCTCAACCTGGCGGGGACTCCCGTCGGCGGCGACCCGGTCCGTGCCCTCGCGGCTCTGCCCGCCCTGGAGCGCGTCTATCTCTGGGGCACGGGGCTGGAGGAGAGCCTCGCGGAGCTGACCGCGGCGCTGCCCGCGGTGGAGCTGGTGGGAGGCAGCGCGGCCCCCGACCTGGCCCTCGAGACCGAGCCGGAGGTGGCCTTCGGCGAGCCGGGCTCCCTGCCCGCGGGCCCCGAGAACTCCGCCTGCCCCATCTCCGGTCAACCCGTGGACGCCGGCTACACCGTCCTCTACGAGGGCCGCGCCATCGGCTTCTGCTGTCCGAACTGTCCGAAGACCTTCTGGGAGGACCCGCAGGCCGGCCTGGCCGTGCTGGACGGCGAGTGACCGCCGGCACCGCGTTCAGCCCACCGCACGGGAGACCGGCATGATCATCAGGAGCGTTCTCCTGGCCCTCCTCGTGGGAGGAGCCCTGGCCGCCGCCCCGGCGCCGGACGTGCCCAATCGAAAGGAGTGCCGCGAGCTGATCGAGGCCTACCTCGCCGCCGACGGCACGAGCGAGGAGGGCCGCATCGAGCGCGAGCGCCTGCGGCGTCGCCTGCGGCTCGTGAAGCCAACCCGCAGCTCCGACCTCAAGAAGTGGCGCAAGCTGCTGCTCGAGACCTGGGCCGATGGGCCCGAGCTCGAGAAGGCGGGGACGAACCACCTCTGGCCCGAGGACCAGCGGGGCAAGTACATCGTCGGCGGTCGGACGAAGAAGCCCAAGGCCCTGGCCATCTGCATGCACGGCGGCGGGGTGGGCTCCGGTGAGGCGAGCTCGGCGCACGGAGCCTACGACGGCGCCCTCGCCGAGCGCGGCTGGCTCGGCATCTACCCCGAGGTGCTGGAGAAGACCGAGCGGGGCTGGACCGACTCGGGTACGGAGGAGTTCGTGCTCGAGCTCGTCGACCGCGCCCTGCGCACCTGGGAGCTCGACCACGACCGGGTGTACTTCGTGGGCCACTCCATGGGCGGCTACGGGAGCTGGACCCTGGGCGCCCACCACGCGGACCGCGTCGCGGCCCTGGCGCCGTCCGCCGGGGCGCCCGCGCCGCGGCTCGGACCCGACGGACTGGCGCAGAGCCTCCTGCCGGGGGTGATCCCGAACCTGCGCAACGTGCCGCTGGTCGTCTACCAGAGCATCGACGACCCCAGGGTGCCGCCGGACGCGAATCGTGTGGCCCGGGACGAGGTCGAGGCCGCCCGCGAGCGGTGGGGGGGTTACGCCGACTTCGAGTACTGGGAGGTGAACGGCCGCGGCCACGGCGCGCCGCCCGGCGGCTACGGGGCGCACCTGGACAGGATCGCCGGCTTCGAGCGGGGCCCCCTGCCGACGAAGGTGGTCTGGCAGCCGACCCTGGAGTGGAAGCAGCAGTTCTACTGGCTCTGGTGGGACGACCCGCGGGCGAAGGTCATCCTGGAGGCCGAGATCGACCGCGAGAGGGGGCTCTGCGAGGTGAGGGCGAAGAGGGCCGCCTACGGCGTGTCGCTGCTGCTGAACGACGAGCTGGTGGACATGAAGCGCGAGCTGCGGGTGACCTTCAACGGGAAGGAGGTCTGGCGCGGCGTGCCCGAGCGCAGCCTGGACGTGATGGTGATGACCGCCGTGCACGGGGACGAGTCCCTGATGTTCGAGGCCCTGGTGCCGGTCACCCGCTAGGGGATCCCGGCGGCCTCGGGGCCCGTCCGCTCCCGGGAGCCGGGGGCAGGCGCGTCGGTGCTAGCCCGGCCTATTCATGAGCCTTCAACGCATTAACACCCAACCGGGATCCCCTTCCAAGAGGTCCACTGGACCCCTTGGATCCGCTTCGCGGACCGGGGCTTACCCCTTCGGCAGCCTCTCCGCCCCTGGCGGCACTTTGGGTGTCGCCCGATCCTCGACGACCTCACCAGGTCGCCTCCGGTTCGTCCGACACCCAAAGTACCGCCAGGAACGCAGTTGGGTCCCAATGCGTCAAAGCCTCATGAATAGGCCGGGCTAGGGATCGACCGGGAGGCCCGGGTCGAAGTCCCCCCGCGGGCGCCAGGGGGCCAGGGGCTCCTGGTACTCCGGCGCTGGCAGGTGGCGCGGGTGGTGCTCCTCGCTCCAGCGCACCTGGGCCAGACCGGTGAGGTTCTCCTCCGGGGCCCAGTCGCTGCGCCGGAAGGCGGCGGCGGAGTAGTAGAAGCCCCCGAGGCCGATCGAGTGGACCAGCACCCGCTCGAAGGGACCGGGGGTGGCCTCGGTGATGACGTTCAGGCCCGCGCAGGCCGGGTCGAGGGTCTCGTGGTTGGCGGTCGGCGGCGCGAACTCGCGCCGCAGGCTCAGGCACGCGCTGGCGCACTGCAGGGCCGAGGAGCCCGCCCCGTGCTGGCCGAGCATGGACTTGATCGAGTGCACCGGTGCCTCGTGGCCGTCGAGCAGCTCGAGGATCGCCCGCGCCTCGAGGGGGTCGTAGAGCTTCGAGGCGGAGCCGTTGGCGTTGACCAGGTCCACCTGGTCGGGGCTCCAGCCCGCGTCCTTCAGGGCTCCGCGCAGGGCGCGCACGGCAGGACCGTGGTCCAGGTCCGGCTGGTCGTGGGAGTAGCGCCGGCCCCCTCCGGCGGAGGCCATGTGGTAGCCCTCGACGCGCGCGTAGCTGCGCGCGCTTCGTGCCCGGGCGTGCTCCTCGTTCTCGAGCAACAGCCCGCAGGCGCCCTCGCCGATCACGTTGCCGTCCCGGTCCGCGTCGAAGGGGCGCGAGGCGCGCAGGGGGTCGTCGTTGAAGCGCGTCGACAGGGAGCCCGAAGCGTTCAGGGCCGCTACCACTTCCGGCACCAGCTCCGAGTCGGTTCCCACCACGAGCACCGCGTCGGCCGCCCCGGCCTGGATCATGCGCAGGGCGTGCCCGAGCCCGTCGATGCCCGAGTTGCAGCCCGTGGAGACCGAGGTCATGGTCCCCCGGATGTCGAGGAAGGAGGACAGCACGCAGGGGATCGACTGGTGGATGCTGGTGAAGGCTGCGTGGGGGGGGACGATTCCCCCTTCACGCCAGCGGTTGGCGAAGGCCAGCAGGTCGCCTGCGTTGCCGACCCCCGTGCCCACCACCAGCCCCAGGCGGTCCGCGTCGAGCTCGTCCAGGGGAAGCTCCGCGTCGTGCAGGGCCATCACCGCCGCGGCCAGGGCCAGCTGGATCGGACGCGGGGCCCAGCGCTCGATGGTGCGGCCGTGCTCGACGAAGAGCCCCATGCTGAAGTCCTTGATCTCGGCGCCGATCTTGGAGGGGGACCGGGAGACGTCGCAGAGGGTGATCGGCCCGATGCCCGAGCGCCCCTCGAGCAGCGCCTGGTAGAAGTCGTTGCGCCCCATGCCGACGGCGCTGATGGGGCCGAGGCCGGTGACCACGACCCCGGGACGCGGGTCGTGGTCGCTGCCCTCGGGGTCGGGGGCCGCGTCGCGGTTCTTGCGGAAGAGCTTCATGGGTTCCGTGATGGTAGCCTGCCCCCGCGTCGAAGGCGAAGGGAACGTATGGACAGGGGAAGATGGCAGGCAGTGTGGACGGCGTTCGCGCTCTGGAGCCTCGTCGCCTGCGCCGGTCCGGCGGGCGTGGAGGCTGACCTCCCGCAGAGACCCCTTGCGGTGGTGCTGGGTACCGCCCAGGACGGGGGCCTGCCCCAGATCGGCTGCCGGGGCGAGCGCTGCGCGCGGGCGCGGGCCGAGCCGGGCTTCCGGCGCCTGGTGTCCTCCCTGCTCGTGGTCGACCCGCGCAGCGGAAAGCGCTGGCTGTTCGACGCGACCCCGGACATCGCCGAGCAGGTGGAGCTGGCGGAGCGCTTCGCACCGCGCCCGGAGGTTTCCGGCCGGCCCGCTCTCTTCGACGGGGTCTTCCTGACCCACGCCCACCTGGGTCACTACACCGGCCTCTCCCAGCTCGGCCGCGAGGCCTACGGGAGCGCGCCCACCGCGGTCCACGGCTCCGCGCGCATGGTCGAGTTCCTCTCGACGAACGGACCCTGGGACCTGCTGGTGCAGGCGGGGCACGTGGAGCTGCGCACCCTCCGGCCGGGAGAGACCGTCGCGCTCGCGCCTGACCTCTCGGTCGACTGCTTCACCGTGCCCCACCGGGACGAGTACACGGACACCCTGGCCTTCGTGGTCACGGGGCCGACGCGGCGCCTCCTCTTCCTGCCGGACGTGGACAAGTGGACGCGCCTGGAGCCGCCGATCGAAGAACGCCTGGCGGCGGTGGACGTGGCCCTGGTCGACGGCACCTTCTTCGCGGAGGGCGAGATCCCCGGGCGGGCCATGGCCGAGATCCCGCACCCCTTCATCACCGAGAGCCTCGAGCGCTTCGCGGACCTCTCCTCCGCGGAGCGAGCCAAGGTGGTCTTCACCCACCTCAACCACACGAACCCCGCCGTGGACCCCGAGGGCTCCGCGGCCGCGGCCATCCGCTCCGCGGGGAGTGCGGTGGCCCGGGAGGGGGACGTGTTTCAGCTCTGAGGTGAGGAGTAGGGGGAAATGACGGCCGGCCTGCTGCGTCAGGAGACCAGCCTGGGGTCCCCCGGGAGCCCGGTGCCCGCTGCCGCCCGACCCACTCATCCCATCGCCGCACCCACCGTCCCTGGAGCTCTTCCCATGCGCGCCGCTCTCCTCTCGCTCGCCCTCGCCTCGACGGCTCTCTCCTCCTGCACGAGCTCCGCCCTGGGCACCCGCATCGAGGGCGCCGGGCCCTACACCTCCACCGAGCGCAGCGTCCCGGACTTCAAGGAGATCTCCCTGGCGGGAGGCATGAAGCTCGACGTGCGCGTGGGCTCCGGCCCGCGGGTCGTGATCCACGCGGACGAGAACCTGCACGAGTACATCAAGGCCGAGGTCGACGGCGACGAGCTCGAGATCTGGTTCGAGCAGCCGATCTCGACCAAGAACGTGCTGCTCGCCGAGGTCGAGGTGCCGAGCCTGAGGGGCCTCGACATCGCCGGCTCCTCGGTGATGGACGTGCAGGGTCTGAGCGGGGAGTCCTTCTCGATCGAGGTCGCCGGCTCGGGCAGGGGCACCTTCCAGGGCGCGGTGGACCGGCTGGAGGTGGACATCGCCGGCTCCTCGAACCTGGACCTGTTCGCCGTCGAGGCCAAGGAGGCCTCGATCGACATCGCCGGCTCGGGCAAGGTCAGGGTCCACGCCCAAGAGGTGCTGGACGTGGACGTGGCGGGCAGCGGAACGGTCCTCTACCGCGGCGACCCGAAGGTCACCACCGACACCGCGGGCTCCGCCAAGGTCGAACGCGATTCCTGAGCCACCCGCTGGGGGGATGTGACAGACTCCCCCGATGCGCGCCGGCCGCTCGACTCCCTTGATCCTCTGCGCCGCGGCGCTCGTCGGCTGCGGAGGGGGAGAGCCGCCCCCCGAGCCGGAGCCCGGCTTCCGGGTGGTGCACGCCCCTGCGCGTGACAGCGCCCCCCAGCGCCACGGGGAGCTGGCCTGCGGCGACTGCCACGGGGAGCTGGTCGAGGACTGGAGCCATACGGGCATGGCCCGCAGCCTGGGAAGGGTCGAGCCCGGGGAGCTGGACGGCCTCGGGGCCGTGCCCGACGGCGACAGCGGCTACGTCTACCGCTTCGCGCGCTCTCCCGACGGCGAGGGCTTCGTGATCGGGGAGACGCGCCCGGACCGGCCCGAGTACGGCCTGGGCTCCGTGCTGGCTCTCGGCATCGGCTCGGGTGAGCGGGACCGCTCCTACGCGGCGGTGCACGGCCGCGGCCTGTGGTTCGCGCCGCTGGAGGTGCTGACCACCGCGGCCGGTCGCCACGCGGCCCTCGCGCCGGGTGCCATGATGCAGAGCGGAACGCGCCTGACCCAGGCCATCACCCCCGAGTGCCTGGGTTGCCACACGGACGCGCCGCCGCCCCGGGACTACCCCCTCAACCTCCTGCCCGGCGCGACCTGGGAGCCGCGCGGTATCGGCTGTGCCGCCTGCCACGGGCGCGAGGCGGCCCACGCCGCCTGGCAGGAGCGCAGCCTGGCGGGGGAGGAGGTCGCGGGCGAGGACCCGATCCTGAGCCACCGGGGCCTCGACCGCTGGGCGCAGCTCTCGGTCTGCGCCGCCTGCCACCTGCAGGGGGACGCGCGCCTCGTGCTCGACGAGGAGGCCCTCGGCCCGCCGCCGCCGGGCGGTGACCTGCTCGAGCAGCGGGCCCTGTTCGTGGCGGCCGAGCCGAACGAGGAGGTGGGCTTCGTCAGCCACGTGGAGCGCCTGGTCCTCTCGCGCTGCTTCACCGAGAGCGAGATGACCTGCACCACCTGCCACGATCCGCACCGCACCCTGCACGAGCCCCGCGAGCGTCGGCGGGTGCGGGACGCCTGCACGCGCTGCCACCCGGGGGAGGGCGGAGGCCTCGTGACCCGCGGCGCGCCCAGCGCCTCGGCCTGCAGCCGGGACATGGAGCGGGCCATCGAGACCCACCACGTGCGCCAGGACGGCGCTCCCCGACGGGACTGCGTCTCTTGCCACATGCCGCGCACGGGGGTCTTCGACGTGGCCGAGGTGATGATCCACGACCACTTCGTGCGCACGGACACGAGCGACGCGCCGGGGGCCTATGCGCCCGAGGGGATCCGCTTCCCCGAGTCCGCGGAGGGAGACTGGCGTCGCTTCACCTGGCCCGCTGGTCCGGCGCCCTCGCACCTCGACGACCCGGGCCTGTGGATGATGGCCTACGCCTCGGGCAAGCACCTCGACAAGGCCCTGGCGAGGCTCGACGAGGCGCCGGGGCCCACCGCCGCGGGGCTGCCGATGTACCACCACGTGCGCGGCAGCCTGCTCGAGTCCGTGGGGCGCGAAGAGGCGGCGGCGGCGGCCTACGAGCGTGCGCTCGAGCTGGACCCGGGGCTCGCGCCGAGCGCGATCAACCTGGGGCTCCTGCTCGGTCGGCTCGGCCGCGCCGAGGAGGGGATCGCACGCCTGGACGCGGTGATCGAGCGCCACCCCTTCGCGGACGGGGCGTTGCGGAACCGCGCCGTGCTGCGCCACGCAGCGGGGGACCTGGAGGGCTTCGTCGCGGACCTGACGCGCGCCTTCGAGGCCAACCCGCGGGCGACGCTGGCCGCCAGCCTGGCGGAGGTCTTCGCGGCCCAGGGCCAGCACGACCGTGCGGCCCACTGGCGCGGCATCGCCGGGCGGCTCGACCCGGTTCGTCACGGAGCGCCCGGGGCACCGGTCGGGGACGGCTGAGCCCAATCGAGCTCTCCTCTTCCTCGGGCTCGAATTCTCCTCGCTGGGGAGGAGCTCGGAGTCAGCTCGAACCCAGGGGCGCCCCGGTTGCTAGCGCAGGGGGGGCTAGCGCAGGGTGGCTGCCGGTCGTTCGGCCAGGGCCCGCAGGCTGCTGAGC
>CAZQAT010000094.1:0-10025 GCA_964591315.1 uncultured Planctomycetaceae bacterium
CAGCAACATCGGCCTCACTCAACTGGACGCGAAGATCACCGAGATCTCCGAGAAGCTCGAGAAGAACAACTAGAACGCGGAGACCTCCCCATGAAACTCAATCAACTGATCCTCCCCGCCGTCGCCCTGAGCGTCGGCGCCGCGTTCTTCCTCAGCGGCTCCCAGGATGCCCAGGGCTGGAGCACCATCGGTGGCAGCCTGAGCCAGAACCAGCGCGACTTCCGAGTCTTCAACAACTTCACCGGCTCGTCGGACAACGACAACCAGACGGCCGACCCGCAGTTCCCGGGCTACCAGGGCGCGGACATGGCGATCTGGAAGGGCTGCATCGAGTGGTCCTCGATCGCCCACGGCGACGGAACGGGTGACCCGACCCAGCCCCTGCTCGGCAGCAGCGGCGCGAACTTCGACCCGAGCTTCCAGGGCAACGCCACCGGCACCGGCGGCACCAACGACAACACTCACTCCCAGCTCAGCGGTTCGAACGGCGGTGTCCTCGCCTACTGCGAGACCCCCATCAACAACGGCTGGCGGATCCGCTACTACGAGGGCTGGGCCTGGTCCGACGGGCCGGGCAACGTGAACTCGAGCGCGGGTAACATCGACCTCCAGGAGGTCTCCTGCCACGAGTACGGCCACGCCCTCGGCCTCGGTCACAGCACCGTCGGCGGCGCGACCATGTTCGCGTCTTACAGCGGCGGCGTCGCCGGTCGCAGCATCTCGTCCGACGACCAGGCCGGCTGCCGAGCGGTCTACGGCAACATGAGCGGCACCAAGCCGACCATCACGGGCGTCGGCATCGGCGGCAACAACATCACCGTCACGGGAACGGGCTTCGACTCCACTGGCAACCAGATCTGGTTCACCCAGGCCGGCGCCGGCGGAAACGGCACCCCGGTCAAGGTCACCAACCTGACCTCGAACGGCACGCAGATCTCCGCCACCATCCCCGGCAACGCGGGCCCCGGCGACATCCTGGTGCGCCGCAACAACACGGGGCACGGCGGCCTGTCGAACCCCTGGCCGAGCGACCTCCAGGACAACGGCGGCGGCGGAGGCTGCAACGACCCGCAGGTCTACTGCGGCACCTCGCCGAACTCGGTGGGCCCCGGCGCCACCATCGGCTTCACCGGTTCCGCGAGCCAGTCGACCAACGACTTCCAGCTGAACTGCTCGGGCCTCGTCCCGGGCACGCCGGGCCTGTTCTTCTACGGCCCCAACCAGACGGCCGTGCTGCTGGGTGAAGGCGTGCGCTGTGTCGACGGCCAACTGACCCGTCTCGACGTGCAGGTCGCCGACATCCTCGGCACCGTGGTCAAGCCCATCAACTGGTTCGGCCCTCCGTTCCTCTTCGGAACCGGCGCCGTGGCCCCCGGCGACGACGTCAACTTCCAGTACTGGTACCGCGACGTCCCCGGCGGCCCGAGCGGCTACAACCTGTCCAGCGCCGTCGAGCTGACGCTCTGCGACTGAACGGGCATCCACGCCCGGTCGACGGGCACTGAATTCCGGCGGGTCGCTCTCCGATGAGAGAGCGGCCCGCCGGCCATTTTCTGCGAGGCGCCCCTCCCAGGGCCCATCGACGGCAGATGGGCATCCGCGGCTCGATCAGCCCGCCGCTGATGGGGCCCTGCCTGCGTGCGTCCGCCGCTCGCCCCGGCGAGCACTTGCGCGCGCCCAGTCCGCCGCAGAGTTTCTGACGAGCGAGGGTAGCGCCCCCCGGCCGGACCCCGTACTAGGTGGGCCATGAACTCGGCCCCGTCCCCCCGCCCCCTGTCCATCGGTGCCACCTGGGGCGGCGCCCTGTTGCTCTTCGCCGCGGTCTTCGCCGTCTACTTCGGCGCCCTCTCCGGACAGTTCGTGTACGACGACCTGCTGGTCATCCAGCAGAACCCGCAGATCACGAGCCTGGCGAACGTCCCGGCCATCTTCGGCAGCTCCTACTGGGACTTCATCGACGCGGAGGGGGCCTCCCACGTGGGCTACTACCGCCCCTTGACGATGGTACTGATCACCCTGGCCTACGTGGCCGGGGGCGGCGAGCCGTGGATGTTCCACCTGTTCTCGCTGGTGGTCTACGGCCTCAGCTGCGTGGCGGCCTGGCGCTTCGGAGCGCGGCTCCTGAAGAGCGAGGCGGCGGGCTTCTGGGCCGCGCTGTTGTTCGCGGTACATCCCCTGCACGTGGAGAGCGTGGCCTGGATCTCGGCCTTGCACGACCCGCTCTTCGCCCTCTTCGGACTGCTGGGGCTCAGTGCCTTCCTGCGCTGGCGAGACGAAGGCTCGACCGGCCTTCCCTGGCGGGCGGGCGTGTGGTTCCTCCTCTCCTTGCTCTCGAAGGACGCGGCCGTGGCGCTCCTGCCGGTGACCGTGGCCTGCGACTGGGGACGAACCCACGCGCAGGAGCCGCCCGCCGGCTTCCGCCGGCGGTGGATCACGAGCTACGTGCCCCTGCTCGGCTCCCTCGCCCTCTACTACCTGGCCCGGGTGCTCGTCTTCGGCGACGTGATGGCCGGCTTCGACCGGCAGACCACCGACTTCGGCGTGGGAGCCGGGCGGCTGGCGCTCCTGCGGGTGGAGCTCCTGGGGGGCGCGGCCTGGTTGCTCGCCTGGCCCGCGGACCTGAACCTCTTCCGCCCCTTCCAGCCCGAGCTCCCCGAGGGCGCGTCGTCGCTCCTGGTCGGCGTCATCGGGAGCCTCGCCTTCCTGGTCCTCGTCGCCGTGGCCCTCTGGCGCCGCTGGCGGCCGGCACTCGCCCTGCTGCTCTTGATCCCGGCGGCCCTCTTGCCGGTGATCCTGCGGGTCCAGTCCCTGGGCACCTTCCCCCTCTCCGACCGCTTCCTGTTCCTGCCCGTGCTCGGCGTGACGGGCCTGGTGGCCTACCTGGTCTGGACGCGCCTGCCGGGCAAGGCCGCGGCGCTGCTCCTGCTCCTGGTGGCGGGCGGGCTCGCCGCCCGCAGCGTTGCGCAGGTCCCCCACTGGCAGGACGAGGAGGCCCTGTTCCGCCGGGCGGTGGAGCAGAACCCGCGCAACCCGAACGTCTACTGGGGCCTGGGGCGAGTGATGCTCGGGGAGTACTCGAAGACGGGGCTCTCGGACCACCTGCTCGAGTCGCGGGAGTGCTTCGAGACCTCCATGGATCTCCTGGAGGAGGCCGCGACGACGGGCACGGACATCTTCGCCACCCACGACGACCACCTGCAGACGAACCTGGGCCTGGGGCATGCGCTCCTGCGGGAGGCCGAGATCGACCCCTTCCACGACTTCGAGACCGTCAAGAAGGTCTTCGAGCGGGTGATCGCCTACCAACCCGACAGCGAGCGCGGCTACATCGGCCTGGGGACGGCGCACCTGGCCTCCGGCGACCCGAACGAGGCGGGCGTGGCCTTCCGCAAGGCCATCGACCTCAACCCCAACTCCCCGGAGGCCCACTTCAACATGGGCATCCTCCTGATGCGCATCGATGAGTGGGGCCAGGCGGCGAAGGAGTTCCGCACCAGCATGGGCCTGCGCAACAAGAACCCCAAGGACATCATGTTCCTGGCCCGCGCCCTGGTGGAGGCCGGCGAGAATCAGGAAGCCCGCGCGGTGGCGACCCGCGCCCATGAGCTGTTCAGGGAGGACCCCGACCCCCGCGTGATCCTGGGGATCCTGGCGGGCCGTGACGGCGACCTGACCGGGGCCCTGCGCTGGTTCGACGGCGCCCTCGAGCTGTCCGGGGAGCACGGCACGGCCCACCTGCGGCGCGGAACGGTGCTGGCCCAGCTCGAGCGCAACACCGAAGCCGTCCAGGCCTTGATGCGCGCCTGCGAGCTGTTGCCGGAGAGCTTCGAGGCCCACTACAACCTCTCGTCCCTGCTGCAGACCTCGAACCAGCCCGACCGGGCCCTGCCCTACTTCCTGGTGGCCTACGCCCGCCGGCCCGCGGAGTTCGCGATCCGCATGCGCAACGCGGCCCAGTCGATGCACCGTGACGACGTGGGGACCCTCGTCATGCTGGCGACCATCGACGCCGACCGCGGACACCTGAAGGTCGCCCGCGAGTGGATCGAGCGCGCCCTCGAGGTGGACCCGGAGGACGGACCGAGCCACTACGCCCTCGGCGCACTGCTGCGCAACATGGAGCTGACCGAGGAGGCCCTGCCCCACCTGCGGATCGCCGCGGAGAAGCTGCCGACCTACTACAAGGCCCAGTTCGAACTAGCGGACCTGCTTCTCCAGTTGAACGACGAGCGAGCAGCGGCCCCCTTCCTGGCCCGCGCCCTGCACCTCCTGGCGGACGAGCCCATGGAGCCGGCGGTCAAGAAGAACACCCGCGAGACGATCGAGAAGGCGCTGAAGATGATCGCCGAGATGGACGCGGGGCCCCTGCCCGGCGACGGCTAGCCCGGCCTATTCATGAGGCTTTGACGCATTGGGACCCGACTGCGTTCCTGGCGGTACTTTGGGTGTCGGACGAACCGGAGGCGACCTGGTGAGGTCGTCGAGGATCGGGCGACACCCAAAGTGCCGCCAGGGGCGGAGAGGCAGCCGAAGGCTGCCGGTTGGGTGCTAATGCGTTGAAGGCTCATGAATAGGCCGGGCTAGTCGCCCAGCGCCGGATTTCGTAGAGTCCGCGCCGGGCCTCGTCGGCCCTAGCCCCGACGAGGTCTCCCGGCCACCCCCGCGCCGGGTCACGAATTCCGCGATCACACACGGACTTCGAGCACGCCACGATGAGCTTCACACTCGACCCGCTGCCGTGGGCCAACGACGCCCTCGCCCCCCACATCAGCGCCAACACCATCAGCTTCCACTACGGCAAGCACCACCAGGCCTACGTGGACAAGCTGAACGCCGCGGTGGAAGGCACCAACATGGCCGAGGCGACCCTCGAGGACATCATCAAGAGCACGGCCGGAAACGCGTCCAAGGCCGGCGTCTTCAACAACGCAGCCCAGATCTGGAACCACACCTTCTTCTGGAACAGCCTGATGCCCGGCGGCGGCGACGCCCCCACCGGTGCCCTGGCGGACGCGATCAACGCGAAGTGGGGCAACTTCGACAAGTTCAAGGAGGAGTTCTCCACCAAGGCCGCCACCCTCTTCGGCAGCGGCTGGGTCTGGCTCGCCAGCTCCGACTCGGGCCTCGAGATCTGCCAGACCTTCAACGCGGGCACCCCGATGACGGACGGCAATACGGCCCTCCTGACCCTCGACGTCTGGGAGCACGCCTACTACCTCGACCACCAGAACCGGCGCCCCGACTTCATCAACGCCTTCCTGGAGTCGATGGCGAACTGGGACTTCGCCGCCAGCAACCTTGGGGGCTGAGGCCGCAGAGACCGTTTCCAAGACGCCGCGCCCTTCGAAGGTCTCGAAGTGGCGCGCACTCGTTCTGCTGCTCGTCCACGTCGTCATCGCGGCTCACGTGGTGCACTGGTTGCTCGAGGGTGAGACCCTCGGGCCGGTGGAGCCCTCCGAGGCGATCACCTTCTCACAGAGCTCGGTCATCTCGGCCGGGCTCGTGTTCTTCATCGTGTCGATCCTCGGCACCCTCGTCTTCGGGCGCTTCTTCTGCGGCTGGGGCTGCCACCTCTTGGCCGTGCAGGACCTCTGCCTCTGGCTCCTGAAGAAGGTCGGCGTGAAGCCCAAGCCCGTGCGCTCGCGGGTGCTGCTGCTCGTCCCGATCGCCGCCTTCGTCTACATGTTCCTGTACCCGGCCCTGTACCAGCTGTGGTTCGGGCTGGGCTTCGAGGAGCCGCGGACGGAGTTCATGGTCGAGGGGTTCTGGGACACCTTCCCGCCCTGGCCCATCGCCGTGGCGACCCTGGTGATCGCGGGGGGGGCGGTCGTCTACTTCCTCGGGGCCAAGGGCTTCTGCGTCAACATGTGCCCCTACGGGGCCGCCTTCGGCCTGGCGGACAAGCTCAGCCCAGCCCGCATCCGCGTCACGCCCGCCTGCGAGGGCTGCGGGCACTGCACCCAGGTCTGCAGCTCGAACGTGGTCGTGCACAGCGAGGTGCGCGACTACGGGATGGTGGTCGACCAGGAGTGCCTCAAGTGCCTCGACTGCGTGAGCGTCTGCCCGAAGGACGCGCTCTACTTCGGCTTCGGGAAGCCGGCGCTCCTCGCCAAGCCCACGCGGTCCCAGAGGCCCAAGACCGCTCGCAGCTGGTGGAAGATCAACCGCTGGCGGAGCTGGAGCGGTCGGGAGGAGCTCGCCCTAGGCCTCTTGTTCGTGGGCGCGTTCTTCACCTTTCGCGGCCTCTACAACACGATCCCCTTCCTGTTCGCGCTGGCGATCGCGGCGCTGGTGGCCTACTTCACGATCCTGGCCGCGCGGCTCCTGTACAAGCGCAAGGTGGCCATCCAGAGCCTGGTGCTGAAGGAGGACGGCGCCCTGACCGGCGCGGGACGCATGTACTGCGGGACGACGCTGCTCCTGCTCGCGCTGTGGGCCCAGAGCGGCTACGTGCACTACCACCGCAACGCAGCCGAGTCCGGCTACATCGAGCTCAACGAGCTGATCGTCGGCTGGCTGAACGGACCACGCGAGCTGAGCGACGCTCAGCGCGCGACCGCCGAGGAGACCCTCGAGCACGCCCTGATCGCCGAGCGCTGGACCCCCTTCACCCTCTTTCCCCGTGAGGAGTGGGAGCTGTCCCTGACCCGTGGCTGGCTGTACCTGTTGCTGGGCGACGAGACCAGCTTCGAGGAGATGCTGCGGCGCGCCGTCGGGGCCCTCGAGGACAACACGATCGCCGCCGACGGGCTGGCCAACTACCACGCGGCCTTCGGGCGCCGCGCCGAGGCCGAGCGTTGGTTCGAACACGCGACCGGGGTCGCCCCCGAGGACCCCGCCACCTGGCGCGCCTGGGCACGCTACCTGACCGGCCAGGGAGACATCGCGGGCACGCGAAGCGTGCTGCAGCGCGGCACGCGGGCCGATGACGCGGAGCCCGACGCCTTCCTCGAGCTGGGCCGCTTCGAGACCTGGCAGGGGGAGCTGGACGCGGCGGCGGACGCCTTCGAGGGGGCCCTGGCCCTGGAGCCCGAGCTGCTGGAGGCCCACCTGCAGCTGGCGGGGATCCGCCTCGACCTGGGTCAGCCGCAGCGCGCCGTCGAGCACTACGAACAGGCCCTGGAGGCGCGGCCCGCGGACTTCGAGCTGCGCCTCTCGGCCACCCTGGCCTACTCGGAGGCCGGCCAGCTGGACCTGGCCCAGGCCCAGGCCGAGGCCGCGCGGGACCTCCTGCCCGGGCGTCCCGAGCCCTGGGTGGCGATGAGCCGCATCGCCGAGGCCCGCGGCGACGAACAGGAGGCTGCGCGGCTGATGGCCGAGGCCGAGCGACTCGCCGGCACCCCGCCCCCCCCCGGGCCGCAGCCCCCGCAGTAGGCCTCACAGCCCTCCCCCAGCCCCACGACCGACATGACCGACCCCGCCCCCTGGAAGAAGCTCGCGCCCGACGAGCACCACGTGATCGTCAACGCCGGCACCGAGCCCCCGGGCACGGGCCGCCTGCTGAAGCACGGCGAGGACGGCACCTACACCTGCGCCCGCTGCTCCTCGCCGCTGTTCGTCTCGGGCTCCAAGTTCGACTCCGGTTGCGGCTGGCCGAGCTTCGACGACTCGCTCCCCGGCGCCGTGCGCGAGCTGCCGGATCCCGATGGGCTGCGGGTCGAGATCCGCTGCCAGCACTGCGACGGGCACCTGGGACACGTCTTCCGCGGCGAGGGCTTCACCGCCAAGGACACGCGCCACTGCGTGAACTCTCTCTCGATCGGCTTCGAGCACGGCCGCAGCCAGGTGGCCTTCTTCGCGGGGGGCTGCTTCTGGGGTGTCGAGCACCTCTTCCAGTCCATGGACGGCGTGTCGCGGGTCGACTCGGGCTACATGGGCGGCGAGCACCCCAACCCGACCTACGAGGAGGTCTGCACCGGCGGGACCGGGCACGCCGAGGCGGTGCGCGTCTTCTTCGATCCCGAGGCCGTCTCCTACGAGACCCTCGCCAAGGCCTTCTTCGAGGTCCACGACCCGACCCAGGTGGGCGGCCAGGGTCCGGACATCGGGCCCCAGTACCGCTCGGCGGTCTTCGTGGAGAGCGAGGAGCAGGAGCGCACCGTGCGCGAGCTGATCGGCATCCTCGAGGGCAAGGGCCTGAAGGTGGTGACCGAGGTGCAGCCAGCGGGGATCTTCTGGCCCGCCGAGGCCTACCACCAGGACTACTTCGAGCGCAACGCGGCCGGGCACGTCTGCCACGCGCGCGTCCAGCGCTTCTGATTCGGAGGTCGTCGCATGGGCATCACCGTCGTCACCGGAGCCAATCGGGGCATCGGCCTCGAGTTCTGCCGACAGCTCACCGCCCGCGGGGCGCGGGTACTCGCGGCCTGCCGCCGGAGCTCGCCGGAGCTGGACGCCCTCGGAGTCCGCGTCCTCGAGGGCGTGGACGTCTCCGATCCCGAGTCCGTCGCGCTGCTCGCCCAGGAGGTGGGCGAGGACTCGGTCGAGCTCTTGGTCAACAACGCCGGGGTGATGGAGTCGGAGGTGCTCGGCCAGATCGACTTCGATGGGATCCGGCGCCAGATCGAGGTCAACAGCCTCGGGCCCCTGCGGGTCACCGAGGCCCTGCTGCCGCGCCTGGGCCCCGGCTCCAAGGTGGCCATCGTCACCAGCCTGATGGGCTCCATGGCGGACAACGGCTCGGGCAGGAAGTACGGCTATCGCATGTCCAAGGCGGCCGTCAACGCCGCGGGGGTCTCCCTGGCCCGCGACCTGGCGCCGCGGCAGATCCCGGTGGTGCTCCTGCACCCGGGCCTGGTCGCGACGGACATGACCGCCGGACGGGGTATGGGCACCGACGAGTCCGTAGCCGGGCTGCTCGCCCGCATCGACGCCCTCGACCTCGAGCGGAGCGGGACCTTCTGGCATTCGGACGGGCGCGCCCTGGAGTGGTAGCGGGACGGGTGACGCGCCCGCTACCATGCCGGGCATGAAGAGCAAGACCCCCTTCGCCCTCGGTCTGGTCCTCGCCCTCGCCGCCGCCTGCGCGCCCCCCGTGCGCGACCTGGGCACCGAGGAGATCGGCGAGCTGACTGACCTCGAGGAGCTGATGTACGTCAAGGCCACGGTCGCAGACCCGCGCTTCAAGCTGGCCCGCAGCCTCGAGGGCCAGCCGCCCGGCGACGCCGACTGGGCCGCCTTCGCCGACATGGGCGCGCGGCTGCAGGTCACCTCGCGCCACGGCAAGCGCTTCTCCATGGGCCCGGGCTTCGACGCCTATCTGGACGAGCTCGAGCAGCAGGCGGCCGCCCTCGAGAGGGCCGCGGACGCCCGTGACGCCGGCGCCACCCTGCGCCTGGCGCTCGAGATCAAGGGCACCTGCCGCGCCTGCCACGACGACTTCCGCTGATGGCTCCCAAGACGCTGGTCGAGCAGAAGCTCAGCGACGGGCCGCCCCACCGCTGGCTCGTCAAGTCCGAGCCCGAGGCCTTCTCCTGGAAGGCCCTCTGGGAGTCCAAGGGCCGCCGGACCTTCTGGGACGGGATCCGCAACTACCAGGTCCGCAACCTCATCCGCGACGACGTCAGGAAGGGCGACCTGATCCTCTTCTACCACTCGAACGCCAAGCCCCCCGGGGTGGTGGGCATCGCCAAGGTCGTCAAGGAGGCCTACCCCGACCACACCCAGTTCGATCCCGCGGACGGGCACCACGACCCCAAGAGTGACCCCGAGGACCCCACCTGGCTGATGTTCGACCTCAAGGCCGAGAAGGCCCTGAAGCAAGTGGTCTCCCTGAGCGACCTCAAGGCCAACCCGAAGCTCGCGCAGATGCTCGTGGTCCAGCGTGGTCAGCGGCTCTCGATCCAGCCGGTGACCCGGAAGGAGTGGGACGAGGTGCTGCGCATGGGCGGGCTCTGAGGGCCCCTCGGCCGGTCCCGGCAGGGCGCTCCTGAGAGCCCTGGAACCGCCTCCAGGGCCTGGGAGCGCCCTGTCTGAGATCCAGTCTCAAGAAATCGCCTTTTGAGATTGCGTCTCAGCCACAATCG
>CAZQAT010000094.1:10125-18145 GCA_964591315.1 uncultured Planctomycetaceae bacterium
TCTGAGATCCAGTCTCAAGAAATCGCCTTTTGAGATTGCGTCTCAGCCACAATCGTCGATACTCAACTCCAGGGTGCCCCCCCCCGGCCGCCCGAAGAGGACCCTGATGATCGTCTGTCACTGCACCGGAGCCACCGATCGCGACATCCGTCGCGCGGCGGCCCTCAACGCCCCCGGCGCTCCGGCGGGCCTGTGTGTCTCGCCCGCGGGCCAGTGCTGCGGCGGGTGCGCGGACAAGGTGCGGGAGATCGTGGCCTCCACCAAGACCGCTCCCTCCGACGACCGCCACCGGGCGGCCCGCGACTGAGCCCAGGCCTACGCTCCCCACGGAGCGAAGACTGAGGTCCCCTTCACGACTCGCACCAGGGAGCCGGACTGCCATAATGGTGGGCTCTCCCCCCGCGCCCCACGACCCAGCTGCACCCCATGAAAGGCGACCCGGCCATCATCGACGCTCTGAACGACATCCTCACTGCAGAGCTCACCGCCATCAATCAGTACTACGTGCACTACAAGATGTGCGAGAACTGGGGCTACGCTCGGATGGCCCAGAAGAAGCGCGAGGAGTCGATCGAGGAGATGCAGCACGCGGACTCGCTCATCGAGCGCATCCTCTACTTCGACGGCGTGCCGAACATGCAGCGCATGAACCCGGTCGTCGTGGGCGAGGACGTAGTCGAACAGCACCGAGTCGACCTGCAGCTCGAGTACGACAACGTGGCGCGCCTGAACGCGGCCATCGCCCTCTGCCTCGAGAAGCAGGATGCCGGCACCCGCGAGCTCCTGGAGCACGTCCTCAAGGACGAGGAAGAGGCCGTGGACTGGCTCGAGACGCAGCTCGGCATCATCGACGAGATCGGCAAGGAGAACTACCTCGCCGAGCAGATGAAGAGCTGAGGCTCCAGGCGGGGAATCATCGTCGTGAGTCTCCGCCGCCTCCTCTTCGCGAAGTACTACGACCGGGCCATGGCCCGCTACGAGCGGCTCTTGGGGCCACGCAAGCGGGAGCTCCTGGCGGAGCTCTCGGGAACGGTCGTCGAGCTCGGCCCGGGCACCGGCGTGAACCTCGAGCTCCTGCCGCCGGACCTGCGCTGGATCGGCATCGAGCCCAATGTCCACATGCACCCGCTCCTCCTGGAGAAGGCCGAAAAGCTGGGCCTGGAGGTCGACCTGCGCGACCTCTCCGGGGAGGAGCTCCCCCTCGAGGACGACAGCGTGGACGCGGTCCTCTCGACCCTGGTGATGTGCTCGGTTCCGGACCTGCCGGGGATCCTGCGGGAGGTCCATCGGGTGCTGCGGCCCGGGGGCCGCTTCGTCTTCTGGGAGCACGTCCTGGCTCCCCGGCCGGGAGCTCTCAGGGCGCTCCAGCACGCCCTGACGCCCCTCCACCGCCTCTGGGCGGACGGGTGCCGGTGCAACCGCGACGTGGGCGCAGAAGTGCTCTCGGGGCCCTTTCGGGAGGTGGAGCTGGAGGCCTTCTCGATCCCCCACGAGGCCGGGCCCCCGTGGCTCCGCCCCCACGTGGCCGGCGTCGCACGGAAGTGACCTCGCAGGGGGCTGGGCGCCCCCTCCGGGGCCGAGTTGCCGCCCTGTTCGCTCCAGGCGAAGTCCAGCTCGACAGACAGACTGCCCGTGGAACCGAGCAGCCCGAGGCCAGAACGAACCGGATCTCACGTTTGAGTTTCCCCCTCTTCTCGGGGTGACGGCCGCCCCAGGGGGCAGCGACGGTGAGGTCGACTACCCCGCAGCTTCCGGGTCCGGGGCCCCTCCGCGGGCCTCGCGATAGGCCGCACCGACCCTCCTGGCCCCCGGGCCCGCAGGCGCTTGCCCCGCCCGGAGAGCGAGGCGAGAATGCCCGGATGCGCATCCTCTCCCTCGCGGTGAACGGGGACCTCCAGCGGCTGGCGGTGCCCGACCACTGGACCCTCCTGGAGGCCCTCCGCTACGAGCTCGGCCTGACCGGCTCGAAGCAGGGCTGCGACAAGGGGGACTGCGGGGCGTGTACGGTGCTGGTGGACGGCCGCCCCCGGCTGAGCTGCCTCATGCTCGCGGCCGAGGCCGAGGGGCACGAGGTCACCACCATCGAGGGGCTGATGCCCGCCCACCTGGCCACGGGGGGAGCCGGGGCCGACCCGGTCCAGGACGCCTTCGACCGCTGCGGCGCCCTGCAGTGCGGCTTCTGCCAGCCCGGGATGATGCTCTCGGCCCGCGCGCTCCTGAACGAGACGCCTTCGCCGACGCGGCGCCAGATCCAGGACGCCCTGACGGGGAACCTGTGCCGCTGCACGGGCTACACCCAGATCCTGCAGGCGGTGGAGCTCGCCGTGGCCGAGGCCGCCGGAACCGAGCCGGCACGTCCCGCCTGGAGCGAGGCGGCCGCCGCAGACGGGGCGGCCTACGCCGCCACCGGCGCCCGCCACCGCAAGGACGCCGGCGAGGAGGCCTGATGGGAGCCCGCGACCAGCACGGTCCCGGGGCGCCCTGGGGAGAGGACTTCGGCGTCGTCGGCAAGCCCCAGCGCAAGGTGGACGGCCTGGCCAAGGCCACCGGCGCGGCGGTCTACGCGGACGACGTGCAGCTCCCGGGCATGCTGCACGCCAAGACCCTGCGCAGCCCCCACGCCCACGCGCGGATCCTCTCGATCGACGTCTCGAAGGCCCTCGAGCTCGAGGGCGTGCACGCGGTCATCACCGGCGCCGACATGCCGATCAACTACGGCGTCATCCCCTGGACGCCGGACGAGAACGCCCTGGCGGTGGAGAAGGTGCGCTTCATCGGCGACGAGGTCGCCGCCGTGGCCGCCGTCGACGAGGACACCGCCAACGCCGCCCTCAAGCTGATCGAGGTCGAGTACGAGGTCCTCGACGCCTACCTCGACCCCCGCGAGGCCCTGGCGAACACCGAGCCAGCGATCCACGACCAGAAGCCCAAGAAGGACGGCAGCTCCCGCGGCAACGTGTCGAAGCACGTGCGCCTCGAGTTCGGGGACGTGGACGCGGCCATCGACGGCGCGGACGTGGTGGTCGAGAACGACTACGAGTTCCACGGCACGACCCACACGGCCATCGAGCCCCACTGCGCCGTGGCCACCTACTCCGCCGACGGCCTCCTGACGGTCTGGTCGGCGACCCAGATCACCCACTACGTGCAGCGCGCCCTGGCGCGGGTGCTCGAGCTCTCCGAGGCCAAGGTGCGGGTCATCCAGCCCTGCCTCGGGGGCGCCTTCGGCGGCAAGTCCGACCCCTTCAGCCTGGAGTTCTGCGTCGCCAAGCTGGCGATGATCACGGGGCGCCCGGTGAAGATGCTCTGGACCCGGGAGGAGGTCTTCTACGCCCACCGCGGCCGGCACCCGATGCAGATGCGCTACCGCTCGGGGGCCAACCGCGACGGCAAGCTGACCGGCACCGACGCGAGGATCCTGATCGACGGGGGCAGCTACAGCTCCTTCGGGCTCGTCACGACCTACTACTCCGGCCAGCTCCTGACGGGCCCGGTGGACATCCCCACCTACCGCTTCGACTCGACCCGCGTCTTTACCAACAAGCCCCCCTGCGGCCCCAAGCGCGGCCACGGCTCGGTGCAGCCGCGCTTCGCCTTCGAGATCCAGCTCGACGAGCTGGCGGAGAAGCTCGAGCTCGACCCGATCGAGCTGCGGCGGCGCAACTGGCACGGGGAGAACACGAAGACCGTCAACGGCCAGCGCATCACCTCGAGCGGCTTCCTCGAGTGCCTGGACATGGTCGAGCAGCGCAGCGGCTGGAAGGACCGCCGCGGGCAGCTCCCCCACGGCCGTGGGCTCGGCGTCGCCGGCTCGATGTACATCTCGGGCACCAACTACCCGATCTACCCCAACGACATGCCCCAGGCGGGCATCCAGCTGCAGGTGGATCGCTCCGGGCGGGTGACCGTCTTCACGGGCGGCAACGACATCGGCCAGGGCTCGAACTCGGTGGTGGCCTACATCGTCTCCGAGGAGCTCGGCGTCGAGGTCGACGACGTGCGCGTGCTGGCGGCGGACACGGACCTCTGCCCGGTGGACCTCGGCGCCTACTCGAGCCGGGTGACCTTCATGGTGGGCAACGCGACCATCGACGCCTGCCGCAAGCTGCGAGCCCAGATCTGCCAGGCGGTGGCCGAGGCCTGGGAGGTCGACAGCGCCGCGGTGCGCCTGGGGGGCGGCGTCGCCCTCTGCCTCTCGGACGCGGAGAAGACCATGCCCATCCGCGAGGCCTTCCAGGTGACCGAGGCGCGCTTCGACACGCTCGGGGCCACGGGCTCCTACAACACGCCGACCCTCGGCGGCGACTACCGCGGCGGCACCATCGGCGCCTCGCCGGCCTACTCCTTCACGGCCCACATCGCCGAGGTCGTGGTCGACACGGAGACCGGCCGCATCACCTGCGAGAAGGTCTGGTGCGCCCACGACTGCGGGCGCGCGCTCAACCCGACCCTGGTCGCCGGCCAGATCGAGGGCTCGGTCTACATGGGCGCGGCGGAGGTCACCATGGAGGAGCACAAGGTCAACCGCTTCGGCCTGCACGCCGGGCCGTCCCTGCTCGACTACCGCATCCCGACCGCGATCGACACGCCCGACATCGAGGCCCTGATCGTCGAGAGCATCGACCCGGAGGGTCCCTACGGCGCGAAGGAGGCCGGCGAGGGTCCCCTGCACTCGGTCATCCCGGCCATCGCCAACGCGGTCCACGACGCGGTCGGCATCCGCCTGCGGCACCTGCCCTTCACGCCGAACAAGGTGCTCGAGGCCATCGAGGCGAGGGCGGCCGCCCAGCCCGCGGGGAGCGTGCGCTGATGCTGCGCCTGCCGACCTTCGAGCTGGCCCGGCCCAAGAGCCTGGACGAGGCCTGCGCCCTCTTCGCCGAGCACGGTGAGCGGGCCATGATCCTGGCCGGCGGCACGGACCTCCTGCCGAACCTGAAGCACGAGCTCTACGACGTGGACGTGGTGATCTCGCTGTCCGGTGTCCCGGACCTCGACGGGATCGAGGTGCGGGAGCAGGAGATCAAGATCGGCGCCATGACGCCCCTGGCGCGGGTGGCCGCCTGTGAGGACCTGCACCGCCACGCCCCGGCCCTGGCCCAGGCCACCTCGCTCGTGGCCGGACCCCAGCACCGCAACATGGGGACCCTCGGCGGCAACGTGATGCTCGACACGCGCTGCCAGTGGATCAACCAGAGCTACTTCTGGCGCGAAGCCCTGGGCTTCTGCCTCAAGAAGGACGGTACGGTCTGCCACGTGGTCGAGGGCGGCAAGCGCTGCGTGGCCGCGGCCAGCAACGACAGCGCGCCGGCCCTGATGAGCCTCGGCGCTCAGCTCGACTTCCTGACACCCGCGGGACCGAAGAGCCTCCCGATCGACGACCTGTGGGTGGCCGACGGGATCCACAACAAGGCCTCGAAGCCCGGGGAGGTCCTGACCGCCATCCGCGTCCCCCTGCGCACGGCGGGGCACCGCGGAGCCTACGGGAAGCTACGCGAGCGAGGCTCGATCGACTTCCCCCTGCTCGGAGTGGCGGTGCGCCTCGAGGTCGACGGCGACGACACCGTGACCGAGGTCGAGCTGGTGCTGGTCGCGCTCCAGGCGCGGCCCACCCGCGTCAAGAAGGTGGCCGACATGCTGGTGGGGACCAAGCTCGGGACCCCCGACTTCGACGCAGCCGTCGAGGAGGCCGCCGAGCGCGCCCGCAAGCAGTGCAAGCCCCTCGACAACATCCCCGGCGACATGGACTACCGCCGCCGGATGATCCCGGTCTACGTGCGCCGCAGCCTGCACGCCGCCGCCACAGGCGACGGCCCGGTGCACCACATCTGAGCCGCGCCGGGGAGAGGCAGCAGCCCGCGACACCGGGCGTGCCGAACAGCGTCGAACCCCAGGCCGCGGAGGAGCTCCACCATTCAGAACCAGATGGCCCCCACGGCATTGGAGAAGTTGAAGTCCGCCTGGGGTCCGTCCGTGCCGCAGCCCGCGGCAGTCCCGGGGTCCCGGAACCAGTAGGTGTAGTGGTTCGCGGTCCCCGACGTGACGATGTCGAGCTGTCCGAAGGGAGCGCCCAGGAAGTCCGGGAAGCTGGCGCGCCCCGTCCCGTCGGTCATGACGACGTCGTCACGGCGGGTCGTACCGGCAACGCAGAAGACTCCTGCGCTGTCCGGAACGGTCGCGATTCCGAACGGGCCGAGGCTCGCCGTGCCGGCCAGGAGCAGGCCCGGCTTGTTCAGCGCGGCGTCCTGGACGAAGAGCTCGAAGGAGTCGAACGAAATGGAGGAGCCTCCCGCGCTGTAGAGGCGCGCACCGAGCCCGTTGGGGTTCGAGTTCCGGCATCCGCGCCCGCTCGAGCTGACGTTGCCGCAGGGTGAGTTGCCTCCCGAGCAGTCGCAACTGTTGGAGCCCCCCCCGCAGGCGAAGGCGTCGTAGGACACGGTGAACAGCCCGCCCGCATCGACCCCATCGGCCGTGTCGGCGTCGGGGGCGCCGGCCAGCGAGAACCCCTCCCCGAGGGCGACCGAGCGGCCCAGGTGGTCACCGGCCGCGTTGTCCCAGCCGCTCTCGTCGAGCTGGTTCCAGAGGCCGAAGGGGTCGGGGTAGTAGAAGGCGGAGACGGATCCACCCTCGCTCAGCGGGGCGTCGTTGCGCGGGGCCCCGACCACGAGGCGGTCCTCGAAGCCGGCGAAGAGGTGGACCGCCCAGCCGAACTCGGCGCCTGCGAGCGGGCTGTCCGCCACGATCTTCGCGGTCTCCGTCCAGGTCGTGCCGCTGCGGCGGAAGGCGTAGGCGGCACCTGCCTGGAGCGCGCCGACGTCTGCGCCAGGGGCTCCGCAGACCACGAGGTCGCCGTTGATCGTCACCGAGCGCCCGAAGAGGTGGAACTGGTCCTGGTCAGAGGCGTTGAGCTTGCCCTCGAAGCCCCAGCTCGCACCGTCGTGGTGGAAGACGTAGGCGGCGCCGGTCAGGGGTCCCGCGTCGTCGTCCTGCCAGGCGCCGACGACGATGTCGTCCCCGTCCGTGGCGACCGCATCGCCGAACTGGGCGTTCTGGGCGGCGTCGGGGGCGACGAGCTTCTGCTCTTCGACCCAGCTCGAGCCGTCGAAGCGGAAGACGTAGACCGAGCCCGAGTTCGACTGCGTCTCGTCGTCGAACTTCGCGCCCACCACGATCACCGAGTCGCGCACGTCCACGGCCCAGCCGAAGCGGTCCGAGGCGGCCGCGTCGCTGGCGGTGAGCTGCTGTTCGTGATTCCAGGTCGCTCCGTCGAAGCGGAACACGTCCACCGAGCCCGCCTTGCTGGCGAAGTCGTCGTCGTCGGGGACGCCGCAGACCGCCACGTCGCCGTCGATGGCCACCGCCTGGCCGAAGTGGTAGTTCGAGCCAGGGACGGGCCGGCTGAGCTTCTGTTCCTCCGCCCACGGGCCAAACCCGCCGCGGAACACGTAGGCAGCGCCCGCGTCACTGGCTCCGTCGTCATCGTCTGCAGCACCGACGATGGCCACATAGCCCGAGAACAGGTCCCCCGCCAGGTCGACGTCACCACCGAAGTGATCCGAACTCTGTCCGTCCGAGGCGGTCAGGAGCTCCGCGCCGCACTGAGCTGCGGCGGATGAGACGAGGCCGAGTGAGAACAGGGCGACGAGTACGAGCTTCATGGCAGGTTCAGATTCAGAGGGATTCGAGTGGTAAGGGCGACGAACGGCCGTCTTCAGCCTATCCCACCACCTGGTGATGGGGGACCGCCCCAGGGATACGCTCCATGGGGCCCTGCTCATGTACCGAGGAGCCCCACTGGTCGGCACAAAATGCCGCAAGTTACCCGCGGAGTGCTGCGCGGTCGGGGTGGCTGTACGGAGCCAGGGGACTTCCACCACGGCTCTTGCACTCACCGGGACTGGCCGCTCATGACCAGTGCACCCCTGGCTCTCTCGGTGGCACGCCCTGAGTACCCGGCGTCGTCTACCGGTCTCTCGACTCCAGCAGCCGGCGGGCCTCGAGTCGAAGATCTCCGAGATAGGGA
>CAZQAT010000095.1:0-7782 GCA_964591315.1 uncultured Planctomycetaceae bacterium
GAGGAAGGCAGGTTCCGAAGAGCGCCGCCAGGGGCCGAGAGGCCGTCGAAGACGGTCGGTTGCGAAGTCTGGTGTGCGTGTTCATGAATCATCCGGGCTAGCAGGATTCCCCCCACCAGGCGGCGTAGGCGCCCTCGACCGCCGCCGGCTCGAGGGCGACGCACTCGGGGACGTCGTAGGGGTGGGCCCGCCGCAGCCAGCGGACCAGGGGCTCGAGCAGCGAGGCGCGGGTCTTGACCACCAGGAGAACCTCCTCCGCCTCCTCGACCCGGCCCTCCCAGCGGTAGGTGCTGCTCCACCCCCCGCGCCGGTTGACGCACGCGGCCAGCTGCTCCTCCACCAGACCCCGGGCCAGGCTCGCTCCGGTCTCCTCGTCCGGGGCGGTGATCAAGACGATGCGGAAGGGGTCCCCGGCTACGATCCCGGGGCCGTCGGCCTGCTGACCGTTCATGCCTACATAGTAGAATTCCCCCCATGCTGCACAAGCTGCTCATGGGGACCATGCCCTACGTCCCGCGCCCCTTCATCCGGCGCATCGCCGGCCGCTACATCGCCGGCGAGACCCTCGACGAGGCCCTGGCCAAGCTCCGCGAGCTGGCCGCGGCGGGCCATCCCGGGATCTTCGACATCCTGGGAGAGGGCTCCGCGAGCGAGGAGCACGCCCACGCGGCGGCCCGGGACTACAAGCGCGGCGCCGACGCCTTGGCCGAGGCGGGCCTCGACACCTACGTCTCGATCAAGCCGACCCACCTGGGCCTGTACTGCGGCGAGGACCTGGCCCTGGAGCTGTACCGCGACGTGGCCGCCCACTGCGCGGAGCGCGGGATCCTCTTGCGGGTGGAGATGGAGGACCACCCGACGACGGACGCGACCCTACGCATCTACGAGCGCCTGCGGGCGGAATTCACGAACGTGGGCATCGTGCTCCAGTCACGGCTCCTGCGCACTCCGGACGACGTCGCGGCCCTCGCCCCGGGGCCCCTCGACGTGCGCATGGTCAAGGGCATCTACCTGGAGCCGCCGGAGCTCGCCCACACACGCCCGGAGCCGATCAGCGAGGCCTACGTGCAGCTCTGTCGCCAGCTCCTCGTCCGGGGCGATGTGACCCTACGCCTCGCCACCCACGACGAAGCCCTGGGACGCCGGCTGATCGAGTTGGTGCGGGAGTTCGAGCTGCCCAGCGAGCGCTACGAGTTCCAGGTGCTGCTCGGCGTCCAGCCACATCTCTGGAAGGCCTGGCAGGCCGCGGGCCACACGGTGCGCGTCTACGTGCCCTTCGGACCCGAGTGGCGGGAGTACAGCCAGCGACGTCTCGAGCACAACCCCGAGCTGTTCAAGGCGGTCGTTCGGAACATGCTGCCGGTCTGAGGGCCGACCCCCAGGGTCACTTCCCCAGGGTCAGACGCTTGGCCAGGATCTCCGACAGCTCCCCCGTCTCGCGGATCTTGCGCTGGGTGATCGAGAAGTCGTAGGCCACCCGGTGCCAGGTGACGGCGTCGTCCTCGATCACCGCGTAGCAGGCGCGGTTGTCCCCGTCCCGGGGCTGGCCCACGCTGCCGACGTTGATGAAGTACTTGCCCGCCGCGGGGATCGCCATCCGGCAGCTCTCGCTCCCGTCCAGGCCGTGGAAGGTCAGGGTCTCGTCGTGCATGCCCGGGTGGTGGGTGTGCCCCCCCACCGCGACCCCCTCGAAGCAGTCGAAGATGGCGCCCAGCTTGTCCGGGTTGAGGAAGCCGTCGGTCGAGAGCACGTACTCCCGGATCGGGTCCCGCGGTGAACCGTGCACGAAGTGAAAACGGCCCTCGTCGTGGGAGATCTTGAGGGCTTGCAGCCAGCGCCAGCGGGCCTTCTTCTCCCCGCCGGAGATCCAGCTCGGCTTCATGCGCCGGCGGGTGTAGTCGATCGCGCCGCGCGCGTGGGCGTTGAAGTCGCAGGCGTCCGTGAAGAGGGCCTCGTCGTGGTTCCCCATCAAGGTCACCTCGGCGTGCCCACGCACCAGGTCCACGCACCACTCCGGGTCGGGACCGTAGCCCACGATGTCCCCCAGGCAGAAGATGCGCTCGACCCCCAGGGAGGTGATGTGCGAGAAGACCGCCTCCAGCGCCTCGCGGTTGGAGTGCAGGTCCGAGATGACCGCGACCCTCACAGGCGCCCTCCTCCCTCGGCCGAGCCCTCCGCAGACGTGAAGCCAGCCGCGGCCGCCTCCACCAGGCTCTCCAGCACGTCCTCCAGCTCGCCCTCGATGGTCGCTCCGGAGGCCTTCTTGTGGCCCCCGCCGCCGAAGCGCCGGGCGAGGGCGTTCACGTCGTAGTCCGTCTTGCTGCGCGCCGAGAGCTTGACGTTGCCTCTGGCCAGTTCGCGCAGGTACAGCACCACCTCCACGGTGCCGACCGAACGCACCAGGTCGAGGGCGTCGTCCGGATCGGGGGCCACGGCGCCGCCGTCCTCCGAGCGGGGGGAGAGGATCACCGCCAGGCGGCCGCCGCAGTGGTACTCGGTGGTGCCGAGGATGCGGGCCGTGTGCGAGGGGTGCTCCCGGCTCCGGCGCTGGTAGATCGAGCCGAAGAGGGTGTTGGGATCCACGCCCCGAGCCGCCAGTTCCCCGGCCACCCGCAGGGTCTCGGCGTCGGTGTTCGAGTACTTGAACCAGCCCGTGTCGGTCACGAGCGAGGTGAACACCCCGGCGGCCGAGCAGGCGTCGAGCTCGACCTCCAGCGCGCGCGCGATGCGGTACACGAGCAGGCCCGTGGCGGAGGCGGTCACGTCCACGAAGGCCTCGTCCCACCACTCCCCCTCGGTGTGGATGTGGTGATCGACCACGAGCTTCTTCGAGGGGTGCTCCGCCAGGGCACGGCCGAGCTCGCCGCAGCGCGACAGCTCCGAACAGTCCAGGAGCACCGAGACGTCGTGGGCCGGCAGGTTGGCGCCGCTCCAGACCCCGAAGTCGTTCTCACGCTCGAGGTAGTCGAACTGGGGCTCGATGGGGTCGGGGTTCAGGATCCAGACCTCCTTGCCCAGGCTGCGCAGGACACCCGCCAGGGCCGCCTCGGCCCCGACGCAGTCTCCGTCGGGGCGCATGTGCCCGGAGAGCACGAAGCGACGGGAGCTCCGCAGGAGCTCCAGGGCGGCGGCTTCGGCCTCGGTGCGAGTTCGGTCGGGCGGGGGGGTCATGGGAGGGCGCCTACGGGGCTCCCGAAGATGATTGCCGCCGTGCTCCGGATTCCGGGGCTGGAAGGAGCCGGGTCACGTGCACGGGGCCCCAACTCTACCGACAGCTCCCCGATGGAACGATCTCAAATCGCGCATCCCTCGACCCACACTCCGCCCACGACAAGCTCCGCCCCCGTGACCCAGTCCACGGGCGCGGCGAGGGCCTCGGGGCCGGGGAGCTCGAAGGCCACCAGGTCGGCCCGCATTCCGATCCCCAGCTCCCCAATCTCCCGCGCGAGATCCAGGGCGCGCGCACCACCGCGAGTCGCCCAATCCAGGACCAGCTCGGGCGCGAGGTCCCGATGAGTGCGACGCAAGAGGGCCATCTCGCGCCGCATGTCGAGGGTCTCATTACTCGCCAGAGAATCCGTTCCCAGAGCCACCGTGACGCCGCTCGCGATCCAAGCCTCGACGGGCCACCGGTCCCGGCCGAAGTAGTCGTGGGTCCCGGGACAGTGCACGAGAACGGCGCCACTGCGGGCCACGAGCTCGAGCTCGCCGGGCTCGGGGTGGTTGGCGTGCACCAGGGAGGTCCGCGGCCCCAGGGCACCGGCTCGCTGAAGCAGGTCGAGGCCCGAGCACCCCGGAGCGGCCCCGAGCAGGTCGGCGAAGGGGCCGCCCTCACCCGCGAGCCAGCTGCACTCCTCCGGTGTCTCGGCCCAGTGAACACTGAACGGCAGGCGGCGAGCCCCGGAGCGTTGGACGCAGGCCGCCAGGAGCTCGGGCCCGACCGTGTGGGGCGCGTGGGGCGAGAGCCCGAGCAGGGCGCCCTCGGGAGCCTCGGCATCGAGGCGACGGAGCTGGTCGGGGGTGCGGGCCGTGTCTCCGCCGTCGAACACCTCTCGATACACGCGCGCCCGCAGGGGGCCGACGGCGAGCTCCGACTCCGCGGCGCCGCTGGAGTCCACGTCCCCCACCGCCGTGGTGCCGCTCGCGAGCAGTGCCTCGGCGCCGGTGCGGACCGCGTCGCGGTAGTCCTCGCCCGAGAGCCCGGCCCTCTCGCGCAGGACGCCGCCGACCCAGGGGATGAAGCCACCGCCCGCGCCCAGCCGGCCGGCGAGGCCGGAGAGCTCCAGGTGGGCGTGGGCATTCACCAGCCCCGGCGACAGGGCCACCGGGCCCAGGTCGACGTGCTCGACCCCCGCTCGGGAGGCGAGCTCCCGCACGGCCCCGGGCGTCTCGGCCCAGGCGGCCACACGGCCTCCCTCGAGCAGGATCCCGCCGCCCTCGAAGGCCTGCCCCGGCGCGGGCAGGATCCAGTGGGCTTGCAGGAGGGTGGACACGGGGATCGGGAGATGGAGGGGGCCGCACCCACCGTCGGCGAGTGCGGCCCCGTGGGTCCGATGGGTCCGGCGCCCCAGGGCGCCGGGCGCGGTCAGTTCGGCTGAACGCGGATGCGGAAGTTCGTCACGCCGCGGATGCGTTCGAGCACCCCCACCGGGTCGAAGCTCGCCAGCTGCTCGTCGAAGACGACCGCGAAGCGCACCAGGTTGGGCTGGGGCTGGAAGAGGTTCAGCTTCGCGGGGTGGTCGACCCAGGGAGTCAGGGAGCCCGGCTCCACGCCCGGACCGTTGGTGTCCAGATCGCACAGGTCGGAGATCGTCCCGGAGGTGCGCACCCCTTGGAAGCGCGTCACGATGAGCGAGCCCGTCGAGAGGGTCAGCTCGGAGTGGTTCAGGGTGTTGCCGATGAAGGTCTGGAAGTCGTCGCCCCCCAGCTCCGTCGACGGGTACAGGGTGTGGTCGTACGCGTCCTGTTCCTCCGGCGGGAGAGCCGAGTCGTCCGGCGGGACACCGCGGTAGGGCAGGATGATCTCGCCGGCCTGTGGGTGGTCGTAGACGATGTCACAGTTCCAGCCCCGGAGGCTCAGGTCGTCGGGCGTGGTCGGCGCGTCGGGATCGTCATCGACGAAGTCGATTCCGAAGAAGCTACCCTGGGTCGTGGGCGTCTCGAGCCAGCAGGACTGGGACCCCGAGAAGGACTCGGGCCGGAAGGTCTGCTCACCCCACTCGCCGATCGAGAGGATCGCCGCCGAGGTGAAGGGGTCGTTGAAACCCCCCGTGTCGTCGGGCAGGTAGGGCGAGATCAGCGGCCCGAAGATGTCCGCGTCCGCCGCCTGGTTCGTGAAGCCCTCGTACTCGAGGCGCACGAGGCCCGGGCTGCCGTCGCCGCCTGTAGAGCCGCCGGCTCCCTGACCGCCCAGGCCGCCGTCCACGCGGATGCGCTCGGCGATGTTGGAGACCTGCAGCACGCGAGCCTGCAGGCGCACGGCGCCGCCGGCGCCGCCACCGCCGGGGGCGGCGTTCTTCTCGCAGTCCGGGTCCTGACCCGGGATCTGCCCCGACTGGGTGCAGAGGTCGATTCCCGCGCCGGGCTGGGTGGCGCTGCCGCCGAAGCCACCGGCGCAGTCGATCTGGCCGTTGAGGGTCAGCTTCCGACCGCCGACGAGCATCACAGCACCGCCACCGCCACCGCCGCCGGCAGCGCTGTGGTCGAAGAAGGGGAACAGGCCGCCCGGCTGGTTGCAGTTGGGGCCCGTGGCCGCGTTGTGCTTCGAGCCGTAGAGACTCGTGCCGCCCCCGCCGCCGCCGGAGCCACCACGCAGGTGCTTGCGCCAGAACTCCAGGTTGCGCTGGGCCGTCGGACCGACCGTGCCCGGGGCCTCCAGGTCGAGGGAGGAGTTGTCGCCGCCGGGGGTCTGGTCGGGCGTGTTGGCCACCGGGGCCCCAGGCACCGGAGTGTGGGGGCTTAGCGGGACGCCGTTGCCGCCTTCGAGAGCGTGGGAGCCGCCGCTGCCGGGACCGGCCACCATCGCGATGCGGCACACATTGCCGTCGTCCGTGATGGCGCTGTAGACCGCGTCCCCGAAGTCCGGGTTGTTGTTATCGCCGGAGTTGATCGTCGGCAGGATGCTCGGCCAGTGGACGCCGCCGCGGCCGCCGGTACCGTCCGGAAGACCGCCGATTCCGCCCCCGTCGCGGCCGTTGTTGACCGCGCCCGGATTGTAAATCCCACCGATGTTGATCATCACCGGTACTGTGGCATCCGTCATGTCCATGCGGTCGGCCCCCTGGCCGCCGGCGCCTCCGGCGGGACCGGAGTCGCCGCCGAGTCCGCCGTCCTTGGTCGTCTGGCCGTCCAACCCGTTGTTCACCTGGTCTCCACCGGAGTTGGAGACATGGGCCTCCGGGGTGCCCCCGGCCAGGTCGATGACGCCGTTGTGGACGAGCTCACCGCGGGCGAAGATCCGCCCGGGCCGCGATCCCGTCAGCACCAGGGTCGCGCCGCCGCCGATGTCGACGGACGTGAACTCGAAGGCCTCGCCGAACTGGTCGATCGTGATCTCCGGCCAGTCGAGCGGGTTCGTCGGGTCGTAGTCCACCGTCGGATCCAGGTTGCTCATGATCGAGTACTCCTGGTCATCGAGCGGGAAGGCCTGGGAGTCCGTGTCGAGGGTCAGCTGGCTCGCCGGCGGGATCACCAGGGCGCCGAGGCGGCCGGAGCCGCCGCCGATGCCGTAGGAGAGACGGCCGGTCCCCCAGGGGCCCGGGGCCGTGTCCCAGTTGGCGCCGCTGGCCTCCGCGTCCTCGTTGTCCGTGGTCGTGAAGTCCTCGTTGAGGACCTCCTCATCGAAGGGCTGGGCGATGGTCGAGAAGGCGGCGCTGCCGGGGTTCTCGAGGTTGAGGCCTTTGATGTCCTTCAACTGGTTGCTGACCTCGACGACGATCTTGCGCGGGTTCAGCGGGTCGCTGCCACCCGTGGGGAACTCGCCGCCGTCCGGGGTGAAGACCGCCGTCGTCCGCAGCAGGTTGTCGAAGTCCACGTCCACGGTCCAGGTGCCCGCCTGCTCGACCTGGTCGTTCTGCGTGTTCAGGTCACCGTCGCCGTCCACCCAGACGGTGATCGTGTTGGAAGTGCCCGGCGGAATGAGCGGCGGGGCACCGAGCTGGTCGGCAATGGTGGCCTTGTTCATGACGTCGTCGAAGATCAGGACGACGCGCGAGAGGGTCTGCAGGCCGCTCGAGCCGTTCAGGGGCTGGCCCCCCACCGGCAGGTTGGTGGCCGGGTCGTAGGTGACCTGGTTGCTCCCCGCCTGCAGGCTGTCGGTCACGTAGCCCGTCATGGTCGGAGGACCGGGCACCGGATCGATCAGCGGCTCGGTGGTCTGCACCGTGCAGCTCATGCGGGTGGTGTTGCTCTTGCCGGACGTGCTGCGGATGTAGGGGCCGTCGGGGTCCTGGTCCTCGCCCAGGATCAAGAGCTCGTAGACCTCGTCCGGGTCGAAGCCGAACTCGGGGTTGCCGGGGCCGGTGAAGGTCAGGCTGGGCCGGAAGACGAGCCTCCGCGAGTCCGTGGAGTCGACCGTGAAGACGCCGCCCGGGACGGTGCCGTCGTTCAGGTTGACCAGCCGGAAGGAGGAGGAGGTCACGCTGCTGATGTCGACCGGCTGCGAGAACAGGATCGAGACCTCGGCGTTCTGGGCGATGTTCACCAGGGCGCAACCGATCTCGGTACCGCCGGCGGCGTTGCCGCAGCCCAGGGAGCAGGACTCGATGAACATCTCGCCGCCGC
>CAZQAT010000095.1:7882-17745 GCA_964591315.1 uncultured Planctomycetaceae bacterium
CGCCGCCCGAACAGCCTGCGAGGAAGAGGGAGAGGCCGAGGGCGGCCGCCGAAGCGGAGAGGGGCGCGGTCTGCATCTTCATGCGGAGGGAGTGCACGATCGAGGTTTCGAGGGGGACCTGGAGCACGAAGCCAACCCCTCCAGGGGGGGTCTGGAGGTCCGTCAGGGCAACGTGGAGGACGAGCAATATAGGTGCCGGGCGGGAGCGGTTGCTAGCTTTTTCGAGGCTCGGGGCGACCTCCGGACGACGGACGCCCCAAGACGACTTGGAAGGGGTGGGCTTCGGCGTGATAATTGCCCGCCCCTCCGCCCCGGCTCCACGGGAGCGCGTTCGGAGGGGCCCCAGGCGGGCCCGCCGCGGCGCCCCGCCACCTTCTCCGTAGACGCCCCTACCCTCCCATGACGCAGCCGTCCGAGCCCTCCTGCCAGCAATTCCTCTCCACCGCCCTCCCCCGCGCCGCGGGCCGTGCGCAAGTGCACGCTCCGCGCCGACGGAGTGCGCGCCTGGGGCTCGCCCTGGTCCTGGTGGCCGGGCTCTCCGGCTGTGGTGACGCGGACGGCGCGGAGGCCGCGACCAAGGAATCGGAGCGCTCCGTCCAGACCGCCATCGCGCGCCTGGTCGAGCTCTCCACGCCCCTCGACCCGACCCTCACCAGCGACCACCACGACCGCCAGCTCCACGCGCGGCGGGCCTACCTCGACGAGCTACGTCGGGGCCAGCGGGAGCTCGGCCTGCTGGCGCTCGAGCGCTTCGAGGAGGTCGAGCAAGAGGCCGAGGTGGCGCCCATCCTGGTGCGCGTCAACCTGCTCGACGTGGCAGCGCACTGCGCCACCGAGGAGACCCAGCCCCTGCTCGAGTCCCTCCTGACCGAGTACGGCCACCGCATCGACATCCGCACCGAGGCCACGCTCCTGCTCGGCAAGGTCGCGCCCCAGCGCGCGGTCGAGCTGCTCGAGCCCCTGCTCAAGAAGACCAAGGCCACCTCGACCATGCCCGCGGACGAGTTCCTCCTGCAGGCCTACATCACCGCCTGCAGCGGCGCGGACCACGACCCGGTCCCGATCCTGGCGGACGTGGCCACGAACATCTACAAGGAGGACGCCGCCCGCCACCGGGCCGTCCAGGAGCTCGGCACGCACAAGACCCTCTACTCCCAGCAGGCCCTGCGCGGGATCCTGGTCGAGTCGACGGGCAACGCCTACCTGAGGCGCAAGGCTGCCCAGGCGATCCGCGACTCCTTCCCCCGCGAACAGGCCTGTGCCATCTTCGCGGAGGTGTCGAAGCTCGAGGCGGACAACCACTTCCTGGCCTTCCTCGGCGACATGATCGAGGAGAACTGCGAGTGATCACGGACACCCACTCGCACATCTTCTGGAACAACTTCGACGAGGACCGCGGCGAGGTGATCGAACGCGCCCGCGAGGCGGGCGTGGAGCGCATGCTGGTGGTGGGCACGGACCTCGCGACGAGCGAGGACTGCTTCCGGATCTGCGACGGCGCCCCGGGGCTCTTCCCCACCGCCGGCATCCACCCCCACGACGCCGAGGGGGTCGAGGCCGCCACCCGTGAGCGCATCGCCGAGCTCTGCGCCAGCGAGGCCTGCGTGGCCGTGGGCGAGACGGGACTCGACTACTTCAAGGAGTACTCCCCGCGCGCGGACCAGCGCCAGTCCTTCCGCTGGCACCTGGAGCTCGCGGGGCGCCTCGACAAGCCCGTGATCGTGCACTGCCGCGACGCCCACCAGGACACGGTCTCCCTGCTGCGGGAGGGCCCGAGTGTACGAGGCGTGATGCACTGCTACACCATGGGCCCCGACGAGCTCGAGCCCTACCTCGAGCTGGGGCTGTACATCTCCTTCTCCGGGGTCGTCACCTACCCCAAGAACGACGCCAACCGGGAGGCCGCGCGCCTCGTGCCGGCCGACCGCCTGCTGGTCGAGACCGACTGCCCCTTCCTCGCCCCCCAGGGCAAGCGCGGCAAGCGCAACGAGCCCGCCCTGGTGGTGGAGGTGCTGCGCACGGTGGCGGAGGCCCGCGGCGAGGACTTCGAGGGGCTGGCCCGTAGCACGAGCCGCAACGCGGCGGAGCTCTTCGGCCTGGAGGCCCTCCCCTCCAACGGCTGAACGGGACGCCGCTGCGAACAGCGACGTCCCGCTCTCGAAGGAAACCGGAGAACCGGTCTGGGGTCGACCCTACTGGACCGGCACCCAGGTGTTGGTGTCGACGCCCGCGGCGCCGGAGGCGATGGCGGAGCCCATGTCGGCGGCGGTGTAGGCCGCGCTGTAGGCGGGGCCACCGGCGGCACCCGTGTACTGAGTGGCCACGGTGCGGTTGTTCATCTGCAGCAGGTCGCCCTCCTGGTTGATGAAGAAGGCGCGGTTGCCGGACTGGCCGAACTGGGCCGGCCAGGCGTAGGCGCACCACATGATCTCGCAGTTGTTCGGGCCGGTCGCGGTGGCGCCCATGCCGCCACCGGCGTTCTCGGCCACGCCGACCGCCGGCGTGTTGCCGTCGGGCAGGTAGACCGAGAAGCAGAAACCCGAGCGGGTCACGACTCCGTTGGCGTCCACGTTGCCGAAGGCGCTCGAGAGGACGGCAGGGTTCAGGAGGTCGGTGGCAGCACCCACGGCGGGGGCACCGGTGCCGTCGTCGATGCGCATGGCGATGGTGCCCGCAAGCTCGGCCAGGTAGCCGTACTCACCGCCACCGTCGGAGTCGCTGTCGATGGCCGCCGAGGACTGCAGCTGAGCCTGGGCCGAGGACAGCGAGCGCAGTGTGGCGATCGCGGCCGACTCGTTGGCCGCCAGACGCGCGCTGAGCAGCTTCGGGATGGCGATGGAGGCGATGATCGCGATGATGGCCACCACGATCATGAGTTCGATGAGCGTGAAGCCCGCTCGGTTCCGGTTTCGGATCATTTTGTTGTGTCTTTGCTTTCCCTCAAGACGGCCCCGCGAGAGTGCACCGCGTGCAGCCGTATCCGTCGAATCGATGGTCCGGACGCCGCAACTCCTGCAGGCCCGAGAGCACAGGACCGCCGACCGTGAAGCCGAGGAGGGCCCGTGCCACACGCCGCTATCGTCGATGCGCCTCCACCGCCTTGACCCAACCGACACCAATCTCCGCGATTCGCCGCACGACTTGGGGCGATCCGTGGCGTCAACGGAGACGGGGGCGGCGCTGGTGCGCCGCCCCCGCCCAAGGTCGGAAAACTTTTCCTGCCCCTCGCCTACTTCGAACCGCTCAGGTTCCCGACCACGTCGAGGATCGGCAGGAAGACCGAAAGCACCACGCCGCCGACCATCAGCCCCATGGCGGAGATCAGGATCGGCTCGATCATGCTGGTCAGCGACTTGACCGCCGCCTTGACCTGGCTGTCGTAGAACTCGGCGATCTTCTCGAGCAGGTTCTCGAGCGCACCGGACTTCTCGCCGATCGCGATCATGCGCACCACCATCGGCGGGAAGACCGACGAACCGCTCAGGGGCTCGGAGAGCATGCGCCCCCCGCGCACCGCCTCACGAGACTCGAGCACGGCCTGGGAGATGATCTTGTTGCCCGAGGTGGCGGCCACGATGTCCAGGGTGCCCATGATCGGCACGCCCGAGCGCAGGAGCGTCGAGAAGGTGCGCGAGAAGCGCGCCAGGGCGACCTTGCTGAACAGCGGGCCGAAGACGGGGACCTTGAGGCTCAATCTGTCGAACAACACCTGGCCCCGCTCGGTCTTGAGGGCCAACCAGCCCGCGAAGATGCCGCCGAAGATGCCGCCGAACAGGATCACCCAGTTGGCCCGCATCCACTCCGAGGTCTCCAGCACGAACTGGGTCAGCCCGGGCAGCTCCGAGTCGAGGGACTCGAACACCTGGCGGAAGCCGGGCACGATGCCGATCATCAGGAAGGCCGTGATCCCGGTCACGAGCACCATCGAGATGACCGGGTAGGTCATGGCCGACTTGATCTCGCGCCGCAGCTCCTCGGTCGCCTCGAGGTAGTCCGCCAGGCGCACCAGGATGATGTCCATCTGGCCCGAGACCTCGGCCGCCTTGACCATGCTCACGTAGAGGTCGCTGAAGGCCCGCGGGCAGGTCTCCATGGCGGCCGAGAGGTCGTTGCCGCCCCGCACCTCGGCGATCAGGCGCTCACAGGTGGCCTTGAAGGGCGGCGTCTCCGCCTGCTCGGACAGGACCTCCAGGCCCTCGAGCAGGGAGATGCCCGAGCCCACCATGGTCGCCAGCTGGCGAGTGAACAGGACCAGCTCGGTGCGCGAGGCATTGGGCTTGGCGCCCTTGGCGGCGACCTTCTTGAACCTCTTGCCTCCGGCCTTCTTGCCCGTGACCTCGTCGATGCTCATCACGACCAGGTTCTGGCGGCGGAGCTCGCTGAGGACTTCGGAACGGTCGGTTGCTTCGATCTGGCCCTCGACGGTCTTGCCGCCCGGCCCCTTCGCTGCGTACTTGAAACTCGTCACGGGGTGTTCACCTATTCGTCGTTCATGGTCACGCGCAGGACCTCCTCCAGGGAGGTCCGACCACGCATGGCGTTCAGCAGCCCCACCCGGCGGAGCGAGAGCATCCCGTTCCGCACCGCGGCGCGCTTGATGTCGTGCACGGAGGCTCCCTCGACCACCATGCGTCGCAGCTCCTCCTCGAAGTACAGCGTCTCCAGGATCGCGAAGCGCCCGCGGTAGCCCGCGTTGCAACGCGGACAGCCCGCGGGGTTCGGGCCGAAGAGCTGGTGCTGGCCGATCTCCTCGGGCAGGAAGCCCACGTTGAGGAGCTGCTTCTCGGGCAGGTCGACCTCGATCCTGCAGGACTCGCACAGCTTGCGCCCCAGGCGCTGGGCCCCGATGCACAGGAGCGAGCTGGAGACCATGAAGGGGTCGATGCCCATGTCCACCAGGCGCGACACCGTGCTGGCCGCGTCGTTGGTGTGCAGGGTCGAGAGCACCAGGTGCCCGGTCAGGGCGGCCTTGACCGCGATGTCGGCCGTCTCCTTGTCCCGGATCTCGCCCAAGAGCACCACGTCCGGGTCCTGGCGCAGGATCGAGCGCAGGGCCCCGGCGAATGTCATGCCCCGCTTGGGGTTGACGGCCACCTGATTGATGCCGTCCATGCGGTACTCGACCGGGTCCTCGACCGTGGTCACGTTGATCTCGGGGGTAGCCACCTCCTGCACGCAGGAGTACAGCGTGGTGGACTTGCCCGAGCCCGTGGGCCCCGTGATCAGGAGCATCCCATAGGGCGCCTCGATCGCCTGCTGGATGTGATCCAGGGTCTGCGTCTCGTACCCCATCTGGTCGAGCTTCATCGAGATGCTGCCCGCGTCGAGGATCCGCATGACAGCCTTCTCCCCCCCCACCACCGGCAGGAGCGAGAGGCGGAAGTCGATCTGCCGTCCCTCGTAGCGGATCTGGAACTTGCCGTCCTGAGGCGTCTGACGCTCGGCGATGTCCAGCTGGGCCAGGATCTTGAGCCGCGAGTTGAGGGCCGAGAGCAGCGCCTTGGGCGGGGTCATGACCTCGGACAGTCGACCATCGACCCGGTAGCGCACCACGACGCCCTTGTCCAAGGGCTCGATGTGGATGTCGCTGGCCTTCTCCTTCAGGGCGCGCATCAGGATCAGGTTGACCAGCTTGACGGCCGGAGCGTCGTCGCCGGAGGCGGCGGAGAGGTCGAGGTTGTCCTCCTCCTCCTCGACGCTGACCTCGATGCCGGAGACGCCCGAGACCTCCTCCATCAGGTCCTCGACCTGACGCGACCCGGCGTTGAAGGCCCTGTCGATGGCCTCGGCGATGTCCGCCGGGTGGCTCAGGACCTGCTGGACCTGGCAGCCCGTTCGCCGCCGCAGGTCGTCGAGCAGGAGCACGTCGAAGGGATCGCAGACGGCGATCGTCAGCACGTCGCCGTTGATCGACAGGGGCAGGACCGAGTGCTCGCCGCAGGAGCTCTGCTCGATGCGCTCCAGGGCGGAGGGATCCGGGGTGACCCGTGAGAGGTCCACGGGCGGCAGGTTCGACGAGCGGCCGACCGCCTCGAGCAGGGCGTCCGGCGTCAGGACCCCGGCCGAGATCAGGTTCTCGATCAGGTTCCCGCCACGCTCCTTGGCCTGCGTCCAGTCCTCGACGGTGGCCAGCCCGCCGTCGATGAGCAGCTTGCGGATCTTCCCGGAGACGAGGACCATCAGGCCGCCTTGATCAGCGTGCGCAGCTCGGACGGGTCGCTGAGAGCCATCTCGGCGTCGACGATGTTCACCTTGCCGCTGCGCACGTGCTCCGCCAGGGACTGGGCCATGGTCCGCATCCCGAGCCGGCCGCCGGTCTGGATCTGGGAGTAGAGCTGGTGCGTCTTGCCCTCCCGGATCAGGGCTCGGATGCCCGGAGTGGCGGTCATGATCTCGGCCGCCATGGCGCGTCCACGGCCGTCGGCGGTGGACAGGAGCTGCTGGGAGAAGACCGCCTCCAGGCAGAAGGAGAGCTGCGTGCGCACCTGCGACTGCTGGTGGGCGGGGAAGACGTCGATGATGCGGTTGGCGGTCTGGACCGCGTCGGAGGTGTGCAGGGTGCCGAAGGTCAGGTGGCCGGTCTCGGCCAGGGTCAGGGCCGCCTCGATGGTCTCGTGGTCCCGCAGCTCGCCCACCAGGACAACGTCCGGGTCCTGGCGCAGGACGCTGCGCAGGGCGTTGTGGAAGTTCTTCGTGTCGCCGCCGACCTCCCGCTGGGTCACGAGGCACCCCTTGTGCTGGTGGGTGAACTCGACCGGGTCCTCGATGGTCACGATGTGGGCCTGGCGCGCCTGGTTGACATGGTTGATCATCGCCGCCAGCGAGGTCGACTTGCCCGAGCCGGTGGCGCCGGTGACGAGCACGAGGCCCGACCGCAGGGAGCAGATGCGCTCGCAGACCTGGACCGGCATGCCGAGCTTCTCGAACTCGGGGATCTCGCTCGGGATCGAGCGCAGGACCGCGGCAACGCCCCCCTGCTGGAAGAAGACGTTGGCTCGGAAGCGGCCGTAGCCGTCCAGGCCGAAGGAGCAGTCGAGCTCCAGGTCCCGGTCGAGGCGGGCGATCTGGTCCGCGTTGAGGACGCTGGTCGCCAGGCGCCGGGTGTCGTCCGCGGACAGGTCCGACGACTCCACGGGCAGGAGCAGACCGTGCACGCGAATCCTCGGCGGGCTGCCCACCGAGATGTGGAGGTCCGATCCACCCTGGCGCACCATCAGCGCCAGAAGCTCATCCATCGAGATCATGCCGTCGCTCTTCCTGGGACTGGGGTTTCGGGGGCGACGCGAGCCGATACGGATCGGCCCGGGCGGCGCCCGTTTCGTCCCTAACTTCGGTGCGCGGAGCAGTGCGACTGGAGGCGGGTTGGCGCCAGTGCGCCCGCCGGGGGTGGAAAGGATTTCCATGCCGCTCACGGCGCACGGAAGCGCGTCGCGTCCCGGCACGAACGAGCGAGGACCCCCGGGACGGCGCGGCCGTCCCGGGGGTCCTCGCTCGCTGGGGCCGGGGCTCGTCCCGGCCCCGTGAGGCGGACTACTCCTCTTCCGCCTGCTTGCCCTGGGACTTCAGCACCCGCTCCTGCTCGTCCCGCGGCACCGGGGCGTAGTTGGCGAAGCTCATGCTGTAGTGCCCCTCACCGGAGGTCTGGGACTTCAGGTCCCGGTGGTAGGTCTGCATGGTCGAGAGGGGCACCTCGGCCTTGATCATCGTCACGGCCCCGTCGCCCTCGCTCTGCTGGTCCATCACGTGGCCGCGGCGCTGGCTGGTGATGTCGGAGAAGATCGTGCCCGCGTGGTCCGTGGGCACGTGAATCTCGACGGCCATGACGGGCTCGAGGAGCACCGGGCCGGCCTTCTCGAAGCCCTCGCGGAACGCCCGCTTGCCCGCCATCTTGAAGCTGGCCTCGTCCGAGTCGACCGCGTGGAACTTGCCGTCGTAGAGCTCGAGCTCCACGTCGACCACCACGCTGTTGGTCAGGATGCCCTCGTCGCAGGCCTCCTTGAAGCCCTTCTCCACCGCCGGGATCAGGTTGCGCGGGATTGAGCCGCCGACCACCTTGTCGGAGAACTCGTTCCCCTCGCCCCGCTGGCGGGGACGCAGGCGGATGTAGCACTCGCCGAACTGGCCGCGGCCGCCGGACTGCTTCTTGTGGCGGTGGTGGCCCTCGGAGGGCTTGGTGATCGTCTCGCGGTAGGCGATGCGCGGCAGCTTGGTCTCGATCTCCACCCCGTAGCGGCGCTTCAGCCGGCTCTCGAGCACCTGCAGGTGCAGGTCGCTCATACCGCTGACCACGAGCTCGTGGGTCATCGAGTCGTTGTACAGGCTCAGGGTCGGGTCCTCGGCGACGAGCTTGTTCAGAGCCTCACCGATCTTCTGCTCGTCGGCCCGGCTCTTGGGGAAGACGGCCTGAGAGACCATGGGGATCGGCGACTCCGGCGCGCTGACGACCCGCGGGGCGTCGCCCGTGTTGCTGATGGGCTCGCCCACGCCCACGTGCTCGACCTTGGAGAAGGCCACGATCTCGCCGGAGCCCGCCTCAGTGATGGCGTTGCGGTTCTTTCCGACCATGTGGAACAGGCCGCCGACCTTCTCGGGCTTGTGGTCGCCGGGACCGTGGAGCTGGTCGTGGTCGCCCATCTTGCCGCTCCAGATTCGGGCCAGGCAGACCTTGCCGACGTGGGGGTCGGACTTCACGTTGAAGACGGTCGCCACCAGGGGGCCGTCATCGCCGGGGGCCACGGCCTCCCCGCCCTCGTCCTCGATCTCGGCCTCCATCGGCGACGGAGCGAAGCGCTTGAAGTAGTTGTAGACGTTCTCCACCGCCAGGCCGCTCTCGGGGTTGGCCACCAGAACCGGGATCAGGGCGCCCTTCTCGATCGCCACCGGCATCAGCTGCTCGAGCTGCTCCTCGGTCAAGGCGGATGACTCCAGGTACTCCATCAGGAGCTCCTCGTCCTCGCAGGCGTCCATGACGCGGTCCATCAGGCGCTGACGCCACTCGCTGTCCTCGACCTCGAAGGTGCGACGCACGGAGCTGAAGGCGGCACCGCTGGCGTCCGGCAAGAGGACCGGCACGCAGACCTCACCGATGGCGGCGCGGATCTCCTCCACGGTATCGTCGAAGTCGGTGTTCTCTCCGTCGAGGTGGGTCACCACCACGGCCCGGGGCCGTTGGACCTCCTTGGCCTTCTCCATCTTCTGGCGCAGGTTGAAGGTCACGCCGCTCGAGCAGCTGACCACGGCGCAGACCAGATCGGAGGCGAACATGGCCCCCGCGGTCTCGGCGATGAAGTCCGGGTAGCCCGGTGTGTCGATCAGGGTCCAGCGCCGGTCTCCGTGATCGGCCTGCACCACTGCGATCTGAAGGGTGTGCTTCTTCTCCTGCTCCTCGGGCTCCGTATCGCAGATGCTCGTGCCGTCCGCCACCGAACCCTTGCGGGAGGAGGCGCCGGTGACGTGCGCAAGGGCGTCCACCAGGGTTGTCTTCCCGGAGGACGGATGGCCGACGAATGCGATGTTCCGAATTGCGTTGATGCCTGTGCTCATCGAATGAGGACGTGATGGCGCTCGGTCGAACGCCGTGCGGTGGAGAGAGGGGCGAAGAACGATCCCCGCGCGGAGTGGCGACCCAGGGCCGCGCGGAGGGGCGGAACATCTTAGCGACTGCCCCCGCCGCCCGGGAGTCCGGGCCCCGGTTCCCGGCGCCCGTGGCGGCGCCCGCCCCAAGGGCGCGCCCCCGCGCCGGCCCAGCCCGAGGGCCGGCCGGCGCGGGGGCGCCCGCTGTGGTGGAGGCCTGGCCCCCGGTCGCTCCGCGGACTAGCCCGGCCTATTCATGAGGCTTTGACGCATTGGGACCCAACTGCGTT
>CAZQAT010000096.1:0-5516 GCA_964591315.1 uncultured Planctomycetaceae bacterium
GGGGGTGCTCTGCGGGTTCTGCCGACGCAGGCGACCCTGAACGGGTCGTCGAGGAAGGCAGGTTCCGAAGAGCGCCGCCAGGGGCCGAGAGGCCGTCGAAGACGGCCGCTTGCGAAGTCTGGTGTACGTGTTCATGAATAATCCCGGCTAGACCGGCTGTAGTGCCGTGACCCCCGAGCGCGCCGCCCCCGCGCGCCTCCTCCGATGAGTCTCTCCACCCTCGACGAAAGCGTCTACAACGCCTCCAAGGAGCTGCGCGGCCGTGGCGCCCCCGAGCCCGACGTGCTGATGCTGATGGCCACCGGGGTCGGCATGCTGCCGGAGGCCTACAGCACGAGCTGGCGCTCGCCCCTGGAGTCGATCGCGGGCGTCCCGCGCGCCTGGCGCGGCAAGACCCTGATCGCCGCCGAGCACGGCCAGGCCACCTTCTGGTTCCTGGAGGACGCGCCGAGCGAGGAGGAGTTCCCCAGCTCCGGCGCCACGGCCCGGGACGGCGCCCCCTGGGTGCCGGCCTTCCCCACCTGGCTGGCGGCCTGCTCGGGGGCGACCCTGTGCGTGCACACCGCCGCGGGCTCGGTCCTCGAAGGGGAGGCCGGGCACGGCGCCCTGGGACTCGTCTCGGACCACATCAACCTGAGCGGCAGCTCGCCCCTCTACGGCCTCGGCGAGTCGCGCCTCGGTCCCCTGTTCCCGGACCAGAGCCAGCTGCACCACGCGGGCCTGCGGCGCCTGGCCCTCGGACACGGCGAGCGCCTCGGCCTGCCCCTGCGCGAGGGCGTCGCCGCCTGCATCAGCGGCCCCGCCATCGAGACCCCCGCCGAGCGCGCCTTCTTCGCCCAGTGCGGCGCCAGCTTCAGCGTCCAGAGCCTCGCGGGCCCCTTGATCTCCATGTCCCATGCGGGCCTCGCCTGCCTCTCGATCGTGGCCCTGATCGGCGGCGAGGGCGCGGGGGCCGACGTGGGCAGCCTGGTGGAGCGGGCCGAGGAGCTGGCCCCCTCCCTGGACGAGCTGCTCGGGGCCCTGGCACCGGAGCTCGCCACCGTGGCCTTCGAGCTGCGGGAGGAGGTGTGAGCACGCGCCGCCCGCGCGCGGCGGTCCTGCTCTCGGGTGGCGGACGCAGCCTCGAGAACCTCTGCGAGTACGCGGAGCGCGGGGAGCTGGCCTGCGAGCTGGCCCTGGTGATCTCGAGCAAGGAGGCGGCCTTCGGCCTCGAACGCGCACGCCGCCACGGCCTGGAGACGCGCGTGATCGACCCCGAGCGGGCCCTCGAGCCCGCGGCCTACGGCGCGGCGGTCTTTGCAGAAGTCGAGGCCGCGGACTGCGAGCTGGTCGTGATGGCGGGCTTCCTGCGCTTCCTGCCCATCCCCGACGCCTGGTCCGGGCGCGTCCTGAACATCCATCCCTCGCTGCTCCCGGCCTTCGGGGGCAAGGGCTTCTACGGCGACCGCGTCCACGCCGCGGTCCTCGAGCGCGGCGTCAGGTTCACGGGCTGCACGGTGCACTACGTCGACAACGTCTACGACAACGGACCGATCCTGGTGCAGCGCCTGGTGGAGGTCCGGCCCGACGACGATGTCGACAGCCTGGCAGCGCGGGTCTTCGCGGAGGAGAAGCTGGCGCTGCCGGAGGCGATCGCCGCCCACGTCGCGGGGCGGGAGCGCTGATCGAAGGTCCGGGCTCGCTCCTGGGTCTCGGAGACGCTGGAGCCGCGCAAGGCCCCCCGCCCCGCTAGCTCTTCACCCTCCCCTCCAGCCGACGCGTGCGCTTCTCCAGGTCCCGGGCCAGGCGCGCGCGGCTCGGACCCGTGTGGTGGCGGTCGAGCAGGACCGCCGCCGCGCGGCAGCACTCCAGGGCACCGGCCGCGTCCCTGACGTTGTGCTCGAGGAGCTTGGCCAGCTCGAGCAGGGCCCCGACGCTGTGCTCGTCCTCGGGCTCGGCGACGAGCTCCCGGTAGGCCTCCAGGGCCTCCGCCTCGCGCCGCAGCAGGCGCAGGTGGTCGGCGCGCTCCCGGCGCAGGGCGCGCGGGGCGTCGTCGCGCCGGGCCAGGCTCTCCTCCAGCCAGGCCAGGGCCCGCGCGCGGTCGCCGGCATCTGCCAGGGAGCGCGCCAGCCCCAGGGCCCGCCGCGCGCCGTCGCCGGAGAGGGGCCCGCCGTCCGCGCGGGTCTCGACCCGCGTTCGCCCGAGCTGGGCCGCCAGGGTCACGAGGCTGAGCACGTCCTCCAGGTTGTGGCGGAAGACCCCCTCCAGCCGGTGCGGCCGCTCGGCCAGGTAGTCGAACCAGGCCGCGGGCGCGAAGGCCCCGGGCAGGTCGTCCACGCGCTCGAAGCCGCACAGCTCACGCTCGAGGGTCTGCAGGCGGGTGTCGCCGTAGGCGCCCCGGTAGAGCCGGCGCAGGGGGTGGTAGAGGTCCAGGTGCGGCACCTCCTCGAAGGGCGGCGCGACGCCCACCAGGCGCATCTTGTCCTCCAGCCGATGGCGGTCGAAGGACTTGCCGAAGAAGGACACGACGCCCGAGGAGGCCCGGATGCGCGCGGCGCACTCCGCGAGCAGGGCGGCCTCCTCCTCGGGCCCCGGCAGGAAGCCCTGCCAGCAGTCGAAGTGCAGCCGGCCCCTCTCCCCCGCCTCGAAGCGCCCGAGGCCCACCAGGAAGACGTAGGTCCCCGCCCCCCCGGAGAGGCCGGTGGTCTCCGTGTCGAGGAACACCGCCCGGGAGAGGTCCAGGTCCGCGAGGGCCCCGTCCCCGGTGAGCAGGGCGAAGTCCCCCGGGTCCGCCTGGTCGACCTCGTCCAGGCACCAGGCCCCGTGGTGCGCGTCCCGATCGTAGCGCGTGCTACGCGCGCGCCAGGTCCCGGCCGGCCCCGCTCCGGCCACGAGCTCCACGGGCTCCCCGGTCGTGGTCGCGGCCCGCGCCCCCGCCTCCGGGTCGCGCTCCACGTCCGTCTCCTGCGCGGGGCCGGTCCCCGCCGGTCGGGGCTCGTCCTCCTCGCGCCGCAACCGTCGCAGACGGTCGCGCAGGCTCACGTGGCCTCCGGCTCCCCGGCCACGAGCTCGACCTCGACCCCCGCCTCCAGCTCGCAGCTCACGAGCTCCGGCCCCCCCACCAGGTGCTCGAGCACCCGCACGGCGGTCTCCTTGCCCAGGGGGCCGACCTCCTCCGGCGGGCCGACGCAGGCCGGGCAGCCCGCCTGGCAGCGGCAGGCGCGGGCCACCTCGAGGGCGGCGCGGAGCACCTCGCGGTGCCCCTGGAAGAGCAGCTCGGAGAGGCCCACGCCCCCCTGCACGCGGTCGTAGAGGTAGAGCGACGGCCGCCGGAAGTGGGGCGACTTGACCTGGGTCGAGATGCCCAGGTCGTTCGGCTGGCAGCGCACGTAGAGCGGCGCCACGCGCCGCACCAGGTGGCCCACCCCGTGCCAGGCGGCGCCCCGGTCGCCGCCCGAGAGGCCGAGCTCCATGGCGCTCTCCTCCGAGAGGGTCAGCACGAAGGCCTCGGTGTCGAGCTCCTCCGCCGGCAGGTGGATCTCGTCCACCCCCACGTTCTCGCGGGTGTAGAAGCGGATCTTCTTGAAGGCGGTGGCGAGGGTGGTGACGTGCACCTCGCCGCGCCAGATGGCGCAGTCCTCCCCGTCCGGCGCCGGGCTCGCCTCGCCCAGGCTCGGCGTGGCCTCGGGACACTCGGGCTCCGCCACCGGCGCAGCGGCCCGGCTGCGGCTCCGGCACAGCTCGAGGCGCAGGACGCGCACCTCGGTGTTGGTCTCCGCCTCGGTGAAGTAGTCCGTCTCGATCAGCCGCACGAAGGCCCGCCGGTTGGCGTAGTCGAAGCGCTCGACCACCCAGGTCTCCCCCTCGACCTGATAGATGGCTCCCTCGTGCACCGTGGTGATCGATCCCTCGCGGTCGATCTCGCCCACCTCCTTCCCGGTCTCCACGTCCAGGATCAGGACGTTGTCGGGCTCTCCGCTGTCGAGGGAGACGTCCTGGGCGGGGTAGGCGTCGGTCATCCAGTACCAGCGGTCTCCGCGCTTGTGCAGCAGCTCGGACTCCTCGGCCAGGTAGTCGAGCACCTCGCCGGCGCCCTCGACCGCGCCGTAGCCCGGGTCGTCGAGGCGCGCGGGAGCCGCCGGGTCGGCCTGGAAGGGCAGCTCGAAGGCGGCGCACTTGAGCTGCTCGGAGAGGATCACCAGGTTGTCCGCGTCCAGGGCCAGGCGCTGGCGCGGGGCGCCGAAGAGGTAGTCCGGGTGGCGGGCCAGGTACTGGTCGACCGGGTCGGACTGGGCCACCTGCACCACCAGGCTCGGCTTGCCGCGCCGGCCCACGCGCCCGGCCCGCTGCCAGAACGACGCCTGGGAGCCGGGGTAGCCCACCAGCACCGCCACGTCCAGGCTGCCGATGTCGATGCCCAGCTCGAGGGCGTTGGTGCTGACGACGACCTTGGCCTCTCCGGTGCGCAGGGCCGCCTCGATCTCGCGCCGCAGGTCCGGCAGGTAGCCGCCGCGGTAGCCGCGGATCTCGCTCGGCTCGAGGCCGAAGCTCGTGGCCTGCTCGCGCAGGTAGCGCGTCAGGACCTCCACCGCGGTGCGCCGGCGGCAGAAGAAGATCGTCTGGTGCTCCGGCCCGCACAGGTGCCGGGCGAGCTTGCGCGCCTCCTCGAGGGCGTTGGCCCGCAGACCGGCCACGGGATTGAGCACCGGCGGGTTGTACAGGGTGAACAGGCGCGCCCCCGAGGGCGAGCCGTCCTCGGCCACCACCGCCACGTCGCGCCCGAGCAGGTTGCGGGCGTGGGCCGCGGGGTCGGTGATGGTCGCCGAGCAGCACAGGAACTTCGGGTCGCTGCCGTAGTGCCTCGCGATGCGCACCAGGCGCCGCAGCACGTTGGCCACGCTCGAGCCGAAGACGCCGGAGAGGGTGTGCACCTCGTCGATGACCACGTAGCGCAGGTCCCGGAAGAGCTCCGCCCACTTGGCGTGGTTGGGCAGGATGCCCGCGTGCAGCATCCAGGGGTTGGTGAGGATCATGTGACCCCGGTCCCGCAGGGTGCGGCGCACCGAGGGCGGCGTGTCCCCGTCGTAGGTGAAGGCGTGCCAGTCCGCGCCGAGGGCCTCGACCAGCGCCGTCAGGCTCGCGGACTGGTCCTGGGAGAGGGCCTTGGTCGGGAAGAGGAAGATCGAGCGCGCCCTGCCCTCGGACTCGAGCAGCGACTGCAGCACGGGCGCGCTGTAGCAGAGGGTCTTGCCCGAGGCCGTCGGGGTGGCGACCAGGAGGTCCTCGCCCGCGAGAGCCAGCTCGATGGCCCGCGCCTGGTGCTCGTAGAGCTCGCTCAGGCCACGGCCGCGCAGCACCTCCACCAGCCGCGGGTCGAGGCGCGCCGGAAAGCCCTCGACCCGCGCGGGCCGGGCCGGCAGCTCGCGCCAGCACTCGAGGGCGGCGCCCAGCTCGGGGTCCTCCCGCAGGGCGCGGGCGATGGAGAGCGCGTCCCGGCCGCGGCGCTCCAGGCGCTTGCCGCCGCTGGCGGGCGCCCG
>CAZQAT010000096.1:5616-17554 GCA_964591315.1 uncultured Planctomycetaceae bacterium
GCTGGGCTCATGGTCGTCGTGCCGTAGGGCCTGAGACCCGTTCGGGTCCTGTTAGGGGAGCCTACGCGAGCCGACCGCCTCTCTCAAGGGTGCAGCGCCGGCAGAGGGCCCGGCTGGACCGAGGCGGAGCGAACCGGCCCGGAGGCCATCCCGATCGGGAGGGGCTCCGCCCGCCGAGCTCAGTCGTCGTGCCCCTTGCTCGAGTCCCGGTAGGTCTCGAGCTGCGCGGGGGTCAGCAGGTTCTCGAGGGCGCTCTGGTGCTCCTGGTGGAAGGTGCGCTTGAGCTCCCCGAGGACCTCGGGGTCGCCGCCCTCCTTCCACTGGCGTCCGAGCTCGCGGTTGAGCTCGTCCCGCTGCACGAACAGGGCCTGCAGCTCCCCCTGCTGGTAGGCGTCGAGCCCGAGCCAGGCCTGCCAGTCCGCGACCTGGGCCTCGATCTTGCGCTGGCGCTTCTCATCGGCCCGGCGCTCGCGCTCGACAGCCTCCTGGGCACGCACGGCGGCCAGGGCGTCGCTCACCCGGGCCTCCAGGTCCGGCGCGGCGGCGGTGGTGGTGGCCTCCGCCGTGGACGGGGCGCTCAGGAGCTCCTCCAGCTCAGCGCGAGTGACGAGGTCGCCACCCGCGTCCTGGCGCGCGGCGGGCGCGGGCAGCTCCAGGACGCCCAGCCGGCGCTCGAGCTCGTCCACACGGCGCTCGAGCCCGTCGAGGCCCGCGGCCCAGCCGGCCTCGGGGTCGGGAGCCAGGGCGCCGGGGTCAGCCTCCGCGGACTCCCGTCCACCGGACATGAGAACGACGGTCAGAGCGGCGCTGGCCGCCCCCACGACGGCGGCGGCGGTGAGGATGGAGAGCGAGGACTTGGTCATGGCGAGTGCTGGTTACGGCCCACCACGATTGTGCACGAAATCCCCGAGCTGGTCAGGCCTCCAGCCTAGTCCTCGAAGAGAGCCGCCACCCGGGGGTGCAGGTCCGCCACCTGCAGGGTCGAGAGCTCGCCCGCCACCCGGGCACGGCTCGGCCCTCCGGCCTCCCCGGCGGGGGTCCCCCCCAGGAGGAACTCCACCGGCTCTCCCTGGAAGCGCTCGAAGCGCACCCGGATCGGGTCCACGAGGGGCGTGTCCTCGGCCAGGAACTCCCCGGCCTTGAGGTAGATCAGGGGGTCGAGCAGGGGCAGCAGGGCCGCGGCCTCCTGCTCCTCACCGGCGCGGCGCCAGAGGCCCCGGCCGTCGCGCTCGAAGCGCAGGAGTTGCCCCTCGCGCTCCAGCTCGAGGGCCTTCGTCTCCTGCTCCACCAGGCGCACGAGCAGGCGCGAGCGCCACTCCTCCAGGGGCCGGGCGCAGAGCTCCGCGAGCCAGGCCTCCCCCAGGAGCTGCAGCTCGTCGCCGCTGCGCTGGAAGACCACGCCCTCGTGCTCGCCCGAGGCGCCCGGAGCGCTCAGGCGTCCGCCCAGGGTCTCGCCCGCCACCTCGAGGTAGAGCGCCGACCCGAGCAGCTCGGGGTCCACCAGGGTGGCCCCCCCGTCGCCCGGGGGCGCGAGCTCGAGACCCTCGAGACGCCCGAGGGCCTCGTCCACGAGCCGCGCATCCGCCACCAGGGGCGCCGAGCTCTCGCCGCCGGGCAGGACCCGCACCACGCTCCAGCCCCCCGCCTCGCGCAGGACCCGCAGCTCGCCGCGGCCGGGGACCGAGAGGCGCAGGGCATCGACCTCCCGCCTCAGGACGCGCATGAAGCGCAGGTCGACCATCGCCTCGAACGGATAGAGCAGGCGCAGGACGTTCTCCGGGTCCACGCTCCAGACGAAGGGAGCGTCCTCCCGCTTCACGAACCAGGGCTGCCCCACGGCCGTCCGCCCGAGCAGCAGGGTCTCGCCACGCCCGTCGCCGGCCTTCAGCTCCAGGCGCACCTCGGGCCGATCGAGGCCGTAGATGCTCAGGTCACGCACCTCGTCCTCCACGAAGCTCTGCACCTCCAGGCGCGTGGCGCCGAACACGACGACCCCCACGTCGAGGGCCCCCAGCAGGGAGCGCCAGGGGAGGTTCGCACGCCAGGCCCCCCCGTCCCGGAAGGCGGAGAGGCCGAGGTCGATCGAGTCCTCGTCCTGCTCCAGCTGCACGCGGCCCGTGCGCTGGATCTCGACCACTTGCTCTCCGGCGATGGTCATGGCCCGCAGGCTGCGGAAGTCCTGCAGGGGCTTGTTCAGGGTCGTGAACAGGCGGACCAGCGTACGCAGGTAGCGTCCGTCCCGGCGCACGTTGACGCGGATGCGGTCCAGGTCCGTGGCGCCGATCTCGATCTGGTGCACGACGGGACCCTCGGGGCGCATCTCCCGCACCTCGAGCACGACCCGGGGCGGATCGAAGCCCAGCTCACGCTCTCCCTGCTCGGCCGCCGGTACCCCCAGGCCCTTGGCGGCGTTGACGTCCTCGAGCAGGGTCGTCACCAGGGCCGCGTTGGCGGGGTACTCGATCGGGTCCGTGATGTACCAGAGGCCCTGGGAGTCCCGCTCGAGGACCATGGTGTAGCCGCGCTCGATCTGGTCGACCCGGATGCGGTCCACGAAGCTGGCATCGGCCGCCGGGAAGAGGCGCGTGCCCGCCTCGACCTCGGTCTCCCCCAGCCAGGAGCGCCACAGCTCGTCGTAGGTGACCGCCCCGGCCACGAGGGCCAGCAGCGCCAGGAGGATCAGGGTCGTGCGGAACTTCATCAGCGCCGCCGACGCCAGGCGGCGAAGAGGGCCAGGGAGAGACAGGCCAGGGGCAGGGCCCAGACCGCCACGGCGTTGAGGTAGAAGAGAGAGCGGTCCTGGCCCACGTCGAGGCGCCGACGATCGATCTTGCGCGACGCGACCGAGACCCGGAACTCCCGACCGGAGGCCCAGTTGAAGGCGTTGCGCAGGAAGTCCTCGTTGGTGTCGAAGAGCACGTTGATGAACGTCTCCGGCGAGCCGACGGCGAGCACCCGGCACTCGGGCTTGATCGACGTGGTGCCCGGCGGCACCGGCCCCATCTCGGTGGGCGGGAAGGTGGACGTCATGGCCAGAGTGAAGGGACCCTCGCGCTCGCGCCCCTGGTCCCAGCGCCAGCTGAAGCCGCCGCCCGGGTCGGGGAACTCCTCCCAGGTGTATTCGTCCGTGCGCAGGATGTCGAGCAGGATGCCCTCGCTGGGCGGGTCGCCGCGCTCGAGAGCGTGGGCGAAGAGCATGCGCACGCGCCGGTCGGCACGCCGCAGGGGCTCGGTGATCGGGTGCTGGGTGCGCATGCCGTCCGCCCGCAGGAGCAGCTCCGCGCACTCCTTGCGCTCGAACAGGGCCATGCCCGCGGCGCCGATCACCGGGCGGCACACGAGACCCGGCTGCACCAGGATGCCCAGGTTGGCCAGGATGCTCGCCATGGAGCCGCTGCCGCTCTGCAGGGCCAGGCCCGGCGCCGCGATCAGGCTCCCGCCGCCCCGCACGTACTCCGCGATCCAGCCCACCTCCTCGGTCGAGAAGGGCTCCTCGGGGCCGACCAGGGCGAGCACGGCGCACTCCTCGGGCACGGCACCGTCGCGGGCCGGGTCCCAGGTCTCGATGCGGAAGCCGTCCGCCGCCAGGGCCGAGTGCAGGCGCCCCATGTCACGGTCGTCGGTCTCGAAGATCAGGCGCTCGCCGTGGCCCGTGGAGAACAGGGCCAGGGGCTTCTCCCCCTGGGTCACCCGCAAGAGGCCCTTGACCAGGGCCTCGACCCCCGCGAAGGAGATCAGGCTCGCGGGCCGGTAGGCGCCGGGCCGCGGGCTCGGGTTGCCTAGGTCCACCTCGGCCACCTCCCCGAGCAAGGTCATGGCCACCCGCCGGTTGCCGTTGGAGAGCACGAAGAGGTTCGACTGGCTGACGCCCTTGGCCTGCATCTCCGCCAGCAGCTCCTCGCCCCCGGCGCCCGGCGGCGCGTAGGGGTGGTTGGTCAGCTTGATCTTCTCGGGCGCGTACTCCTCGGCCAGCACGAGGATCTCGTACATGCGGCCCTGGATCTCCGCCCCGAGGCGGTCCAGGGGCGGCGCGAAGGGCCGGAAGAAGACGTCGATCTCGATCTCGCTCGGCAGGTTGTCGAGGATCTGCCGGACGTTGTGGTCCAGGGTGTTCTCGCCGCTTGCGGTCAGGTCCAGCCGCTTGCGCAGGCCCGGCTGGCCCGCGAGCCACAGCAGGCCCGCCGCCACGACGAGGGCCAGCACCACGTTCAGGCTGACCAGGGCCAGGATGCGCAGGCGCGCAGTCCGGGCCGAGACGGGTGCCTTCGCGTTCATCGCCATCGCTTGGCCTCCACCGCCCGGCTGGCGAGGAAGAGGAAGACCCCGGTCCCGCACAGGAAGAAGACCAGCACCTTCGTGTCGAGCACCCCCACCAGGAAGGAGCGGTGGAAGTGGGCCATGACGTCCACGGCCGCCACCTCCTCGTGCAGCCAGGGCAGGTCGAAGAGCCCGGCGAGGAAGGGCAGCAAGAGCACCGTCAGGCTGCCCACGAAGGCCCCGAAGGCCGCCAGCACCGGGGTGGTGGTGATCGCCGAGGCGAACAGACCGATGCTGACGAAGAGGGCCGAGACGAGCACCGCGCCCAGGTAGCCCCCGAGCACCGGCGGCCAGTCCGGGGTCGTGCCCAGGGCGTCGATCGTGGCGGCGTAGAGGATGTTGCTGAGCCAGAACAGCGCCATGAACGACCAGGCCGCCAGGAACTTGCCCAGCACCACCGCCGTGTCGCTCACGGGCGAGGTCAGGAGGAACTCGAGCAGGCCGTTGCGCGCCTCCTCGCTGATCATGCGCATGGTCAGCAGCGGCGGCAGGAAGATCATCACCGACCAGTAGACGAGGGACTCCCCCCCCGCGTAGCGCAGGGCCTGGGTCACGTCGCCGCCGGTCTCCTTGGTGACCGTCACGAAGACCCAGCCCGAGAGCGCCAGGGAGAGAGCCAGCAGGATCCAGGCCAGGGGCGCGACGAAGAGGCCCGCCAGCTCCCGACGGTAGATGGTGACGATGCCCCTCAAGCCGTCGCCTCCGTCGCGCCGGCCGTCGTGGCAGCGGTCGCGGCAGCGGTCGCGGGCTCCTGATCCAGCTCCAGGGCGATGCGCGCGAAGAGCTCCTCGAGGGTGGCCTGACGCCAGGAGAGCTCCCGCAGGGTCCAGCCCTCCGCCCGCGCCAGGCCGCCGATGGAGGCCCGCAGGTCCTGGTCGCAGCGCACGTCCAGACCCAAGAGGCCGGGCCCTCCGTCGCGCTCCTCGACCGAGATCACGTCCGGGAGCTCGCGCAGGCGTCGCGCCGCTCCCTGGGCCCCGGCGGCCTCGAGCTCCACGCGCACGAAGCTCGCATGTCCCAGGGTGCGCACCAGATCCTCCTGGGTGCCGTCGGCGGCGAGCCTGCCGCGGCTGAGGATCAGGACCCGCGGGCAGACCGCCTCGATCTCCGGCAGGATGTGGGAGGAGACGAGCACCGTGTGGTCCCCGGCCAGCTCGCGGATCAGGCCGCGCACCTCGATCCGCTGCAGGGGGTCGAGGCCGCTGGTGGGCTCGTCCAGGATCAGCACGTCCGGGTCGGGCAGGAGGGCCGTGGCGATCCCCACCCGCTGGCGCAGGCCGCGGGAGAGGTGCCCCACGAGCTGACGACGGCGGTCGAGCACGCCGACCTTCTCGAGCACCTGCGGGATGCGGCGCCTGCGGTCGGCCCGGGACATGCCGTGCAGCCGACCCTGGAAGTGGAGCATCTCCTCGATGCGGTGCTCGCCGTAGAGGGGCACGGTCTCCGCCAGGTAGCCGATGTGCCGGCGCACCTCGAGGGAGTCGGTCAGCACGTCGTGGCCCGCGATGGAGGCCGAGCCCGAGCTGGCGGGCAGGAAGCCGGTCAGGATGCGCAGGGTGGTGGTCTTGCCGGCCCCGTTGGGACCGAGGAAGCCGACCACCTCCCCCCGCTCGATCTCGAAGCTGAGGTCGTCGACGGCGACGAGGGGCCCGAAGCGGCGGGTGAGGTTCTGGGCGAGGATCACGGGCGGGAGGTTAACGGGGGTCGTCCCGGGCCTCAACGGCCAGCGGTCCGGGCGTGCGGAGCAAACGTCGTGCCCGCCCCCCGGTTCATCCGATCCGGGAGCCCCGCCTGTGGGCGGAAGATCGAAATGCTCGGCCGCGAACGGCCCAGGGGTGCGACAGCGCACTCCGGCCACGACGGAGCCGGACCCTCCCCCCCGCGGAAGCGGGGAGGAGGGTCCGGTGGGGATCGAGGGGGCCGACGGCTACGGCTGCCAGGTCACCGTCCAGGCGTTCGTGAAGTTGAAGTTGGACGCTCCGGTGTCGTTGGCGTTGCAGCTGCTGCCCGGATCGCGGAACCAGTACTGGTAGTAGTTCGATCCGCTCACGTTGGCGAAGGCCCCGAAGGGCTGCGCGCCCTGGAACACGCCGCCCGGGTCGGCGTTGCCGCTGGCGTCCGTCAGGAAGACGTCGCTGCGCTGGGTCGAGCCGCCCACGCAGAGCAGGCCCTCGGAGTCGTTGATCGTGTTGATGCCCGGCGAGAGGTCAACGGTGCCCGCCAGGATCAGCCCCGGCTTGTTGAAGGGCGCGCTGCTGACGGTCAGGTTGAAGCTGTCGCTCGAGACCTGGGCGTGGCCGCTGCCGGTCAGCTTGGCCCCCTGGCCGTCGGGGTTCGTGTTGGGGCAGCCGTGGTCCACCGCCCCGACCAGGTTGCAGGGGCAGTTGCCGCCGCTGCCGTCGCAGAGGGCCGCACCCGTGTTGTCGGAGACGACAGTCACCGAGGCCACGTGGCCGAAGTTGAAGTGCGGCTCGCAGAAGTAGTCGTACACGCCGCCCGGCATGGGGTTCGCGTCCACGAAGGCCTGGTCGAACACGAACTCGAAGGTCGGGTTGCTGGACGACAGGGGCGAGTTGAACAGCTCGTCGCCATCGATCGTGCCGTCGGTACCCTCGGTCACCGAGTGAATGCCACCGGTGCGAACCCAACGCACCGTATCCCCAACGTTGATCACGATGTGCTGGGGATCGTAGGACAGGTTGACCTGGGTGACGACGACGATGTCCGCCTGGGAGGAAGAGCAGAGAGCGATGGTCGAGGCGGCCGCACAGAGGGCCAGGCGAGTCAGAGCACGCATACGAGGAGATCCGGAGTGAGGGTCTAGGGGGTAGGGGAAGCCGTCCGCGTGGATGCAACGCGGGGCAGGACCGGCTCCCGCCGACCCTGCCCCGGAGCGGACTCTTGGATGATCAGGGGATCCAGGACACCGTCCAGGCGTTCGTGAAGTTGAAGTTGGACGCTCCGGTGTCGTTGGCGTTGCAGCTGCTGCCCGGATCGCGGAACCAGTACTGGTAGTAGTTCGATCCGCTCACGTTGGCGAAGGCCCCGAAGGGCTGCGCGCCCTGGAACACGCCGCCCGGGTCGGCGTTGCCGCTGGCGTCCGTCAGGAAGACGTCGCTGCGCTGGGTCGAGCCGCCCACGCAGAGCAGGCCCTCGGAGTCGTTGATCGTGTTGATGCCCGGCGAGAGGTCAACGGTGCCCGCCAGGATCAGCCCCGGCTTGTTGAAGGGCGCGCTGCTGACGGTCAGGTTGAAGCTGTCGCTCGAGACCTGGGCGTGGCCGCTGCCGGTCAGCTTGGCCCCCTGGCCGTCGGGGTTCGTGTTGGGGCAGCCGTGGTCCGCCGCCCCGACCAGGTTGCAGGGGCAGTTGCCGCCGCTGCCGTCGCAGACGGCCGAGCCGCTGTTCTGGCCGGAGACGACCGTCACCGTGCCGACCATGCCGAAGATGAAGTGCGGGGAGCAGAAGTAGTCGTAGACGCCCCCGGGCATCGGATTGGCGGCCACGAATGCCGAGTCGAAGGTGTGCTCGAACACGGGATTGAAGGTGTCGATCAGCCCGAAGAAGATCTCGTCCCCGTCCACGGTGCCGTCATTGCCGGCGACGACGTTGTGATCTCCGGTGGTGCGGATCCAGCGCACCGTGTCACCCTCGTTGATCGTGATGTCCGCGGGTTGGAAGCTGAAGTTGATCTGCTGGACGATCACCACGTCCGCGGAGGCCTGGGGAGCGAGGAGGGCAGCGAGGGCCGCGAGGGAGAGCAGCGAGCGGAGAGGAGAGCGCATATCAGAGGTCGGGAGCAGGGGGTTGACGGGGTCCTTCGGGGGGAAGAGCGACGACGCCCAGCTAGAGTTTCACCCCGGATCTGGATTTCGAAAAGTCCCTCTGCCAGCGGATACGGCGAAATGGGCCGGACCCGGCTCTGCGGATACAGAATCGACACTCCGGGGCCCAGATTTCTCCCGCGAAGGATCCAGGACCCTCAGCTCTGGATTCCTCTCCGCGCCACGGACGTAGCGGGTCGGCCCGGACCTCCCCCGCCGGCCGTGTGCCAGGCGGTCGGGGGGCTGCTCGAGCCGCTCCGACGCCACGCCCTACTGGGTCAGCTTGCGCGGCATGGTGCCCTCCGCCACCCAGCGGATGGAGCGCCGCACCTGCTCGAAGACCCGCCGCTCGATGACCGGCGAGGACAGGAAGCGCATCACCGCGAGCAGGGGCCAGGCCCGATCCGGGTGCCCGCCCAGCTCCTCGAACTCCTCGAAGGCGGCCACCAGGGTCTTGATCACGTGGGTCACGACGATCGGCCGCACGAGGGGGTCGCGCAGGGAGAGGTCCTCGAGGCCCGTGCGCAGCTCGACCAGCACGGCCGGGTCGTCGACCGCGGCGGCCACCCCGGCCACGGCGCGCCCCGTGTCCCGCGACACGGCGGCCTCGAGGATCTCCCCCGCCGTGAGGTCCATCGGCGTCACCGGCAGGCGCTCCGCCGCGGGCGCGTCCATGCCCCTGCCCGAGTGGACGAAGGCCACCGCCTGCAGCAGGAAGCGCAGGGCGTCGGGGCTGTCGAAGCGCTCGATGGCGTTGCGCACCGCGCTCGCGAAGGTGAAGCGGTGCGTCGCCCACAGCCAGGTCTCCGAGACGTCCGGGTCGGGCTCGATGGCGAGGTCGAAGCGGTAGAGGCGCTGGGCGGCGGCCACCACCAGGGCGCGGGCCAGGGCGCGCGCCGAGGCCCCGGCCTCGAGGGCTTCCATCAGGGCGCCGAAGGCCTCGTCCAGGCTCCCTTCGAGGACCGCGTCGCGCAGGGTGTCCGTGGCGAAGTCGGGCGCCGTGCCGGCCTTCTCCCACATCTGTGCCAGGCACTCCTCGTGGGGAGCGAAGCGCTCGAAGTAGCCCTTCATGTAGGGCAGGGTGTCCTCACGCGTCCCGAGGCCGATGGCGTGGAGCAGGCCGCCGTAGATCTCCGCCGCGTGCTCCGCGTCGCCGCGGGCCAGGAGCTCCTGGGCCTTGACCATGTAGATCAGCTCGTGGCCGAAGTCGAGGAAGTGGTCCGAGAGCACCGCGTAGAGCCAGCCCTCGAGCTCCTCCCGCGGCACCCCCGCCTCGAAGGCGCCGCGCAGCAGGCCCTCGGCGCGCTCGAGCTCCTCCGCCTCCACCGCCGCGCGCAGGCTCTCGCAGGTGGCCCCCGCGATCGCCGCCGGCCGCGCGCGGCGGGGCAGCCGGCGGTTCGCCTCCCCGCACATGTCCACGGCCGGGGCGATGGCGTACATGGCATCGACGCCCGGATAGCGCTCGAGGAAGCGGCCGCAGTCCGCCGCCACCGCCAGGGTGTGGGTCGAGCCGTACTCCGCGAAGCGCGCGTCGTAGAGGGCCACCCGGGTCAGCAGCTCGTGGGGGCCGAAGCCCGCCTGCAGGAGGCGCACACCGTCCCGGGCGGAGCGCGCGACCTGGTGCTTCTCGAGACCCTCCTCGAAGCTCGCGAGCAGGCCCGGCCAGGACTCGCGCGGGTCCGGCTGCGCGAGGTCCACCTCGATCCTCCCGTCGACGACGCGCGTTTCGAAGTGCCGCACGGGCTCCTCCCCCAGCGTGCAGGCGCCGTCCTTCACGTCGAACTTCCAGTTGTGCCAGCAGCAGGTCAGGGCGCGGCCCTTGAGGTCCCCGGAGCTGAGGGGGTAGCCCTCGTGGGGGCAGCGGTTGTCCAGGGCGTGGAGCTCCCCCTCGTCGGTGTGCACGAGCACGAGCTGCTGGCCCTCGTGCTTCCAGGCGGCCATGCTGCCCGCGGGGACCTCGGAGAGCAGCAGGGCGGGTTGCCAGCGGGCGTCCGTGGAAGGCGGCGGGTTCAGGTCGGTGGGCTTCATGCGATGGCCTGCGCCCCCAGATGCAAACATCTCGCACCCAGGTCGGGTGCGGAGAGCAGGCGGGGGTCGCGCCCCATCCTAGGCCCGGCGCCTGCCCGGGGCAGCAAGGCGACCGCTGATCCGCCAGCCGAGGCTCGCCCTGGGGATCGGATCCCGGCTGACCGCGGCCGCCGCGCCCGGGAGCCGTCCAGCGCAAACGAGGGCGGGGCCCGGAGCGCGTCGCTCCGGGCCCCGCCCCGGGGTTCGACCTGCGCGGTCGCCGGGCTAGGCCGGGCTAGGCCTTGACCTCGAAGTCCGCGTCCACGGGCTCGTCGTCGCCGCCGTCGCTGCCGGCCGTGGCGCCCGCGGTCGGGTCGGGGCCGGCCTGCTGGGCCTGCTGCTCGGCCTGCTGCTGGGCGTAGACGGCCTCGCCCAGCTTCTGGGCCTTCTGCTGGAAGTTCTGCAGGGCCGCCTCGATCTTGGCCTTGTCCTCGGACTCGGCCGCCGACTTCATCTCTTCCTTGGCGTCCTGGATGGCCTTGACGTCCTCCTCGGAGAGCTTGTCCTTGTGCTCCTCGAGCTGCTTGTCCGTCTCGTGGGCGAGCTGCTCGACCTGGTTCTTGAGGTCGACGATCTCCCGCCGGGCCTTGTCCGCCTCGGCGTTGGCCTCGGCGTCGGCGCGCATCTTCTCGATCTCCTCGTCCGACAGGCCCGAGGAGGCCTCGATGCGGATGTCCTGCTGCTTGCCGGTGCCCTTGTCGATGGCCTTGACGGTCAGGATGCCGTTGGCGTCGATGTCGAAGGAGACCTCGATCTGGGGCACGCCCCGCGGCGCGGGGGCGATGCCGTCCAGGTGGAAGCGGCCCAGGGTGCGGTTGTCGTTGGCGAACTCCCGCTCGCCCTGGAGCACGTGGATCTCGACGCTCGGCTGGTTGTCCGAGGCCGTGGAGTAGACCTGGCTCTTGGAGGTCGGGATGGTGGTGTTCTTCTCGATCAGGTGGTTCGTCACGCCGCCCAGGGTCTCGATGCCCAGGGACAGGGGCGTCACGTCGAGCAGGACCACGTCCTTCACGTCGCCGGCCAGGATGCCGCCCTGGATGGCGGCGCCCACGGCCACCACCTCGTCGGGGTTGACGCTGCGGTTCGGCTCGCGCTGGAAGATCTTCTGCACGATCTCCTGCACGGCGGGAATACGGGTCGAGCCGCCCACCAGGATGACCTCCTGGACCTCGCTGGCGGACAGGCCGGCGTCCTTGAGGGCCGTCTCGCAGGGGATGCGGGTGCGCTCGATGAGGCGCTCCGCGAGCTGCTCGAACTTGGCGCGGGTGATGGTCTGCTGCAGGTGCTTCGGCCCGGAGGCATCAGCGGTGATGAACGGCAGGTTGATGTCCGTGGAGGTGGCCGTGGACAGCTCGCACTTGGCCTTCTCGCAGGCCTCCTTGAGGCGCTGCAGGGCCATCGGGTCGCTCTTGACGTCGATGCCCGACTCCTTCTTGAACTCCTCCGCGACGAAGCTGATCAGCACCTCGTCGAAGTCGTCGCCGCCCAGGTGGGTGTCGCCGTTGGTGGCGAGCACCTCGAAGACGCCGTCGCCGATCTCGAGGATCGAGATGTCGAAGGTGCCGCCGCCCAGGTCGTAGACCGCGATGCGGCCGGACTTGTCCTTGTCGAGGCCGTAGGCCAGCGTGGCGGCCGTGGGCTCGTTGATGATGCGCTCGACCTTGAGGCCGGCGATGGTGCCGGCGTCCTTGGTGGCCTGGCGCTGGGCGTCGTTGAAGTAGGCGGGCACGGTG
>CAZQAT010000097.1:0-17511 GCA_964591315.1 uncultured Planctomycetaceae bacterium
TCCGCCGGCAGGTCCTGGAGGGCCGGGCGGATGCGGCCGACGATGGCGATCAGGCCGGGGGAGAGCTCCTCGAGGGGCCTGCCCTCGTGCCCGATCGTCGCCGCCACCGCCCCGCAGGAGCTGTGGCCGAGGACGACCACGAGCCGGGAGCCCAGGTGCTCGACCGCGTACTCGATGCTCCCCAACTGGCTGCCCTCGAGCACGTTGCCGGCCACGCGCACGACGAACAGCTCGCCCAGCCCCTCGTCGAAGACCAGCTCCGGTGCGACCCGCGAGTCGGCGCAGGCGAGGATCACGGCGTAGGGGCTCTGGCCGCCGGTCAGTTCCTTCCGCCGCTCCTCGTCCGTGCGCGCGCGACGCACGCGGCCGTAGGTGGTGAAGCGCTGGTTGCCCTCGCGGAGTCGCTCGAGGGCCTCGGTGGGGGAGGTCATGGGGAGTCGTGGAGGTCGGGCTCGAACTGCGGGATGGGCTCACCGCCCTGAGGGGGAGGCCGCTCGCCCCGCGAGGCGGTCTCTTCGACAGGGGATCATACGTTCGGAGGAGGCCCCCCCGCTCACACCCCCATGATGTGGTAGCCCGCGTCGACGAAGAGGACCGTGCCGGTGATCCCCCGCGAGTGGGGGCCCGACAGGAAGAGGCAGGTGTCGCCGACCTCTTCTTGGGTGACGTTGCGCCGCAGGGGCGCCTTCTCGGCGATCTGGTCGAGCATCTTCGCGAAGCCGTCGACGCCCGAGGCGGAGAGCGTGCGGATCGGGCCGGCGCTGATGGCGTTGACCCGGATACCCTTGGGGCCGAGGTCGTTGGCGAGGTAGCGCACGCTCGCCTCGAGGGCCGCCTTGGCGATGCCCATCACGTTGTAGTTGGGGATCACCCTCTCACCGCCGATGTACGACAGGGTGATGATCGAGCCCTCGCGCCCCTCCATCAGCGGCAAGGCGCGGCGCGCGACCGCGGTCAGGGAGTACACGCTCACCTCGTGGGCGATCATGTAGCCATCCTTGCTCGTCTGGTAGAAGTCGCCCTTGAGCTCCTCGCGCTTGGCGAAGGCCACCGCGTGCACCACCGTGTCGAGGAAGCCGAACTCCTCCTTGATCTGCTCGAAGACCGAGTCGATCTGCTCGGGCTGGGTCACGTCGCACTCGAGCACGATCGAGCCCGGGCACTCCTCCGCCAGGGCGCGCACGCTCTTCTCCATGCGCTCGCCCATGTAGGTGAAGCACAGGCGCATGCCCTCGCGGGCGAGGGAGTTGGCGCAGGCCCAGGCGATCGAGCGCTTGTTGGCGACGCCGAGGATGACGCCGGTGCGGCCTTTCAGGGAGTCGGTCACGTTCGAGGTCCTCAGTCAGGGGTGGGGTGGGGTGCGGGGGCGCGTCCAGCGCATCCGGCGGAGTGGGGAAGGGTGGGGCGGCTGCTCGGTCGCCGTATCCAGAAGTGGGGAAAACGGGGTGGCTGTTCCGGGGCCGGAACGCCCGCCGGGGGAAGACTCGGGTTTTCGAGTCCGCCCGACCGGGTCCTCGAATACGGCCTGAGCGGCCGAAAAGCCAGCATTCGGCCGCTCCAGAGGTCGGCGGGGGGCCTCCCGGGGGTCCTGGGCGACCCACGGGGCGGGCGGCGGTCGCACCGGCTGGGGCTAGACTCTCTCCGGGTCGCCGCTGCGCGGGGACAAGCCCGCGTCGGCCCAGCTTCGAAACGAGACCTCCCACGACTCCCCTCGCCAGGAGTGACGAGCGCCGTGATTGAATCCCACCAGCGCAGCTCGACGGACCCCGAGATGACCGCGACCGCCGACCCCGGTCCCGCCTCCCCGTCACCGCGTCGCCGTGCGGCGGTCCGGGCCCTCTTGCGCGGCCGTCCGATCCAGGTGCTCGAGCGCCTCTCCCAGGGCGACCCGCTGCGCTTGCGCCCCCGGGTGCGGCGCCACCTGGCCCGGCGTTGGCTGCTGCTCGACGAGGAGCGCGTGCTGCTGGCGGTCTGGGCCCGCTGCGCGCGCCACGCGGCCAGCCTCGGACGGCGCGGCCTCGAGCGGTGGCTCGACGAGCAGGTGCGGATGACCCTCGACGAGCTCGTGAGCGGGCCGCTCGAGTCCCACGGCCCCGAGGTGGCGCCGGCCCGCTTGGGTCACCTGGCCCGGGAGCTCGGCCTGGTCGGGCAGGACCTGGGGCCCGCACTGGCCCGCTTCAACCGCTTGCCGGACGCTACTCGTCGGTGCTTCTTCCGGGTGGCGCTCCAGGGGCACTCCCTCGAGGCGGAGGTCTACGCCGGGGGACCCTCCCTGGTCGAGGTGGCCCGCCAGGTGCGGCGCGGCCTGGCGCCCTTCCTCGAGGTGGGGGTGGAGCCCGCGGCCTCGGAGGTGCGGTCGTGAACCGGCCTGCCCATGAGGCGGCGGCGCGGGAGCGTCGAAGGAGCCTGGCCCACGACTTCGGCCGCCTGGCGGAGCGGGCCCACGCCGAGGCCTGGATGCTGGAGGCTTCCCGGTTGCTCGAGCTCGGACGGGCCCTGCTCGATCGGCGGCTGGGGGAGCTGGAAGGAGCCGGGGAGGGCGAGGCGGGCCTCGCGGGCCTTCAGCGACGGGACCAGGCAGAGCTCCTGCGCGGGGCGCTGGAGCTGCGCCTGGCGGAGAGCTGGGAGGGGCGCCTGATCGGCCGCGCTCCGGTCGGCGGCCTGTGTGAGTCCGACTGGCGCCGGCGCTGCGCCGAGGAGATCGGCTTCGCCCTCTCTTCCGGCACGCGGGTCCCCGGCGAGCTGCTGGCCTGCGCCCTGGCGGAGCGCAGGGTCTGGCCCGCCGCTGGTGAGCTCCTGTCGACCCTCCTGCGCCTGGACCCGAGCGCCGCGAGCCGGGCCTGCGCGGCCCGCGCCCTCTTCGCCGCCGGGCGTCCGCGGGAGGCCCATCGGCAGGTGGCGCAGGTCGACCTGGCGGAGCTGACTCTCGGCGCGCGGACCTCCCTGCTCGAGGCCCTGGCCTGCGACGCGGAGCGCCGCGGCCGCGAGGCCCGGGCGCTGCGGCTCTTCGAGCGTGCCGCGGCCTGCGGGGCGGGCGTCTCGGCCGAGCTCTCGGTGCTCCTGCTCGCCCTGCGCCGCACCCGGCCGGAGGCGGTCGATGGCTGCCTCGAGCGTCTGCGCCGTCGGGCCCCCTCCGCGGCCTGCCTGGCCCGCGCCCTCGAGGACCTCGAGCGCAGGCGACACTGGATGCGGTCCGATCTCAGCGCAGCGGAGCGCCACCGGATCGAACTCCTGCTGGACGACCTGCTCATGAACGCTCCCTGCAGGTCCCGCGACGGGGAGCGGCTGCCTTGAGCGGCGGATCTCGGGACGAATCTCGACGGCTGCTCGAGTGGCTCGTGCCCGAGGGCGGCGAGGCGCGCCAGCGGGCTGAGCGGGTGCTGGACTTCACCCGGGCCCTCGACACGGCGACACCGGAGTCCGCCGGTCCGGGGCCGGCCGAGGCGCGGCGGGCCTTCGACGCCGAGGTGCGCGCTCGGGCCACAGGGGCCCTGGAGGACCTGCTCGTCCACCACCTGGCCGCGGTCCACCTGCGCGCGAGCTTCGCGCCCCTGTCCACTCCGCGCACCACGGCCCAGGCGGCCTGGCAGAGCGTCGCCCTGCTGCGCGAGTCGGTCGCCGTCCTGCCGGGCGTGCCCGCCCCGGGGGAGGGGGCCCTGGCGGTGGCCGGGCGCCTGCTGGGGGGGCTCTACCAGCTCGGCGGCGATGAGGGTCGGCTCGAGCTCTGGCACGCGCGCCTGGCCCACGCCGCCGGCGGTGCGCGGATCGGGGAGCGGGCCTTCCGCGAGCGCCTCGAGCAGACCCCCGCCCGCGGAAGGGGCAGCCGGCCCTTTCCCGAGCTCCTGGCCGGGCTCGTGGCCTGCCTGCTCGACCGGGGCGCGGTGCATGAGGCGGAGGCGGTGCTCGAGGAGCACCGCGACCTGAACGAGGGCCGCGGGCTCCAGCGGCTGCGGGCCTGGACGCGCCTCGTGCGCGGCGAGCGGGTCGCCGACTTCGCGCGCGGGTTGCTCGACGAGCTGCCGCTCTCGGAGTGGCCGCTGGCCCTGGTCGAGCTGGCCGCGGACTGGGAGGAGCTCGGCGCGGCCGTGGGGTCCGCGCCTGAGCCAGCGGACGGCGGGCCGGGCCTCGCCGCCGACCTCGAGGCGCCGCCCTTCCGCGACCGCTGCGAATGCGGGGCCTCGGCCCTGGCGGTCTTCGCCTTCGGCCTCGGCCGCAGCGTCGAGCTCCTGCACCTGGACGTGGCCCCGGGACTGCGTGGCCGCGTGCGGGCCTGGCTCGACGAGCGAGAGGGGGCGAGCTTCGTGCGCGAGCGGCCCGAGCACTCTCTGGTGGTGGAAGCTGCGCCCCAGCGGCTGCACGGTACGGGCCTCCCGAGCGCTCTCGGCCCGGGCGCCCGGGCGCTGGCGCTGACACCGGTACTCGATGAGGAGGGCGAGGTCTCCGGCTGGCTGCACCTGGAGTTCGAGCATCACCTCGTGCCCGAGCGCGTGCGCTTGCAGCGCCATGCCGCGACCTGGCGTCTGCCCTTGCTGCGGCGCAGCGCGGAGCGTAGCGAGCGCGGGCTGTTCCACTCGGACCAGGTGAGTGAGGAGGGCGCCGAGCCCGCTCGCTGGACCCTGCGGGGGGAGCTCGGTGGCCGCGCGGGTGAGCTGTGCGGGGAGACCTTCCGGGCCCTGGCGCGTGCCCTGGGCATCAAGCTGCGCCAGCGCCGCTGGTGGGCGTTCGCCGTCGAGGATGGCCAGGCGCGCTTCGTGGAGAGCGGTGGGGAGGGCCTCGCGGGCGACGGCAGCGGCTCCGGTGGCGGTCGCGCCCTCGACCGCTGCCTGTCCACCGGTGGCGTGATCACCTTCGACGAGCCCGACCCGCGCCTGGCGATCCACGGGCAGAGCGCCTCGGGGGTCGTGCTACCCCTGATCGAGAGCGGCGCCGTGGTGGGGCTCTTCGCGGTCGAGTCCGGCCGCCGGCGGGACTTCAAGAGCGTCGACCTGGACCACCTGGCCCAGCTCGCCTCGGACTTCGCCTTGCCCCTGGGGCTCGCGCGCTTCCGCGCCTGGCACCTGGAGCGTCACGGCTGCGACCTCTACTTCGACTCCGGTGACGAGGCCCTGCGGGAATTCAGCGAGCGGGTCCTGATCGCTGCCCGCTCCCGCTCGCCCCTCGTGCTGAGCGGTCCCGCGGGCGCCGGCAAGCGCGTGATCGCCCGCTGGGTGCAGTGGCGCGCGGGGCACGCGGACGGACGACTCGAGGTCTTCCACGCCGAGCTCGACGGGCGCGACCCCGAGCGCTGCGCCGCCTGGCGCGAGCGCCTGAGCGAGGGCCCCGGGACCTTCTTGGTGGAGGATGTGGGCTCCCTCGCTCCCGAGCTCCAGGAGGAGCTGTTGCGCGCCCTCGAGGCTCCCACGGCCGAAGGCGTGGACCGGCAGTGGATCGCGACCACGACCACCTGCCTCGCGGCCTGCGTCGAGGCGGGCGACCTGCGCCCGGACCTCGCCGCGCTCCTCGACCGCTTCCAGCTCTTCGTGCCCGGCCTCGCAGACCGCCGCCGGGACGTGCCGGGGCTGACACGATTCCTCGCCGCTCGCTTCGCCGCAGAGGAGGGCTGCGAGGCGCCGGTCTTCGACGACGCGGCCCTGGCCCTGCTCTGGCGTCAGCGCTGGCCCGGTCACCTGCGGGACCTGGAGGCCCTGGTCTTCAAGCTCGTGGTGTTGCACCCGGGTGAGACCCTCGGCCCCGAGGAGCTGCGCTCGGTGGCCCGGCGCTTCAAGCTCGACCTGCGGGAGAAGCTGCCCTCTCGCCGCCCGCGCCGGGCGGACCTGGTCCAGGCCCTGCGTTCGGCCCTGACCGGCACGGGCCGCATCAACAAGCGCCGCGCCGCCGCCCTCCTGGGCTGGGATCCGGACACCCTGGTGGCCCGCATGGGCGATGCGAGCCTCGACGGAGAGGCCCTGGGGGCCGAGCCGGAGGTCTGGGGAGGCTGAATCTCGGATCGAAGATAGGATGTGAGTGGACCCCATCCGCTCCCCTGTCTCCGGTCACCATGCATCGCATCCCGATTCCTGTTCGGCTCGTCCTGGGCCTCGTGCTGCTCCCGGCCCTGGCCCACGCCCAGTGGGACCCCTCCAACGGCCAGTGGGGCAAGGACGATCCAAACGCGATCCGGGTCATGACCTGGAACGTGAAGGACGCCCTCTGCTCTTCGAACTCCAAGGTCGAGGGCTCGAACAACTGGCACGCCGTCGCACGCATCGTGGCCGCCATGAACCCGGACGTGCTGCTCCTGCAGGAGTGCGGGGACAACAACGGCAACGGCACCGGGGGCAGCTCGGACTCGGCCGGGACCCTGACGACGGTCATGGACCGCTTCATCAACGGGGGCAGCGACAACTGGCAGGGCGGGAGCGTGACGGCCTACGTCAAGAAATATCAGCCGAGCTGCGCGCTGGACTTCGTCTACGTGTCCACCAACGGCGACGGCTTCAACCGCAACGTGATCCTGTCGCGCTACCCCTTCCAGGATCTGAACGGAGACACGCGTTCGGTGCTCTCGGACATCCCGAACGTGAGCTCCTCGGGCACCTACGCCGCCGGGGGCGACGGGGGCCTGCGCGGCTTCATGTTCGTGGAGCTCGACCTGCCTGATGGGACCTACGCCGGTGACCTGGTGGTGGGGAACGCCCACCTCAAGGCCGGCAGCGGCTCGGACAACCACGACCAGCGCGTGGAGGCCGCCAGCAACGTGGCCTACTACGTGGACCACCTCTTCAACGGCGGCGGGACGAATACGCCGGACCCGAACAACAAGATCTCCGACAATCCCCAGGCGACCTCGATCCTCGACGACGACACGGCGGTCATCCTCGGCGGGGACTGGAACGAGGACGAGCTGAGCAACGGCCAGAAGGGCCCGGCCGAGTGGCTGGCGCGGGCCGATCAGACCGGAGGTACCGACGGGACGGACCGGGATCGTTCGGACATGCTGTGGGACTCGGCGGTGGCCTGGTTCACGGGCAGTGACAACACCATCGGCAGTAGCAAGCTCGACTACCTGGCCCACCAGGACTCGATCGTCGACCTGGGGGTGCAGACGGTCTTCCACAGCAACTCGACGCCCCTGGCGCTCATGCCCCCGGAGATCTCGGGCTACCCGAACCCCACCACGGTCAGCTCGACCGCCTCGGACCACCGGCCCGTGATCGGGGACTACTCCTTCGACGGGCCCACCTGCCCGCCGCCGACGAACTACTGCGTCACCTCGCCCAACTCCGCGGGCTTCGGGGCGGTCATCGGCTGGATGGGGTCGACGAGCTACGGCGCCAACGACGGCAGCCTGCAGGTGACCGGAGCGGCCTTCAACGTGTTCGGGCTCTTCTTCTACGGCGCCCTGCAGGACAGCGTGCCCTTCGGGGACGGGATCCGTTGCATCTCGACCGTCGGCTCGGGCCTGTTCCGCCTCAACCCGGCGAACCTGACGAGCTTCGTGGGGGACATGACCCGGCCCCTGGACTACCAGGCCTTCCCGATGAACGCCGGGTCCGGGCAGATCCTCCCGGGCTCGGTCTGGAACTTCCAGTTCTGGTACCGGGACCTGGCGGCCGGCGGCGCGGGCTTCAACGTCTCGGACGGGCTCGAGGTGACCTTCTGCCTGTAGAGGCGAGCGGCGCGGGGGCTTGAGGCTCTCCGACTTCGAGTACGAGCTGCCGCCGGAGCTCATCGCCCAGCACCCCGCCGCGCGCCGCGACGGGGCGCGGCTCTTGGTGCACGGGATGGCCTCTGGGGCGACCGCGCTGGGGGAGGTGGCGGACCTCGGGCGCCACCTGCGGGCGGGGGACCTGCTCGTGCTGAACGACACGCGCGTCTTGCCCGCGCGCCTCTTCGCGCGGCGGGCCACGGGGGGCCGTGTCGAGCTGCTGTTCGTCGAGCCCACCGCCGCCGGCCGCTGGCGCGCCATGGCACGGCCGGCGAAGAAGCTGAAGGTCGGCGAGCGTTTGGAGGTGGCCGAGGACATCGGCCTGCGCCTGGTCGAGCGCTGCCGCGACGAGGACGGCGGCACCGGCCCCTTGTGGGAGCTCGAGGTCGAGGCCGGCGGCCCCGGAGTCGAGGCCCTGCTCGAGGCCCACGGCGCCATGCCCCTGCCGCCCTACATCGAGCGCGGCGGCGAGGCCGAGGACCTCGAGCGCTACCAGACGGTCTACGCGGAACGACCCGGCGCGGTGGCGGCGCCCACCGCGGGCCTGCACTTCACGCCGGAGCTACTGGCAGAGCTCGAGGCCGCCGGTGTCGAGACGGCGCGCGTGACCCTGCACGTGGGCCTCGGCACCTTCCTGCCCGTGACCGTGGAGGACATTGACGAGCACCGCATGCACAGCGAGCGCTACGAGCTCTCTCCCCAGACCGTGGCCGCCGTGGCGGCAGCCCGCGCCCGAGGTGGCCGCGTGATCGCCGTGGGCACCACCAGCGTGCGTGTGCTCGAGAGCTGCGCCGGCGAGGACGGCGACCTGCGACCCGGCAGCGGCCGCACGGAGATCTTCATCCGCCCCGGCCACCGCTTCCGTGCCGTGGACGGCCTCCTGACCAACTTCCACCTGCCGGGCAGCACGCTCCTGATGCTGGTGGCGGCCCTGGTGGGCCTCGACGTGGTGCGAGGGCTCTACCGCCGAGCCATCGAGGAGCGGTTGCGCTTCTACAGCTATGGCGACGCGATGCTGCTGTTGCCCTGAGTCGCAGGCGGGGCCACGGCTATCGGAGGTGCGGAGGTCGGCGTAGACTGAATGGACGCCCTGTCGCGGAGCCCGACTCCGCCCTGCGCCCTCGAAGTCCCTCGTGGCTCTCGACTGTCGCAGGTTTCGACCCTCTTTCACTCCACCACGATCATGAGGCTTCGATACTCCTGGCTCGCCCTCCTCGCCCTCGGGGCGCCGGCCCTCGCCGGTACTCCCCAGGTCCTGACCCCCTCGATCACCTTCTCGGTCCACGATGAACCCGTCGACGGTCTGGGGGACAGCTTCAACCCGACGCCCTTCGAGGGCCTGATCCGCACCCAGTCATTCCGCGCGGACCGCGCCTTCCAGGAGTTCGACGTCAGCGCCTTCACGGGTCAGACGATCGTCTCGGCCACGATCAGCGGGACGGTCTGGGTCAACAACGCCTTCGACAACGGCGTGCGCACCTTCGACTTCTCCCTGTACGACGGGAACGGCGCCGCCGACCTCTCGGACTATCAGGTGACCGCCACCGTGGTCGGCAGCGGGCAGTACCACCCGCCGAACGACTCGAACTTCTCCTTCTCCTTCGACGTGACCGCCGAGGTGCAGAGCCTCTTGAGCGGCGGGGCGACCTTCGTCGGGCTGCGTGCCGAGGGCACCTCGAACCCGAACTTCCCGAACATCCTGTCGGGGACGGACGGCAAGCTCGAGATCGATGCGGGCGGTGCGCCGCCCGTCACCTTCTTCTGCCCCGGGGATGGGACGGGCACACCGTGTCCCTGCGGCAACTCGGGCTCGGCGGGCGCGGGCTGCGCCCACAGCGCCAACGCCTCCGGCGCATCGATCGGCTTCTTGGGCACACCGAGCGTCTCTGGCGGCACCTTCCAGCTGACCGCAGTGAACGCGGTGCCGAACAAGCCAGGTCTGTTCTTCGAGGGCACGATTCAGGGCGGCGGTGGCGGTGGCCTGGTCCTCGGGGACGGCTTGCTGTGCGCTTCGGGCGTCATCGATCGCCTCGAGATCGTGTTCACCGACGGAGTCGGGGCGGCCACGAGCAGCATCGACATTCCCACCGAGAGCGGCGTGACGGCGGGTGAGACCCGCTACTACCAGTACTGGTTCCGCGATCCGGTCGGGGGTCCCTGCGGCAGCGGGTTCAACCTCTCGGACGCGCTGAGCGCCACCTGGGCGATGTGAGGGGCGATTCCCAGGCCGAGGCCCCTTCTCGCGCCTCTCCAGGGGCGTCGGAGCGGGGCCCTTCTCGTCCCAGGCGGGGCGCGGTAGCCTGGACGGGGGCGGTCGGCAGGACCGGCCACCGCTCTCGCCCAGCTCACCGTCCGGTCCGTAGGCTTCGAATGTCGCACTCCAGCCCGCACGGATTCGCCCCCGCCCGTCACCGGGTCGAGCGAGGGGTCAGTTGTGTGGACGCCGCTGACGGACTCTTGTTGAGCTCCTGTCCATGATCTGATCCGGAACCCACACACGAGCCCTGCCATGCGATGCACCCTTCCGCTCCTTGTGCTCCTGGGCTTCGGCGTCCCGGCATTGGCCGGCACGCCCCAGACCCTCACGCCTTCCGCGGCCTTCTCCGTGCACGACCAGCCGGTCGACGGAGTGGGCGACTCGATCAACAACGCTCCCTTCGAGGAGCTGATCCAGGCGGCCAGCTCCCAGGCCGACCGGGCCCTGCAGGAGTACGACGTGGTCGCCCTCGGAGGTCAGACCGTCAACTCGGCAACGATCCACGGGCGCGTGTCCGCGAACAACGCATTCGACAACGGCCTACGCACCTTCGACTTCGTGCTCTTCGGTGCCAACGGCGCCGCTGACGTGGGCGACTACGAGATCGTCGGCAGCGTCGTGGGCAGCGGCTCTTACCACCCGCCCAACGACGCGAGCTTCAACTTTGCCTTCGACGTGACGGCCGAGTTGCAGGTCCTCCTCGACGGGGGAGCGACCTTCGTGGGGCTGCGCGTGGAGGCCACCTCGAGCCCGAACTTCGCGAACATTCTGGTGGAGAGCTTCGCCAAGCTCGAGGTCGACGCCAGCGGCGGCACGCCGGTCGTCTCCTTCTGCTCCGGCGACGGCTCGGGCACGCCCTGTCCCTGCAGCAACACCGGCGCCGCCGGCGCGGGCTGCGGCAACAGCGCGAGCCCCGGCGGCGCGTCGATCGGCCACCTGGGGACCCCCAGCGTCGCCAGCGGCGGCTTCCAGTTGACCGCTTCCAACGCGGTGCCGAACCGTCCCGGCCTCTTCTTCGAGGGCACCGCCCAGGCCGCCGGCGGCGCGGGCAGCGTGCTCGGCGACGGCCTCTTGTGCGCCGTGGGGGCCATCGACCGGCTCGAGGTCGTCTTCACCGGCGGCACCGGTGGGGCGGTGAGCAGCATCGACATCCCGACCGAGAGCGGCGTCGCGGCGGGGGAGACGCGCTACTACCAGTACTGGTTCCGCGACCCGGTGGGCGGGGTCTGCGGCGGCGGCTTCAACCTGACGAACGCCCTGAGCGTGACCTGGGCGCCCTGATCTCGAACGGCGGCCTGGCTCCTATCGAGTCTCAGGCATACGGGTCGCCGTCGGCCTCGCACAGGGCGGCTCGCAAGTCCCGGGCCGCGGCCACGGGGTAGTCGGCCGCGAGCAAGGCGCTGCCGACAGCCGCCCGCCCCACGGGGGCCAGGGTGTGGGCGTTGCTCCCGTCGATGCCTCCGATGGGGAACAGGGGCAGGGTGCTGCCCGCCTGGGCCACCCAGGCCTGCTCGGGCCCGAGTCCCTGGCGGTAGCCCTTCGTGGCGGTGGCGAAGATCGGTCCGAAGCCCAGGTAGTCCACGGGCAGCTCCGCCGTGCGGGCCACCTCGGCGGCGCCGTGGGTCGAGGCTCCGATCAGGAGCTCGGGCCCGAGCAGCTCGCGGGCCTCGGCGGGGGGGAAGTCGTGGGTGCCCAGGTGCACGCCGGCGCAGCCCTCAGCGGCCAGGGCCAGGGCCACGTCGACCCGGTCGTCCACCAGCACCAGGGGCGGCGACGGCAGCTCGGCGGCCCACTCCAGGCAGCGGCGGGTCCAGTCGTGGCTGGCCCGCGCCTCCGCCGGGGGCCCGGGGCGGTCGGGGGTCGAGGGGCCCGTTGCCAGGGGCTTGCAGCGCACCTGGACCGCATCCACCTCCGGCAGGAGGGTCCGCAGGACATATTCAGGACCTCGAGCTCCGCAAGCTTCGGGGGTGAAGAGCAGCATCAGGCGGGCGGTGGACAGGCGCGCGCGCAGGGCGTGACCGTCGGGGGGCGAGGCGGGAACGGGCTGGCTCATGGGGGGCCGCGACCGGTGCTCGGGGGCCACTCGAGCGGCGGCAGACGCACGTGTGTTTTACCACCGCCGTCCCCCGGATCGGGGCTCCACGCCTAAGATGCGGGGTAATCTTGGCTTGAGCCAGGGCCGCGGAGGCCCCTCCCGAGACCGCCCCCAGGGCGGTGGTGGGCCCCGCCGGAGTCCCCTCTATCCCGCCTTCTCCCCCCCGCTCCTCCCCACCGGAGAGAGAGATTCTGCATGTCCTTCCTCACCCAGCGTTCTCTCGTCGCCACCGCCCTGGGCGTGGCGCTCACCTCCACCCTGGCCTCGGCCCAGCAGTTCCAGTACCAGGCCGGCCTGATCCCGGGCACCCCGCGCTGGACCGAGGGCACGGAGGCCGCCGACGTGGACAACGACGGCGACTTCGACCTGTTCTTCGCCGAGGGGGACGGCTTCAGCGGCCCCGGCGCCCAGCGCCAGAACGTGCTGGTCATCAACCAGTACGTGGGCTCGGGCACCCTGAGCTTCACGAACGAGAGCCTCGCCCGCCTGGGAACCAACCTCTCCCACGCTCGCGGCGTGGCCACCGGCGACATCGACGGGGACGGCTGGATCGACGCCCTCTTCGCCAACGGCTTCAACACCGACGTGCCCTTCCTGTACCACAACCGCGGCGCCGCTCAGCCGGGCTTCTACGACATGGAGAGCTCCGCCCGTGGATTGACCGAGATCCTGAACTCGGCCTCGGCCGGCTTCGGCGACCTGGACGACGACGGGGACCTGGACCTGATCGTCAACGACTCCGGCGGCAGCTATCTGGGCGGCAGCGGTGACCGGCCCGTGCTCTACATCAATGATGGCAGCGGGAACTTCACCGAGAAGACCGGCGCCGGCTGGACCCCCCCGATCAAGCGCGCGCAGATGGACGTCCAGCTCGTGGACGTGGACAACGACTGGGACCTGGACTTCGTGGGCTACTGCCGGGGCAGCAACACCGGCGGTAACCACTACCTGATGCTCAACGACGGGAGCGCGAACTTCACGGACTCCTCGAGCCTGGTGCCGAACGGCTCCAGCAACTGCTACGAGGCCGAGGTCGGCGACCTGGACGGAGACGACGACGTGGACATGTTCATGGTCTCCCTGGGCAGCTTCACCGAGGGCATGATCCGCAACCTCCTGACGGAGACGGGCAACCTCTCCTATGTGCCTCTGGCCCAGCTGCCCCTGTCCCAGGATGACAACGAGATCGCCCTGTGCGACTACGACAACGACGGGGACCTGGATCCCTTCGTCGGCTCCCTGGGCAGCAAGGAGCGCCTCTGGAGGAACAACGGCAACGCCACCTTCACCGCCAACCACGGCGCGATCCAGACCATCAGTGACTCGACCCTCGACTGCACCTTCGTCGACCTGGACAACGACGGCGACTACGACTTCGTCACCGCCCAGGGCGAGTCGAACTCGGCGCAGTACGTGAACAAGGTCTACATCAACACCGGAGCGGCGGACGCGGTGGCCCCCAAGATCGTGGACCAGCGCGACGTTGCGCCGCTGACCAGCGACTTCGGTCCCTGGGTGGCCACGGGCAAGATGCGGGACTCGGTGATCGACGACGGCAAGACCTGGGTCACGGCCACGGCCTACTCCTGCACCAACGCCAACCCGGTCCAGAACGTCACCATCAATGCGGGCAACTTCAGCCCGGCGAACATCAACGTGGCCTGCGGCGACACGGTGCGCTTCACCAACAGCTCGGGCGGTACCGAGAGCGTGAACAGCACCACCGCGCCCTGGGGCTACGCCTCCGGCGACATCGCCAACGGCGGCACCTGGGACCGCGCCTTCGTGCGCCCCGGCGTCTACAGCTACACGAACGCCAGCGCAGGCTTCAGCGGTACCGTCACGGTCTCCGGCACGGTTGCCAGTACCGACGGCTTCGACATGGGCGGCAGCCAGTTCCGCTTCGCGATGACCGGTAACGCCTCCGCGGCGGGCGCCGAGCTGGTCTACGAGCTCGAGTTCGTCGACTACGCCGGCAACACCAGCGTCAGCGACTCCAGCGTGGTGGGCAAGAGCACCCCGGTGGGCACTCCCTTCTGCTTCGGTGACGGCACGGGCACGCCCTGCCCCTGCGGCAACAACGGCGCCGCGGGCGCCGGCTGCGGCAACTCCGGCGCGGCCTCGGGCGGCGTGCTCTCGGGCACCGGCAACGCGACGGTCGGCAACGACTCGGTGGTGCTGACGGCGATCGACTGCCCGGCGAACAAGCCCGGCGTCTTCTTCTCCGCCGCCCTCCAGGCCAACGGCGGGAACGGGAACCCCTTCGGCGACGGCCTGCTGTGCGGCAGCGGCGCGATCAACCGCCTCGAGGTGGTCTTCCTCGACGGCGGGGGCGCGGCCTCGAGCTCGGTCGTGCTCTCGGTCGAGGACGCCATCAGTGCCGGCCAGACCCTCCACTACCAGTTCTGGTTCCGGGACCCCGTCGGCGCGCCCTGCGGCAACGGCTTCAACACCACGAACGCGCTGACCATCCTCTGGAACTAGAGCCGGCGCACGAACGAACGACCGGGCCGGGTCCCCAGGCGGGGCCCGGCCCGGTCTGCATTCCGCCCTCCGGGGCCTGCCCGATTCACGGTGGAAGTCTCCTGACTCCGTATCGTCGCGGTGCGCGGCGCTACACTCTGCGCATGATCGCTCCTCTCCTCTTCGCCTCCCTCTGTCTGGACGCGAGCCCGTCCCGGGACGAGCCCCTGTTCCAGGCCCGCGACCTGGTCGTCTCCGGTCAGACGATCACGACCACGTGCGGCTCGCCGCAGAAGGACTACATCCTCGAGGTGAACGGCGGGGGCCTGGTCTGCGCCGATTTCGACCTGGACGGGCACCTGGACCTGGTTGTGGTGAACGGCTCCACCATCGAGCGCGTGCGGGAGGGGCAGCCCGGCTTCGCGCCGCGGGTGCTGCTGGGGGACGGGCAGGGAGGCTTCGAGCTCGGCACCGGTCCCTGGGAGCTGGCCCCCGGGCGCTGGGGCATGGGCGGCACCGCCGGCGACGTGGACGGCGACGGGGACCCGGACCTGTTCATCACCGAGTGGGGCAAGAACCGCCTCTTCCTCAACGACGGCGGGCAGGGCTTCGTCGAGGTCACCGAGGGCATCCCCGGCGCGGGGGAGGACGACCCGCCGCGGCCCACGGGCCTGGCGGGCTCGCGCTGGAGCACGAGCTGCGCCTTCCTCGACTACGACGGCGACGGGCACCTGGATCTCGTGGTGGTCAACTACCTCGCCTTCCACCTGGAGGAGGTCAAGGGTCCCGGCGAGGGCTGCACCTGGAAGGGGCACGACGTCATGTGCGGCCCCGAGGGCATGATCCCCGTCCACGACCAGCTCTTCCGCGGCCGTGGGGACGGCACCTTCGAGGACGTCAGCCTGCAGGCGAAGTTCCGTCCCGACCTGGCGGGCTTCGGGCTGGGGGTGATGACCCTCGACTACGACAACGACGGCGACACGGACGTCTACGTCGCCAACGACTCCACGGCCAACCACCTGTGGGAGAACCAGGGGGACGGCACCTTCAAGGAGGTGGCCCTGCGGCGGGCCGTCAGCCACGATCCCAACGGCAAGGAGCAGGCGGGCATGGGGATCGCGTGCGGTGACGTGGACGGGGACGGCCGGAGCGACCTCTTCGTCACCAACTTCTCCGGGGAGCGCAACGCCTTCTACCGCTCCGCGCGCAAGACGGGCTTCCGGGACCGGGTGGACGTCGCGGGGCTGGGCGGCCCCAGCATCCAGCGTCTCGGGTGGGGCACGGGCTTCGGAGACTACGACCTCGACGGCCACATGGACCTCTTCGTGGTCAACGGCCACGTCTACCCCCAGGCGGACCGGGCCGGCACGGACACGAGCTACGCCCAACCGGATCAGCTCTTCCGCGGCGCCGCGGACGGCCGCTTCGGGGAGGAGCCCTTGAGCGACGAGGCCGAGCCGCGGGTGTCCCGCGCCGCCCTGGCGGCGGACTTCGACGGGGACGGGGACCTGGACCTGGTCGTGCTGCAGGTGAACGGCGCGGTGCGCTACCTGGAGAACCGCGCCCCCCGCGACGACGACAGCCACTGGCTCGCCGTGCGACTCCTGGGCTCTACCTCCCACCCCGACGCCATCGGGGCGCGGGTCGAGGTCGTCTGCGGCGAGCGGACCCGCATGGCCGAGGTGCGCACCACCGGTGGTTACCAGGCCGGCAGCCCGCGGCGCCTGCACTTCGGCCTGGGGCCCGCCGAGCGGGTCGATGTGCTGCGCATCCGCTGGCCCTCGGGGCAGGTGCAGGTCATCGAGGACCTCGAGGTGGACCGCCTGCACGTGGTCGAGGAGAGCAAGCCGTGAAGGGCCTCGCGCTCGTCGCGCTCCTCTGCCTCTGCGGTGCACCCGAGCTCCGCGCCCAGGAGCCGGAGCCTCCGACCCCGGAGATCCTCGACCGCAGTCCTGGCGAGTGGCGTCGCGCCCCCGAGGGCCGCTGGGCTGACTGGGACCCCGGAGTGGATCCTCCCGAGGAGTTGCAGCCCTTCTTCATCACCTCCCTGCGCGCCTACCAGCAGAGGGACATGCCCGCCGCCCTCGAGGCCCTCTACGAGGTGCTGGAGCTGGCCCCGGACTACCCCTCGGCCCTGCACCAGTGCGGGGTGATCTACTTCCGGCTGCGGCGCTACGGCGACGCGATCCTGGCCTTCGAGCGCTACTTGCAGGTGGCCCCTCGGAGGGTCGGCGACACCCGCGCCCTGGCCCACTGCTACTACACCCTCGGGGACTACGGCGGTGCACGCGGCCACTACGAGAAGGTGCTCGCGGTGAATCCCGACAGCGTCGAGGCGCGCCGCGGCTACGGCCTGTCCCTGATGCGCCTCGGCGAGCCCCAGCGGGCCCTGGAGGAGCTGCGCCGGGTGCTCGAGCTCGATCCGGCCCACGGCAACGCGGCCACCTGGATCGCCCAGATCCTCTTCGACGAGGAGCGAGTCGAGGAGGCTCTCGAGGCGGCCCGCGAGGCCCGCGACCTGGACCCCTACGACCCGCGGCCCTGGTTCCTCCTGAGCCAGGTGCTGTTCGACCTGGGCCAGGACGAGGAGGGGGAGACCGCCGAGCGTCGCTTCTACTTCCTGAACCAGGTGGCCCAGGAGATCCGCGCCCAGGAGGCGCGTCTGCTGTACGACCCGCGGCAGCCGGCGGTCTACCACCGGCTCGTCACGCTGAACCGCCAGACCGGCAACATGATGGCCGTGGGGCGCTGGCTCAACCAGTGGCTGGCGGTCGACCCCGGGCGCCTGTCGGTCCGCATCCAGCTGCTCGACCTGGCCGAGGAGCTCGAAGAGGAGGATGCCGCCGCGGCCCTCGCTGAGAACCTGCGCCAGGTGGCGGGGGACCAGGTGCCCGCCTGGGAGCGGCTGGTGCGCTACTACGCCCAGCGCCGCGACCGCGTGCGCCAGGCCGACGCCGAGGCCAAGCTCGCCGAGCTCCGCGCCCGGGGCGGCGACGGACGCTAGCCCGG
>CAZQAT010000098.1:0-17494 GCA_964591315.1 uncultured Planctomycetaceae bacterium
CTAGCGCTCACCAGACCGCTCAGCGGTCCGGAGTCGGCCCGGATCAGTTGGGGGTCGTCCCGTTGAGACTCTGGAGGAAGGCCACCAGGTCGTCGATCTCGAGGGCGGTGAGCCCCAGCGGGCGCAGGAAGCGGTCCGGCTCGCCGATCGGGTTCGAGATCGTCATGAAGTCCTCGTTGTAGTGGCGGATGACGTCCGCAAGGGTCTCCTTCGAGCCGTCGTGGAAGTAGGGGCCCGTGTGGCTCAGGTTGCGCAGGGTCGGAGTCTTGAGGGCTCCATCCTCACGGGCGCGCCCCGTGAAGGCACCTCGGTCGAGGAGGCTGGTCCGGACCGACTGGATGTTGTGGAAGTCACCGTCCGTGAAGGAGGCTCCGCGGTGGCAGCCGATGCAGCGCGCCTTGCCGGCGAAGAGTGTCATGCCGCGCCGCTCCTGGTCGGTGAGCGCGCCGGGGCTCGCCTGCTCCTGATCGAAGGCCGAGTTGCCCGTGTTCAGCGTCAGGACGTAGGCGCTCAGGGCGTCCACCAGGTTGTCGGAGTCCGGCGGCGAGCCGAAGGTGGCGGTGAACGCCTGGTTCCACGACGGAATGCCAGCGAGCTGGGTGGCGATGTCCTCGAGGCTCTGGTCGCCCATCTCCTGGGGGTCAGTCAGGGGCAGGACGACCTGCTCCTCGATGGTCTGGGCCCTTCCGGAGAAGGTCTTGACCTTCGTGAAGAGGCCGCCGAGTAGCGTCGGCGAGTTGAAGTCCAGGAACTCGCCCGGGGTCAGGGACTCCGAGAGCTGGATGGACTCCGCAAAGCCGAGGCCCGGGTCGTGGCAGGTCATGCAGGAGCGGTCGTCGCCGGCCGAGAGGAGGTTCGAGTTGAAGAGGTTTCGACCCAGGCCGACGATCGCCGTCGAGTGGGGCAGGCCGATGGGCCAGAAGCTCGGCTCGTTCTCGAGTCCCTGGGGAATGGCGACGCCTGCCGGCGCCTCCGTGAACAGGGAGTCCGGCGGGGCGACGTGGGCGTCGCGGCGGATCTCCTCCTCGGTCCTGGCGACCCTCGAGAAGCCCACCTCGTCGACGATGAAAGACGTCCCCTCCTTGGTCACCTCGGTACCCGCGCCCGGTGCTCCGGGGCCGACCACATAGTAGGCGGTCCCGAGCGGGTCGTTCGCGATGGTGGAGGACAGCGGGAAGGAGAAGGAGTCGGCGTTCACGCCGTCGACCCAGAGGATCACCTCCGTGCTCTCCGCTCCCTCGTAGGTGACCGCGACGTGGGTCCAGCCATCTCGGCAGTCGTCGATGTCCGAGGCAAAGGACAGGTAGCCCGGGGCCGTGCGAAGCGTCAGGGGGGTCGGGGTCGCCGCGCCTTCCGGGAGGGCCCAGATCGTTGCGGAGAAGCTCCCGTCGTCGTGAGCGTTGAGGGTGAAGATCGGCCCCAGGCCGGTCAGGCCGTGGCGCAGCAGGGGCATGCTCGTCGTTCCCGTGGGCTGCGGCATCACCGCCTTCACGAACATCTGCGCCGAGAAGGCCGGTAGCCCCATGAATCGCTCGACGCGCGGGTCGGTCGGGGCTGTCTGCACGGCCTCGATGCGCCCGCTGGTGTTCAGCAGGATGCCCTGGCCCTTGAAGCCGAGGTTCTCGTGGAAGCGCTCCCCCGTCATGTTCGGGTCGAAGTCGAAGGCAGCGCCGGTGGCGACCTGCACGTCGGTGAGGCTGGGGCCGTAGGCCTCCTGGGGGAAGCCGGCCCCATCGTTCAGGGTGACGGGGGCCCGCTCGTCACGGCCCGAGGTGTCCGGGGTGTGGTCGATGCTGAACTCGTGGCACTCCGTACCGATCGCGCCCAGGGCGGAGTTCCAGACCAGGGTCTCGTTGCAGGCCAGGTACAGCAGGTAGTCCCCGTCGGCCTCCTCGAACCGCACCTCGCCGTAGGTGTCGGTGGAGTTCATGATCAACGGCAGGATCGGGATGCGTTGCGAGGCGGCCGACGTGGGCATCGGGGCGCCGCCCTCCGTCAGGAAGCCCTCCCAGAGCCCCGGCTTCAGGCCGAGGGACATCACCAGGTTGCGTTGGGAGTCCTTGGCGTTGCCAGTGTATTCGGGCCAGTCCCAGATGATCCCCTGACGCGTCGGGTTGATGCCGGTGTCGTCGATGTACTTGATGTGGCCGCCGGTGATGTCGCCGCAGATGTAGTTCCCGACCCTGCAGCCGGGCCCCTGGGACTGCTCGCCGGTCTGGACGTTGTCGTTGGTGATGCCGCAGGTCGCATGGAAGAAGGAGCCGTCCTTGCTGATCCAGGTGTACGCGCCGCGGACGTGGTCCCCGGGTGAGTGCTCGGCGATGTCACCGGTCGGCGTCGCGATCTTGATCGGGTGCTTGAAGACCCTGTAACGCTCCTTGAACTCCTCGAGGCTCATCCCCGAATCGAGCTCGGACGCCAGTGGTAGCTCCGTGATCGACCTCACGGGCGTCCAGCCCGTCGAGCTGGCGGCGTCCTTGTTGTAGACGTAGGCGACGTCCGCATCCCCGGGCTGGAATTCCAGGGGGGAGTCCACTCTCCCCTGGAAGAGGATGAACTTGCCGTCGGCGGTCATCGAGACCTCTATCCCCTCGATGCGATCGCCGTCGATGGTCGTCAGGTACTCGTAGGGCGCGACGGCTGTCGCGTGGATGCTGTCCGTCGCCTCATCGATGATGACGGTCACGGCCTGGGAGACGAGCTCGTAGCCGTTGGGGTGGACCGGGCTCCCGTTGGAGAGGATGGGCTGGAAGTACTCACCGATGCCCGACGGACTGGCCTCGATCTGACCGATCCAGTTCTCGCTGACGAGGCGCACGACGAACAGCTTGTAGGTCGTGTACTGGCCGCCCAGCTCGTAGACCCCGTTGGGGTCCGAGGGGTAGGGGTTCCCGGTCGGTTGGTGCGGGCTGGGGACGACGGACATCGTGAGGCCGCCCACGGTCCTGGCGTGGGGATTCGGGACGAGGCACATGGTGATGTGCGAGCCGGCGTAGCGGCCCCCGATGGGATAGTCGGGGTCGAGCTTCACGTGGCCGAGTGCCGCCAGCTCCGGGAAGAGGCTGCCGCTCACGTCGATGGCGTCCGGATCCGAGGGGTCGACCTGGGAGAACTCGTAGCCGCGGTGGATCAGCGCGAACTCGTCGTCCGAGGGATCGCCGTTCAGGGTGGGCGCGTTTCCGAAGACGAAGTTCCCGGCGGGGTCCTTGAAGCTCGTGATGTGGCCGTTCGTGAGCTGGAAGCGCTCGGGCCGGACCAGGGCCGCGGTCAGAGCGGTCTGGTAGGGATAGGTCCCCGACGGAGGGGGCGAGTCGAGGTCGACGCGCCGGTAGGCGAGCATGAGTCGTCCGTCGGGAGTCATGTCTCCGTTCCCGAAGCCGTTGTTCCCGGGGCCGCCTTGCACGGTCCCCTCCGCCTTGTGGTGCGGGTCGAGGAGCAGGGGCTGGTAGGCCCTGGGCAGGGGAGGCGGGTTCTGGAGAGCGAGGAGCAGCGCGGGAAAGGCCAGGGTGGAGGCAAGCATGGCGCGGTGTCTGCAGGGGGGCGGTGCGTGGATGCCGGCCTGGGGTTGCGGCGGACCCCGGAGCCCGGCGGGGGCGGTGGCACTCGAGCGAGATGCTGCGGTCAATATGTGTCCAGTGGCCCGAGGGGTCTCGGGATTCTCCGAAATCCCCGTGCTGGGGTCCGCACTGTCCAGCGCGCCCTCGGCCGGGGTTCCTCCGTTGCAGGTCTCCCCGCGGCTAGCGCCGGGTGAGCAGCCAGAGGGGGATCTTGCCCAGGGCGCGCCGGGGCTCCACGTGGAAGTGGGCCTCGGCGGCCGCGCGGATGCGGGCCTCGTCGTAGGCGCTCTCGAGGCCCGCCGCCGCGGCGCGGGCCCGGATGTGCCGCGGGAGGGCGGAGAGGTCCACGCGGTTGGAGAAGACCAGGCGCCCCCCGGTGACCCGTGCCAAGAGCCCGAAGAGCTCGGCGTGGTCCGCGGCCACGGCCTCGGCGCGGTCGCTGCCGAAGAAGAGGTAGGGGTAGGTGTTGACCAGCAGCACCGTGTCGAAGGGCCCGCCGAAGTCGTCGATACTCTCGGCCAGCGCGCGCAGGGTCAGGCGCTCGAAGCGAGCCCGGTCCAGCTCCAGGTGCGCGGCGACGGCCCGGCTCGCCTCGAGGTCGGGCTCGTGCACGTCGATGCCCAGGGCGCTCGCGCAGCCCGGCCGTGTCGCGGCCTCGAGCACGAAGTAGCCCTTGGAGGAGGAGAGGTCGAGCAGGCTCTCGAGGGGATCGGAGTAGAGGGGCAACAGCCGCTTGAGCCTCCGCCGCAGCTTCCAGCGCGGCCGCAGCGCACCCCCGCGCACCTTGTAGTCGAGGTTGTGGGGGTAGGAGCTCTCGACGTGGGCCGCGACGCGCGGGTCGAGGGGCGGCCGGGTGGACATCACGACTTGGAGTGGTCGGGGATGATCCCGGTCACCTGGTTCTTCAGGGCGTAGCCCACCGCCAGCCCGCCGGCGACGGCCGCGCCGAAGGCGAGGGCGCCCTCGGCGTAGCGGGCGAGCAGCACGAGCCCCAGACCCAGCATCGAGCCGTAGACCAGGGCCAGGCCCCCGAGCACGCCGAGGGTGATCACGCCGCCGTTGCGGGTGGGCGCCACCTCGGGGGCCAGCCGCGCCACCGGACCCCACCAACCGCTCGGACGCACCTTGCGGTAGAAGGGGAGGAGCGTCTCGGCGTCGGGCTTGGGCGCCACGAGGGTGGCCACCAGCGCGCAGGCCAGGGAGAACAGCACCACCATCACGAGCCGCCCCTCGGAGATCAGCGCTCCACCCGGTGAGAAGGGGCCGAGGCTCCACTCGATGTCCGCGAAGGTGATGAAGATCGTCGCCGCCGCGCTGGCCAGCATGGCGGTGATCTCGGTCACCGCCGTGACCCGCCACCACAGCCAGCGCAGGACGTAGACCGGGCCCACGCCGCCCAGGAAGGCCAGGAAGAACAGGAAGAGGTCCGAGATCGAGTCCGCCTGGGAGGCCATCCAGCCCGCCAGGAGCAGCACCACCACGCAGGCCACGCGGGCGGCCTTCACGTAGTGCTTGGGCTCCGCGTCCCGCACCCAGAAGCGGCGGTAGAGGTCGTTGATGAAGAAGGAGGCCGCCAGGTTCACGTGGGTGTCGATGGTGGACATGAAGGCCGCCAGGAGCGAGGCGACCACGAGCCCCAGGAGGCCGATTGGCAGGTAGCGCCGCATCATGACCACGTAGGCCCGCTCGGAGTCGCTGCTCGCCAGGGTGTCGCCCGCGGCCACCAGCACGCGCTCGCCCTCGGCTGCGCCCTCGGGCGTCGCGCTCACCACCGGCCGCGCGTGCCAGTCCTCCGAGTCGCCCTCGACGGCGAAGTCGACGCGCTGGAGCTCACCGCCCTCGGAGCGAATCTCGGCCCAGGTCCCGGCCTCGTCGACCGCGACCACCTCCCCGGCCACCGGCGACCTGACCTCCAGGTGAGGCAGCACGATCAGCGAGGCCAGGGCCACCATCACCCAGGGCCAGGGCCGCAGGGCGTAGTGGGCCACGTTGAACCACATCACCCCGAGCACGCCCTCGCGCTCGTCCCGCGAGGCCGCGATGCGCTGCACCATGGTCCCGCCCCCGTCCACGTTCTCGACCGCCCACCAGGCGACGCCCATGATCACCGCGAAGGAGGCCACGGGCGTGGTCCAGAAGCTCGCGTCGAAGATCGAGCCCTCTCCGGGGGCGGGGAACAGGCGCAGGGTGTTCTCGGTGAAGTCGCCCCCGGCCGCCGCGGCCGCCAGGACTCCGTCGGTGCCGCCGACTGCCGTCCAGGACAGCCAGGCCAGTGCCGCGGCGCCCACCATGGCCATCACGAACTGCACCAGGTCCGTGACCACCACGCCCCAGAAGCCCGCGAGCAGGGAGTAGACCATGGCGATCACGCAGGCCAGCACCACCGCCAGGCCCTGGTCGATGCCGAGCAGCACGTCCATGATCTTGGCGGCGGCGAGCAGCACCCAGCAGAGCGTGATCGTGTTCAGGAAGGCCGCGTGCATCAGGCCGAGGGTGCCGCGCAGGACCGTCGACGAGGTCCCGCTGTAGCGCAGCTCCGCCAGCTCGGCCTTGGTCATCACGCCGCCGCGCCGCCAGCCGCGAGCGAAGACGAAGACCGCCAGCATCCCGCCGCCGCAGTAGCACCACCAGAGCCAGTTGCGCCAGATGCCGTGGTCGCGCACCCAGCCGGTGATCGCGAGGGGCGTGTCGGCGGCGAAGCTCGTGGCCACCATGGACGTCCCCGCGATCCACCAGGGCAGGCTGCGGCCCGAGAGGAAGTACTGGTCCACGTCCTTGCCCGCGCGCTTGGCGTAGAGCACGCCGACCGTGAGGGCGAAGAGGATGTAGAGGCCGACGATCAGCCAGTCGACGGGGTGCAGGGCCATGGCGGAAGATGCTCGCAGAGCTCGGCGCCGAGTTCAGCCTCGAACCCGAGTGATTTGTCCCAGGTGGCACAAACCACCCGGGTTCGGCCCGGTGGCGTCGTCTTCGGCCCTTGATGGGGGCTCGTCCTGCGCGGATAATCCCCGCCCCATGCCCAAGTTCCAGCGACACGTCTTCATCTGCATCAACGAGCGCGCGGCGGACGACCCGCGCGGGTGCTGCCAGAGCCGCGGTGGGAGCGAGGTCGCCTCCGCCTTCAAGAAAAAGCTCTACGAGGCCGGCTTCCGGCGCATCGTGCGGCCCAACAAGGCCGGCTGCCTCGACCAGTGCGAGAGGGGCGTGACCGTGGTCGTCTACCCGGACAACGTCTGGTACGGCGGCGTGACAACCGATGACGTGGACGAGATCATCTCCGAGCACATCGTGCACGGCCGGCCCGTGGAGCGGCTGGTGATCCCCGACGACGAGCTGACGGGTATCGACCCCTTGGCCGCGCCCTCCTTCGACATGTAGAGCCAGCCACCCGAGCCATGCCCAGCGTCACGACCCTGAACGAGGAGGAGAAGGGCCTCCTGCGCAAGATCCTGCTCGCCCACGCCTACCGCCAGATGATGGCCGCCAACATCCGCGGCCACGGCCTGAAGTTCCTGGTGGACCCCGAGGGCCGCATCGGCCTCGTGCAGGACCTGGGGCACATTCTCAACCAGGTCAGTCGGGTGCAGGAGCTCTACACGCAGATCGGCGGCGGAGACATCCGCCGGGAGGCCTCGATCAAGATGGAGCGCATCCCGTACCCGAAGTCGCGCTTCGAGCTGGCCACCTTCCTGGCCACATCCGACACGGCCGAGCGCATCGCCATGGAGACCTACGCGGACTCCAAGTGCGAGGAGTTCGCCGCCATCGCCCAGGAGGACCTGGCCTACGAGCGCACGGCCACCAGGCGCAGCCGGGCCCTGTTCGAGGAGTTCGCCGCCGACCCCGACCAGCGGCCCCAGGTGCAGCAGATGCTCAGCCGCTGGCTGGTGATCTCGCTCCTGGCCCTGGGGCGCCCGGGGACCGCCGGGGACCGCAGGGCCGTGGAGCTCGGCCTGCGCAGCCGCAGCTGCGCTGAGAGCTTGACCCTCTGCATGGAGCGCCTGGCGCCCCTGCTCGAGGTCAGCGGCCTTGACCGGGCCGAGCTCCAGGCCGCCGGCGTCGAGCTGCCGGCCTGAGCGAACTGTCCCGGTTCGCGCTGTCCAGCCCCAGGCGCTATCGTCAGCGCAGCATTCCCCTCTCCCCCGCAGCACTCCTCCGCTTTCGATGTCCGAGAAACCCCTCTCCCTCTTCGACCTCACCCCGGGCAAGGTCCTCGCCGATCGCTATCAGATCGTCCGCTCCAACCGTCAGGGCGGGATGTCGGCCACCTTCGTCGTGAACGACTCCAAGGACGGCGTCGAGCGTGAGATGCAGGTCTTTCCCGCGGCCCTCTTCGACAAGAAGGCTCAGGCGGAGGAGTTCGCCAAGCTGCTCGAGCGCTGGGAGGAGATCGACGCCTCGGCCGTGCTCCAGGTGCGCGACGTGGTCGTGCGGGACGACGGCACGCTCCTGATGGTGACCGACGTGCCCCAGGGCGACTCGCTGCGGGAGTGGCTGACGGACAACGGCACGATGCCTCTCCCGCAGGTGCTCGAGCTCGGCTGCCACATCCTGGCGGGCCTCGAGGCGGTCCACGCCGCGGGCCAGGTGCACGGGGACATCAAGCCCCACGCGATCCACCTGCAGGGCGGCCCGGGTGAGGCCGTGATGGTGGACGGAGGCATCACCTCCGGCCTGTGGAGCGCCAAGCACCTGGGGGACAAGACGGCCCTGATCGGCACCCCCTTCTACGCTCCGGTCGAGCAGTTCGGCGGCGAGTCCCCGGACATCCAGTCCGACATCTACAACGTGGCCACGGTGCTCTACGAGCTGTGCGTGGGCGTCGTGCCCTGGCCGGGCTCGAGCTTCCTCGAGATCTTCCAGGCCAAGCTGGAGAAGCGCCCGCCCTCGATGATGAGCCGCAACCGCGAGGTGGAGGTGCCCCAGGACCTGGAGGAGGCCATCGTCGACGGCCTGCTCGCCGACCGGCGGGAGCGCTACTCGAGCGTGCGGACCTTCCTGGAGCGTCTGGAGGCAGTGGAGCTGGCCTGAGCGCGGCCCGGGCAGGCTCGCGGGAGGCTCGGCCTGGTGACGGAGGCCAAGAAGCGGCGCTGAAGGCTGCCCGACTCCGGAGCGTGCTCGCTACCCTGCCCGGATGAGCGAGCTTCGTCACCGCACCCACGGTGAGGCCGAAGAGCACTTCGGCCCGCGCACGATCGCGATCCTGCCCACCGGCTCCACCGAGCCCCACGGCCCGCACCTGCCCCTGGACACGGACGTGCTCGTCGCCACGGCCCGCGCGCGGCGTGCGGCGGAGCTCCTGGAGGAGGCGGGGGTGCCGGCCCTCGTGCTGCCCGCCCTGCCCTACGGCGTCACGCGCCTGGCCCAGGACTTCGCCGGGGGCATCACCCTGCGGCCCGGCTCCCTCTGGGCCCTGGTCGAGGACCTGGTGCTCTCCCTCCAACAGGACGGCATCCGCCAGCTGCTCGTGGCCAACGGCCACCACGAGCACGAGCAGACCCGGGTGCTGCGCAACCTGGCGGTCGACCTGGTCGAGCGCGGTCCCGGGCGCTGTCAGGTGCTCTTCCCCGACCCCCTCGCGGACGAGGCCGAGGAGTTCCCGCGGGAGGTGGACTGCCACGGCGGGCGCGGGGAGACGAGCCTGATGCTGCACGTGGCGCCCGAGGCGGTGCGGCGGGAGGTGCTCGCCGGGCTCGGGCCCGTGGAGCTCTCGCTGCCCGCTCCCGAGCCCGGAAAGAACCGCGCCCTGGCCGAGCTGGGCGCCCCCGCGGCCTACGCGGGTGACCCCGCCAGCGCCAGCGCCGAGGAGGGGCGGGCCCTCCTGGAGGAGCTCGCCGGGCGCCTCGTGAGCGCCTGCCGCGCCGCCTGGCCGGACCTCTTCGGGGGCTGAGGCGGGGATGGGTTCAGGACCCCGCCCCCCGTGTCGATGAAGTAGGCTCTGCCCGCTCCCGACCCGCCCCACCCAGGACCCCCGTGAGGATCAGCGAGAGTTACCAGTCCGGCAAGCCCGTCTTCTCCTTCGAGTTCTTCCCGCCCAAGACCGACCAGGGCGCCGAGAACCTGATGAAGACCGTGGCGGACCTGAAGGACAAGCTGAAGCCCGACTTCGTCTCGGTCACCTACGGTGCCGGCGGCTCTACCCGTGACCGCACCCTGCAGGTGGTCTCGCGCATCCAGAACGAGCTCGAGCTGACCGCCATGGCCCACCTGACCTGCGTGGGCTCCACCAAGAGCGAGCTGCGGGAGATCATGCGTCGCATGATCACCGAGAACGTGGAGAACATCCTCGCCCTGCGCGGCGACGTGCCGGAGGGGGAGACCGAGTTCGTGGCCCAGGAGGACGGCTTCGCCCACGCGACGGAGCTCGTGGACTACCTGGCGAACAACTACTTCGTCGACGTGGGCGCCGCCTGCTACCCGGAGAGTCACCCCGAGTCGCCGGACGCAGCGGAGGACATGAAGTGGACCAAGGCCAAGTACGACCTGGGCGCCAACTTCCTGATCACCCAGATGTTCTTCGACAACGCCTACTACTTCGACTTCGTCGAGCGGGCGCGGGCGGCGGGTGTCGAGGCGCCCATCGTCCCGGGGATCATGCCGATCACGAACGTGGCCCAGATCGAGCGCTTCACGAACATGTGCGGGGCGACGATCCCCCAGTCGCTACAGGAGCGCCTGCACGGAGTGTCCGAGGACCCCGCCGCGGTGATGGCCGCGGGCATCGAGCAGGCGATCGAGCAGTGCCGCGAACTCCTGGAAGGCGGCGCGCCGGGGATTCACTTCTACACCCTGAACAAGAGCGCCGCGACGCGCTCGGTGCTGGCCGGTCTGATCTGAGCCCTTGGGCCCCGCGGGGGTCGCGGCTTAGAGTGGTCCCAGGTCCTCCCGAGGCGGGAGGGCGGACACAGATGCGCTTGAGCCGGACCCTCACCACCCTCACGGTCGCTCTCCTCGTCGCCGCCGCCGCGCAGCCGCGCGGTGAGGAGCGGCCCGAGTTCTGGCAGCTCGTGGAGGCGGCGCTCGAGGCCCGGAACCGGGGAGGACCCGCGCGCGCCGTGCTCGAGCACATGGCCGGCGTGGGCGAGCGGCGGGCCGGGGTGGCGCGGCGCACGGAGCGGATCGGGCGCTCCCTGGCGGAGCCCTGGAGCGTGCCCGCCCTGGCGGCGGAGCTGCGCGACGGACTGGCGGCCGACCTGGGGGAGGGGGGCGAGCCGGACCTCGCGGCTCTCCTCGCCCGCGGCGCGGACCACCGGGACCTCGACCTCGAGGGGCTGGAGGACGAGGGCCTGCTCGAGGACATGGACCTGGCCCTGGAGAGCATCGCCCGCGACGAGCTCCGCGACATCGAGTTGCTCGAGGCCCTCAGCGGCCTGATGCGTCTGGCGCACCGCGCCCTCGAGCTGAGCCTCGAGGACCTGGAGAGCGAGGCGCGGGCGGCCCTCTTCACCGAGGCCGCCGACTTCCGCGAGGCCTGGTACCGCAGCCACTTCCCCGGCGGGGAGTTGAGCGAGGCGCAGGGCGCCGTGCTCGGCCGCTGGATCGCCGGCCTGCGGGCCGGGAGCCACGACACCGCCCTGGCCCTGGCCGTCGCGCGACGGCTGGCGAGGCTCACCGACCCGAAGCTGCGCGGCAGCCTCAACCGCCGCCTGCGGCGCGCGCGGGGCGAGGACGAGGTGCCGGGCTTCGGCGGCGACCTGCGCGCCGTGGTCGGGACCGACGCGGCGGACCGCGTGGTGCTCGGCGGGCGGCGGGAGACGATCTACACCGGACACGCGGCCCTCGTGATCGACCTCGGCGGCGACGACCGCTACGAGCGCGCGGCCGTGGTGGACGCCCCCGAGGGCCTGGTCAGCGTCGTGATCGACCTGGGGGGCGACGATACCTACACCGGCGCCTGCGCCGCGGCGACCGGGGGCCTCGCGCTCCTGTGGGACGAGGCGGGCGACGACGCCTACACCTCGAAGCGCTTCTCCCAGGGCGCGGCCACCTACGGCGTCGCCGCCCTGGTGGACCGCGAGGGGGAGGACCGCTACGCCATGGAGGACTACGGGCAGGGCCACGCCCTGGAGGGGGTCGCCCTCCTGCTCGACCTGGCCGGCGACGACACCTACCAGGCCTGGGCCTTCGCGCAGGGCGGCGGCCTGGGCCCCGGCTTCTGCGGGCTCCTGGATGTCGAGGGCGACGACTCCTACCTGGCGGACCTGCACTGGCCCGACGTCTACGGCGACTCCGGGCCGGAGATCTACCACGGCGCCTCCCAGGGCTACTCCACCGGCCTGCGCAGCGGCGGCGGCGTGGCGGGGGGGACCGCGGTGCTGCTCGACCTGGGTGATGGAGAGGACCGCTACCAGGCCGGCAACTTCAGCCAGGGGGGCGGCTACTTCTTCTCCTTCGGGCTGATGTACGACGGCGGCGGCGACGACGAGAACCTCGGCGCCCGCTACTCCCAGGGCTTCGGCGTGCACCAGGCCACCGGCGTGCGCTGGGACTCAGGGGGGAACGACTCCTACACCTGCCGCTCCGTGGCCCACGCGGGCATGGCCTGGGACGAGGGCGTGGGCTTCCTGCTCGAGGACGGTGGGGACGATGTCTACCAGGTCGGCGACCTGGCCCTGGGTGGAGCGGCCCAGACCGGGGTCGCGGTGGCGATCGACCGGGACGGGAAGGACAGCTACCGCTCGAGCGGCAGCTCCCAGGGCGGGACGGGCTCGTCGGAGTACCACGACAAGCCCTCCCTCGGCGTGCTGATCGACCTCGGCGGTGACGAGGACACCTACTCGCAGGAGGAGCGTGGAGACGACACGCTCCGCTGTGACGAGAGGGGCGGGGTGTTCATCGACTCCTCCGCTCGCTCGTTCGGGAGAGCGCGAGCGGCCCTGCGCTAGCCGGCCCTTCCTATCTCCCCGGAGCGACTCGAAGGAGCAGCACTCCCGCGGTCTCGGGAAGTCGGGTGCGGCGTACGGTTGGATGAGTGCTGCTCTTCTCGATTCGAGATACCGCTCGCACCTACCAGGAGATGCCGGCTCCCGGGACGATGTTCCCCCCGGCGAACAGGAACCGGTCCGCTGTTCCGAATGCTGGTCCGCAGCTGTCCCTCGGAAGGGAGGGGCTACTGCAGGATGGGCAGGGAGAACTGCTTCATGGCCAGGCGCTGGGCGAACTTGCCGGCCACCTCGCGGAATCTCTCGGCCAGGAGTGAGTTGGGGCGGGCCACCACGACCGGGTCACCCCCGTCGCCGCCCACGCGCACGGCGGGGTTGAGGGGCAGGCTGCCCAGCACCGGGAAGCCGTACTTCTGGGCCAGGCGCTCGGCGCCCCCGCTGCCGAAGATCTGCACCTCCGTGCCGAAGCGGCCCTGGGCGTCCACGGGGACGGAGACCTCCTCGTCGCCGAAGTCGAAGCGGATCTCGCCGTTCGCGGAGGCGGGGGCCGTGCCCTCCACGGAGAAGCCCGACATGTTCTCGATGATGCCGAGCACCTCGACGTTGACTTGCTTGAACATGGCGATGGCCTTGGCCACGTCGTAGGTCGAGACCGCCTGGGGCGTGGTGACGAGCACGGCGCCGGAGAGGGGCACCACCTGCGAGAGGGAGATCTGCGCGTCACCGGTGCCGGGGGGCATGTCGACGAGCAGGTAGTCGAGCTCGCCCCAGTTCACGTCCCGCAGGAACTGCTCGAGGAACTTGTGGATCATGGGCCCGCGCCACATGACCGGCTTGTCCTCCTCGACCAGGTAGCCGATGGACATGGTCTTGACCCCGTGGCGCTCCTTGGGCTCGAGGGTCTTTCCGTCCGACTGCGGCTGGCCGGCGAGGCCCATCATCATCGGGATGTCCGGACCGTAGACGTCGCAGTCGAGGATGCCGACCCGGGCGCCGGTCTGCTGCAGGGCGCAGGCCAGGTTGACGGTCGCGGTGCTCTTGCCCACGCCGCCCTTGCCGGAGGAGACCGCGATCACGTGGGCGATGCCCTCGAGCAGGCTGCCCGCGCCCTGGGGCGTCGAGCCCTTGACGACCGCGGTCATCTCGATCGCCACGTCGGTCACGCCGGGGACGGAGCGGATGGCCGCGTCGGCCTCCTTGCGCAGCTCTTCCTTCAGCGGGCAGGCCGGCGTGGTGAGGTTGATCGTGACGCTCACGCGTCCGCCGTCGACCTCGTTCTTCGTGACGAAGCCCAGGGTCACGATGTCCTGGTGGAGATCGGGGTCCTGGACGGAGCGCAGGGCGTCGAGGACGGCTTCGGTGGTCGGTTGGGGCACGGTGGGGGTCCTTCGGTGGGGAGATCGCGGGGGCGGAACGGCGAATTGGCGCACCATCCTAGGACCGGCCGGAGAGCGGGGGAAGGGGGCCTCTGCCGTACGCGTGAGCTTTGTGACCGGGACTCGCGGAGATCGAAGTCCGCTTGCGCTAGCCTGGGCGCGATGCCTCCCCCCGAGACCCCCGCACGCGCCGTCTGCCTGCTCAGCGGAGGCATGGACTCCGCCGTCTGCCTGGCCGAGGCCCGGGCCGCGGGCTTCGAGGCCCACGCCCTCTCCTTCGCCTACGGCCAGCGCCACGACGTGGAGCTGGCGGCGGCGGAGAGAGTGGCCCGCGCCCTCGGGGCCGGCGCGCACCGGGTCGTGCAGCTCGACCTGCGGGCCCTCGGGGGCTCCTCCCTGACCGATGAGCTCGAGGTGCCCGAGGGCCGCAGCCTCGAGCAGATCGGCGCCGGAGTGCCCTCGACCTACGTGCCCGCCCGCAACACGGTCTTCCTGTCGGTGGCCCTGGGCTGGGCCGAGACCCTCGGCGCGCGGGACCTCTACATCGGGGTCAACGCCCTCGACTACTCCGGCTACCCCGACTGCCGCCCGGAGTTCCTGGCGGCCTTCGAGGCGCTGGCGAAGGTGGCCACCGCCGCGGGCACCGAGGAGGGGGCCACCTTCCGCGTCCGCGCGCCCCTGCTCGAGCTCTCCAAGGCCGACATCGTGCGCCGCGCCCGGGAGCTGGGGGTGGACCTGGGCCTGACCCACACCTGCTACGCGCCGATCACCGAGGGGGGCCGCGTGCTCTCCTGCGGCCGCTGCGACGCCTGCCTCCTGCGCCTCAAGGGCTTCGCCGAGGCGGGGGAGACCGACCCCCTGAGCTACCGCCAGCTCTCCACACCCTGACCGACCCCCACGACATGACCACCACCCGCGCCGAGGCCCTCGAGCGCCTGCTCCAGATCGTCGACGCCCTGCGCGAGCCCGACGGCTGTCCCTGGGACCGCAAGCAGACCGTGCCGTCCATGGCGACCTACGTGATCGAGGAGGCCTACGAGCTGGTGGAGGCCATCGAGCGCGAGGACGACGCCGCCACCGCCGAGGAGCTGGGCGACCTCTTGATGGTGCTGGCGCTGATCTGCCGCATCGCGGGGGAGGCGGGGCGCTTCGACATCGCCGGGGCCGCGGACGGCATCCGCGAGAAGGTCGTGCGCCGCCACCCCCACGTCTTCGGTGACCGCCAGGCCGAGGACGCCGAGGCGGCCCTCGCCAGCTGGGAGGCCGTCAAGCGCGAGGAGCGCGAGCAGGCCGAGGTGGACTCCAGCGCCCTGGCCGGCCTGCCCGTGGCCCTGCCCGCCCTGGGCCGCGCGGCGCGGGTCAGCGAGAAGGCCGTGGCCGCGGGCTTCCGCTGGGACGACGCCGCCGGCGCCTGGGCCAAGGTGGAGGAGGAGCTCGTCGAGCTGCGCGAGGCCCTCGAGGGCTCGGACCTGACGGCCGCGAAGGTGCGCTTCGAGGGCGCCGTGAAGGAGCGCGTCGAGGCGGAGCTCGGCGACCTCCTGATGGCCGGCGCCTTCTTCGCCCAGTACGTGGGCCTCGACCCCGAGCGCGCCTGCCGCGCGGCCCTGCGCCGCTTCGAGGAGCGTTTCCGGCGCATGGAAGCGGAGCTCGACGGCCCCATCGACGCACACGCCCTGCGCCAGCTGACCGCCGCCTGGGAGGCGGCAAAACGACAGACCTCGTAGACCTGGGGCGCGACTCGTGTAGGGGCAGCGATGATCACCGGAGCCGAGACCTTGGCCTTCAGCACTGACCCGGAGGCCCGCCGGGCCCCCGTGAGCGCCTGGGCCCCGCTCGAGAGCGGCGAGCTGGGCGTCTACCAGCCGCGCCAAGGGCGCCTGCCCGCGGTGGGCTGAGCCGGGCCGGAGGAACATGGGACGTCGTCTCGCACTGCTCGGACTGATCGTGGCCCTGGGGTTGATCGCCATGGGGGTCGCGACCTGGATCGCGGGGGCGGACAGCTCCACCGCCGGTGCCCCGGTGCGGGCGAGGCCCGCGCCCGAGGAGGTGGCGCCTCCCGAGCTCGGCTCGTTGCCACCTCGGGAGGAGAGCGCCGCCACACCGGAGTCGGTCCGCGAGGAGCTCGAAGCCGAGCCGCGGACGGAGGGGGCCGTCGCAGCCGAGGAGGAGTCCCCCGCGGCCCCCGACGCGGTCCTGCACTTCCGCGTGCGCGGTCCCTCGGGCGCACCGATCGCCGGCGCGGTGGCCGTCGACGACGACGATCCCGACTGGCGCAGCAGTCCGACGGACGAGGAGGGACGCGGACGCATCCAGAACCCGGGAGGTCGCCTCGACGGCCTGCGTGTGGGCGCGGCGGGTTACCGGGTCCAGGACGTGGATCTCCACCATCCCCACGCCTCACCCGAGCAGGCCTTCGAGGTGGGGCTCCTGCGGGAGACGCGGCTCGTCGTGCGCGTCCATCCGCCCCTGGGCGCGGCCCTCGAAGGTCTGCAGCTCGAGCTGCGGACGAGGCTGCACCTCTTCGTGCACGAGGGCTACCTGCCCGACCCGGTGCACACGGCCGTGGGCGAGACCGGCTTCTCCCACGCCGGGGGTGGCGGGCGCCGGGGGGGAGAGTACGTGAGCTACTCCCTCGAGGCCGGGCAACCCGTCTTGGCCTCGGCCCTGGCGACCGGGTCCGCGCTGGAGCTCTCCGTGGCGGACTCGTTCTGGGGCGAGGTCCACCGGGAGACCCTGGCACCTCTCTTCGAGGGTGAGTGGCGTGAGGTGGACGTGCACCTGGTCGGGGGGCCGCGCTCCTTCCGGGTTCGGGTGCGGTCCGAGTCCGGAGAGCCCCTCGAGAAGGCCGACGTCTCCTGGAAGTTCCGCGAGAGCAGCTGGCGGACGGTGAGCACCGACATGGAAGGCGTGGCCGTCTTCGAGGGGCTCTGGAGCTCGCGCGGGACCCTCGGCATCGAGCGCGGGGGCTACGTGCCCATCCTGCGCACCGACCACCCCGTGCCCGAGGGCGGGCAGCTCGAGATCCACATGATTCCCGGGCGCGAGGTGTCCGTGGTCGTGACCGACGAGGCCGAGACTCCGATGGACTGTAAGGTCTGGGCCCGGATCGAGGGCTCGGGTCCGTTCCACGGCGAGCGCGTCGAGTCGGGGCGTTATCGCCTCGAGGACCTGCCTCCGGGCCCGGTCGAGATCGTCGCGCGGGTGGCCCGCCGGGAATACGTGGCGCGCGTGGGTGCTCTGGAGACGGAAGGACGCATTGAGGTTCCGGTGCACGGGCGCGTGGTGGTGGAGGTCCCGGAGATGGACGAGATCCAGGTGGCCCTGATCCCGGTGGGGGACGAAGAGGCCGCGCTCCGGAGCTGGGGCCACGGGAGGCCAAAGGTCTTCCGGCACGTCCTCCCCGGCGAGTACGAGCTCTGCCTGCAGGGCCGGCTGGGGGAAGAGGGTCAGGAGTGGGAGGACCGCTCGCCTCGGTCGCACCTGACCGTGCGGCCCGGCGAGGAGTCCCGGCCGAGCCTCGTGCCCTGAGCCCCGCCGGGTGCCGGGTCGGGGGCAATTTTTCCCTGGAGCCCCCCTCCTCCTGCTGGACGCCGGCCCCCCCGTGGCTATACTTCCGGGCCCAACGCGGGGATGTAGCTCAATTGGTTAGAGTGCCGGCCTGTCACGCCGGAGGTTGCGG
>CAZQAT010000099.1:0-17435 GCA_964591315.1 uncultured Planctomycetaceae bacterium
GGCCGTTCTCGCGGATCAGGTCGCCGCGCTCCATGCCCGGACCGCGGGGCTTGGAGCCCACGAGCAGGGCCCAGTTGGCGTCCTTGAAGCCGACCTTGGGGTCGTCGGTGAGGACCATCCCCTCGAGCAGGGGGAAGGCGCAGTCGTCGAGCTCCATGGCGACGCCCCTCAGGGCGTTCATGGCCTTCTCGACCGGGATCTCGATCAGCTGCAGGATGACCGGCTGGTCGGGGCCGAACATCTGTCCGCTGGCGATGCGGGGGAGGAGCGCGTAGCCGATCTGGCCGGCGGCGCCGGTGACGGCGACTCGGAGGGGAGCGGGACTCATGGGGCTGGGAGAGGTATGGAGGGTGGAGCGGCGCAGGCGGACGCACGGGCGGGAATGTACAGCCTTCCCGAGCTCGGAGTCGTGACTTTTGCAGGAGTTGGATGGAAGCCCTGGCGGGGTCGCCCCACACTCGGAGGAGCCTGCAGCTGCCCTTTGCGGACGTGCTGAGCGCAGCTGGCAACGGTCGCCACCACCCAGATCCGACCCGCTACCCACGATCGGTCTATACTTCTGATGAAGCCTTCTCCGATGACGGTTTCTGTGCCGCCGGACCACCCCACCGGCGCGCCCTCAGCGGGGCCCGCAGGAGCCCCCTCCCCGGCCATGTTGCAAGGAACGGCATCCAGTCTCGACGAAGCCCTCCTGGCTCGCCTCCTGGCGGAGCTGGGGGCCGAGGCCCAGGCCTACCGCTTCGAGGTGGCCCCCAACCCCTGCGTGGGCGCTGCCATCCTGGCCGCTGGCCAGGTCGTGGCCCGCGGCCACCACGAGCTCTGGGGAGGCCCCCACGCAGAGGTGGTCGCCCTGGAGCGGGCGACCCAGAGCGGCCGGCCCGCCGCCGAGTGGGACGTCCTCGTGGTGACCCTCGAGCCCTGCTCCTCCTCGGACAAGACCGGGCCCTGCGTCGAGACCATCCTGGCCTCCGGCCTGCGGCGCGTCGTCGTCGGCGCCCTCGATCCGGACCCGCGCCACCGGGGTCGGGGCATCGAGAGGCTGCGCGAGGCGGGCGTGGAGGTCTACCTGATGGAGGGCCACGTGCCCCTCGAGTCGGTGGCGCCGCACTTCCTGCACTGGAACAAGCCCGAGCGCCTGCGTCGCCCGCGGCCCTGGACGATCGCCAAGTGGGCCCAGACCCGCACCGGCCAGCTGCAACCTCCCGAGGACGTTGGGGAGGGCCGCTGGATCTCCTGCGCCGAGTCCCGCGAGGAGGTGCTCGGTCTGCGCAGCCACGTGGACGCCGTGCTGACCGGAGTCGGCACGGTCCTGGCGGACGACCCGCGCCTGACCTTGCGGCCGCCGGTCCAGGGACCTGACGCGCCCCTGCGGGTCGTGCTCGACAGCTTCTTGCGCACGCCCCCGGACGCGCGCCTGTTCGCCGCGCCGGAGGAGGGCGAGACCGCCGGAAAGGTCCTGATCCTGACCGTGGCCGGCGCCGACGCCACCCGCTGGCGCGCCCTCGAGGCCGCCGGCGCCGAGGTGGTCGGCCTGCGCACGGACGACGGGGACCGCCTCTCCCTGCGCGAGGTCCTGACGCACCTGTGGGACCGGGACCTGCGGCGCGTGCTGCTGGAGGCCGGACCGACCCTGCTCGGGCAGTTCCTCGAGCGCGAGTACGTGGACCAGCTGCGGATCTACACCGGCGACGTCAACGGCGGCCGCGGCACCTCCATGGGCACCTGGCTGGCCTCGGCCCAGGTCGAGCAGCGCCTCGACCGCGAGGTGGGCACGGACGCGGTGCTCGAAGGCTTCCTCGAGTAATCGCTATCCGGATGGCCGTTCCGCGGACGGTCAGGGCTCCTTCTTCTCCGGCACGTGCTCCGGGAAGCGCTCGCGCCCGCGGGCGGCGGACTCGGTCTCCCGGTACTTCTTGCCGAAGAGCTTGCGCAGGGCCTTGCGCAGGCGCTTGTTGTCCTCGGCCTCGGAGCCCGCGATGGCCTCCTCGAGCAGGGCCGCCGCCTCCTGCTCGAGCTTCCAGGCCTTGATCTCCGCGGCGATGGCCTTGTCCTTCTCGGCGCGCTTGATGAGCTTCTTCAGCTCCGCCTCGGCCGGCGTCGCCGCCAGCTCGGGGAGCAGGGCGGTCAGCTCGGCGTAGGCGGCGGCCGCCCGGCCGGGCACCAGGCCCTTGGCGATCTCCGCGACCTGGGCGCTCATCTTCGTCGCGAGGTCGGCCTGGGCGGCACGCGCCTGGTCCGCGAACTTGCCCACCTGGATGATGTCCAGCACGCCCTTCCACTCGCGCCAGGCGGAGCCCCAGAGCTTGCCGTCCGTGGAGCGGCCGGCCTCCTTGACGCGCTTCTTGATCTCCGTCAGCTCCGCGCGGCTGAGGCCCGGGCCGGCGGCCTTCTGGGCCTCCCGCAGCTTGCGCACGACGTCCTTGGCGCTCGGCGGGTCGCCGTTGTTGTGCCGCCAGGACTGCTTTCCGCTGGGTAGCAGGATGACCGTCTGGGGGCAGCGCAGGTCCCCGGCCTCGTCGTGGTAGGCGACGTAGATCGAGTCCCAGGGCTCCCGGTGCTGGGCGCAGTTGGCGAAGGTGGGGTAGACCGAGCAGACCTGGCTCTTGACCTTGCGGCCCTCGACCTCCTCGCTGACGGTCTTGAGGGAGTGCTCGCCGTTGTTGCCCACGAGCACGATGGCCTTCTGGGAGACGGCGATCAGCTCCTTGTGGGGCAGGATCTGGTTGCGGTAGTCGTCGTTCTGGGGCTCGCCCTCGAGGATGATGTGCACGATCAGGGGCACGTTCTGTTCGAGGGCGGCCTTCTTGGCGGTCTCGAGGGTGCCGACGAAGGGCTCGAGCTTGGGGGCGGCGCCCTTCTTCTTGCGGCCGCGGCCCTGGGGCGCGGCGGACGGCTGCGCGGGGGCGAGCTCCGGCCCGGGGGCGTGCACCACCCCGGCGCGGGCGGCGCCGAGGCCCAGACCGAGGGCGCCCGCGCCCAGGAGACCGATGAGCGTGACGAGGGGTCGCGTTGCTGCAGCCATGGCCCTGAGGATGACGGGCAGCTCGGCGGGCGGCAAGTCCCGCCGCGGACTGGCCCCCCGCACGGGGGGGCGTTAGAACGGGCGGATGCCCCCCCCTCGCGCACCCGTCGCACACCGCATACGGAGGTCCTGCGCCCTCTCGGTGCTCCTGTTCGCCGCCTGCGCGGCCCCGGGCCGGGCCCCCGAGCCGCCCCCCGCGGCGGCGGTCGAGGCCTTCGGTCGAGCTCGGGGCCTGTGGACCTCCGGGGTCCGTGCGGACGACCCGGACCTGCGCGCGGCCCTCGCCCGTGCCCGGGCGGCGGCTCCTGACTGGATCCCGCCCCAGCGCATGGAGGACGACCTCCTGCGGGCCGAGCACCGAGAGGTCGAGGCCCTGGAGCGTCGGCGCGCCCAGCGCCACGCCGCGCCGCAGAGCGCCGCGGCCCAGTACCTGGTGGCGCGCCTCGCCGGCGACCTGCAGCCGGCGGCCTTCGCCGCCAGCCTCGGACTGGACCCGGACTTCGTGTGGGCACGCTATGCCCACGCCCTCGCCCGCGGGCGGGCCGGCGCGACCGTGGGCGAGGTGGAGCCGGAGTGGCGCGCGGCCATCGCGGCCGCGCCGAGCACCTGGGGGCGGGTCCACTTCAGCGTCCAGCTGGTGCGCTTCCTCGAGGGTCGGCGGCGGGGCGGCGCGGCGCGCGCCTTGCTCGAGGAGCTGCTCGAGGCGCAGGACCTGCGCCCGGCGGAGGCCGCGCGGGTCGCGGCCGAGCTGGCGCGGCTCGAGCTGCGCGGCCCGGACTTCGACCTCATGCGGCGTGGGTACGAGCGTGGACTGGGGCTCCTGCGCGGGGGAGCGCTCGAGGACGATGCCTTCGAGGCCCTTGTGGCGCAGCTGGAGGACGGCTTCTCCGCGGACGACCCCGGCGGGGATCGGCTCGAGCTGGCCCTGGGGGCGCGCGACGATCCGCTGGCCCGGCGCCTGGCGGCCGAGTTCGCCCTGCGGCGCGGAGCGCTGGAGCTGGCCGGCGTCCTGGACCCCGCTGAGCTGCGGCGCCTCCTGGAGCAGGAGCGGCACGGCGGTCGAGAGCGGCTGTTCGCGGCGGGGCGCTACGGGGACGGATTGCAGGCCTGGTTGGACGGCTTGTCGGGTCAGGTCTTCGCGGACGACGGAGAGCTGGCGGACCCGCGCCTGTGGCGTGTGATCGAGGTCGGCATCGGACTCGACGCCGGGTCCCCGCCGCCCGCCCTCGCGGAGCTGGGCGAGGCCCTGCTGGCGGCGGGCTGGTACGGAGAGGCGGTGCACGTGGCCGACGCGCTCCTGGCCGGGGAGCCCGGGGCTGCCGGTGCCCTGCGCCGCCGCGCCCTCGCGGGGCGGGCCCTCTTCCGCGGCCTGCGCGTGGGCCTCTCGGACGTCGAGGACGAGCGGGCCGAGACCCTCCAGGGGACGGTGCCCGACGACCCGGCCGGAGGACCCGCGGCGCGGACGGTGGGCTCCCTGGACGACCTCCTGCGCCGCTGGGGGACGCTCCTGGCGCGCTGCGCCGAGCAGCAGGGCGCGGGGTCGCCGGGGGGAGAGTTCAGCCGGGCGGCGGTCGCGGCCTCACCGCGGCTCGAGTACGGACTCTTCGCACAGCTGGTGCACCCGGGGCCGACCTTCTCGGCCGCGGACGCCCGGGCGGGCCTCGGCGACGCGGGCACGCCCGTGCCGGGACTGGCGGCGGCCCTCGACCACCACGGCCGCTTCGCCATCGCCGGCGCGGCCCTGGGTCAGGGACCGGACGCGACGGTCCTGCGGCGCCTCCTGGTGGAGCAGCGCTCGGGGGAGCACCTCGGCGTGCCCTGGAGCGGAACCGTGGTCTGGGGTGAGGGCACGGATGTGGACTCTCGCGCTCAGAGGAACGGCACGGGCATCGCCGGCGCTGCCTTGCACGAGGGCTACTGGGTCGACCTGGCGGCGGTGCGGGGCCTGCACCGGCGCTGGAGCGTCCTGGGCGAGGAGTACGAGGACACGCCCGCCGACCGCGAGCGCCTGGCGCGCACCCTCGCGAGCCCCGGCCTGCGCCTGCGCACGCCCCCGGCCGAGACCCGGCGGCGGGATCGGGAGCGCACGGCCATCCGACCGGCCCTGGGCCAGGCGGCCCGCCTGCGCCTGGCGCTCCTGGCCGAGCGCGCGGCTCCGGAGGCGACCCTCGGGGAGGTCAGCCTGACCGAGATCGCCGAGCTGATCGCCACGCACGAAGAGGGCCACCTGACCGACCGGACGCGCTTCCTGCCCCTGGCCCGGAACTGGCCGCGGGTGGCCGCCTTCCTGCTGGAGCACGGGGTCGATCCGCGCCGCATCCAGCGCCGCCTCGAGTACCGGGCGCAGCTGGTGGCCATGGCCGTGATCCCCGAGCCGCGCCTGGCCCTGGCGGACCTGCTCGACGCCGCGGGCGCGCGCGGGTCCGGCGGCCTGGAACACGGTCCGGCCTACCGGGAGCTGCTCGAGGACTTCCTCGATGAGCTCGACGGGCGCGTGGCGGCGGACCCCGCGGCCTGGCCCGCGATCTCGCGCGAGCACACGCTCCTGCACCAGACCCATCGGCTCGACCCGGACGAGGTGCGCAGCATCGCCCTCGAGCTGGCGCGGCGGGAGGGGCTGGTCGCCAGGAGAGACTGAGGCGCGCGGCGCGCGCCGCCGGTCACCTCAGACCTTGGCCTCCGCCAGCACCTCGTCCGCTGCGGCGAAGAGGGCCTCGAGGCCCTCTTCGGTGTGGTCGCCCATGTGGCCGATGCGGAAGGTCTTGCCCTTGAGGTCGCCGTAGCCGTTGGAGATCTCGTAGCCGCGGTCCTTGAGGCCCGCCACCAGGTGTGCCACGTCGAGGTTGCCCGCCGCGACGCAAGAGACCGTGGGGGAGGCGAACTCGGCGGCGGGGTAGAGCTCGAGGCCGTGGCCCGCGGCCCACTCGACCGTGCGGCGCTGCATGCGCTGGTGGCGCTCGAAGCGCGCCCGCCAGGCCTCGGCGCCGGACTTGTGGCGCTCGCCCTCGGGCAGGGTCACGCCATTCGTGATGTCCTCGAGCTGCTGGGCGAGGCCGAAGTACTGGGGCGTGGCCGGGGTCGCCGGCGTCTTGCGCTGCACGTGGCCCTCGAGGACCTTGACCGGGTCGAGGCACCAGCTCCTCGCGTCGATCGACTTGGCGCGCTCCACGTAGCGCTTCGAGGCGCAGAAGACCGTGATGCCCGGGGGCACCGCGAAGGCCTTCTGCACGCCCGCCAGGCCGAAGTCGAGGCCGTGGGCGTCGAAGTCCACCGGGGCACCGGCGATGTAGCTGACGAGGTCGACCAGCAGCATCGTGTCGCCGAAGTCGCGCATCACGCCCGCCACCGAGGCCAGGGGCGTGCGCACGCCGGTGGAGGTCTCGTTGCAGACGAGGGTGACCGCGTCGAAGGGGCCCTCTTCCTCGAGGGCGCGCCGCAGGGCGTCGGGCGTCACCCCCTGGCCCCAGGTGACCTCGAGGGTCGTGACCTGCTTGCCGAGGATCTCGGCCATCTGGCGGTAGCGCCGGCTGAAGGCGCCGTTCTCCACGCACAGCACCCGCGGGCCCACGCCGCGCAGGGAGGCCTCCATCATCCCCGAGGCGCTGACCGAGTGGGTCGCCACCTGGGCGGTGGAGTCCTCGGCCAGGCCGAAGGCCAGCCGCAGGTGCGGGTCGAGGCGCGCGATCAGGTCCTTCATGGCCTGGGAGCGGTGGCCGATGGCGGGGCTGGCGCAGGCGGCCAGGATCTCGGGACGGACTTCGGTGGGGCCGGGGATCCAGAGCATCGGAGCGGAGGGGTCAGGCGGTGTCGAAGGGGCGGGCGGCCTCGATCAAGGGGCCGTGTTCGGACAGGGCGCCGAGCGCGGCGCGCTCGTCGGAGCTGAAGAGGTGCGGCACCAGGGCGGCGAAGTCGGCCGCCTCGCAGCGGACGCGGGCCGCCTCGAAGACCGCGGGGCGGCGCGCCACGCCGCCGAAGGCCACGAAGCGCGCCACCTCGCCGGCGGCCTCGAGGTCCGTGGCGCCGTCGCCCACGAAGGCCACCGGACCGGCCGCCTCCGCGGCGGCGATGCCTCGCAACACGTCGATCTTGCCCCCGGCGCGGGCCAGGGGCGAGTCCTCCTCGAAGCCGGCGTAGGCGCCGCCCTCGTCGAAGCGCAGGTCGACCGCGAAGACGTCCGCGGGCGCGGGGATGCCGAGGAGCGCCGCGAAGGGCGCCACCGCGGGCGTCACCCCCCCGGAGACGACCACCACCCGCTTGCCCAGGGCGCGGGCGGCGGCCACCAGCTCCGCGGAGTTCTGCAGGCGCCGCTCGAAGTAGAGCTCGGCCACCGCGTCCACGGCGGGGCGCGTGGGGCGGATCCTCTCCAGGCGCAGGCCGTAGACCTCCTCCAGGGGCACCGCGCCGTCCATGGCGCGGTTGGTCAGCTCCGCGATCTCGTCCTTCTGAGCGCCGGCCAGCTCCTCGATGCCCTCGATCTCCGAGAGGGTCGAGTCGCAGTCGAAGACCAGGGTGCCGTAGGGCGGAGGGGCGTCGGGCAGGGCGGTCACCGGTGTCTGCAGTGGCCGGCTAGAGCTCCACGACGCGCACCGCGTCGATGGCCGCGATGCCCGCGATGGCCTCGAGGGTCTCCGCGCTCGGTGCCTCGTCCAGGGACAGGAAGCCCGAGGCCGTGGCGGAGTCCTCGTCCTCGCCGCCGAGCTCCATGCGCCGGATGTTCACTCCGGCCGTGCCGAGGATCGTGCCGATCTCGCCGATCACCCCGGGCTCGTCCCGGTGGGCGGTGATCAGGAGCGGGCCGCGGGGCTCCAGGTCCAGGTGCAGGTCGTCCACCCGCACGAAGCGCGGGGAGCGGCCGAAGACCGTGCCGCACACCACGTGGCTGTCGTGGCCCGCCTTGGAGGAGGCGCGCACCTTGATCAGGTCCTGGAAGGCGTAGCTCTCGCCCTCGCTGCCCTCGAGCAGGCGCACGCCGTGCTCCTTGGCCACCAGGGGCGCGTTGACGTAGTTCACCCCGCCGATGGACTCGCGCAGCGCGCCCACCAGGATCGACAGGGGCAGGTACTCCTTGGCCTCGTTCAGGAGGTTGCCGGAGAGCGTCACCTCGAGCTTGCGCACGGGCTCGTCCAGGCGCTGGGCCAGGAAGGAGCCGATCTTCTCGCCGAGGACCACGTAGGGGGCGATGCGCTTGAGGGTGGCGGCGGCCACGGCCGGGGCGTTGACCGCGTTGTGGGCCACGCCCTCCACGAGGAAGTCGGCGATCTGCCTGGCGATGTCGACCGCCACGTTGAACTGGGCCTCGTGGGAGGATGCGCCCAGGTGCGGCGTGATCAGGACGTCGTCGCGGCCCACCAGGGGGTGGTCCGCGCCCGGGGGCTCGTCGGCCAGGACGTCGAGGGCGGCGCCGGCCACGTGGCCCGAGTCGAGCAGCTCCACCAGGGCCCCCTCGTCGATCAGGCCGCCGCGGGCGGCGTTGACGATGCGCACGCCCGGCTTGGTCTTGGCGAGGCGCTCGGCGGAGAGCAGGTTGCGCGTGGCGTCGGTCAGGGGCACGTGCAGGCTGATGAAGTCGCTGGTCTCGATCAGCTCCTCGAGGCCCACCAGCTCGACCCCCTCGAGGGGCGAGCGGCCGCCGGAGGCCTCCAGGTAGGGGTCGTGGGCCACGACCTCCATCTTCAGGCCCGTGCAGCGCTCGGCGACCACGCGGCCGATACGACCCAGGCCGACGACCCCCAGGCGCTTGCCGGTCAGCTCCGTACCCAGGAGACCCTTCTTGCTCCAGGTGCCGCCGCGCACGCGGCGGTCGGCCCGGCCCACGTGGCGGGAGATGGCGCAGATCAAGGTCACCGCCAGCTCGCCGGTCGTCGTGGTGTTTCCGGTGGGGGTGTTCATGACCACGATGCCGCGCTGGGTGGCGGTCTCGCAGTCGACGTTGTCGACACCCACCCCGGCGCGGCCCACGACCCGCAGCTCGTCGGCGGCCTCGAGCACGCGGCCGGTGATCTTCGTCGCAGAGCGGACGACCGCCGCGTGGTAGCCCAGGATGCGCTCGCACAGCTCGTCCTCGCTGAGGCCCGTGGCCACGTCGGGGCTGAAGCCGCGCTCGCGGAAGGACTCGAGGGCGGCCGGGGCCAGCTCGTCACAGATCAGGACGCGGGCCTCGGCGGGGTGCAGCAGCTGGTTGGAGGGTGCCATGTGGGACGGCGGGGGAACGGGCCGCGGTGTCTGGAGGGTGGTTCAGCCGTTCAGGGCGCTGCGGATCAGGCTCTCGACGTCGAGCTCGGGGGCGTCGGCGGCCACCTTCTCGATCAGCTTGGAGGCCTCGCGCTCCTTGTAGCCGATGGAGACCAGGGCCGCGATGGCGTCCTGCAAGCGATCGTCCCCTGCTGGGGCCGGGCTGGCGCCCGGGGCGTCCACGAAGGGGCCCTCGCCCTGGATGCGGGCCACGCGCTCGCGCAGGTCGAGCAGGATCTGCTCGGCGGTCTTCTTGCCGACTCCCTTGACCCGCACCAGGGCGCCCGTGTCCTCCTGGACCACGGCCTGGACCAGCTCGGAGGCCGAGAGCCCCGAGAGCAGGGCCAGGGCCACCGCCGGGCCCACGCCGCGCACCGAGAGCAAGAGCCGGAACAGGTCGCGCTGCTCGACGCTGGCGAAGCCGTAGAGGGTGTGGGCGTCCTCGCGCACCACCAGGTGGGTCCAGACTCGCTGGCGGGCGCCGCGCTCGAAGTGGACCCCCAGGGGCACGGCCAGGGCGTAGCCGACGCCGCTCACCTCGAGGACGAGGCTGGTGGGAGCGCTCTTGTCGACGACGCCTTCGAGGAACTCGTACATCGTTCAGCGGGGAACGGGCTGGAGGGAAAGGGAAGGAGCCGGCGCGGACATCGCCGCGCCAGCTCCTGGACAGGCTCGCGGGTGTCTACCCGCCTCAGGAGTTGGACTTGAGCGTCAGGTCGAACTGCTGGAGCTTCTCGCGCAGCTCCAGCAGGGAGGTCACCCCGAAGTTCGGCATTCCGAGCAGCTCGTCCTCCGAGTGCTGGACCACGTCGCCCAGGGTCAGGCAGCCCAGGGCCTCGACCGTGCGACGGGCGCGGATCGAGAGCTCGAGCTCGGCGATGGGGCGGTTCATGGCCTCGACGTTCTCGCCGGTGGTGTAGCGCTTCTGGGCGGACTCGATGCTGAGCACCGCCTCCTCGCGCGCCATTCCGAGGCGCAGGCCCTTGGAGCCCAGGATCTCCTTGATCTCGTTCAGAGAGGTCTCCCCGAAGTTCTTGTAGGAGAGCAGCTCCTGCTCCGTCTTCCGCACCAGGTCCCCGAGGGACATGATGTTCATCTTGTTCAGGCAGTTGCGCGCCCGAACGGAGAGCTCGAAGTCCGTGATCGGGATGCGCAGGATCTGGTTGAGGCGGTCCTCCTTGCGCTCCAGGTCCTCGTCGTAGTACATCGACATGCCCGCCACCGCGTGGCCGAGATAGAGGCGCGCGCGGGGGTCGGTCGGGTCGTGGCGGGCCACGACGTCGTAGCAGGCGGCGGCGTCCTGGTCCTGGCCCAGGTCCTCGTAGAGCAGGCCGAGGTTCATCAGCACGCTCTTCTCGATGGGCCGCATCTTGGTCAGGCTCTCGTAGCAGTCGAGGGCCAGCTCGTCGAGGCCGCAGCGCTCCGCCAGGTAGGCCAGCCGCGAGAGGGTCGGCCGCAGGCTGTTGTCGAGCTCCTTCGAGCGGCTGAGGTGGTCGATGGCCCGCTGGTTCTCCCGGCGCAGTTCCGCGGCGTGGCCGAGGAGGTACTGGCCCTCCGGGCTGTCCGCGAAGGACTCCGGGGCCGCGCTCATGTCCTGCTCGAGCTGGGCCAGGGCGGCCTCGACGGCCTCCTCGCCTCCGTCGCCCAGGGTCGCCTCGAAGCGCGCTCCGACGTAGCCGCCGAGGGGCTTGGGCTCGCCGGGGTACTTGTCGCTCAGGCGCTTGAAGATCGGGGCCGCCTCCGCCGGGCGCCCGAGACTCATCAGGGCGTTGGCGTGGGTGAAGGAGGCCACGTCGTCTTCCGCGTGCCCCTCCAGGTAGCGGCAGGCGTTCTCGTAGTCTGCGATCAGCCAGGAGCCCAGCCCGCGGCGGCGGCCCTCCTCGCCGGACTCGGCCAGGCCTTGGACCTCGCGGGTGAACGACTCGAGGGACTGCTGGTTCTTGAAGATCCCCTGGCGGAAGTCCTGGAGCGACTTGAAGCTGGAGATCTCGGTGTTCTTGATGTCGATGATGGAGGTGTCCTCCGTTCCGGGGGCCCCCTTCGACGTCGACATCTTCTGCTCCCCGGTGGGGGCGGCGGGCGTGTCGGAGTCAGTCACGGGAACTCGTCAACTGCGGTTTCTGTGGACGTCGGCGGGACCGCGTCCTGTGAAGGCGAGCCGCACAGAATAGAAGTCCGCCGGGGTCGAGTCAACCGGGGGCGAGGGCCCCGGGGGCCCCGAAAAACGGGCCCCCGGGGGGGGATTCGGAGCGCCCGGAATCGTAGGCTCGACCGCGCGGGGCCGGGGCGGCCGCGCGGACTCTCGAGGAGCCTGCACGAGGAGGGCCATTGGACAAGCTGGTCGTGGAGGGCGGACACGCCCTGGAGGGGGAGGTTCCCACTGCGGGGGCCAAGAACGCGGTGCTGCCGGTGATGGCGGCGTCGCTCCTGACGGATGGGGAGCTGGTGGTGGGGAACGCCCCGCGCCTCTCGGACGTCGACACCATGGGACGCGTCCTGGCGGACCTGGGCTGCAGCTACGAGCGCAGCGACGACGGGGCCGTGCGCCTCGAGGCGGGCGAGCTGAGCTCGGCCCGGGCCGGCTGGGAGCACGTGCGCAAGATGCGCGGCTCGGTCTGCGTGCTCGGGCCGCTCCTGGCCCGGGCCGGCAGGGCCGAGGTCAGCCTGCCGGGGGGCTGCGTCTTCGGGGTGCGCCCGATCGACGCCCACCTGCGGGGCTTCGAGGCCCTCGGCGCCAGGGTGCGCATCGAGCACGGCTTCGTGATCGCCGAGGCGCCCCGCGGGGGCCTCGTCGGGGGCGAGCTGTTCCTGGGCACGGCCTTCGGCTCCACGGTCCTGGGCACCGCCAACGTGATGATGGCCGCCTGCCTGGCCCGGGGCCAGACCGTCATCCACGGCGCCGCCTGCGAGCCCGAGGTGGTCGACGTGGGGCGCTGCCTGCAGGCGATGGGGGCGAACATCGAGGGCCTCGGCTCTCCGAAGGTGGTGGTCGAGGGCGTCGAGCGCCTCGAGGGAGCGCGCTGGGACGTGATCCCCGATCGCATCGAGGCGGGCACCTACGTCCTGGCCGGGGCCATGACCGGCGGGCGCGTGCGGGTCACCGGGTGCCGGCCGGGTCACCTGTCCGTGCTCCTGGCCCGGCTGCGGGACGCCCTGGTGCCGCACGAGGTGGGCGATGACTGGATCGAGACCCAGCCCTACGACCCGCGCAACGTGCGTGAGCGACCGCGCTCGACGGACGTCACGACCCTGCCCTTCCCGGGCTTCCCGACCGACCTGCAGGCCCAGTGGATGAGCCTGATGACCATGGCGGACGGCATCTCGATCATCACCGAGCGCATCTACCCGGACCGCTACATGCACCTGCCCGAGCTCCAGCGCCTGGGGGCCCAGATCCGGCGCGAGGGCTCCGCGGCGGTGGTGCGCGGCACGGACCGGCTGTCCGGTGCCCCGGTGACCGCCTCGGACCTGCGGGCCTCTGCCGCCCTGGTCCTGGCGGGCCTGGTGGCGGAGGGGGAGACCGAGATCCACCGCGTCTACCACATCGATCGGGGCTACGAGCGCATCGAGGAGCGGCTCGGGCCCCTGGGGGCCGCCATCCGACGCGAGCGGGAGTAGGGCTCCCGCGCTGCCCGGGCGGGGGCCGCCGCGCTACACTGCACGGTCCGGCCGCCCCCCCTCCGCGATCTTCGACCCCCATGTTCGAGACCCTCACCGACCGCCTGAACAGCACCTTCTCCATCCTGAAGGGGCGCAAGGAGCTGACCGAGGACAACGTCTCCGAGGGCCTGCGCGAGGTGCGGCAGGCCATGCTGGAGGCGGACGTCCACTTCGGCATCGCCCGCGACTTCACCGAGAGGGTCCGCGCGCGCCTCCTGGGGGACGAGCGCCTGCAGGGGGTCGAGGCCTCCCAGCAGTTCGTGCACGCCTTCCACCACGAGCTGGTGGAGCTGATGGGACCCGAGGACGCGGAGCTCGAGTTCGCCAAGAAGGGCCCGACCGTGGTCCTCATGGCGGGCCTGCAGGGGGCCGGCAAGACGACCACCTGCGCCAAGCTGGCCCGCTGGCTGCGGGACAAGCGAGGCCGCCGGCCGCTCCTGGTGGCGGCGGACATCAAGCGCCCCGCCGCCGTGGAGCAGCTCAAGGTGCTCGGGCGCCAGCTCGACATCCCGGTCTTCCACGAGGAGGGACTGACCCCGCCGAAGGTCTGCGCCGCGGGCGTCAGGCACGCGGAGAAGCAGGGCTACGACCTGGTCCTGCTCGACACCGCCGGCCGCCTGCACGTCGACGACGAGCTGATGGCCGAGGTGGCGGACATCGCCAAGGCCACCCGTCCCCACAACCAGGTCCTGGTGGTCGACGCCATGACCGGCCAGGACGCGGTCAACTCCGCCAAGGCCTTCCACGAGCGCCTCGAGCTCTCCGGTTGCATCCTGACCAAGCTCGACGGCGATGCCCGCGGCGGCGCGGCGGTGAGCCTCAAGGCGGTCACGGGCGTGCCGATCCTCTTCACCGGCACCGGGGAGAAGATCGACGACCTGGACAGCTTCCACCCGGAGCGCATGGCCGGGCGCATCCTGGGCATGGGCGACGTGGTCGGCCTGGTCGAGCGCACCCAGGAGAAGATCGACGAGGAGGAGGCCCAGGCCTCGATGGAGAAGATGGTGCTCGGCACCTTCACCCTCGAGGACATGCTGGGCATGTTCAAGATGATCGCCAGCCTGGGGCCCATGAAGGACGTGCTCGGGATGATGCCCGGCATGCCCAAGGAGCTGCGCGACGCGGACCTCGACGACAACGTGATGGTCCACAAGAAGGCCTTGATCCAGTCCATGACCCCCATGGAGCGCATCAGGCCGGACATGATCGACATGCCCCGCCGGCGCCGCATCGCCAAGGGGGCCGGGCAGAACGTGGCCGCGGTCAACGAGCTGCTCAAGAGCCACGGGATGATGAAGAAGGCCATGAAGCAGCTGAACAAGATGGGGCTCGGCTCCCTGCTCGGCTCGACCAAGGCCAAGAAGGAGACCCTCAAGGGCATGTCGCCTACCGGGGACCTGGTCTCCGACTCCGGGGGCGGCCTGATGGGCGGCCTGGGGACGCTGGGCTCCGGGCTCGGCGCGGGGATGAAGGGCCTCGGCAACCGCCTGATGGGGGGCAGCGGCCTTCCCGCGGGCATGGACGGGGACCTGGCCTCCATGATGGGGGGCGGTGGACCGCGTCCGATGGGCTCCTCGGCCACCCGCAAGAGCGGCTCCAAGCGCAAGAAGCGCAAGAAGGACAAGAAGGACAAGAAGAAGCGCAAGGGCAAGCGCTGAGGGGCCCCGGAGCTCCCGGTGCGAGGGATTCTCGGCCCCCGGGCCTTGCCAGGTGCCTCCGGATTCGCTTTCCTATGCGGCTCCCATCCCCCGGGAGAGGTCCAGGAGCCCCCTCCAGGACCACCCGGAGGACCCGCCGCGGGCGCCGTCCCCGCCGAACCCGACCCGCCCGATTTCGAACAGCGTCCGCGCCGCCGGCGTGGGCACCCCAACCCGCCAACCCAGCTTCCATGGCAGTCGTCATTCGCATGAGGCGAACGGGGCGTCGCAACCGCCCCTGCTACCGCATCAACGTGGCCGACTCGCGCTCCCCGCGCGACGGTCGCTTCCTCGAGACCCTGGGCCTCTACGACCCCGTGTCGTCGAACGAGGAGGCGCAGGTCACGTTGAACGTGGAGCGCGCCAAGCACTGGCTCTCGGTCGGTGCCCTCCCCAGCGACACCGTCGAGTCGATCTTCAAGAAGAAGGGCGTCTACGAGGGTGTGGCGCCGAACAAGCCCCGTAGGCGCACCGGCCGCGGTACAGCCACGGCGACCCGCAAGACCAAGCAGGCCGCCAAGGCCGCCCGGGCCGAGAAGAAGGTCCAGCGCCGCGAAGAGCGCGTGGCCGCCGCCAAGGCCGCCAAGGCCGCCAAGGCCGCGGCCGCCGCCGAGGGCGGCGAGGACGGCGGCGAGGAGTAGGACCTCGCCCTGCCCCGCGCGCGCTCCCCGGGTGGCGGCGTGCGCGGCCGACGCGGGCGTTCGAGGACCCGCTCGCCACCCGACCCGAGCGCACGAGCGGGAGGCCCCCCCTCGCGGCCTCCCCGGCGCGAACCGCCGCACCCTTCCACCCCTGGTCCGCCCCGCGGGCGGCGACCCCATTCCCGGGCTCCTCCCTTGAGCAAGAAGTCGGCCACGATCCTGAAGCTCGCCGAGAAGGTCGAGATCAAGCACCCCCTGCCGGACCCCGAGGTGGAGGGCACCCTCCTCGAGCGCGGCATGTACGCCGTGCTCCTGCGGGAGCTTCCTCAGACCAAGGCCAAGGGCGCCATCAGCGCCCTGCGCAAGGGCTACGAGGACTACAACGAGGCCCGCGTCTCCCAGGCCCAGGAGCTGGCCCGGACCCTGGCCCCCAAGGGCAAGGCGGTGCCCGAGATCAACAAGCTCCTGCCCGCCGCGCGGGTCATCAAGGAGTACCTGCAGGCGGTCTTCCAGGAGACCCACGGCCTGGACCTCGAGGAGCTGGCCGCGGACCCGGTCGGTCTCGGCCGCCAGCTGGCGAGCGTCGAGATGCTGGGGGCGGAGATCACGAGCTTCCTGCTGTTCCTGGCGGAGGGCGGCGAACTGCCCGTCCTGGCCGGGTCCGTCCGGGTGCTCGATCGCCTTGGGGCCATGGCCCGCACCTCCTCGGTGCGCAAGGCCCGCGAGCTGCTCGACCCGGTGGTGCCCGCCAAGCAGCGCCTGAGCTTCGCGATCGCCATGGGCATCGTGGCGGACAACTGGTGCGACTCCCGCAAGCCGACTTGCTGGGAGTGCCCCCTGCTCGACGACTGCAAGAACGGCAAGAAGGTCTTCAAGGAGTGGAAGGTCCAGCAGGAGCGCCTGGCCAAGCAACGCGAGCGCGAGCAGGCCCGCGCCGTTGCCCTGGCCAAGAAGGAGGAGGCACGCCTGAAGCGCGAGGCCGAGCGCGAGGCCAAGGCCAAGGCCGCCGAGATGCGGAAGCGGCAGAGGGCCGCCGAGAAGGCCGCCCGCGAGGAGGCCAAGCGCAAGGAGGCCGAGCGCAAGAAGCGTGAGGCCGAGAAGAAGAAGGAGGCCGAGCGCAAGAAGCGCGAGGCTGCCGCGGCCAAGAAGAAGGCGGACGCCGCGAAGAAGAAGGCAGCCGCCAAGAAGAAGGCAGCCGCGAAGAAGAAGGCAGCCGCCAAGAAGAAGGCAGCCGCCAAGAAGAAGGCAGCCGCCAAGAAGACGACCAAGAAGGGCGCCGCCAAGAAGGCGACCAAGAAGACCGCCAAGAGGGCGACCAAGAAGAACGCCAAGAAGGCGACGAAGAAGAACGCCAAGAAGGCGGCGAAGAAGAAGACCGCCAAGAAGGCCGCCAAGAAGGCGACGAAGAAGAAGGCCGCCAAGAAGGCGACGAAGAAGAAGGCCACCAAGAAGGCGACGAAGAAGAAGGCCACCAAGAAGGCGACGAAGAAGAAGGCCACCGGTCGCAGGCGCTGAGGCGGTGCCCTCTGACGACTCGTCCGGCCGCCCGCGCCTGATCCTCGGCTCGGGCTCCCCCCGGCGCCGGGCGCTCCTCGGGGAGGCGGGCCTGGAGTTCACGGTGGAGGTCTCCGACGTGGACGAGTCCCTCGCGGGCCGACCCGAGCCGGAGTCGGCGGCGGTGGAGCTGGCGTGCCGCAAGGCGCTGGCCGTGGCCCGCGACCACCGCGGTGAGGCGGCCCTGGTGCTCGGCGCGGATACGGTCGTGGCCGTGGACGAGCCGGACGGACCGCTCCTGCTGGGCAAGCCCGAGGATGCGGCGGAGGCCCGTGCCATGCTGCGCCGCCTGTCCGGCAGTCGTCACCGGGTGGTGACCGGGGTGGCGGTGGTGGACTGCGCCTCCTGGACCCCGGGGACCGACTCGCCCCGGATCCTGCGGGAGGGCTTCGAGCGCACTTGGGTCGTGATGCGCCCCATCGAGCCCGCGGAGGTGGAGGCCTACGTGGCCTCCGGGGAGTGGCGGGACAAGGCCGGGGGCTACGCCATCCAGGAGAACGCGGACGCCTTCGTCACGGCCCTCGAGGAGGGGGGCTTCGACAACGTGGTGGGCCTGCCGATCCGGCTCTGCCGGGAACTCCTGGGGCGGGCCGGCCTCTAGCCCGGCCTATTCATGAGCCTTCAACGCAT
>CAZQAT010000100.1:0-17006 GCA_964591315.1 uncultured Planctomycetaceae bacterium
TCCGAGGCCGCCGCCGAGCTCGAGGAAGAAGAGGAGTCCGAGGAGGACGAGGAAGAGGAGTACGAGTACGTCGAGGTCGCCGAGGGCGAGGAGGGCCCCGGGGACGACGAGGAGTGGGAGTACGAGTACGTCGAGGTCGAGGAGGACGAGGAGGAAGAACTCGTGGCCTCTGCTGAGGACGCGGAGGCCGAGGACGCGGAGGCCGAGGACGCGGAGGAGCTGGCCGCAGCCGAGACCGCCGGCGAGGAGGCCACCGCGGAGGCTGAGGTCGAGACCGAGGAGGTCGTCGAGCCGGTCACGGCCGCCCCCCCCGATCCCGAGCCCGTGGAGGCCTCCCAGGCCGAGGAGGAGCCCGACGAGGTCCAGATGGACCTCTTCGCAGACCCCGAGGTGGCGGCGGCCGCCGCCGAGGAGCCCGTGGTGGTGCTCGAGCCCCAGGAGCCCCCCGCCCTGGCCGCCTCCGACCGGGCGCGCCTGGCCGCCGAGCTGATCCTCGACGAGTCCCGGGTGGCCGTGTCCCTCCTGCAGCGCAAGTTCGGGCTGGACTTCAGTGAATCCTGCGTCGTGTTGGACGAGCTCCAGGAGCTGGGCTTCATCGGTCCGTATGTGGACGGCAAGCAGCGGGATATACTCATGGACCGCGAGGAGTGGCTCTCCGCGGTCGGCAGCGAGTAGGACTACCGCTCCGCGCCGCGGCCGCTCCCCTTCCCCGAGCGAGTGCCCGTGAGCGACCCCAACATCGTCTCCCTGATCCACCTGGGCTGCGCGAGGAATCTGATCGACTCCGAGCTGATCCTGGGGCGGATGGCCGAGCAGGGACTGCTCGTCACGGGTGACGCGGCGGCGGCGGGCACGGTGGTGATCAACACCTGCTCCTTCATCGGTCCGGCCGAGCGCGAGTCCTCCGCGGCCATCGAGGCCCAGCTCGAGCGGAAGGCGGCCGGGGAGCTGGCCCACGTGGTGGTGGCCGGCTGCCTCGTGCAGCGCTACCGCAAGAAGCTGCGGGAGCGCTTTCCGCTGGTCGACCTCTTCGCCGAGATCTCCGACTACCGCGAGCTGGCGGGCTCGATCCGCACCCTGGCGGACGGGGGGCAGGTCCCCGGCTATCTCGAGGGCCCGGCCTTGCGGGACCCCGAGCGCGAGGGCGCGCGTCTGCTCGCCACCCCGGAGTCCTTCGCCTACCTGCGCATCTCCCACGGCTGCGACCACAAGTGCACCTTCTGCACCATCCCCTCGATCCGTGGCGGGCACCGCTCGAAGACGATCGAGGCCCTGCGCGACGAGGCCCGCGAACTCGTCGCCTGCGGAGCCCGGGAGCTGGTGCTCGTGGCCGAGGACTCCACCGCCTGGGGGCGCGACCTCGGCCTGCGTCTGCCGGCCCTGGTGGAGGCCCTGGCGGAGACCGAGGGCCTGCACTGGCTGCGGTTGATGTACGCCTATCCGAACGACTTCCCCTGGGAGCTGACGACCCTCTTGAGGGAGCACCCGCGGGTGGCCACCTACCTGGACATGCCGATCCAGCACGCGGCCACGCCCGTCTTGCGGGCCATGGCCCGGGCGGGTACCGGGGACCAGGTGCGGCGCCTGGTCGACCGCCTGTTCGAGGAGGTTCCGGACGTGACCCTGCGTACGACCCTCCTGATGGGCTTTCCGGGCGAGTCCGACGCCGACGCGGAGGAGGTGCTCGAGCTGTTGCGCCACTACCGCCTGACGCGCGTTGGAGCCTTCATGTACTCCCCTGAGCCCGGCACCCCCGCCTTCGAGCTCGATGGCGCCGTGCCCGAGGCCGCCGCGCGAGAGCGCTACACGGCCGTTCTCGAGCAGCGCGATGCCCTGCTCGCGGAGGAGCAGCGCGGGCGCCTGGGCCAGGAGCTCGAGGTGCTCGTTGACGAGAACACGCCCCACGGCGGCGCGGTCGGGCGCACCGAGCGCGATGCCCCGGAGGTGGACCTCATCGCGCGCCTCGGCGAGCTGGAGGTCGAGCCCGGCGAGATCGTGCGGGCCGTCGTGCAGGGCGTCGACGAGGAGCTCAACCTGCTCTGCGCCGCGCAGACCGCGGAGGAGAGGCGGTGAGCGGCGTCTTCAAGCACTGGCCGAACCGCATCACCGCGATGCGCTTCGTCGGGGCCGTCCTCCTGTTCGTGATCCTGGCCCTGATCGGCGACCTCGAGGTGGGGGACGAGCTGGAGCTGTTCGGTTCGACCTGGCCCGTGCGCTCGGTCATCTTCGGCTGCTTCTGGCTCTTCGTGGTGCTCGCCGTCACCGACGTGCTCGACGGTTACCTGGCGCGTCAGGGCGGCCACGTGAGCGTCTTCGGGCGCATCGCGGACCCCTTCGTGGACAAGGTGCTGATCGTCGGCACGCTGATCTTCATGACCGTCCTGCCCTGGGCCCGGGAGCGCATCCCGGCCTGGTTCGTGGTGGTCATCGTGGCGCGCGAGTTCCTGGTCACCGGTCTGCGGGGTTACGTGGAGAGCCTGGGCATGGAGTTCTCCGCGGACCGCTTCGGCAAGGCCAAGATGCTCCTGCAGTGCTTCGCCGTGGGAGGGGCCTTCCTGATCCCCGGGGTGGACTGGTCCGAGCCGGTGGCGAGCGCCCTCGACAAGGTCGAGACCGGGCTGATCTGGGGCACGCTCCTGGCGACCATCGGCTCGGGCGGGTCCTACCTCCTGCGAACGCGGGAGCTCCTGGGGGGAGCGGGCTCTTGAACCAGCTCCGCCTGGGGCTGGCGAGCTGCGGGTACCTCGGGCTGGTGCCCGTCGCGCCGGGGACCTTCGGCACCCTGGGCGGGGTCCTGATCGCCTGGGCCCTGGCGGACACCGCCTATTTCGGCCTGTGGGTGCTCCTGGCGGCGGGGCTGGTCTACTGGCTCGGGCGCGCCCTGGGGGACTGGGCCGAGTCCTGGGCCGGGCACAAGGACCCCGGCTGGTTCGTCCTGGACGAGGTGGCGGGCTACTTGGTGACCGTGGCCTGGTTCTCCGGACCGAGCCCCCTGGCCCTGCTGACCGCCTTCTGCGCATTCCGCTTCTTCGACATCACCAAGCCCCCGCCGGTCCGTCAGTTCGAGCGAATCGGCGGCGGAGACGGCATCATGTTGGACGACGTTGTCGCCGGCCTGTACGGGCTGGTGCTGGTGATGGTGCCGTTGCGGCTGCTGGTCGACGCCCCCTGGTCGATCGCCGCGGGATCCTGAGACTCGAGGTCGTCGAACGATGGTGAGGTCGAGATGTCGCTGAGAGCCAAGTTCGCCCTGTGGATGACGGTCGCTCTGACCGTGGTGATGGCCTGCGCGGGTTTCCTCCTGATGCGCGGCAGCTCCAAGGTGGCCTCGACTGCCATGGAGAAGCGCCTGGCGGAGGCCGTCGCCCTGACCGGTAAGGAGGGGCAGCCGGGCAACTACGAGCAGGTCGGAGGCTCGGCCACGATCGTGCCGGGCACGGGCGTCAAGCGCTTCTCCGTGAAGTACGGGGTGGCGGAGGGCCGTAGCGAGCGGGCCGAGGTGTACGTGTCGAGCGAGAGCGGCGGGGCCAAGGTGACCCACTTGCTGGTCCCCTTGGACGACGGAAAGTCCGGCCGCGGCCTGTTCGAACTGATCCTGGGCATCACCGTCAGCGTGATCTTCGTCGGGGCCGTGGTGTCCCTCGTGGTGGCGGGCTCCACCGCCAGGCCGATCCAGGGACTGGTGGACGACGTGCGGCAGATCGCCCGCGGCAACTTCAGGCACCGCACCCACGTGCGCGTCGGCGGGGAGGTGGCGGCACTGGCGCGGGAGATCGACAAGATGGCGGTCTCCCTGCGTGATGCCCAGGATGCTGAGCTCGAGTTCTCCGCGCGAGAGCGGGAGATGGAGGTCGCGGACGAGGTGCGCGAGTCCCTCCTGCCGGAGGGAACGCCCGAGGTTGAAGGCTACGACCTCAAGGCCCTGCAGATCGGTTGCCCCACGCCGGGGGGCGACTTCTACGACGTGCTCGAGTACGCGGACGGTCGCCTGGGGCTGCTCGTGGCCGAGGTGAGCGGCGATGGGATACCGGGAGCCCTGATCGGCGCCACCGCTCGGGCCTACCTGAGCTCGATCCTCCTGCGCTCGGGAGACGTGGTCGAGGGCCTGAGCTCGGTGAACCTGAACCTGGCCAAGAACGTACGGCGAGGGATGTTCGTCACTGCCATCTACGCCCTGCTCGATCCGGCCAGCGGCTCCGTCGAGGTCGCCTGCGCCGGTCACAAGGTGCCGCTGCTGCGCTACAGCGCCGCCGACGGCAAGGTGCGCAAGGTCCAGCCGGAGGGCATCGCCCTGGGCTTCGACCGCGGCCCGGTCTTCGACCGTACCCTGCAGACCACCCGGGTCGAGCTCGAGCCCGGCGACCGGCTGATCCTGGCCAACACCGGCCCCCTGCAGGTGGCCAACCCCGACGGCGAGGAGCTGGGGGACAATGCCTTCTACAAGCTGGTCCTCAAGAAGGCCGGTGCAACGAGCGACGAGCTGCTCGGCACCCTCGAGAGCGCCCTCGACTCCTATGCGGACGAGGAGGACTTCCCCCACGACATCTCGGTGGTGACCATCCGCCGCGACGCCTGACCCGTTCAGCCTGCCCCATGCAGATCACCGAATTCCAGAAGCTCATCGAGCGCATCTACTTCGAGCGCGACTCGAGTCGGGGCCTCGAGGGCACCCACATGTGGTTTTGCGAGGAGGTTGGTGAACTGACCCGCGCCCTGCGCAGGGGCCACGAGGACGAGCTCGAGGGGGAGTTCGCGGACGTCCTGGCCTGGCTGGCGACCCTGGCCTCCATGGCGGGGGTGGATCTCGAGCAGGCCGCGCGGCGCAAGTACGCCAGGGGTTGCCCGCGCTGCGAGGCGACCCCCTGCGCCTGCAGCTGAGGGACCGGACCTCGCCCGTGGCCTCTCAAGCCCCCAAGTCACCGTCCCTCTTCGGCGAGGCAGGGGCGGAGGTGGACGTCAGCTACGCGGAGGTGGCCCTGCGCAAGCCCTTGCGCCGGGAGTTCACCTACGCCGTGCCGCCGGAGCTGGCGGGGGGCGTTGCGGTCGGCATGAGGGTCGCGGTGCCCTTCGGCTCGCGCCGGGAGGTCGGGGTGGTCGTCGGCCTGACCGACAGCTGCGACCTCGACCCCAAGCGCGTCAAGCGCATCTCCGCCGTGCTGGACGAGGGACCGATCGTCGACTCCGGGCTGCTCGGGCTCACGCGCTGGATGGCCGGCTACTACGCCTGCTCCTGGGGCGAGGCCCTCGGCGCCGTGCTGCCCGCCTCTCTCAAGCGCGAGCAGGGCGTTCGCAAGAAGCGGATGCTGAGCGCCGTGCCAGGTGTGGGGGAGACGGAGCTGGCGGAGGTGCTCGACCGCTTCCCCAAGCAGCACCGCCTCCTGCGCACCTTGCTCGAGATCGACGAGCCGGTCGAGCTGCGGGAGATCACCCGACAGCTGAACGTCTCCGAGGCCCCTGCCCGCTCCCTGGAGCGCCGGGGCTGGGTGCGCATCGAGCGGGTGGCCTGCGCCGCAGACCCTCTGCTCGCGCCGGTGCCGAAGAAGGCCCGGCCGGAGCGACTCTCGGAAGGGCAGGAGAGCGCTCTGCGTGAGATCGGCGCGGCCCAGGAGGAGGGCAGCTTCGCAGCCTTCCTGCTGCACGGTGTGACCGGTAGCGGCAAGACCGAGGTCTACCTGCGGGCCATCGAGAGCGCCCTGGCCCAGGGCCGCGGGGCGATCGTCCTCGTGCCGGAGATCGCCCTGACACCCCAGACCGTGGGCTGGTTCCGCTCGCGCTTCGGCGAGGTGGCGGTGCTGCACTCGCGCATGACCGACGCCCAGCGCCTGACCATGTGGAACCGCCTGCGGTCCGGAGAGCTACGCGTGGTGGTCGGAGCTCGCTCGGCGATCTTCGCGCCCCTGCCCGACCTGGGCGTGATCGTTGTGGACGAGGAGCACGAGCCCTCGTTCAAGCAGGGCAATGTGCCCCGCTACTCGGCACGCGACGTGGCCGTGGTGCGCGCCCAGGAGTGTGGCGCGGTCTGCCTGCTCGGCTCCGCGACGCCGTCCCTCGAGTCCTGGCAGAACGCGCAAGAGGGTCGGTACCGGCTGTTGACCCTCAAGGAGCGCGTGGGCGGCGGAGCGCTGCCGCTCGTCGAGATCGTGGACATGTGCCAGGAGAAGGGCGGCGCGGACGGTCCTCGGCTGTTCTCCCGTCGGCTCGAGCTGCTCCTGCGCGACCGCCTCGAGAAGGGGGAGCAGTCGATCCTCTTCCTCAACCGGCGTGGCTTCGCCCCGGTCCTGTGGTGCCCCGGTTGCCGCGAGACCGTGACCTGCGCCCAGTGCGACGTCTCGTTGACCTTCCACCGGCGGATCGGGCGCGCGGTGTGTCACTCCTGCTGCGAGGAGAGCGCGCCGCCGACCGCCTGTCCGTCGTGCACGCGGCCGGGGCTCAAGTACCTCGGCCTGGGCAGCGAGCGGGTGGAGGAGTCGCTGTCGGCCCTCCTGCCCGAGGCCCGCGTGGCGCGCATGGACTCGGACTCCATGCGCAGGCCCGAGGACTACGAGCGCGTGCTCGGCGCCTTCGGGCGCGGCGAGCTTGACGTGCTCGTGGGCACGCAGATGATCGCCAAGGGGCTGGACTTCCCCTCCGTGACCCTGGTGGGGATCGTCTCCGCCGACGGCGCCCTGCACCTGCCGGACTTCCGGGCCGCGGAGCGCACCTTCCAGCTCCTGGCCCAGGTCGCGGGGCGCGCGGGGCGCGGCGACGCCCCCGGCGAGATCGTGGTCCAGACGCGGACCCCTGACCACCCGGCGATCCGGCGGGCCGCGGAGCACGACTACGACGGCTTCGCCGCGGCGGAGCTGCGCCTGCGCCAGGAGCTGGGGTACCCGCCGTTCGGGCGGCTGATCCGTGTCGTCCTCGAGGACGACGACGAGCAGCGCTGCGTCGCTGCAGCGCGGGCTTGCGCCGACCGCCTGCGCTCCGAGATCGACCCTTCCGAGCTGCAGGTGCTCGGCCCGGCGCCCGCGCCCATCGCCCGCCTGCGGGGTCGCTACCGCCAGCACCTGATGCTGAAGGCGCCCGGGTCGAACACCGCACTCTCGCTGGCGCGCACGCGCCTTGCGCAGTTCGCCGAGGAGGGAGCTCGTCCGCGTTACGCGATCGACGTGGACCCGGTGTCCATGCTCTGAGCCCGGTCAGTCGCGCTCGTCAACTGTCGAACCGCCGGCGGGGTTCCCTCAGCTCGTCTGCAGCTCCTGGGAGATCAGCTCGTAGAAGCGCTGGAACAGGTGAGAGGAGTCCAGCGGTCCTGGCGCGGCCTCCGGGTGGTACTGCACGCTGAAGATCGGCAGGGTCTTGTGCCGCACTCCCTCGACCGTGTGGTCGTTCAGGTTCATGTGCGTCAGCTCGAGGTGGTCCGGGAGGGTCTCCTCGACCACCGCGAAGGAGTGGTTCTGGCTGGTGATCTCGATCGAGCCCGTCGTCAGGTCCCGGACCGGGTGGTTCGCGCCGTGGTGCCCGAAGGGCATCTTCTCGGTCTTGGCCCCGAGGATGATGGAGAGGATCTGGTGGCCGAGGCAGATGCCGAAGATGGGCAGCTCGCCCACGAGCTTCGAGACGCTCTCGATGGCGGAGGTCACCGCGGCCGGGTCGCCCGGGCCGTTGGAGAGGAAGAGAGCCTGGGGCTTGAGGGCCAGGATGTCCTCGGCGGAGCTGGTGCAGGGCACGACGGTGGTGTCGAAGCCGCAGTGGGCGAGGCTGCGCAGGATGTTGCGCTTGGCGCCCAGATCGACGGCCACGCAGCGGAAGCGCTCCCCCTGCCGGTCACCGAGCTCGGTGGGGTAGGACTCGTCGTAGCCCGCCTCCCACTCGTAGGGCCTCTCGCAGGTGACGACCGAGGCCAGGTCGCGCCCGTCCGTGGACTCCGCGGCGCGGGCCTTGGCCACGAGGGAGTCGGCGTCCCCGTCCGTGGTGGAGATGATGCAGCGCAGGGAGCCCTCCTCGCGGGTCATCTTCGTCAGGCGCCGGGTGTCGATCCCGTCGATGGCGACCACTCCCTGCTTGCGCAGCCAGCTCTCGAGGGAGTCCTCCGAGCGGCGGTTGCTCGGCAGGGAGGACATCTCCTTCATCACGAAGGCCTCGGCCCAGGCCCGGCCGCTCTCGTCGTCCTCGCCGGCCACGCCGTAGTTCCCGATCTGGGGGTAGGTCATGATCACGACCTGACCGCAGTAGGACGGATCCGTCAGGATCTCCTGGTAGCCGGTCATGGCCGTGTTGAAGACCAGGTCGCCGGTCGCCTCGCCGTGGGCGCCGACGGACCGGCCCTCGAGCACGACGCCGTTCTCGATACCGATCCAAGCTCGCGTTTCGCTCATGGGATCGCGGTGGGTTCGCTCTGGAAGTGGGGGGTGGGGGACGCCTCTCCGGGGTCACGGGCGAGGCGATTGATCTGTGCGGCCTGGTAGCCGGCGCCGAATCCGTTGTCGATGTTGACCACGCTGACGCCCGCGGCGCAGGAGTTGAGCATGCCCAGCAGGGCCGAGAGGCCGCCGAAGGAGGCGCCGTAGCCGACCGAGGTCGGCACCGCGATCACCGGGCGCTCCACGAGCCCCGAGACCACGCTCGGCAGGGCGCCCTCCATGCCGGCCACGACCACCAGGGCGTTGGCCTCTCGCAGGCGGTCGGTGGTCTCGAGGATGCGGTGGATGCCCGCGACGCCCACGTCGTGGATGGCCTCCACGCGCGCGCCCAGGAGGCGTGCGGTCAGCAGGGCCTCCTCGGCCACGGCCGCGTCGCTCGTGCCGGCGCTGACCACGAGCACCAGGCCCTCGCCCGCCTGCGGCTCGGGCAGGCCGAGGGTCAGGGCGCCGCTGGCCGTGTGGTGGGTCGCGGCGGGCACCTCCCGCAGGACCCGGGCGGCGCCTTCCTCCGAGGCCCGCGTGACCAGCAGGCGGCCGTGCCGGGCCGCCAGGGCCAGGCTGATCTCCACCAGCTGCTCGGGGGTCTTGCCCGCGCCGTAGACGACCTCGGGGGCGCCGCAGCGCAGCTCCCGGTGCAGGTCGATGCGGCTGTGCCCCAGGTCTTGCACCGCCGACGCCTTCAGCCGCCGGAGCGCCTCATCGACGGGCAGCTTCCGGTCGTGGATCGCGGTCAGCAGTGCCTCGAGCTCGGCGGGGTTCACGGGTCGCTCCGAAAATCGGGGCCCAGTCTAACGGTCCACCGGAGCCGTGGTCCGCTGAGGGAGCGCAATTCCCGGCCCCGCGGCGCCAAACGCGGTTCAGCGGGCCAGGGCGTCCACTTCCCAGGGCGCGCAGCGCCCAGCGCGCCACAGCTCCGTGCCCAGGCCGGCGATCATGACCGCGTTGTCCGTGCAGTAGGCCGGGCTGGGGAAGGTCGCCCGCACCCCCGCGGCCGCCCCGCGCTCGGCCAGGACCTCCCGCAGGCGGCGGTTGCAGGCCACGCCGCCGCCCACCAGGAGGCGCTCGAGCCCCTCGCGCCGGCAGGCCTCCAGGCTCTGGGTGGCCAGGGCGTCGACCACCGCCTCCTCGAAGCTGGCGGCGATGTCCGCGCGGTCGGGGATGTCCTCGGGCGCGGGCGTGGGGGCCAGGGCGTCCCCTCCCCGCAGGTGGTAGAGCACCGCCGTCTTCAGGCCGCTGAAGGAGAAGCCCAGGCCGCCGTCCTTCGGCCGGTAGCGGGGGAAGGCGACCCGCCCGCGATCACCCTCGACGGCCAGGCGGCTGATGGCGGGGCCGCCGGGGTAGCCCGAGCCCAGGAGCCAGGAGACCTTGTCGAAGGCCTCTCCCGCCGCGTCGTCGAGCGTCGAGGCCAGGAGCTCCATCTCCAGGGGGGAGCGTGCCCGGTAGAGGGCGGTGTGTCCTCCGGAGACGACCAGGGCCACGCAGGGGTAGGGGTCCTCCCGGCACTCCATGCTGGCCGCGTACACGTGGGCCTCGATGTGGTGCACGGCCACCAGCGGCAGCCCGCGGGTGAAGGCCAGACCCTTGGCGACCGAGAGGCCCACCAGGAGCGAGCCGATCAGGCCCGGGCGCTGGGTGACGGCGATGGCGGTCAGGTCGTCGAGGGTGACCCCGGCCTCCGCCAGGGCCGCGTCGACCACCGGCAGGATCTTCTCCAGATGCGAGCGACCCGCGATCTCCGGCACCACGCCGCCGAACTCCGCGTGCTCCGCGATCTGGGAGTGGACCTTGGAGGAGAGCACCTCCCGGCCGCCACGCACGACGGCGGCCGCGGTCTCGTCGCAGGAAGACTCGATGCCCAGGATCAGCTCTTGCATGGGGCCTTCAACGAGGGGCCGAGGGGGGCTCTCCGCGGAACAGGGCCACGGCGGCCTCGAGCTGGGAGTCCCGCGGCGGCGAGAGCCCGAGGTCGATACCCGCCTGCTCCTCCCAGGCCTCGAGCTCGGCGAGCACCGAGTCGTGGGGATCGTAGGGGCGCCGGAGCCAGCGGTAGAAGGCGTCGGTCTCCTCGGGCACCGAGGCCACCAGGATGTCGGGCAAGAGGCCGTAGGCCTCCTCGCCGTCGCCGCGCTCGAGGCTGCGGTGGGTCGGCGTGTAGTAGTAGGAGGTGGTGACCTTGGCGATGGCCCGCTCCTGCGGGTAGCGGCTGATGGTCTGGACCACGCCCTTGCCGTAGGTCGGCTCGCCCACCAGCACGGCGACCCTGTGGTCCTGCAGGGCGCCGGCCAGGATCTCGCTGGCGCTGGCGGAGCTACCGTCGACCAGGACCACCAGGGGCAGGTCCCGGTAGGGCGTGAACTCGGCGTCCGCCCGCTCCACGTGGGGGGCACCGCGGCCCTCGGTGGAGGTGATGACGCCCTCCTCGAGGAAGCGCTGGGCCAGCTCGACGGCCGCGGAGAGGACGCCGCCGTTGTTGCCGCGCAGGTCGAGCACCAGGCCCTTCATGCCCCGCTGCCGGAGATCTTCCAGGGCCTCGTCGAACTCGGCGGCGGTCGCGTTGGTGAAGGACTTGAGGGCCACGTAGCCGACCCCGAGCTGCGGGTCGAGCAGGCGCTTGCGTCGCACCGAGGGGATCAGGAGCTGGCGCCGGCTGACCTCGTGGACGCGCTCGAGGCCGTCGAGGCCTCGCACCCGCACGCGCAGCAGGGTGGTCGGCTCGCCGCGCATGCGCCGACTCACCTCTTCGGAGCTCATGCCCGCGGTCGTGTGGCCGTCGAGCTCGAGGAAGCGGTCCCCGACGCGCAGCCCGGCCGCCTCGGCGGGGGAGCCCTGCACCGGGAAGAGGACCTGGGGTCCGTCCGCGTTGCGCATGATCACGCCGATGCCGACCTTGTGCCCCGACGTGTCCTGGTTGACCTCGGCGGTCTCCTCCTCGACGTAGTAGTCCGAGTAGGCGTCGAGCTCCCGCAGCATGCCGCGCAGGGCGCTCTCGAGCAGCTCGTCCTCGCCCACCTCGGCCACGAAGGTGTCGCGCACCAGGTCGCGCACCTCGCGGTAGTGGGCGATGTCCGGCTCCTCGCTCGGGCCCCAGACCTTCAGGATCAGGAGCATCAGCCCCATCCCGAAGAGGGTGCCCGTGAGGAAGAGCGCGTTCGCGTGGCGGGCGCTGTCGCCCGTGGCGCTCTGGCGAGAGGTGTGCCCCGTCGGGCGGCGGTGGATCGGCTCGGTCAAGACGTCGGGGGGCGGCCCCTCATTCTAGCAGCCCAGGTCCCCGCCGTCCGGTGCCCGGGGCAGCCCTCAGGCGTCCAGCTCGGCCAGGGCCTTCTGGGCCTCCTCGTCGTTGGGCGCGACGCCGTGCCAGCTCGCCTGGTCCTCCATGAAGGTCACGCCCTTGCCGATGGTCGTGGCGCAGATCAGGGCGCTGGGTCGGTCCGTGACATCCTTGGCCTCGCACAGGGCCTGGTCCACCGCGACCACGTCGTGGCCGTCCACGTCCAGGGCGTGCCAGCCGAAGGACTCGTACTTCAGGCGCAGGTCGCGCACGTCCATGACCTCGCGCATGACCCCGTCGATCTGGATGTTGTTGAAGTCCACCAGGACCGTGAGGTTGCCCAGGTCGTAGTGGGCCGCGCTGGTGGCGGCCTCCCAGATCTGTCCCTCCTGGCTCTCGCCGTCCGAGGAGGTGGCGTAGACCCTCGTCTCGTCCCAGCCTCGCACGCGGGCCGCCAGCGCCATGCCCTGGGCTGCCGAGAGCCCCGTACCCAGGCTGCCGGTGCTCATGTCGATGCCCATCTCGGCCGAGCGGTGAGGGTGGCCCTGGAGCCGTGAGCCGAGCTTGCGGAAGCTCAGCAGCTCGCCGCGCGGGATCAGGCCCTTCAGGCTGAGGATCGAGTAGAGGCCGGCGCAGGTGTGCCCGTTGCCCAGCACGAACCTGTCGCGCTTGGGGTCGTCGAGGTTCTCGGCGGAGATCTTCAGGTGCTGTAGCCAGAGCGTGGCCATGAAGTCCGCCATGCCCAGGGGGCCGCCGGGGTGGCCGCAGGCGGCGGCGTGCACCATGCGGATCACGTCCACGCGAATCTGGTGAGCGGCGGCTTCGATGCGGTCTCTTTCTTCTCGGGTGAGGGCCATCTCGATTCCTTGCGCCTCAGCGGGCCTGGTTCAGCAGTTGACGGGCGCGCTCGACGAGGCCGTTCGCGTCGAGGCCGTACCTGGCGAGCAGCTCGTCGGAGCCGCCGCTCTCCCCGAAGGTGTCGTCCACACCGACCCGGGCCACCGGGACCGGGCAGCGCTCGGCCACCAGCTCGCAGACCGCGCTGCCGAGGCCGCCGTTGGTCTGGTGCTCCTCGGCGGTCAGGATTGCCCCGCACTCTCGGGCGGCGGCCTCGATCAGGTCCCCGTCGAGGGGTTTGATCGTGGCCATGTTGATCACTCGCGCCTGGATGCCGTCCGCGGCGAGCTGTTGGGCCGCCTCGAGGGCCGCGTCGACCTCGATGCCGCAGGCCACGATCGCCAGGTCGGTGCCCTCTCGCAGGAGGTTGCCCTTGCCGATCTCGAAGCGGTAGTCCTCGCCGAAGACGAGCGGTGTCTTGGCCCGCGAGAGGCGCACGTACACCGGGCCCTCGTGGGCGGCGGCGGCCCGCACGGCCTGGTAGGCCTCGGTGCCGTCGGCGGGGACGATCACCGTCATGTGGGGCAGGACCCGCATCAAGGTGATGTCCTCGAGCATCTGGTGCGACTTGCCGTCCTCGCCCACGGTCAGTCCGGCGTGGGTGGCGCAGATCTTGACGTTCAGCTCGGGCACGCAGATCGACTGGCGTACCTGCTCCCAGGCCTTACCCGCGGCGAACATGGCGAAGGAGCTGGCGAAGACCGTCAGGCCGCTGGCCGCCAGACCGGCGGCGGTGCCCATCATGTTCGCCTCGGCCACGCCCATGTTGAAGAAGCGCTCCGGGTAGGCCTTGGCGAAGGCCTTCGTGCGGGTGGAGCCCGAGAGGTCGGCGTCGAGCACGACCAGACCCTCGAGCTCTGCTCCCAGCTCGACCAGAGCTTCTCCGTAGGCGTCGCGGGTGGCGGCTTTCTGGGTCGGAGGGGAATCCAATTTGGAGCTCACTGCGGCTCGATGCCTCATCTGCTGGAGTGAAGGATCAGAAGGTCTCCTGGGGGGGCCCCCACGGACCCGGGAGGTGTCGAGGCGGAGCCTCGTACCGGCGCAGGAGCGTTGTACAGGGCGGTCCCGCGGCCTGCAAACGCGGCGCGGCATTTGGCCCGCGAAACGGGTACTTCCGGCCAGCCCGCCGGAGGGGCCACCCTGTCCCCTGGAGTGGACGAGGGGGCCCTGCCGGCCCCCTCGCCGCCGGGCTGGAGGCCGCCGGAGAGGGCCGAGCGAGGCGACCGGGGCTCGGCGACCTCCCGGCACGGCAATCGCTTGGGGACCGGGAGCGAGCCCCTCCGACCCGAGGGGCCCCCGATGCACCGAGTCCTCCCGATCCTGGCCGTCCTGCTGCTCCTCCCCGGGCTCGCCGGGGCGCAGGAGCAGCCTCGCACGGCCCTCGACCGGGCCCGCGGTGTCTTCGCCGCGGCGGACGCCGACGGTGATGGCCGGCTCGACGGCGAGGAGCTCGCGGCGGCCTCGATTCGCACGGCGGTCGTGGGCCGCTGGGACGAGGACGGGGACCGCCACCTGACCCGGGACGAGTTCCTGCTGTACTACCGCCAGCTCCTGGTCGATGCGGGTCGCCCCCTGGGCCGGGACCTCGTCGAGGAGTCCGAGCGGATCTGGAAGGCCCGCGCAGGGGAGTCGGCTGGCCGGGAGCGGGGGGATCCGGCTGCGGGGTCGAAGGTCCGCCCTGGAGCCGCGGGAGAGCCCACGATGCCCGCGGAGAGGCCCCAGCGGCCTGCCAGCACCGCCGAGGCCTACCGCCGGGCGCGGGCGGCCCTGGAGGAGCGCCTGACCCGGGCCCGCCGTGAGCGGTCCAGGACGGCCCTCGAGGCCCACGGGGCCGGGCGCGTCCCCGGCAGGAGCGGCTCGGGCGTCCTGCACCCGAGCTCCGAGGTCCGCAGCCGCCTGGGCGGGACGATGGCCCTGTCCCCGGACTCGGGAGCTCTCGCCGCTCCGCGCTCGGTGTTGCGGGGCACCGTGGAGCGGGCCGACCTGCAGGTGGAGAGCAGGGGGCCCGCCCCGCGGTCGAGCGCGCGCAGGGTCCCCGAGGAGCCCGCGCCGGCCCCGCCGAGCGCCGCGGAGCGCCGCGCCCTGGAGCGTGGCCACGCCCTGCTCGAGGCCCGGGCCCGTCGGGCCGGCTGGAGCGAGCAGCAGCTTGCGGGGCAGAAGCTCCGGCTGCTCGAGGTGCTGCGGGCCGGGAAGGAGAGCCCGGGTGCGAGGCAGGGAGACGGCCACCGGAACGCAGAGAGAGGGATGGACCGAGAGGAGAGAAGGCCGGAGGACGCGGACCCGGAGCCGGGGGGGCAGGGCTCGCCGCCCGCCCGGCGGGGAGGAGGCTCGGGACCCCCGTCCTGAGAACCCGACAGCTCGCAGCTCGCAGCGCGTCCTCGAGGCCTTGGACGAGGGCGGCCCGCGCCGGTGCGCGGGCCGCCCTCTCCACTTTCTCGTCGTCTCGGCTGTTCGCTAGTCCGGCCTATTCATGAGGCTTTGACGCATTAGCACCCAACCGGCAGCCGAAGGCTGCCGGTTGGGTGCTGATGCGTTGAAGGCTCATGAATAGGCCGGGCTAGCGTTCGCGGACCGCGGCCTCCACCTGGGACGCACCGGCGTGCCACACGAAGCCGTCCTCGATCTCGCCGTTGCGGCCGGGGATGTGCACGGTCGAGAGGTCCTCCTCGTCGAGCAGGCAACCGAGGCGCCCGAGCTCGCGACGGGTCTCTCGAATCTCGCGCTTGTGGGTCGAGATCTCGGCCCGCAGCACGGCCAGCTCCGCCGAGCGCTCGCTCAGGCCAACCCTGGAGTGGTCGCGCTCGAGCTGGCGGGCCCGGGCCGTGGCCTGGGCCACGGCGTCGTTGCGCTCACGGATCTCGCGGTTCAGCACACCCAGCAGGGGGATCAAGCTCGCTGCGCTCTCGGAGTCGTAGGACCTGTTCATGGCAGGTCTCTCCTGGAGGGTGGGGGGCCGCTGTTCCAGACGAAAACCCAGGGATTCGACCGGTCCACCGGCAAAGTCCCCAGGGGAGTCCCTGGCCGTGATCCGACGGGTTATTCTCGCCCTTGCCCTCGAATCGGCCCTTGGTGCGCGAGGGCCTTCTCGCCGAGGATTCAAGCCGCGAAATCCGGAATGACAGGCCCCGAACTCGAGCTCACTCACCGCCAGGAATTCTCCGCGGCTCACCGACTCCACGACCCTGCCCTCAGCGACGCGGAGAACGCCGCTCTCTACGGACCGTGCAACAATCCGAACGGGCACGGTCACACCTACGTCTACGAGGTGACGGTCAGGGGGCCCGTCCCGTCCTCGGGGATGATCATCGACCTCAACGTGCTGCGGGCGCTGATGCACGAGGAGATCTTCACCCAGGTGGATCACAAGCACCTGGACCTGGACGTGCCCTTCCTGGAGGGCCGCATCTCCACGGCGGAGAACCTGGCGGTCGCCTTCTGGGAGCGCCTCGGGCCGCGCCTCGCCGACCACCCCGGCTGCAGGCTGCACCGCCTGCGGGTCTACGAGGGGCCGGACAGCTACGTGGACTACTTCGGGCCCTCGGGGGGCTGAGCCCGGAGTCTCGCTCGGGCATGAAGACGCGGCGGATCGATCGAGTCGATCCGCCGCGTTGAAGATCTCCGTCCGGAAGAGCCGGGCCCGGCGGGGCCGTGCGCTCCAGGGATCAGAGCCAGGGAGCAGGGCGGCTTAGCCATTGTCGCCGCGCAAGCCCTTGCCCCCGGTCCGACACTCAGCCGATGCCTCCGAGGTGAAGGATCCTGAGCAGGGCCAGGGGCCTGTTGGGTTTATGACTGTCGATTTTGATCACCTCCTTGGATTCTGGATGAGCCTCCCTGTCTTCCGGCTCGCTCGGGGGCGGGAGCCCCAAGGCCCCTCGAGCTACGGGTTCCACTGTACACGACCTCGCAGACCTGCAAAGGCCTCCAAGGAGTTCGCAACGCCGGGTCCCGGGGCTGGGAGGGCACGAGAGAGGGGGCGCCGGCCAGCCGACGCCCCCCTCTCTGAATCGGACCTGCGGGCCTTCAGAAGGAGGCGGTCACTCCCAGGGCCAACACGTGGTCGTGCAGGCCATCTTCATCGCCGCCCTTGTGGGCCGCGGCGTAGTTGAGCTGCCACTTCAGGTCGTGCCCCTCGATGTAACGGTTGATCCCGAGGGTCAGAGTGCGCCGTCTGAGGTCCAGGGGCTCGTGGACGTCGTCGAACTCGTCGTAGCGCACGGCCAGCTCGACCTTGTCCGGCTGGAGCATGAAGCTGGCGGTGACGCTCCAGGGGGAGGTGCTCCCACGTTGCTCCGGCGGATCGACCAGGGTGTAGTCCCGGGCGTAGTCGAGCCACTCCGCCTGGAGGCTGAAGCGCTTGTGGACGAGGTAGGCGTCCACGGCCACTGCCGTGCCGTTGCTGGAGGCCTGGTCGTCCGAGACCCCCGCGCCGAAGGTCAGGC
>CAZQAT010000101.1:0-16024 GCA_964591315.1 uncultured Planctomycetaceae bacterium
CCAGGAACGGAGTTGGGTCCCAATGCGTCAAAGCCTCATGAATAGGCCGGGCTAGTTCCCGCTGAGAGAGGTGGGCAGGATGCTGCCGTTGGTCTGGGTGCCGATCGTGAAGGGCAGCGAGGCCGAGCTCAGGCGGTTGGTCTCCACCATCACGGCCAGGATGGCCGCGTTGGCGATGCTCGTCGTGGTGGAGGACGCGGTACTGCCGTCGATCTCGAACCAGCCTGACTCGTAGGTGCTGAAGCCGAGGATCTCGTTCGGGTCGTGGTTGGTGGTGACCAGGAAGCTGTTGTTGAAGGCTCCCGAGATGGTGGAGAGCGCGACGCGGTCCCAGCAGTCGAAGGTGTGCTGGGAGCTGAATCCCTGCTCGTTGTCGTTGTAGATGAGGAAGTTCACGGTCGTGTCGAACTTCGTGCCGGTCAGACCGATCAGGATCAGCTCGGCCCTCGTGGTGCCGGGGATCTGGCCGAAGAAACGTGGGATCGCGATCTTGTCGGGGGTCTCGCTGTACTCCAGGCCGTCCAGGTTCAGGTTCCCGTTCGAGTTCAGGTCGGTGTCGTTGCCGTGACCCGTCTGGGCCTCGAAGGCCATGGCGTTGAGGGCGTACTCGCTGGCGGACTGGCCGTCGAGAGTGATCAGCGAGCCGATCAGATAGTCGAAGTCGACCGCCTTGCCGGTGGTCATGCTACGAGCGTAGGTGTAGCACCAGCCGCGGTCCGGATTGGGGGATTGGGTCGTGGCGTAGAAGGTGACCGTGTCCCGGGGGGTCATGGTCCCGAAGGCGTTGTTCTTCAGGCAGTCCTCGCCGTTGACATAGTTGAAGTGCAGGCGGACCGACTCGGTCTCGTTCACGTTCGTGACGGTCAGGAAGGTGTAGGAGCCCGGCCGGGAGTCGAACTCGGCGAAGATCAGCAGGCTGCCCGGGTCGTTCCGGTCGGCCAGGGCCTCGGGGGTGGCGAGGAACAGCGTGCACGCAAGGGGGATAAGGCCCCGCAGAAGGGGATTCTTGGTGTTCATCTTGGTGTGGGTGGGGGCTGCGCGGGATAGCGACCGCCTGGATTGTGATCGGTCATGAAGATAACTTGGTGCCCTTAAAAGCGCTGCCAGAATCCTCACCCGGGAGCGGCGCAGGGGCCTCCATGGGCTGGAACCCTCGGCAGGGGGGGCCATAATGGGCTCTCCCTGAATCTCGATTTCATCCCTCCTAGCCGAGCATCACGGCCGAGCACCTTGAGCGAGACACCCGAATCCAGTCCGCCGCCCCAGGACGGCGCTCCCCCGGGCACCCCCGAGGAGACGACGGCGCCCGAGGAGGCGTCCCCTGCGCCCCCGGCAGAGACTCCCGGAGCCCTGCCCGAGGGCCAGTACTACGTGGTCCCGGTACGCAACATGGTGCTCTTTCCCGGGGTCGTCCTGCCCCTGATGATCGGCCGCCCGCGCTCCGTGGAGGCGATCCAGAAGGCGGTCCAGAGCGAGAGCCGGGTGGCGCTGCTCCTGCAGAAGCAGGAGTCCGTCGAGAACCCCACCGCCGACGACCTGTACCGCGTCGGCACCCTCTCCGAGGTGGTGCGCTACATCGCCTCCGACGACGGCAGGCACCACGCCATCTGCCAGGGAGAGAGGCGCTGCAGGGTGCTCGAGTTCGTCAGCTTCGATCCGCTGCCGATCGCCAGGATCGAGGTGATCGAGGAGACCGAGTCGGACCCGGACGACACCGACATCGAGGCGCGCTTCATCGCCCTCAAGGACCAGGCGCGCGAGGTGCTCCAGCTGGCGCCCGGCACGCCCGAGGACCTGGAGAACGCGGTCGAGAACATCGGCTCGCCCTCCATGCTGGCGGACATGGTGGCGACCTTCATGGACGTCCCCGTGGAGGAGCGCCAGGAGGTGCTGGAGACCTTCGAGATCCGCGCGCGCCTGGAGCTGGTTGCGAACAAGCTCGGCCACGTGGCGGAGGTCCTGCGCCTCTCGAAGAAGATCCGCGAGGAGACCCAGGGCACCCTGGAGCAGGCCCAGCGCGAGTACTACCTGCGCGAACAGCTGCGGGCCATCCAGCGCGAGCTGGGGGATGCGGACGACGACTCCGCGGAGCTGGCGGAGCTCGACGAGAAGATCACGGCCGCGGGCATGCCCGAGGAGGCCGAGAAGGAGGCGCGCAAGGAGCTGGGGCGTCTGTCGCGCATGCCCGAGGGGGCGGCCGAGGCCTCGATCGTGCGTACCTTCCTGGACGTGATGGTGGAGCTGCCCTGGTCGCAGACGAGCGAGGACCGGCTCGACATCTCCCGCGCACGGGAGATCCTCGACGAGGATCACTACGGGCTGGAGAAGGTCAAGGAGCGCATCGTCGAGTTCCTTGCGGTGCGTCAGCTGCGGCCGGAGGGCAAGAGCCAGAGCCTGTGCCTGGTGGGGCCCCCGGGGGTGGGCAAGACCTCCCTGGGCCGCAGCATCGCCCGGGCCATGGAGCGCGAGTTCGTGCGCGCCAGCCTGGGTGGTGTGCACGACGAGGCGGAGGTGCGTGGCCACCGACGCACCTACGTGGGGGCCATGCCCGGCAACATCATCCAGGGCCTGCGCAAGGCCGGGACCCGCAACCCGGTCTTCATGCTCGACGAGATGGACAAGCTCGGCCGGGGCGTGCACGGGGATCCATCGTCGGCCCTGCTGGAGGTGCTCGACCCGGAGCAGAACCACACCTTCCGGGACAACTACCTGGGCGTGCCCTTCGACCTGCAGCGGGTGCTGTTCATCAGCACGGCCAACGTGCTCGCGGCGATTCCGCCGCCGCTGCGGGATCGCTTCGAGGTGATCCAGCTTCCCGGCTACACCCGGGAAGAGAAGCGCGAGATCGCCAGCCGCTACCTGGTGGCTCGCCGGCTCGATAACACGGGTCTGACCGCTCGCCAGTGCGACATCACACCCGAGGCGATCGACCTGTTGATCCAGAGCTACACCCGCGAGGCTGGCGTGCGGGACCTGGAGCGGCAGATCGGCGCGATCTGTCGCCACGTCGCCACACGCATCGTGGAGAAGAGCCGCCGCTCGATGAAGGTGCGGCCCAAGCAGGTGCGCGAGATCCTCGGGCCGCCGCGCTTCGAGGGAGAGCTCGCCATGCGCTGCGGCTCGCCCGGCGTGGCGACGGGGCTGGCCTGGACCCGGGTGGGGGGCGAGATCCTGTTCGTCGAGGCCACCGCCATGCCCGGCAAGGGTCGCCTGATCAAGACCGGTCAGCTCGGAGAGGTGATGCAGGAGAGCGCCGTCGCGGCCATGAGCCTGGTCAAGAGCCGCTCGAAGCGCCTGGGCATTCCCCAGGAGCGCTTCGACGCCTTCGACGTGCACGTGCACATCCCCGCCGGGGCCATCCCGAAGGACGGGCCGAGCGCCGGGGTTGCACTCTTCACGGCCCTCGTGTCCCTCTATCTCGATCGTCTCGTGCGCTCCGAGGTCGCCATGACCGGCGAGGTCAGCCTGCGGGGTCTCGTCTTGCCGGTGGGGGGGATCAAGGAGAAGGTGCTCGGTGCTCTGGCCGCGGGCATCGAGGAGGTGATCCTGCCCAAGCGCAATGAGGTGGACGTGGAGGACATCCCCCAGAGTGCGCGCGATCAGCTGCGCTTCCACTTCGTGGAGACCGTCGACGAGGTACTCGACGCGGCCCTGGCGTCGCCAGATGCGGAGTGCGGGCCGAAGGGGCGGCGGATGAAGAAGGCCGCGAAGAAGACCCGCGCCAAGAAGGTCCGGCGCAAGAAGAAGACGGCGAGCCGCAAGCGGGCCGCCAGGGGGCGCGGCAGGCGGGCGGCCCGGCGGCGGGACTGAGCGCGGTCGGGCCCGCCGAGCTCAGAATGCGACGCCGAGGCTGAACTGCAGCACCCAGTCCCGCTCGTTGGGCCGCGGGTTGGGGTTGATCCCCCAGTCCAGCCGCACGGGCCCGATCGGCAGCAGCCAGCGCAGCCCCGGCCCGAGGCCGTAGCGCAGGTCCGTGAACTCGAGGGCGTCGTGGTAGTCGGAGGACACGTTCCCCGCGTCGACGAACAGGGCCGCCGACAGGCTCGAGACCAGCTCGCGCCGGTACTCCACCGAGAGGACGCTGTAGGCCTCGCCCCCCAGCGGGACTCCGTTTCCGTCCACGGGGCCCAGCTCGTCCTCCTTGAAGGAGCGCACGGTGTTCTGTCCGCCGTTGTAGAAGCGTTCCTGTAGGGGAATCTCGGCGCTGACTCCGGTGGGGATGATGACGCCGCCGCGCACGGTCCAGGCGATCAGGTTGTGGTCGTCCAGGGGGTGGTAGCGCACGAGCCGCCCGTCGAGGCGCAGGAAGTTCAGCTCCGAGCCGAGGGCCTCCGGCGCGAACTCGGTCCTGAAACGGAGCCAGGTGCCGTTGCGCGGCAGGAAGAAGCTCTCCCGGGTGTCGTAGACGTTCGTCAGGTAGACGGACGAGACGTAGGCGTCCTCCCGCAGGGCCTCCCCGAGCGCAGGGTCGTTGGCAATCACGTCGTTCGCCTCCGAGAGGCGGTACTCGTAGCCGTAGACGTTGCGGTAGCGGGGGGTCCAGTGGCGAGTCAGGCTCAGCCCCGTGCCGATCTCGAGGCTGTCGAAGCCCGGTAGCTGGCGCTGCTCGGCGAACAGGGTCGCGCCGAGCACGTTGTCGCGGTCGATGGTGTAGGGGTCGGTGTAGACCAGCCGCGCGCCGCTGGCCCGCTGGGCGAGCTTGCCCTCGAAGTGCAGGCTGCGTCCGGTGCCGAAGAGGTTCTGTTCGGTCGCGGTCAGGAGCAGTCGCGCGCGCTCGAAGGAGCCGTAGCCGAGCTCGATGCCGAGCTCGAGGGTCTCCGACTCCTCGACCACGACCCGCAGGCTCCGCTGGCTGCCCTCACCCTCGAGCAGCAGCTCCACCGAGTCGAACAGCCCGGTGGCGTAGAGTGCACGGAAGGCGCGCCGCTCCGCCTCGCGACGGTAGAGGTCGCCCGCCTGCATGCCGAGCAGGGAGAGGATGAAGGAGGTGCGGGTGCGCTCGTTGCCCTCCACGAGCAGCTCCTTCAGGCGCACCTCGGGCCCGGATTGGACCTCCAGGCGCACCCGCACGTCCCCGGTCGTGCGGTCGACCTCCTCGCTGGACGTGGCGTCGGCCTCGGGGTAGCCGCGGTCCGCCAGCACGGCGGAGGCCGCGGCCCGCAGCTCGTAGCCCACCCGCGGAAACCAGGACCTGCCCACGAAACCATCGAGGCGTGCGCGCACCTCGGCCAGGTGCGGCTGCGCGAGGTCGCCGAGCTCGACCTCACGCAGCACGAAGTGCGGACCCTCCACGACCTGGAACTCGATGTCGGCACGGGTGCGCGTCTGGTCGAAGCGCACCTCCGGACCCTCGACGCGCACCTCCAGGTACCCGCTCTGCAGGTAGAGGCTCTCGATCGCACCGCGGGCGGCCTGGGCCTCGGTCTTCACGTAGTAGAGCGAGCCCAGCCCGAAGGCCTGGGTGGTGCTCCCCCGCAGGAAGCGCGCCAGTCGGCTGGCCTCGAAGGCGCTCGCACCCCTGACCCGCACCTGGCCGACGGTGCAGCGCGGCCCCTCCTCGACCCGGAACAGGACCCGGGGTCGCGAGCGGTCGGCGGTCTCGAGCTCGTACTCGACCCGCACGTCGGGGAAGCCGCGACCTCGGTAGAAGCCCGCCATGGCGTAGGCCGCGTCGTCGATCGGCGCGGCCCGGAAGCCGCCCTCGACGAAGTCTTCGAGCTCGGCCGCGGCGGCCCGCTGGAGCAGGCCGGCGGAGAGTGAGCGCACCCCCTCGAACTCCAGGTCGAAGGCGGAGGGCCGGTCGAAGATGCGTGTCCTGACTCCCGTGAGGGTGTCCCTCGAGCGGCAGGAGCTGAGCGCCAGGAGGAGGGCGCACAGGAGCGGGACCAGGACCCTCATCGTCGGAAGCGGAACACGAGCCGCAGGCCGTAGTTGTAGTCCTCGTACTTGTCCCGCTCGGCGTGCAGGTACCAGTGCCGGGCGTTCTTGCGCTCGGGCTCGAGGTCCGCACGGGAGGACAGGCGGTAGGCCACCTCGACGGTCTCCGTGCCGTTCTTGCTGACGTCCTCGCCGATGGAGAAGTCGAGTCGCTCGAGCATCGAGTCCTCGTCGACCGGGCCGTCGTCCTCGAACCAGCGTGAGAGCGTGTCGCGGGCCAGGTAGAGTGCCACGGTGTTGGCCGTGGCCAGGCCGTCGGTCTGATCCGGGTCGGAGGGGAGCTTGCCTGTGACCACGAGCAGGAACAGGTTCTCCTGGCTCAGGGGCGGGGTGGAGCTGAACTGCACCTCCGGGGTGTCGTAGGGGCCGCTGATGTTGGCCCGGATGTCGTATCCGAGCATGCGCGTCTGGCCGACGAGCTCCATCTGGGGCACGAAGGGGTTGTCCTCCTCGAAGCGGATGGTGCCGCCGCTGAGCTCCAGGCGGGTCGCGGGCAGTTCGAGCAGGGTGCGCTCGAGGAACACGCTGCCGGTCAGGAGCGGGACCTGCCCGCTGCCGCCCAGGTGCAGCCGCGGCCGTACGCCACCACGCACCATGGGGCTGCGCACCTCGAAGGGCTTCTGGGCGCCGAGCTGGACGTCGAAGCGCAGGTCCCGCAGGGGCGGCTCGCGCAGGCTGAAGAGCTGGAAGCCGCGCACCCCGCTCGAGGGCCGCGCCCCGCGCAGGTCGAGGAAGCGCGGGTCGGGCCGGTGGTTGCCGTGGGTGAGGTCGACCTTGCCGGAGATCACCAGGGCGTCCAGCGGCCCGCGGATGGTGACGTCCGTGTCGGCGCGGACCCTGGAGCTGGGGTCGCGGAAGAGGAGCAGGTCCTGGCCGGCGAGGCGCAGGTCCAGGCGCGCCCCCTCGCCGCCCAGCTCGACCGCGCCCTGGACCTCGAAGGGGGAGGCGCCCAGGGTTCCCCCGCAGCTCTCGATCTGCATCCGATCGGCGTCGAAGGTGAGACGCGCCGCCAGCTCGTCGATCGGGGGCAGCCCGCTCCCGAGCCGCACGCGCCCCCCGTCGACGTCCAGGCCGCCCTGGAGGCGCGGCTCCTCGAGGGTTCCGGCGAGACTCAGGTCCGCGTGCAGGCGGCCCGCGCGCACCTGCCGCGCCGAGGCGCCGTAGTGCGCCAGGAGCTCGTCGATCCGCGCCAGGTCGAGTTCAGCCAGCTGAAGCTTCGCCTCCAGGCTCGAGCTGCGGAGAACGGCCGCGGGCTCGTCGAGCCAGGCCTGCGCATCGAGGGGGGCACCGATGCGCCCGCTGCTCGTGAAGGACACGCTCTCGCCGAAGTCGAGCTGCAGCTCCTGCCAGACGAGACCGTCAGCGAGCTGGAGCGTGCCCGCCAGCCGACCGGGGGGCGCGCCCTCCGGTTGCAGCGCGCTCGGCGCGCGCAGCCCCTCGCCCGTGAGCTCGAGCTGGCCGGCCAGGGCCTCCCAGCTCCCGTTCAGGTCGACGTCGACCGCGAGGTCCCCGCCCCACTCGGCGTCGGCGAGCTCGAGGGGCAGGTGGGCTGTCCCCGTGAGCCGCAGGTCTCCCGCCGGGAGCCGCGGCCTGGAGCCGAGGTCGAGGGGCAGCGAGCCCGTGAGGCTGGCGGACAGGGAGGGGCCGCCTTCGAGCACGAGCTCGCCCAGCTCGAGGCGGCTCTGGCCGTAGTCGAGCTGCCAGCGCAGCTCGCTCGGCCCCGGCAGGCGCTCGCTGTGCAGTCCGCGCAGGTGACCCGTGGAGGCAAACGTCAGGGCCCCCGCGGTGCGGGAGCCCAGGAGCTGCAGGTCCGCGCCCTCGAAGGGCGGAGCCTCGAGCGCGCTCGATCCGAGCAGGAGCTCCGGCCGCAGGCTCGAGGCGACCAGGCGCAGCTGCAGGTCGTCGTCCTCCCAGCTCAGCCCGAGGGCGAGGGCGCCGGCCTCACCGGAGAGCACCAGCTCCTCGACGCGGCCCCCGGCGGCGGACCAGCGGGCCGCGGCGGGGCGCTCCAGGACCATCCCGACGCCGCCGCGGGTCAGGGAGAGCTCGCGCAGCTCGGCCGTGCGCGGTTCCGTCCGCAATTCGAGAGCCCCGCTGGCCGCCAGGGTGCCCCATGGTGTGTCGCCCCGCAGCCGCTCCAGCTCCACCCGTCCGTCCGTGCCGCGGGTCGCGGCTCGCAGCTCGATGCCCCCGAGCTCCTGGCCCTCGAGGACCACCTCCGTTCCGGCGAGCTCCAGGCTGCCCGCCAGCTCGGGCCAGCTTCCCTTCAGATCGAGGAGCCCCGTGCAGGCTCCGCTCCATCCCTCCCTCCCGAGGAGTGCGCCGAGACCGGCCAGGTCCGGCAGGTCGAGGTCGCCGCGCAGGGCGAGGTCCACGCCCTCAGCGCGCCGGGCGACCGAGGCCTGTGCGAGGCGTAGGTGGCCGGCCTGGCTCTCGAAGTGCCCCTCCCGGAGCTGCGCGAGACCGCCGGCGACCTGGGCGACGAGCTCGAGACGGTGGGGGGACTCCTCGGCCGTGAGCGTGGGGGCCTGACCCGCCATGCGCGCCAGGGCGGGCAGGTCGCGGGCGTCGAGCAGGAGTTCTCCGCGGGCGCGCTCGAGCCAGTTGCCGAGGTCCGTGCCGCGCAGGGGCAACCCCGCGTCGGTGACTCGCAGGGAGTTGGCGGCGCTCTGGTGCAGCTCCAGCTCCTCGACGAGCAACTCGCCGTCCCGGATGCTCGCGACCGCGTCGGCACTCGCGAGGTGCTGCTCGCCCCAGCGCAGGTCCTCCAGCTCGAGGCGGAGAGCGATCGGTTGGGACCAGGGCCTGTCCGGTGCCCAGGCACCCCGGGACTGCAGGGTGCAGCGCCCGTCCAGCTCCGGCCCTCGGTCCGGGGGAAGGAGCGCGCCCAGCTCGACGAGGTCAAGGTCCCGCAGGCTCACGTCCCAGCGCAGGCCTTCTGGGGCGAGCTCGAACTCGACCTCCTGCGGGGTCTCTCCGAGGAGCAGCTTCAGCCGCGCGGTCCAGCTGCCCCCCTCCGAGGCGGAGTGCTGCAGGCTCGACTGCTCGAGGAGCTCCCGACCGTCGACGTTGCAGCGCAGGTCCTCCAGGCCCCTGGCGCCCAGGAAGGCCCCCAGGCCGTAGGTGCGTCCGTCGTGCGCGACCGAGGCCCGCAGCCGCCCGGCCTCGTCCAGGGCCAGCGCGACCTCCCGGAACTCGAGGTCGGGGGCGGCCTCCCGCTCGACGATCACCTGCGCTTCGCTCAGCTCCACCCGCGGCAGCCCTTGCGGGAGGGCGGGCAGGCTCGGCAGCCCCTCGCTCGGCTCAGCCTCCGAGGAGGCCTGGGCGAGCAGGAGCCGCAGCCCGGAGGCGCGCACTTCCTGGAGTGACTCCACCCGCCCGAGCAGGATCCCCGCGCCGAACTCCACCTCGAGGACCTCCAGGTCGAGCTCGACCCAGGGTGCCTGCTCGGCGCGGGAGCGGGCGTGCAGGCCGCGCAGTTCCAGGGTGCCCCAGCCCAGGCGCAGCACCTCCCGCAGCTCGAGCTCGACGCCGGCGAAGCGCCGGGCGAGGGCCGGTCCCCAGGCCTCCACGGCCCGGGGCAGCCAGAGCCCGTGCAGCAGCAGGAGCGCGCTGCCCGCGACCAGGACCGAGAGACCCAGGCGGCGCCGCCAGCGGGGGCGACGGTGGGGAGGAGCGGGGGCTTGGGGCTGCGATGTGGTCACGGGACACCGTCGGGAGCGCGGAGTCTAGCCAGCCCCGGGCGGCGGTGCCGTGGACCTCAGTGAATGTTGAGGAAGTCGAGCCAACTCACCGAGCGCTCGAGGCCTCCCGGGCGGAAGCGCCGCGGCCAGAGGGCGCGGTGCTCCGCGGCGCAGGCGTCGAGGCGCGCGCGCAGCTCGGCACGCGCCTCGCGCGGCAGCTCGTCGAGCCCGTGGGGTCGGCCGACGGCGAGGCGCGCCCGCAGGGTGGCCTCGCCGAGCTGCAGGAGCATCCGCGCGAGCTCGAGCTCGCGTACCAGGAGCTCCGCGTCCGGCCGGCGGGAGCTTGCCCGTGCGAGCCCCGCCGTGGCCCCCTGCAGCTGCTCGCGCACCCGCTCGAGACCCGCGGCGTCGACGCCGACGATGCGCGGGTGGGGGAAGCCCTCGTGGGCGAAGGTGGTGGCGAAGAAGAGGGCGTGTCCGTTCTCGCAGGCGTCCCCCAGCACGTCTCCGGCGCTCCCCAGCTCGAGGGCCGCCGCCGACAGTTCTCCGCTCGGGTCCTCGAAGACGTGCCGGTCGAGCAGGGGCCGGACGGCCTCGAGATCGAGCTGCCCTCCGGCCTCCACGTTCCAGGCGCAGGCGGCGCCGAGGGCCTGGCCGACGAGGGCGACCGGGTAGGGCTGCAGGTGGCCCCGGTCGCCCCAGTCGGTGACGAGGATCCCCCGGGCTCCGTGGCGCAGCCCCTCGCGGGTGGCGTTCTGCAGGTTGGCGAGGGCGTTGCGGTGGCGCCCTCCGAAGGAGTTCCAGGAGCTCGTGCCCGGGCAGACCTGGAAGGGCAGCCCGCTGGCGGCGAAGTGAGGCAGGCGCTCGGCGAAGGGGAAGTCGGCCTCGTAGCCCCAGACCATGGCCGTCGCGTCCGGGGGCAGCTCCGGGATCAGCTCGGGGTGCTGGAGCACGATGTCGCCCCAGAACTGGATGCGCCTGCCGCGCTCGGCGGCCAGGGCGTGCACGGCCCGCAGGAACTCGAGGTAGACGCGGCCGGTACCTCGCTCGCTGCAGGCCTCCCGGGAGCGGCCCTGCCCCAGGTCGAAGGTCTCGTCGAGGCCGACGTTGAGCACCTCGCTCTGGAAGGCCGGCAGGAGCTGGTCGTAGAGCCCGGCGACGAAGTCCAGGCTGCGGGGCTCCACCGCCGCAAGGCTGAAGGGCTCCTGCTCGCGGGTGAAGGGGTGCAAGAGGCCCTCCGGCACCTCCGCCAGATCCCTCCAGCGCGGGTGGCGCAGCCAGGCGTGCAGGTGGCCGAAGCTCTGCTGGTTGGGCACCAGCTCCACATGGTGGGCACGGCAGTGGTCGTCGAGCTCGCGCAGCTCGTCGCAGGTGTAGGGGCTGCGGTCCGCGAGCGCCTCCTCGCAGCCTGCGTAGGCGAAGTCCGCCTCCATGTAGAGCTGCAGGCGGTTGAGCTTCCAGTCCGCGAGGCGCACCACCCACTCCTTCAGGGTGTCGAGGCTCGGGCGCCGGTCGCGGGCCACGTCGAGGGTCACGCCGCGTTCGGGGAAGTCGGGGGCGTCCTCGATGCGCAGCGCCCCCAGCTGGTCCGGGTGTCCCGCGTCGACGGCCAGCTCGATCTCCTGCGCGAGGGTCGTCAGGCCGTAGCTGGCACCGGCGGGGTCGCCGGCCACGCAGGTCGCGCCCCCCGGGCCCAGCTCGAGCCGGTAGCTCTGGGGGGCTCGCTCGGGGTCCTCGCTGACCACCACGTCGGCGTCCGGGGAGCCGGTCTCGATCAGCTCGCGCCGGGCGCGCTCCAGGGCCCGGGCCAGGCGCGCGCGTCCGGCCGGGGGCGCGCCCCGGATCGAGAGGCGCCGGGGGAGGGTCCACCTGCCCTGGGCCGTCAGCCGGTGGTGCGGGTGGGGAAGGAGCGCGGAGTGCGGCATGGGCAGCGGAGAGTTGGGCCGGAGAGGCCCGCCGGAGGGCCGAAAATGGTGCCTCGCGGCCCGCGCAATGTCGATGCCCCCGCAGGGGGCGATGATGAACACCCCCCTGAGGACACCGGCCCGGCGCCCGGACTTGACCCCGGGCGATCGGCCCGCGAGGCTGCGCGCGATGCTGGAGGACCACCACCCGGCGGCCCGGGGCCGCGCACCCTGGGCCCGAGGAGGCCGATGGTCGAGCTGAGGGAAGGCGACCTGCGGGAGGTGCTCTTGGTGCGCGCCTTCGAGGAGAGCGACCGGGCCTGCGAGCTCCTCGGCCAGCGGGAGCGGGAGACCGCGACCCGCGACGCCCGGGCGGAGCTCTCCGCCGAGGCGCCCCCGGTGGAGCTGATCGTGACTCGCGCGCGCCGGCTGGGCGCGCGCATCGCGCGCTCCTGGCCCGCGGTGGAGCGCGCCGCGGCCCTGGCCGCCCGACCGGGACCGCCGCTGTGGGTCGTGCTCGCGCTGGCCTTGCTCCTGGGCGTGGCGGTCGACCGCCTGGGGGCCGGCGGCCGCATCGACCTCCTGTCCTTCCCGATCCTCGGGCTCCTGCTCTGGAACCTGGGTGTCGCGCTGGCCTCCTTCGTCTCGGACCTGTGGACGACCAAGCCGGGCTCCAGGACCGAGGGCGCAGCGAGCCGTGCGGCCGCGGAGGGGCGCCTGGCCCGGGGCCTCGTCTGGTGTCTGGCCCCCGAGCGGCCCTGGCGCGGGGTCCGTGCTCAGAAGAGCCTGAGCGGCCCGGTGAGCCAGGCGCTGCAGCGCTACCTGCGGGACTTCCTGCGGGTCGGCCGGCCCCTGCACCTCTCCCGGGCCAGGACGCGCCTGCACCTCTTCGCCGCGGGTGTCATGCTCGGTGCCGTGGCGGGGATGTACCTGCGCGGGCTCGTGCTGCACTACGAGGCGAGCTGGCAGAGCACCTTCCTGACCGCCGAGGCGGTGCAGCGCGTGCTGACCCTCGTCTTCACGCCCGCGGCCTGGGTGCTGCAGAGCCCCCTGCCCGACGTGGAGGCGGTCGAGGCCCTGCGCGCCCCGGATGGCTCCGGGGAGGCGGCCCGCTGGATCCACTACTACGGGGTGACCGGCGGCCTGTTCGTCGTGCTGCCGCGCCTGGCGCTGGCGCTGGCCTGCGGGCGGCGCAGCCGACGGCTCGAGCGCGCCGTCGAGCTCGACCTCGAGGGGGACGCCTACTTCCTGCGCCTGGTCGCCACGGACCGCGGCCATGGACAGCGGGCCCTGGTGCAGGCCTACAGCTACCACCCCAGCGCCCGTTCCAGCGACGGTCTCAGCACCCTGCTCTACGACGTGCTCGGCGGTCGCACGCGCATCGAGCGCCTCGAGCCCTGCGAGTACGGCGACGACCCCGCACCGCCGCCCGCGGATCTGGCCGGGGCTCGCCTGTGCCGGGTGGTGCTCTTCACCCTGGCCCAGTCGCCGGAGGACGAGGTGCACGGGGAGTACCTGGCCCGTCTGCTGGAGGGCCTGAGGGCGCAGGGCGGTGAGGCCGCCTTGCTGGTCTTGCTCGACAGCGGTCCCATGCGAGAGCGTCTGCCCCGGGGCGAGGAGGCGGGCCGCCGACTGGCGGAGCGCGAGCGCAGCTGGGAGCGTGTGCTGCGCTCGGTCGGGCTGGAGGCTGTGGTCTGCGAGCTGGACGGCCTGGCGGATGCGACGGTGCTCGAACGGGCACGGGTGGCCCTGCACGAGCTGGGGCCGGAGGCGGCGTCGTGAGCGAGGCCCCGCGACCCCTCTCCCTGGCCCTGCTCTCCCACACCAACGTGGGCAAGACGACTCTGGCCCGTACGCTCCTGCGGAAGGACGTGGGGGAGGTGCTCGATCAGGCGCACGTGACCGGTGAGGCCACGGCCCACACCCTGGTCGAGGGGCGCGGGGGTGAGCGCCTCCTGCTCTGGGACACCCCCGGCTTCGGGGACTCGGTACGGCTGGTGCGCGAGTTCGAGGTCGAGGCCGACCCCGTGGCCGCCATCCTGGCCGGGGAGGACGGAGACCGGGCGCGCAGCTCCACCCGCGAGGCGGTGCGTTGCGTGGCCGAGGAGTGCGACGTGGTGCTCTATCTGGTCAACGCCACCGAGTACCCCCAGGACGCGGGCTACGTGGGGCCGGAGATGCGCCTGCTGTCGTGGCTCGACAAGCCGGTGCTGGTGCTGCTCAATCAGACCGGCCCGCCCCGGGAGGCGGAGGGTCACCGGGACGAGGAGCGCTGGCGCGAGCACCTCGAGCCCTGGCCGGTGGTGCGCCGGGTGCTGGGGCTCGACGCCTTCACCCGCTGCTGGGTCCAGGAGGGGGAACTGCTCGAGGCGGTGGCGGCGGTGCTCGAGGGGGAGCGCCGGGAGCTGGCTCGCTCCTGCGTCGAGGCCTGGCGCGAGGCACGCTTGGAGGTCTTCCGCTCCTCGATGGAGGTCGTGGCTGCAGAGCTCCTGCGCACCGCCCGCGACGAGGAGCCCCTCGTGGAAGGAGCCTGGGGCAACGACAAGGCACAGGCCATGAAGACCCTGGCCCGGCGCCTGGAGGAGGGCAGCGAGGGGGTGGTCGACCGCCTGATCAGCTTGCACGGTCTCGACGGGCGTTCCAGCATCGAGCTGCGCACGGCCCTCTCGGACTTCTCCAGCAGCGCCGAGAAGCTGGCCCCCAAGCGCTGGGGCGTCTTCGGCGGCGCGGCCAGTGGGCTGCTCGGCGGGCTGGGTGCGGACGTCGCCTCCGGAGGCCTGTCCTTCGGTTCGGGCATGGTGCTCGGCGCCCTGGCCGGGGGCTTCGGGGCAGCAGCCGTGGCCCGCGCCTACAACACGGTGCGTGGCCGGGACGGGGCCAGCGTCCGCTGGTCGGAGGAGGTCCTGAGTCGCACGGCCCAGGAGCTGGTCCTGCGCTACCTGTCCGTGGCCCACTTCGGTCGCGGCCGCGGAGCCTGGCGCGAGCGTGAGGCGCCCGCCTTCTGGCGCAAGGGGGTCGCCGCGGCGGTGCAGACCCGCCAGGTCTACCTGACCGGGAGCTGGAGGGACGCCCGCGGCGGTGAGCCACCGGGACAGGCGGCGCGCTCCTCCCTGGCGGCACTGCTGGGGGGGCTGACCCGCGAGGTGCTGGCCGATTTCTACCCGGAGGCGGGGAGCTGGATCGTCTGAGGTGAAGGGGGCGGCCCATTCGCTAGGCTTGAGCCATGCGACACACCGTCCCGCTCCTCGCCGCCCTGGCGGCCGCGCTGTTCTCCTCCTGCTGCTCCACCGCTCCCGAGGTGACTTCCCTCTTCGACGGTCGTGGTCTCGACGGCTGGACCGTCGAGACCGCCGAGGGCGCCCAGGCTGACCCGCGGACCTTCCGCGTCGAGGACGGGATGATCCTCTGCAAGGGGGTGCCGACCGCGGTGCTGAGGACGACCGGGGAGTACGCGGACTACGAGCTCGTGCTCGAGTGGCGCTGGGCCCCTGGCACGGAGGGAGGCAACAGCGGCCTCCTCTTGCACTGCACGACCCCGCGCTACCGGGGCGTCTGGCCCCGCAGCATCGAAGCCCAGCTCAAGAGCGGTGCGGCTGCAGGCTTCTACCTCATGGGAGAGGGCGTCGACATCACCATCGGCGGCGACACCACCCGCCGCAGCGGGAGCTGGATCCCTCGCACGGCCGGCGCGGAGAGGGCCGTGGGCGAGTGGAACCACATGCGCGTACGCTGCGAGGGCGCGCGCATCACCGTCTGGCTCAATGGCGAGCTGGCCAACGAGGGCTGGGAGGCGAGCGAGTCCCGTGGGGCCATCGCCCTGCAGTCCGAGGGGGCGCCGATCCACTTTCGCAGGGTGGAGCTGACGCCGCTGTAGGGCGCCGTCAGTCCGCGGCGACCCGCGCGCGGGCCTTTCCGTGACGGGACAACCCACTTCGTCTTCGAGCCCCTCGCGTTCATCGAGCACCTGGCCGCCTTGGTTCCGCCACCTCGGATGCACCAGCTGACGTATCACGGCGTGTTGGCACCAGGCTCGAGCCGACGCAGCGAGATCGTGCCCCGACGCGAGCGGTCCCGCACCGGGTCTTGCGGTGAGTCGAAGCCCGTGCCGAGGCCGTGCAACCGCTACTCATGGTCTGAGCTGATGCAGCGCGTCTTCGCGGTGGACGTGTTGAAGTGCACGAAGTGCGGGTCGAGGCGCCGGTGGATCGCGGCCATCACGGAGACGGCGGTGATCGTCAAGATCCTCGAGCACTTGGGATTGCCGAGCGTTGCGCCGACACCAGCGGCAGCGCGGCCACCGCCACAGCTGGAGCTCTCGTTCGAGGGTTGCTGAGGGGAGAGCAGCGGCGCCCTGCTGCGGTCGGTGGGGAAGGTGTGTCCGGCCCGCGGCGTGAGGGCCGCGGTGGGGCTCGGCGGGAGCGCTGATGGCGGATTGAAGGGCCCGTGGGCCGCAATCAAGCCGTTGAGAGGGGCGGGATGGGCTTGGCCGCGGCCATGAGG
>CAZQAT010000102.1:0-15383 GCA_964591315.1 uncultured Planctomycetaceae bacterium
GGACTTCGACGTCGAGGTGGCCACCTTCCAGGCGGTCGCCGACCCGCAGGTCAACATCCTCAACGAGGGTGTGGTCCTCGACGTGCGCCCCACCATCCACCACGACCGCCGCTACATCACCCTCGAGGTGCAGCCCACGGTGGCCAAGATCACCAACGTGCGGCAGTACTCCTCGACCCTCGGCGGCAACACCTCCCCGGTCCAGTTCGAGCTCCCCGAGCTCCAGGTCCAGAGCGTATTCACCACGGCCTCGATCCCCGACGGCGGCTCGATCCTCCTCGGTGGTCTGACCGACATCCGCAACATCGAGCGCCGCGCCGAGGTGCCGTGGCTGGCCCAGGTCCCGCTGGTCGGCTTCTTCTTCAAGAGCGAGGGCTACAGCGACGAGAACGAGTCGCTGATGATCCTCATCAAGGCCAGCATCACCGACGTCCGCGAGGAGGTCGCCAAGATCGAGGCCGCCTACTAAGCCTCGAGACAGGACACGCGAGAGCCCCGGTCGGCCACGCCGACCGGGGCTCTCGCGTGTCCTGAGCCGGGGGCGAGACGGGTGTGGGGTGGCTCCGGGAGGCCAGGCCCCCATGACCCTCCATTGGATGCCACTCCCCAATCCCCTACCCTGAGGCCTCCACCCTCAAGGTCCCACGCCCCGTGTCGCATGGCCCTCCTCGACGCCGTCTTCTTCGACATCGACGACACCCTCTTCCCCACCACCGAGTTCGCCCAGCGAGCGCGCTGGAATGCGGTCAAGGCGATGGTGGCCGCGGGGCTCGAGCTGCCGGAGCAGCAGGTCTACCAGGAGCTGAGCGAGGTGATCTCGGAGTTCACCTCGAACTACGGCAACCACTACGACCACCTGCTCAAGCGCCTGGGACCCGACTCGGTGCGGGGTACCAACCCTGCGCTGGTGGTGGCCGCGGGGGTCGCGGCCTACCACGACACCAAGTTCCGGGAGATCGCTCCCTACGAGGACGTGGTCCCGCTCCTGCGGGACCTGCGCGCGGCCGACCTGCGGGTCGGGATCATCACCCACGGCCTGACGGTCAAGCAGGCCGAGAAGCTCCTGCGCCTGGGGCTCCTCCCCCACCTGGACACGGACGCCATCTACATCTCCGAGCAGGTGGGGATCTCCAAGCCCAACCCCAAGCTCTACGCCCACGCCCTGGAGGACCAGGGCCTCGACCCGCGGCGAGTCATGTACGTGGGAGACAACCCCGCCCATGACATCGCCCCGCCCCAGGGGCTGGGCATGATCACGGCCTGGTCGAGCCGCGCGGCACGCACCAAGCCGGAGGAGGTGGGGGTCGAGCCGGAGCACACGATCGCGAACTTCGAGCAGCTGCGGATCGTGCTGCGGCAGCACTATCAGGTCGGTGTGTGAGTGCTGATCTCGCTCGGGTGGTGAGCGAGGACGCCTTCAGCCGGAAGAAGCCGCGGACACCACAGAGGTCCACAGCCCCTGTGCCATCTCTGCCTCACTCGACCAGATGGCATGCGGCGGAGTGCGTCTCCGAGACCGTCACATGCTCAGGGTACGTCTCGTGGCACCTCTTCTCCGCCACCGGGCAGCGGTCCGCGAAGTGACAGCCCTTCGGCGGGTTCATCGGTGACGGCACGTCGCCCTTGAGCGGCACGTGCTCCTGCCGGCGCTTTGGATCCGCGTGGGGCACCGCCGCCAGCAGGGCCTGGGTGTAGGGGTGGCGGGGGTTCTCGAAGAGCTCCTCGGAGGTGGCCAGCTCGACGATCCGGCCCAGGTACATGACCGCGATGCGGTCCGAGAGGTACTTCACCACCGAGAGATCGTGGGCGATGAAGAGGTAGGAGAGGTGGAAGTCCCGCTGCAGGTCCTTGAGCAGGTTGATGACCTGGGCCTGGATGGAGACGTCCAGGGCGCTGACGGCCTCGTCGCAGACGATGAAGCGCGGCTCGAGGGCCAGCGCGCGGGCGATGCCGATGCGCTGGCGCTGACCACCGGAGAACTCGTGGGGGAAGCGGTTGAAGGCGTCGGCGCGCAGGCCCACCCGCACGAGCAGCTCGGCCACGCGGTCCTCCAGAGCAGCCCCCCTGGCGATCCCGTGCACCCGCAGGGCCTCGCCCACGATCTGGCCCGCGGTCTTGCGGGGGTTCAGGCTGGAGTACGGGTCCTGGAAGATGATCTGCAGCTCGCGCCGCCGCTCGCGCATCTCGCTGCGCGAGAGCTCGAAGAGCTCCACGGGGGCTGAGTCCTCGGTCGGGCGGTAGGTGGCCCGGCCGCCGGTGGGCTCGAGCAGGCGCAGCAGGGTGCGGCCGGCGGTGGTCTTACCACAGCCCGACTCCCCCACCAGACTCAGGGTCTCCTCGCGGCCGACGGTGAACGACACCCGGTCCACGGCCTTGACGTCCGCCACGTGGCGCGAGAACACGCCCCGGTGGACGGGGAAGAACTTCTGGAGGTCCTGGACCTCGATCAGGGGGGTGCTGGACATGAGTCAGAGGGTCGCGGCCTGCTCGAGGTGGTGGCAGGCGACCGTGTGGCCGGGGGCGTCGGGGAGCTCCTCGAGGGGCGGCTCGGCGCCCGCACAGGTCTCGCTGGCGAGCGGGCAGCGGGTGCGGAAGCGGCAGCCGCTGGGGAAGTGGAAGGCGCTCGGCACGATGCCCTCGATGGTCGACAGGCGCTCCCCGGGACCCGCCAGGTCCGGCAGGGAGTGGAACAGGCCGATGGTGTAGGGGTGGCGCGGCGCGCTGAAGATGGTCTCCACGGTGCCGTACTCGACAACCTTCCCGGCGTACATGACCGCCACGTGGTCGGCGGTCCGGGCCACGACGCCCAGGTCGTGGGTGATCAGGAGGACGCTCATCCCCTCCCGCTTCTGGAGGTCGGCGATCAGGTCGAGCACCTGGGCCTGGATCGTCACGTCCAGGGCCGTGGTGGGCTCGTCGGCGATCAGGAGCGCCGGGGAGCAGGCCATGGCCATGGCGATCATGACCCGCTGCCGCATGCCGCCCGAGAGCTGGTGGGGATACTCGTCGACCCGCTGCTCGGGGCTCGGGATGCCCACCTTCTCGAGCATGCGGATGGCGTGGGCCCGGGCGGCGTCCTTGTCGAGGCCCTGGTGCAGCATGACGGTCTCCATGATCTGGTTGCCGACCGTGAAGACCGGGTTCAGGGCCGTCATGGGCTCCTGGAAGATCATCGAGATGTCGTTGCCGCGAATCTCGCGCATGCGCTCCTCGGTGGCCTGCAGGAGGTCCTCGCCGCGGAACAGGATCTCCCCGCCGGCGTGGAAGCCCGGAGGCTGGGGCACGAGCCCCAGGATCGAGAGGGCCGTCACGCTCTTGCCGCAGCCGGACTCCCCCACGATGCCCAGGGTCTCCCCGGCCAGCACCGTGTAGTTCACCCCGTCCACGGCCCTGGCGATGCCCTCGTCACCCCGGAAGTGGGTGCGCAGGCCCCGGACCTCGAGCAGGGCCTCGCCGTGCTTCACAGGCTCTCTCTTCTGCGGATCGGCCATGGCTCAGTGCTTCCTCATCTTGGGGTCGAGCGCATCGCGCAGGGCGTCACCGACCTGGTTGTAGCAGGTGATCGTGACGAAGATCAGGAAGCCGGGGAAGATCTGGATCCACCAGTGCTCGCTCATCTTGGACTCGTTGATCAGCGAGCCCCACGAGGGCATCGGCTCCTTGATGCCGAGCCCGAGGAAGGAGAGGGTCGACTCGGTCAGGATGCCCGAGGCCACGGCGAAGGCCCCGGCCACGAGCACCGGGGCCATGGCATTGGGCAGGATGTGGCCGAAGATCGTCCGCATCGAGGAGAAGCCCAGCGCCTGGGCCGCCAGGGCGAACTCCGCCTCGCGGAAGCGCAGGAACTCGCCTCGCACCAGCCGCGCCACCCCCGTCCAGCGGATCAGGGCGATCAGGATCACGATCGAGAAGATCGGCGGGATGATCTTCGGATCGATGAAGGCCGAGACCATCAGGATCAGGAGCAGGGCCGGCAGGCACAGCACGACCTCGATGAAGCGCGAGATGAGGAGGTCGACCCGGCCGCCGAAGTAGCCCGCCACGGCGCCGATGCAGGTGCCGATCAGGACCAGGAGGAAGGCCGAGACGAGCCCGACGGACAGGCTGACGCGGCCGCCCCAGAGCATGCGGGTCAGGAAGTCCCGCCCGAAGGAGTCCGTACCGAACCAGTGCCGTCCGGCCTCGTTGCGCGCCGGCTCGGCGTAGCGCACCTCGACCGGCTTGGGGGGCGGCATGAAGCCCGTCACCGGGTCGGGCTCGGGGCGCCGGGCCCCCAGTACGTAGTAGCCCTCCTCGTCGATCTCGGACTTCGAGACCCAGGTGGGCGGGCGGTAGAACTCGGAGCCGTTGCCCTCGGCGAAGCCGAAGGGGATGGGCGGGAAGACCGCCTCGATGGCGACGATCTCGCCGCTGGTCAGGGCCGTCTTGTAGGGAGCCACGTTGAGGGTCGCGCTGCCCCCCACGAGCTGGCCCCAGAGCACCGCCGAGACGGCCGAGACGAGCAGGGTCAAGACCCACTTGGGCTTGCGCGCCCTGCGGATGCGCTCCCGGTCGCCCCTCAGCAGGACCCGGTTCCAGAGCCGGTTCCAGAGGGGCCAGCTCATGACGACCAGCCACAGGGCCATGAAGAAGGCCTCCCAGGTCGAGATGGTCTCGAACATGGGGTAGCTGCGCTTGCCCACCAGCTGGAGCCCCACGGCCCCTTCCTCGGCGCCCTCGGCCGGATCGACCTTGGGGTCGAGCGCCTTGTACTCGGCCCGCACGGCCTTGGCCTGGTCCTTGACGGCCCCGTGGAGCGTCTTGATGCGGTCCAGGTCCGCGTCCTGGCGCCCGTCGGCCGTGCTCGCCGCCAGGGCGGTCACCTCACCCACGGCCGACAGGAGCTCGTCCAGGGCCCCGTGGCGCTCGGCGGGCAGGTAGACCTTCATGGTGCCCACCTGGGTCTCCACCGCGCGCCGCTCGTTCTCGAGGGCCTCCGCGTAGGTCTGGTCGGAGCCCTCGACGCGACCCGCGAGGTACTTCTCGGGGGTCTTCTTGGCCACGCTCCCGACACCCAGGGTCGCGGGGTAGAGGGTGCGCCAGGCCTTGTTGTACTCCGCGTAGTTGGCCGCCTCGAGCACGTACGGGCGATCGTTGGCGATCAGGGGTGCGTAGATCGCCGAGGCGTAGAGGAGGACCAGCACCCCCGCCGCCACCTTGAACAGGTGGTTCTTGAAGAGCTGCTCGAAGACGAGGTCCCAGTAGTCCTTCGAGTAGGCCGGGGCCCCGCCCGGCTCCTGCGCTGTGTTCTCGGACATGGCGTCAGGAGTAGCTGATGCGGGGGTCGACGATCGCGTAGGCGATGTCCGAGAGGAGAATCCCGAGCAGGGTCATGGCCCCCATCAAGGTCATGGTCGCCATGATCACGTTGTAGTCCCGCTGCATGAGCCCCTCGAACATGTACTTGCCCATGCCCGGCAGGTCGAACACGACCTCGATCACGAGGGAGCCGCCGATCATGATCGGCAGGATCGAGGCGAAGATCGTGATGACCGGGATGACCGAGTTTCGCAGGGCGTGCTTGAAGACGATCGCCTTCGCTCCGAGCCCCTTGGCCCTGGCGGTGCGGATGTAGTCCTGGTGGATGACCTCGATCATCCCCGTGCGCATCTGCCGCGAGAGGTAGGCGAGACCCCCGTAGGTGGTCACGATGACCGGCAGGATGAAGTGCTTGGCGGTGTCGAGGGCGTAGGCGAAGGCCCCGAGCTCGTCCGATCCACGGCTGTGCAGGCCGATCACCGGCAGCCAGCCCAGGCCCGCCTTGCCGAAGATCAGCTGCAGCATCAGGCCGGCCCAGAAGACCGGCACCGAGTACAGGATGAACAGGAAGAGGGTCATCGACTTGTCGAGCCGCGTGCCCGCCCGGTTGGCGGAGAAGATCCCGATCGGGATCGCCAGGGCGTAGATCAGGAAGGTCGAGATCATCGCCAGGGGCAGGGTGACCTGCACCAGGCGCGTCACGATCTCGTCCCCGATCTTCTTGTTCTTGTTGAACAGCTCGGTGCCGAAGTCGAGGGCCAGGAAGCCCCCCCAGGGGTTGCGGCCGTCGCCGCCGAACCACTCGTGGCCGTCCGGCTTGACGTTGAAGGGCCCCAGGAAGCCCAGGTACTGCACGACGAAGCTGCGGTCGAGGGCGTTCTCGTACTTGAACTTGGCGATGCGGGCCTCGATGTCGGCCCCCTCGGACGTCATCTCCCCCGAGCCTCCCCCGCCGAGGCCGAGGATCTGGCTCGCGGGGTCGCCGGGGGCGGCGTGGAGCAGGCCGAGGATGATGAAGAGGATCCCGAGCATGGTCGGGATCATCCAGAGCACCCTCCGGACGATGTACTGGAGCACGCTGGAGACTCCGCGCGGCTCAGTTCTTGGCCAGCGTGGACCGCGTGCCGGGCGAGCCGGCCGGGTAGTACCAGCGCCGGATCGAGTAGCCGGGAGAGATCTTGAAGGCCTCGAAGCCGCGGATCTTCTTGTTGATCGCGAACTTGCGGGGCGTGTTGGCCCCGAACATGTAGGGGTGCACCTCCTGGTAGAGGTAGCGGTGGACCTCCTGCCAGAGGAGCGCGCGCTTCTCCCCGTCCAGCTCGACCTGGCCCTTCTCGATCAGCTCGTCGATGTAGGGGTCCATGATCCCGCACATGTTCGAGCTCTTGAGCTCGGGCTTGCCCCACTTGGAGTGCCAGAGCTGCTCGGGGTCGGACTCGAGGGGCGGCACCCAGGCCAGGTTGACCGCGTCGAAGTTGCGCTCGAGCATGCGCTCGAGGAAGGTCGACCACTCGAAGTTGCGCATCTCGACCTTGATGCCGAGGGGCTCCAGGGACTGCTGCAGGCGCAGGCCGAACTTGCGCGAGGCAGCGTTGCCGGAGGGGTAGAGGAACTCGATCTCGAACTTCACGTTGTCCTTGTCGATGATCCCGTCGCCGTCCCGGTCGTACCAGCCGGCCTCGGCCAGGAGCTCCTCGGCCATGTCGGGGTCGTACTCCATGGGCTCCACGGCGCGGTTGTAGCCCGGCCCGAAGTAGTTCTGGGGGCCGGTGACGCGCTTGGCCAGGCCGTAGTACTCGGTCTTGATGTAGTCGGGCCAGTCGAAGGCCAGCTCGAGGGCCTTGCGCACCATCGGGTCGGAGAGGTGCGGCCGCAGGGTGTTCCAGCCGGTGTAGCCGTAGGTGCCCGTGTAGAAGTAGCCCTTGTAGAAGTCCTTGGTGAAGGACTCCCTGGCGGTCCCCTCTCCGAAGTAGTCCTCGGACTTGACGCGGGCGAAGTAGTCGAGCTCGCCGTTGATCAGGGCCTGGAAGGCCGAGTTGTCGTCACTGATGTAGCGCCAGGTGATCTGGTCCACGTAGCCGGCCTTGGAGGGGTCGTGGTAGTCCTCGAAGCGAACGGCCTTGACGCCCTGGGAGTTCCACTCGACCACCCGGTAGGGGCCGAGCCCCACCCAGTCGGTGTTGTGGGGGTTGTCGTTGATGTACTCCCCGCGCTCGGCCTCGCTGAAGACGTGCCCCTCGCCGTGCTGCTCCAGCGTGTGGGCGTGGAACTCGGGGTCGTACTTCTTGTTGTCCGGGTCGGTCAGGTCGTAGAGGTGCCGGGGCAGGATCGACATCTCGCCGGGCACTCGCAGGGCGAGCATGTACTGCTTCTCGAAGAAGAAGCGGATCTTGTGGTCGTGGACGACCTCCCCTTCGAGGATCTGCTTGTACTGGAAGCGGATCTCGTCGCAGTCGACGGACGGGTTGTTGAACAGGTCCCAGCTGAAGTACACGTCGTGGGCGTCGAAGGGGTGCCCGTCGTGCCACTTCACGTTGTCCGGCAGGTCGAAGGTGAAGATGGTGCCGCGCTGCACGCTCTCCACGTCCGCGGCCGAGACGGTCACGCCGTCGCTGGGGTTGCCCTCCGAGAGGGCCTTGACCGTGTAATCGGCGCCCGTCTGGGTGACCTCGCCGTAGAGGATCTCCCGCTCCCCGTCTCCTTCACCGATGCGCTGGGCGCTCGAGTACTTTCCCCAGGCCTCCTCGGTCAGGATGATCTGGTCCTCGGTCTTCCAGCTCTTGCAGAGGCTCGGCCGGTCGTCCCAGAACTCCCAGTCCTGCAGGGTGAGGGTGTCGTTCACCTCGTACAGCATCCAGCGCGCCACCGCCGAGTTCTCGGTCGCGCGGTTGAGGCCCTCCGGCATGGAGGACAGGTGCACGACCGCCTCGCCCCCGTAGGCCGGCGTGACCTGGGTCTCGCGGGCCGGGTGGAACTTGTCCGCGGGCACGTCGTGGGGCCCCTCGACCTCGTCCGCCCCGGAGTGGGGAGAGGCGGCGGAGACCGGCAGGCTGAGGCAGAGGCAGACGGGGAGCAGGGCGGCGGAGTTCCGGCGGAGAAGCTTCATCGGGACGTGGGGTGGCGGAGAAAGGACGGCCGCGGGGACGGGGGGCCCGCGGCAGCCCGGCACGCTACCCGCCCGGGCCCTCCCGTGTCAAGGACGCAAAGCCTTACCCGAGCTAGACTTGCGCTCGGTTTCGACCGCGGCTAGCCTGCCCCCGTGCCGACCTCCCCGCGCCTCGGACGCCTGCGCCAGACCCTGGCCTTCGCCCTCCTGGCGAGCCTGGGGGCCCTGGCCTTGGCCCTGGCCAGCTCGGCCCGCCTGGAGCCGGCCGACTTCGCCCTCAACAACGCCGCGGAGGTCTCGACCCTCGACCCCGCCACGGTCAGCGGCGTGCCCGAGGGGCGCGTGGTGCGCGCGTTGTACGAGGGGCTCTGCGTCAAGCACCCCGAGACCCTCCAGCCCCTGCCCGGGGCCGCGGAGTCCTGGGAGATCTCGCGGGACCGCCGCACCTACACCTTCAAGATCCGCGAGGACGCCCGCTGGAGCGACGGGCGGCCGGTGACCGCCCGCGACTTCGAGTACTCCTGGCGGCGCATGCTCGACCCGCTGACGGCGGCGGAGTACGCCTACCAGCTGTGGTACATCCGCGGGGCCAGGCAGTACACGCTGATGGACGACGAGGTGGAGTTCCTGAACACCACCGCCGACGCGCCCTTCTGGATCCGTGAGCTCGCCCCCGGCCAGCTGCGCGTGGGCTTCTCCGGCTTCGGGCTCGAGCGGCTCGCCGACGGTGGAGAGCTGACCCTGAACCTCGAGGAGGGCCAGCGCCTGCGCCCGCAGGAGTCGGTCGGATCGGTGCCCTTCGTGTTCTGCGCCCAGAACCTGTGGCTGCCGTTCGAGGGAGTGGTGGCGCGCGTGAACCCCGACCTCGCGCACGCGGTCGACCTGATCCTCAAGGACCCCTGCGGCCAGCAGTGGCTGGCCGAGCTGGAGGTCGAGCCCGGGACCCTCGAGGACCTGCGCGCCTCGGGAGCGCTGATGCCGGGTCGCGCCTACCGTGAGCGGATCGTCGACGAGCAGCTCCTCGGCCTGCGCGCCACCGACGAGCGCACCTTCGTCGTCGAGCTCGACAAGCCCACCCCCTACTTCCTCGACATCTGTGCCTTCTACCCCACCTTCCCGGTCCCCGGCCACGCCATCGAGGCCGCCAAGGAGCGCTGGCCCAACTCCTGGGAGCTCCAGTGGCTGCGGCCGGAGAACCTGGTCACCAACGGCCCCTTCCGGATCGAGTTCCGGCGGGTCAACGACCGCATCCGCCTGCGCAAGAGCGAGGAGTACTGGGACCGGGACAACGTGGCCTTCGACACGATCGACATCCTGGCCGTCGACCACCTGGGCACGAGCCTGAACCTCTACCTGATGGGCGAGATCGACTACATCGACCGCCCCATCACCAACGTCATCCCGCGCCTGCTCCCCCGGGAGGACTTCAACCCGGCGGCCTACCTGGGCTCCTACTTCTACCGGGTCAACGTCACCGAGCCCCCCTTCGACGATCCTCGCGTGCGGCGCGCCCTGGCCCTCTCGATCGACCGCCAGGGGATCGTGACCCACATCACCAAGGCCGGCGAGCAGGTGGCCTACGGCTTCGCGCCCCCGGGCATGGGGGCCTACCCGATGGTCGAGATGAACCGCGGGCCCGACTTCGAGGCGGACCTCGAGGAGGCCCGCGCGCTCCTCGCCGAGGCGGGCTTCGGCGAGGGCGGCGCCGAGTTCCCCACCTTCGAGATCCACTACAACACCGACCAGACCCACAAGGACATCGCCGAGGTCATCGCCGACGGCTGGAAGCGCAACCTGGGCCTGAACGTCAAGCTCCTCAACCAGGAGTGGAAGGTCTACCTGGACTCCCAGAAGTCCCTCGACTTCCAGGTCACGCGCTCGGCCTGGATCGGTGACTACCCGGACCCGAACACCTTCCTCGACATGTTCGTGACCGGCGGCGAGAACAACCGCACCGGCTGGGGCAACGCCCGCTACGACGAGCTGATCGCCCTGGCCGCCGCCGAGTCCGACGAGGCCACGCGCCTGGCCCACTTCGCCGAGGCCGAGGCCATCCTGCTCGAAGAGCTGCCCATCCTCCCGATCTACTACTACGTCACCCGCGGCCTCGTGAACCCGCGCCTGGGGGGCTTCCACGCCAACGTGCAGGACGAGCACTTCCCCAAGTTCTGGTACTGGATGAACGACGAAGAGCTCGCCGCCAAGCGCGCCGCCCAGCCCGCGGACTGGGTCCAGGTCGAGGCGCGGGGTCCGAAGGAGGGCAAGTACCCGCCGGCCTGGGGCCGGGGGGAGCGCCCGTAGTTCACGGGGAGCGTGAGGATCCTGAGGGTCTTGGGTGGTGGTACTGGATACCCTCCGTGGGCGGCTCGAGAGCCGCTCCGCTTGCAAGCACAGATGACACCGGTCTCCACAGACTCCGTGCGGGAGCGTCCCGGCGGATGCCAGGACCTCGGGCAACACCTCCGGCTCCCCTGATCCGTCGTGCTGCCCTTCCTGCTCCGCCGCCTGTTCTGGTTCGTCATCACCCTCTGGGTGGTGGTGACCGTGTCGTTCTTCCTGATGCGGCAGGTGCGCGGCGGACCCTTCGATGGGGAGCGGGCGCTCAACGAGGCGGTGGAGCGCAACATCAAGGCGCGCTACCACCTCGACTGGCCCCAGTGGAAGCAGTACCTGCAGTACGTGGGTCCGCTCAACCTGGACGAGCACGGGCTCGAGCTCGTCGGCGGTGACGGAACCGACCCCTGGACCGGGGTGCTGGTCGGAGACTTCGGGCCGTCCTTCAAGTACCGGGACTTCACCGTCAACGACATCATCGGCCAGTCCCTGCCGATCTCCGTGTCCCTGGGCACGATCGCCTTGATGTGGGCCCTGACGCTGGGGCTGACGGCGGGGGTGGCGTCGGCCCTGTGGCGGGGCTCTCGGACGGACGTGGGGCTCAGGCTCGCGGCGACGACGGGGATCGCCTTGCCCAACTTCACCGTGGCGGGCTTCCTGGTGATCTTCTTCGTGTTCCTGATCCCGCTGCTCCCGGTGGCCGGCTACGGGAGCTGGCGGCACCTGGTGCTGCCGGGCTTCGCGCTGGGGGCGCCCTTCGCCGCCTACATCGCGCGGCTGACCCGCACGGGGATGCTCGAGGTCCTGTCCCAGGACTACATCCGCACGGCCCACGCCAAGGGCCTGCCGCCGCGGGTCGTGCTCCTGCGGCACGCGATCAAGGGCGGGATCCTGCCGGTGGTCAGCTACCTCGGGCCGGCGACGGCGGGCATCCTGACCGGGAGCCTGGTGATCGAGCGCATCTTCGCCATCCCCGGCACCGGCTCGCACTTCGTGAACAGCGCCCTCAACCGCGACTACACCCTCGCCATGGGCGTGACCATCCTCTACACGGTGCTGGTCTACACCCTCAACACGCTGGTGGACTTCGCCTACACCCTGCTCGACCCGCGCATCGAGCTGGAGGAGAGCTGATGGCGGGCTCCGACTCGAAGCGCCGAGGGTGGGACCTGGGCGGCGCCGACCTCGAGCAGCTCCTGCGCGAGGCGGCGGAGTTCAAGGGCGAGAGCCTGTGGCAGGACGCCTGGCGCCGGCTGCGCAAGAACCCCAGCGCCTGGTGGAGCCTGCTCTTCCTGGCGGTCTTCCTGGGGCTCGCGCTCTTCGCGCCCCTGCTCCCCCTGCCCTCTCCCGTGCACCTCGACCTGCAGCTCGAGCCCATGCCGCCGGTGGCTCCCTGGGAGGTCTTCGGCGAGGGCGGCTTCGAGCCGGACTACTGGGAGCTGGGGGCGATCGACCAGGCCCTGGTGGACGCCCGGGTCGGGATCTTCGGCGACTGGCAGACGGGGCCCTGGCTCGGGACGGACGGCAAGGGGCGCGACATCCTGGCGCGCATCGTGTGGGGCTCGCGCACCTCGATCCTGGTCGCCCTGGCGGCGGCCCTCTGTTCCCTGGCGATCGGGGTCAGCTACGGGGCCCTGGCGGGCTACCTGGGCGGGCGCGTCGACAACCTGATGATGCGGATCGTCGACATCCTCTACGCGATCCCCTTCATCTTCCTGGTGATCTTCCTGATCACCGTGGTCAACGAGTACCGCACCGAGCTCGAGGACCGCTTCGGGGTCGACCGCGAGACCGTGTTCTACGTGGTCATCGGCGCGGTCTACTGGCTGACCATGGCGCGGGTCGTGCGCGGCCAGGTGCTCAGCCTGCGCAACCAGGAGTTCGTCGAGGCCGCGCGGGTGCTCGGGGCGTCGACGGCGCGCATCGTCTTCGTGCACCTCGTGCCCAACGTGCTGTCGGTGGTGATCGTCTACCTGACCCTGACCATCCCGGCGGTGATGCTCTTCGAGGCCTTCCTGTCCTTCCTGGGCCTCGGCATCGAGCCACCCAAGGTCTCCTGGGGCCTGCTCGCCGTGGACGGCTCGGAGATGGTCAACCCGGTGCGCCTCTACTGGTGGCTGGTGGTCTTCCCGGCCGGGGCCATGGGCGCCACGCTGCTCGCCCTCAACCTGCTCGGCGACGGCCTGCGGGACGCCCTCGACCCGAAGATGCGGGGGCGCGAGGGATGAGCCTGCTGGACGTGCGCGCGCTCTCGGTGCGCTTCGAGACGGCCCACGGGGTGGTGCGCGCCGTGGACCGGGTGTCCTTCGCCCTGGAGGAGGGCGAGACCCTCGGGGTCGTGGGCGAGTCGGGCTCGGGCAAGTCGGTCACCCACCTGGCCCTGATGGGGCTCGTGCCCCAGCCGCCGGGGGTGATCGAGGCCGAGCGCGTGCACTACGACGGTCGCGACCTCCTGAGCCTGTCCCCGAGGGAGCTGCAGGCCCTGCGCGGGAACGAGATCTCGATGATCTTCCAGGACCCGATGACGAGCCTGAACCCGCTGCTGACGGTGGGACGGCAGCTCTCCGAGGTCCTCGAGGAGCACAAGGGCCTCTCCCGCCGCGAGGCCCGCGGGCCCTGCGCCCGGGCCCTGGGCGACGTGGGCATCCCCGAGCCCGAGTCACGCCTCGACCAGTATCCGCACGAGATGTCCGGGGGCATGCGCCAGCGGGTGATGATCGCCATGGCGCTCCTGTGCGACCCGCGCATCCTGATCGCCGACGAGCCGACCACCGCCCTCGACGTGACGATCCAGGCCCAGATCCTCGAGCTGATGAAGGCCCTCCAGGAGCGGCGCGGCACCGCCATCGTGCTGATCACCCACGACCTGGGCGTGGTGGCCGGCATGAGCGACCGGGTCGAGGTCATGTACGCCGGCCGGCTGGTGGAGACCGGCGACGCGACGGACCTCTTCCGGGCGCCCGAGCACCCCTACAGCCGCGGCCTGCTCGCCAGCGTGCCGCGCCTGGACGGAGAACTGGGAGCCCAGCTCGCCTCGATCCCCGGCCAGCCCCCGGACCTGGCGCGCCTGCCGGCGGGCTGCGCCTTCGCGGAGCGCTGCGCCTGGCGCACGGAGGCCTGCGAGGCGGCGGTGCCGGTCCTCGAGGAGCTGCGCGAGCCCGCGGCGAGCGGACCGCGCTTCGCCGCCTGCCCGCCGTCCCAACGCGCGGCCCGAGCGGAGGGAGCCCGATGAGCGGCGCCGCTCCCCCCCTGCTCGAGGTGCGCGGTCTGAAGAAGCACTTCGACCTGGCCCCCGCCAGCTTCTTCGGCGCCCACCGCACCCTCAAGGCCGTGGACGGGGTCGACTTCGCCCTCGAGCGCGGCCACTGCCTGGGGCTGGTGGGCGAGTCCGGCTGCGGCAAGTCCACCGTGGCCCGCGCCCTGCTCGGCCTGCACCCGGCCACCGCGGGCTCGATCCGGCTCGACGGGACGGAGCTGGTCGGCCTCTCCCCCCGGGAGTGGCTGCCCCACCGCCGGCGGATCCAGATGATCTTCCAGGACCCCTACGCCTCCCTGGACCCGCGCCAGACCGTGGCCTCGATCCTGACCGAGCCGGCCCGCATCCACGGCCTGGGGAAGCCCCGCGACCGGCGCCTGGCGGCCCTGCGCCTGCTGGAGGTCGTGGGCCTCAACCCGCGCCACGTGAACCGCTACCCCCACGAGTTCTCCGGGGGCCAGCGCCAGCGCATCGGCATCGCCCGCGCCCTGGCCCTCGAGCCGGACGTCTTGATCTGCGACGAGCCCGTGAGCGCCCTGGACGTCTCGATCCAGGCCCAGATCATCAACCTCCTGGCGGAGCTCAAGGAGCGCTTCGAGCTGGCCTACCTCTTCATCGCCCACGACCTGGCGGTGGTGCGCCACATCTGCGACCGGGTGGCGGTCATGTACCTGGGGCGCGTCGTCGAGGAGGCCGAGCGGGAGACCCTCTTCACCGACCCGCGCCACCCCTACACCCAGGCCCTGCTCTCCGCCGTGCCCCTGCCGGACCCGGTGGCGGAGCGCAGCCGGCGGCGGATCGTGCTCGAGGGGGACGTGCCCTCGCCCCTGGCCCCGCCCCCGGGCTGCGCCTTCGAGCCCCGCTGCCCCCGGCGGGGCGAGGTCCCGGAGGGGCGCTGCGGCCGGGAGCTGCCGACCCTCGAGGCCGCCCCTGGGGACCCTGCCCGCCGGGACGCCTGCTTCCTGGAGGCTGCCGCCACGGCCCCCGGGAAATGATCCCGGGCCCAGGCCGCAGTCCCCTCGGAACGGAGCTACACCCTTCGCCCGGACCTGGGCAGGCGCTAGAATCCCGGCCCCCCGGAGCTCCCCTCCCCCCCTCCATGCAGACCGGCTACGAAACTCCCCACCGAGGCGTCCTGATCCTCGTGCTCGGCATCCTGGGGCTGATCTTCTGCCAGGTCTTCAGCCCCTTCGCCTGGATCATGGGCAAGGGCGACATGGAGAAGATCGACGCGGGCCGCATGGACCCCGAGGGCCGCGGCATGACCCAGGCGGGGATGATCTGCGGGATCGTGGGCACGGCGATCCTGGTCCTGGTCCTGCTCGGCCTGGTGGTGGGGCTCCTGTTCGTCATCGTCGCCGCGGGGACCTCGGTCCACTAGCCCGGCCT
>CAZQAT010000103.1:0-14995 GCA_964591315.1 uncultured Planctomycetaceae bacterium
GGGGCAGCAGCTAGCCCGGGTGATTCATGAGGCTTTGACGCATTGGGACCCAACTGCGTTCCTGGCGGTACTTTGGGTGTCGGACGAACCGGAGGCGACCTGGTGAGGTCGTCGAGGATCGGGCGACACCCAAAGTGCCGCCAGGGGCGGAGAGGCTGCCGAAGGGGTAAGCCCCGGTCCGCGAAGCGGATCCAAGGGGTCCAGTGGACCTCTTGGAAGGGGATCCCGGTTGGGTGCTAATGCGTTGAAGGCTCATGAATAGGCCGGGCTAGGAGCGCCAGATGGCGGTCTCCGGCGGAGGCGCCTCGAAGGCCAGGCGCTCCCGCAGGGTGGGGTGCTCCACCTCCAGGCGCCGGGCGTGCAGGGCGATCGAGCGGTCCGGCAGGGCCTCGGGGGCGCCGTACTTGAGGTCCCCCACCAGGGGCGCGCCCAGGCTCGCGCAGGCCACCCGCAGCTGGTGCGAGCGCCCCGTGAGGGGCACGAGCTCCAGGCGGCTGCGCCCGCCGCGCTCCTCGAGGACGCGGTAGCGCGTCTCGGCTCGCTTCGCCCCCGCCCGCTCGGCGGCGACCACGTGCACCCGGTTGCGCTCGCCGTCCTTCCAGAGGTATTGCACCAGCTCGCCCTCGCGCGGCTCGGGCCGGCCCTCGACCACGCCCCAGTAGAGCTTGCCGGTGGTGCGCTCCCGGAACTGGCGCGTGAGGCGCTCCGCGGCCTTGGAGGTGCGCGCGAAGAGCACCACCCCCGACACGGGCCGATCCAGGCGGTGGACCACGCCCAGGAAGACCGCGCCGGGCTTCTGGAACTCGTGGGCGACCCAGGCCTTGGCGAGCTCCAGCAGGCTCGCGTCCCCCGAGTCGTCCGGCACCACCGGCAGGCCCGCGGGCTTGACCACCGCCAGCAGGTGGTTGTCCGCGTGGAGGACCTCGAGGCCGCTCATCCCTCGAGCTCGAGCCCGCGCCACCAGCGGGCGCAGAAGCCCGCGGGCAGGTGCCGGCCTTCGGCGCCCTCCTCCGCGAGCGCCAGCTCCCCCACCGAGCACGCGCCCCCCGGGAGCTCCGCCAGGAGGTTCCGGAAGGCCAGGGGCGAGTAGCCCACGGCGTAGGTCGAGAGCACCAGCAGGCCGCGCTCCACGAGCAGGGACCCGACGGCCTCGACCAGAGGCGCCAGCCCCTCCTCGAGCTGCCAGCGCTCGCCCTTCGGCCCTCGCCCGTAGTGGGGCGGATCGAGCAGGACCGCCTCGTAGCGCGACCCCCTGCGCACCTCCCGGCGCGCGAAGCCCAGGGCATCGTCGCACAGGATGCGCACGCTCCGGGCCCCCAGCCCGGAGGCCTCCAGGTTCTCCCGCAGCCACCCCAGAGAGGCCTTGGAGGCGTCGACGTGGGTCACCTCCCAGCCCTGCTGGCGCGCCAGGACGCTGGCGGCACCCGTGTAGCCGAAGAGGTTCAGGAGCCGCGGGCGCTCGACTCCGGCGGCCTGCAGGAGCTCCCCGGCCGCACGCACGAACTCCCAGTTGGCGGCCTGCTCGGGGAAGAGCCCCACGTGCTTGAAGGGCGTGGGGCGCAGCAGGAAGGTCGCGTCCCCGTAGCGGACAGGCCAGGGTCCGGCGGGGTCCCCGGCGCCGGGGCGCGCCCGCGCCCCCGCCTCCCAGCGCCCGCCGCGGTCCGACTCGCGCACGAACACCAGGTCCGCCGCCTCCCAGAGCTCCGGGCCGCCGCGGGGGCGCCAGAGGGCCTGGGGATCCGGGCGCCGCAGGACCCGCTCACCGAAGCGTTCGAGCTTCTCGCCGGCCCCGCAGTCGAGCAGGGCGTGGGCCGGGAAGGAGGCGGGCGGAAAGACGCTGGGCAGCACGGGCGAGAGGATAGGCTGGCGCCTCGCGCAGGGCGAATTTCGCCCGGATTCTCCGAAGTCCAGGGGCCCTGGAGGCTCTCTCATTCCCGCGCCGTGACCGGTCCGGCGCCCGGGGCCCCCTCCCCGCTCGCCGACCCCTCCACGACCCTTGTCGAACCGAACCTTGACCGCCGCCCTGCTCGCCAGCCTGCCCGTCTGCAGCGCCTGCCAGAGCTACAACCAGCAGATCGACGAGCTCGTGGGGACCTACGGCGCGGGGGACTTCGCCGCCGCCGCGGCGGTGGTCGACTCGGGTGAGCTGGACGACGCTCTCGAGAGCGAGACGGACGGGCTCCTGTTCCACCTGGAAGCTGCCAAGGTCCTGCAGGACGCGGGGCGCTTCGCGGAGTCCAGCCGGCTCTTCGGCCGGGCCTACCGGCGCCTCGAGCACTTCGACTACCAGGCCGAGGTCTCGATCAGCGAGGAGTTCGTCTCGGCGGTCGGTACCCAGTCCAGCCGGGACTACCGGGGCACCGACTACGACCGCATCCTGCTCGAGGTCTACGAGACCCTCAACTACCTGGCGGTCGGCGACCTGGGTGAGGCCATGGTCCACGTGCGCCGTGCCTACCGCCGCCAGGCGGAAGCGGTGGCCCGCAACGCGGAGGAGATCGCGAAGCGCGAGGAGCGCGCCGACGGCGAGCAGCAAGCCCTCTTCGACCACCCCAACTACAAGGCCTACGAGGGCGACCTCGACAGCCTGGCCACCGACGCCTACGCGGACTTCGTCAACCCGGTGGCGACCTTCCTCTCCGCGGTCCTCTTGCGCGAGGAGGGCAGCGCCTCCAACTCCCTCGTCGACCTGCGCAAGCTCCGGCAGATGCTGCCGGAGAACGGCTACCTGCCCGCGCTCCTCGAGGAGTTCGAGGCGGGGCCCAGCCCGGTACCGGGCCGCTTCTACGTCCTGTTCGAGAACGGCCTCGCCCCGCGCCGCGAGGAGTGGTCGATCACCCTGCCGACCCGCAACGGAATCTCGCGCTTCGCGCTGCCGCGCCTGGTGCCCATCGCGACCGCGGCGAGCGGGCTCGAGGTGCGCGCCACCGACGGTACCTTCACCCTCGAGACCGATCACCTGGCCAGCGTCGACAGCATCGTGGCCACGGACTTCAAGCTGCACCTGCCGGGCCTCGTCTGGCGCACGGTCATCGCCCAGATCGCCAAGGAGAGCAGCACCGCCGCCCTGGCGAACCAGGACGAGACCGGCCTCGTGCGCCTGGCGGGGAGCATCTTCAAGATCGTCACCTCCGACGCGGACCTGCGTACCTGGCGCACCCCTGGAGCCGAGTTCCAGATGGCCCATGGGCAGGTCCCGGCGGACGGCCGCCTGGAGCTGAGCCTGATCGACGGCGCGGGCCAGCTGCTCAGCCCGGTCCAGGTCGAGCTCCCCTCCGCACGCACCACGATCATCTACGTCCGCAATCCCGACCTGGTCGAGCCTCTCCCGCACGTCTTCTCGATCGGGAAGGGCTCCGCCCGCGAACTTCCCCTTGCCACCACGACGGAGGTCACCCCCGATGTCTAGACTAGCCCTTTGGAGCTGCGCTCTCGCCCTCGTCTGCGGCGCCTGCGAGAGCACCTCGAACTACGAGCCGCCCCAGCCGGGCGCCCTGGCCGAGAGCGAGTGGCGCGGGCGCATCCACATGAGCGAAAAGGTGAAGAACATCATCGCCATCGAGGAGGACCAGGTCTTCGAGGCGCGCCAGAACGGCCTCTTGCGCGTGCAGGTCAACATGCGCAACCTGACCGAGGGTGAGCAGAGCCTGCGCACCTCGATCGTCTGGTTCGACGCCTCGGGCCTGCAGCTCCACGCTCCGACCGACGGCTGGATGAGCCACATCGTGCGCCCCAAGGCGCTCTTCATGGCCTCCGCCGGCGCCAGCAACCCGGATGCGGTCTCCTGGCGCATGAACGTCGACTCCTGGTCCCGCTGAGGAACCTCCCGAACACCACTGCCCCCAACCCTCCGAAGCCTCCGATGAAGACCCGAACCCTGCTCCTCTGCGCGCCCCTCCTGGCCCTCGCCACCGCCTGCCAGAGCGGCCCCAAGCGCGTCGACCCCGGTGGAGACGGCACCGTCACCTCCGCGGGCGTGGACTACAACGAGATCGTGGAGTGGACCGACCGCCTGACCCAGCAGATGCTCGCCAGCGGCTTCCTGGACTCGGGCGAGTTCGGCCCCAAGCCGGTCAAGATGGTGGTCAGCAAGATCAGCAACAAGACCGACCTCTCCCACTTCCCCGAGGAGGTGCTGATCGGGAAGATCCGCACGGCCCTCCTGCAGTCCGGCAAGGCGCGCTTCGTCACCACCTACGGGGCGGAAGGCACGGACGAGATCACGCGCGACACCCAGGAGCTCAAGAACGACCCGCTGTTCGACAAGAGCCAGGTGCCCCAGTCCGGCCAGGCCACCGTGGCGCGCCTGGCCCTGGCCACCACCATCAGCTGGCAGCACTCCCAGGGGCTCGACGAGGCCCAGAACACCTACATCGTCCAGATGCAGGTGACGGACGTGACCAACGGCGAGGAGATCTGGCGCGGTGAGTCGAACCCCATCGCCAAGGTCTTCGAGAAGGGGTCGGTGTCCTGGTAGGCGCCGACTCCCACGCAATCCAGACCAGACCCCACGGAGGACCGACATGCCCCTGACCCACTTCGGACGCGATCCCCTGCGTACGGCTCTCGGCCTCCTCGCCTCCCTTCTCCTCTGCCTGCCCGCCTCCGCCGAGACGGTGACCGTCGAGGCCACCGCCAAGAGCGAGCACGAGGCCATCCAGTACGCCCTGGCCGAGGCCGTGCGGCGCGTGAACGGCGTCTCGATCGAGACCGGCGGTACCCTGCGGCCGGAGGTGGCCGAGGCCGTGCGGCGCATCGAGATCGACTTCGACCCGCGGCTCACGGACTCCTTTCACATCCGCTCCCTCTCGAACGGCTACGTGCGCGGCTACGAGCTCCTCACGAGCGACCGGAGCGACGCGGGGGTGACGGTCACCCTCGAGGCCCACGTCCTGAGCTACGACCCCTCCAACCCCCGCCCCGGGGCCCGCACGACCGTCGTGGCGGACCGCTTCGAGCTGGCGCCCGGCGCCCTGCAGCTCGACCAGCCCACCACGGGCGAGAAGCAGCTCCTGGCCCAGCTGCGGGAGGAGCTGACCGAGAGCCTGGTGCGTTCGCGCAAGTTCACGGTGCTGACCCGCGAGCACCTGGGCGGCGTCCTCGCCGAGCACCAGTTCATCTCCGGCGGGCGCGTGGGCACGAGCGAGAAGGCCAAGCTCCACAACCTCCTGGGAGCGGACTGGATCGTGGCCGGCCGCATCGAGCGGGTCTACGTGCACAGCTCCAGCGAGACGGTCAAGCTGACCGGCTACACGACCACCTCCAAGGCTGCCGACGTGGACCTCTCCCTGACGGTCTACGACGTGGCGACCGGCGAGATCCGCTGGACAGGGGCCTTCGCCCGCGGCTACTCCTGGGACCACGAGGCCCTCCAGCGCGACCCGGAGTTCAAGGACGACGGACTGGTGGCGCGCACCATGATCCTCGAGGCCGCGGCCGAGCTGACGCGCACCTGGATCACCAAGACCTTCCCCCCCAAGGTGGTCGACGTGGACGTGGGCACCCCCGGCTTCCCGGTCTTCGTCCTCAATGCGGGCAGCGCCCTGCTCAGCGTCGGGGACCAGCTCGAGCTCCTGACCCTGGGCAAGGCCCTGCGGGACCCGGACACCGGCGAGGAGCTCGGCCGCAGCGAGCGCCTCTTCGGCCGCCTGCGCGTCACCGGGGTGGACGAGAAGCTGAGCCGGGCGGTGCTGATGGCCGCCACCGAGGAGCAGCTCTCGCACGTCAGGTCCGCGGACTTCGACACCACGAACCTCCTCTGCCGCCCGCGGTCGCGGGCGGGGAGCATCCCGGTCGAGGCCGGCAACTGATCCCATGGGCACCTCCCCCCTGCGCGTCGGCAGCGTGCCGTACCTCGTCGGCCGACCCCTGGACCTGGGGCTCGGAGACGAGCCGGGCATCGAGCTCTCCCACCACGTCCCGGCCGAGCTGGTCGAGCGCCTGAGGGCGGGCGCGCTGGACGTCGCCCTGGTCAGCTCGATCGAGCTCTTCCGCCAGCCGGGCTACCGCTACCTCTCGGGCCTCGGAGTGGCGGGCCGCGGTGCGGTCTCGAGCGTGCAGCTCTTCCTGCGCCGCCCCGTCGAGGAGGTGCGCAGCGTGGCCCTCGACCCCGCCAGCCGCACGGCGGCGACCCTGGTGCGCGTGCTGCTCGAGGAGCGCCCCAGCGGCCCGCCGGACTTCCGGGAGGTCTCCCCGGGCGTCGATCCGCGCCAGGCGGTGGCCGACTCATGGTTGCGCATCGGGGACCCCGCCCTGCGCGAGGCCCTCGCACCCCACGCGCCGCCCGTCTTCAACCCCTCGGAGGCCTGGTGCGAGCGCACGGGCCTGCCCTTCGTCTTCGCCGCCTGGATCGTGCGGCCCGGGATCGAGCTGGGAGACGCGGCGACAGCCTTCGTGCGCGCCCGCCGGCGCGGGGCCGCGGGCCTCGAGGAGCTGGTGGAGAGCGCCGTGCGTGACTGGGAGCTGCCGCGCGAGGCCTGCGCCACCTACCTGGAGCGAGAGTGCCTGTACGAGCCCGGGGAGCAGATGCACCCGGCCCTCTTGGCCTTCGGCCGCGCCGCCGCGCGCCTCGAGCTCTGCCGCGGCGACCTGGAGCCCGCGCCGATCGAGCTGCCGGCGGAGCCCAGACCCTCCCCCCAACCGACCTAAAGGGTCCGGGGAAACGCGGTTGCGGTAGGCCGTTGCAATGCCTGCGGCGGCCCCCTAAACAAGGGCTCGGGCGGCGCGGAAGCGCCGCCCGAGCCCCTTTCGATGCCCACTCCTACCGACCCTCCGAGAGCAGCGAGGACCCCGTTTTGGCCAGAGGCAAGAGCGCGCTCCTGACGCCTACCCTGTTCGACACCGAAGACGAGAGTACCGCAACCGTGAGTGCCCAGAAGGTCAAGAAGAAGAAGAAGGCCGCCGCAAGGAAGGCGACGTCGAAGAAGGCTGCGGGCTCCGGCAGCCGGCGCTCGAACGCCAACGAGATGGCCGCCAAGCAGCGGGACATCTCGGTCTCCGAGTTCTTCACGAAGAACCGGCACCTGCTCGGCTTCGACTCGCCCCTCAAGGCGCTCCTGACCACGGTCAAGGAGGCCGTCGACAACTCCCTCGACGCCTGCGAGGAGGCGGGCATCCTGCCGGAGATCGCCGTCGAGATCACCCAGTGCGGTGAGAAGGTCTACCGCTGCGCCGTGGAGGACAACGGCCCCGGCATCCTCGACACCCAGATCGGCAAGGTCTTCGGCAAGCTGCTGTACGGCTCGAAGTTCCACAAGCTGAGCCAGACCCGCGGCCAGCAGGGCATCGGCATCTCGGCAGCCGGGATGTACGGCCAGCTGACCACCGGCAAGCCCGTCCTGATCCGCAGCCGCACGGGCAAGCGCAAGGACGCCCACGAGTTCACGCTGTCGATCGACACGGTGCGCAACAAGCCCGAGATCCACGACTCGGGGGTCATCGAGTGGGAGAAGGACCACGGCACGCGGGTCGAGATCGAGATGGAGGCCCGCTACCAGAAGGGCATGCGCTCGGTCGACATGTACCTCAAGCAGACGGCCATCGCGAACCCGCACCTGACCCTGCACTTCACCGACCCCGTCGGGGAGCAGGTGACCTACGAGCGCTCCACCAAGGAGCTCCCGCCGGAGACGGTCGAGATCAAGCCCCACCCCCACGGGGTCGAGCTGGGGCGCCTGATCACGATGCTCAAGGAGACCAACTGCCGCTCCCTGTCGGGCTTCCTGCAGGAGGAGTTCTCCCGGGTCGGCACGACCGTGGCCAAGAAGATCATCAAGGCCGCCGGCAAGGGGCTGACCGAGAAGTCCTATCCGACGCGAATCGCCCGCGGCGAGGCCTCTGCCCTGCACAAGGCCATCGAGGAGACCAAGATCTCCTCACCCTCCACGGACTGCATCGCGCCCATCGGCGGAGACCTGATGCTGCAGGGCCTCAAGAAGGAGCTCGAGGCGGACTTCTACGTCACCGCCCAGCGGCCGGCCGCGGTCTACCGTGGCAACCCCTTCCAGATCGAGGTGGGCCTGGCCTTCGGCAAGCCCGGGGGCGTTGGCCTGGAGGTCACCGAGGAGGGCCGCATCAAGAAGAAGGACAAGGGCAAGGCCGCCACCGAGGACCTCGTCGGCCAGATGGACGAGCCCGCGCGGGTGATGCGCTTCGCCAACCGCGTGCCGCTCCTGCACCTGGCCTCGGGCTGCGCCATCACCAAGGCCGTCCAGCAGACCAACTGGCGCGGCTACGGCCTGACCCAGCCCCGGGGCGCCCTGCCCCTGGGGGCCATGGCGGTCATGGTCCACATCGCCAGCGTCTGGGTGCCCTTCACCTCCGAGTCCAAGGAGGCCATCGCCTCCTACGACGAGATCCTCAAGGAGATCAAGCTCGGCCTGCAGGAGTGCGGCCGCAAGCTCGGCACCTACATCCGCAAGGGCAAGCGCCTCAAGCGCGAGTACGAGAAGCGCAGCTACATCGAGAAGTACATCCCCCACATCGGGATCGCCCTGCAGGAGATCCTCGACCTCACGGACAAGAAGAGGGACGACACGGTCGAGACCCTCGAGGACGTCCTGCACAAGAGCCGCAAGTTCTAGCCCGCCCGAGCCCAGCGATGCCCAAGAAGAAGAAGAAGAAGGTCCTGCGCAAGAAGAAGGTGGCCCGCAAGAAGGCCGCCGCTCCCGCGCGCAAGGCGGCCAAGAAGAAGGCCACGACCAAGAAGTCCGCCAAGAAGAAGGCCGCCAAGAAGAAGTCCGCCAGGGCCACCACCCGCGCCGCCGCCAAGGAGCCCAAGGTCAGCGCCACCGCCAAGAAGGGCCGCCGGGCCGCCACCAAGCTCGGCAAGCTGGACAAGAAGACCGTCGGGCTGATCGAGGACACCGCCGAGCGGGTCCAGAAGTCGATCTTCAAGCGCGTCCTGCCCGAGCTGAAGTTCCCCGTCCGCTCCCTCGCGAACGTCTCCTACAGCAAGCGCACCGGCTACTTCGAGCTGGGCAAGGGCCGCAAGGCGCGCGCCCTCTCGGTCAACACGGTCAAGGGCTTCGCCCAGACCCTGAGGCTGATGTCGATCTCGAAGGAGATGATCGAGAACAACGACTTCGCCACCAAGCGAGAGGCCTACTACGTCTCGAAGAACTGGGGCGAGTGCAAGTTCAACGAGCAGACCGAGTCCGACTCGGCCATGGACGACATCGAGGCCCTGGCCAGCCTCGACGGCCTCTCCCGGGAGCAGCTCCGCTACTACCCCGAGGAGCACGGCGGCTCGGTGGCCGGCAACCTGACCGTGATCGACCGCGACACGGAGACCGGACAGCGCATCCGCATCGACTGCACGGCCTTCGGCACGGGCTCCTACTCGATCCCCCACTCGGTCGAGCACCTGGAGTTCGAGACGGACGCCAAGTTCGTGATCGCCATCGAGACCGGCGGCATGTTCCAGCGCCTCAACAACCACAAGTTCTGGAAGGGCGCCAAGTGCATCCTGGTCGAGATGGGCGGAGTTCCCACCCGCGCCACGCGCCGCTTCATCCGGCGCCTGTCGGACTCGAAGAAGATCCCGGTCTACTGCTTCGTCGACTGCGACCCCTACGGCATCGCGAACATCTACCGCACGCTCAAGGTCGGCTCGGGCAACGCGGCCCACATCAACAAGTTCTTCTGCGTCCCCAAGGCCCAGTACCTGGGCGTGACGCCCCAGGACATCCTCGACTTCAAGCTCCAGGACGCGACCCACGAGCTCCAGAAGGTCGACATCAAGCGCGCCAAGGACGCCCTCAAGAACGACCCCTTCTTCAAGGCCCACACGCCCTGGACGAAGGCGATCAACCAGCTCCTGAAGATGGGCGTGCGCGCGGAGCAGCAGGCCCTGGCGAAGTGGGGCCTGAACTTCGTGATCGACGAGTACCTGCCGCGCAAGCTGAAGAACAAGAAGAGCTTCCTGCCCTAGCTGGCCGGCCTCGCAGCCCGCCGGCTGAGCCCATCCCGAGAGCCGCCGAGGCCCTCACGGTGAGCTCCACCTCGGCGGCGCTCACCGTTTCCGAGCGCACCCCCGAGCCTCCACCAGCTCCCCGCAGAACGCCGCACTCAGCGCGCCGCTCCACTCCCCTCCGACCTTCAGGGAGGAGCCCACGATGAAGCCGGCAGCCCTCGGCATGTAGTCGGCGACGTTCGCGGCGGAGACCCCGCTGCCCACGAAGACGGGCAGGTCCGCGGCCTCCGCCGCCTCGCGCAGGTCGGCCGGATCCGTGGTCGAACCGGTGGCACTGCCCGTGACGATCACGCCGTCGGCGCCGCAGAAGCTCGCGGTGCGGCAGTGCTCGGCCAGGTCGAGGTCGGCCGTCAGGGCGTGGGCCGAGTGCTTCTTGCGCACGTCCGCCAGGACGGCGATGCGGTCGGCGCCGATGGCCTTGCGGTAGCGCAAGAGGGGACCCGCGGAGGCCTCGGCCAGGAGGCCCTCGTCCGCCACGGCGGCCAGGTGGAAGCCCTCGGCCCGGATGAAGTCGGCGCCGGCGGCGTGGGCCACGGCCAGGGCGGCCTGGTTGGCGCCGGCCAGGACCTGGACGCCGAGGACCAGGTCCGGGGCGGCCCGGCGCACGGCGAGGGTGGCGGCGGTCATCGAGGTGACGATGTCCGGCCCGACCTCGCGCAGGAGGTAGGGCCTGTCCCCCATGTTCTCGACGATCAGGCCGTCGAAGCCCGCCTCCGCCAGGAGGCGCGCGTCGGCCTCCGCGCGGGCGTAGATCTCCGCCGGAGAGAGGCGCGCGTCAGGGGTGCCGGGCAGGGGCGCCAGGTGCACCATGCCGATCAGGGCGCCGGGGGTCTCGAACAGGGGGGCTCGCTCGCTCATGGGGCCAGGGTAACGGCTGGACGGAACGAAGCGACGCCCCGGCGGCCGATCGCGTCGGCCGCCGGGGCGTCGTGGGAGGCTTGGAGAGCTCCCCTGGGGCTCAGAAGCTCCAGCCCACGGTCAGGGCGAAGAGGCTGTCGTTGCGGCCCTTGCCCTCGGCCGGGGTGTTGTCGTAGTCCCAGATCCACTGCAGCTGGGCGAACATGGCATCAGTCAGGTTGGTCTTCACCGTCGTGTCCCAGCGGGCGTAGACATCGTCCGAGCTCTCGAGGCTGGGGAAGACCTCGCCCCCGTGGGAGAACTCCCACGTGTCGCTGGCCAGGTAGGCCGTGTTGTAGGCCAGGCGTGCGGAGAAGTAGTCGACCGTGGAGCCCGGCCCCGCGGAGGTGGCCTCGTACTCCTCGTCCACGTAGGAGAGACCCCCTTCCGCGGAGATGTTCCACTCCGAGTCGTCACGAATCTGGTGGCCGAGACCGAAGCCGCCGGTCCAGCGCAGCTTGAGGGCGGCGTCGTTGTCGTGGTCCCCGGAGGCCTTGGCGTAGCTGTAGGTGGCGTCGTCGTAGAAGTGGTCGAGCTGAGCGCTGCCGTAGACCTTGCGCTGGATCACCGAGACGTTGTCCTCCTGGTAGTTCCAGAGGGCCTCGGCGGTGAAGCGGTTCTCCTCCCCGCGCCAGGTGGCGCCGGCGGTCAGAGAGACACTCTTGTTCTCGGTGTTGCCCGTGCGCAGGTTGGCACCGGCGGTGACGGAGCCGCTCCAGCCCTTCTCCTCGTCCGCCAGGGGGCTGACGGGGTTGATGGGCTTGGCGAAGGATCCGGCGTCCGCGGGCGCGAGCGTGGCGGCGAGCAGCGGGAGGATGGTGCTGGCGATCATGGAAGTGCTGGAGCGCTGGAGGCGCGGGGAAGAGACGTCAACCGTCACGAGGACGGTCACTCGCGAGTTCGGCGCGGCAGTCTAGGAGGCGGACCCCGCTCGGGCCAAGCCCCCTGGAGCGACAAACTCCACGCCAGGAGTCGGGACACGCACGGGAAGAGGGGCCTGTCTCAAGAGCCCCCCCTCGGTATCAACCGAAGCGCAGGCCGCAGCCCGGGCACATGGGCGCATCCGGCCGGAAGGTCGTCATGCAGGCCGGACAGGTGGTCTCCTCGGCGTCGAAGTCCACCACCATCTCCGCCGCCAGGGCCTCCTCCTCGGAGAGCCCCTCGGCCCACTGGGCCTCGATGATGGAGGCGCCGTCGGCCAGGTCCACGCTCGCGACCGCGAGCTCGAGGGTCACGCCTCAGCCGGTGTTGCAGCCCTCGCCGTCCGGGCGTCTGATCTCCGAGGTGATGCCACGCTTCAGCAAGAGGGCCTGCACCTCCTTCATGGAGGCCAGGCGTCCTCGCATCAGGACCGCCATTCCTTCTCCAGCACTCATGGTCCCCATTCTGACCCATGAGAGCTCCGAGCGGAAGCCGCGGAGGGCGCTCGCCTCGACTGGGCCATTCCGTCGGGCCGCCCCCAACCCTAGAGTTGTCCCCGCGTAAGCCCGGAGCCCGCCCGCTCTCCTCCCACCGATCCCATGACCGACGAGACCCGCCGCGACTTCTCCCCGATCGCCGTCCGCTTGGCCGCCCTGTGGGTTGCCGCGGGGGCGCTCTTCAAGCTCTTCGCCGGCACGCCTGCGGACCTCCCGAAGGTGCTGCACGAGCTGCCGATCGGGGTCGAGCTGTTCTTCAAGCTGGCCATCGGCATCGAGCTGGCGATCGTCTTCACGGCGCTGCTGAAGCCGAAGCTCGGCTGGCTGCCCCTGGCGGCCCTGTTCGTGGTCTTCGACGTGGTCCTCGCCATCGCCCTGAGCGCCGGGGCGGAGTCCTGCGGCTGCTTCGGCTCCTCGATCACGATCCCGCCGCAGGTGATGATGGGCATCGACACGGTGCTCCTGATCGCGATCCTGGCCACCAAGCCCTGGGCCTCGGCCTCCGATGGCTTCGGCCCCGTGATCGCCGTGCCGGTCCTCGCCGTGGCCTCCCTCGTGGCCCCCTTCCCCATCGTCGGGGACCAGTCGATCGAGGTCACGGAGGAGGGCGAGGCGACCGACCTCACCGACCTGCGCTTCGTCGTGATCGAGCCCGAGAAGTGGAAGGACCAGCTGGTCTACGACACCGACTTCGCCGCGCTGTTCCCGGCCGAGATCGAGACCCTGCCCACGGACGGGCTCTACATCTTCTGGCGCTGGGACTGCGACCACTGCGCCGAGCACCTGCAGCACTTGGCGGACACGGACGACATGTCCGGCCCGATCGTGATGATCCGGCTCAACCAGGCCACCGACACGGACACGAACCAGGCCGTCTTCGCCATGCCCACGGGCGGGCACGTCACCCACCTGGAGCTGCCCGTCGGTCCCCAGTACGTCGTCGAGACTCCGGCCGACTTCGTGCTCGAGGGCGGCATGGTCGTCAGCGCCCGCGAGGGGATCGAGATCGAGGGACACGACCACTAGGTCTGCCACGAGCGCAGGGAGGGGCGGAGGGCCGTGTGCCCTCCGCCCCTCCCTCTTGCTCCTGGTCGGGGGGGACGCCTGTCCCCCCCCGAGGGGCTCACCCGCGGGCGCCCCTCACTTCCGCGACACGAGGTACCCGATCCACGACTCGCAGTTCTCCCCGCGCGCATCGGGCGAGAACTCCCCATTGCCCTCCTCGGGGTCGTCCGGGTCGTCGCCTTCGAAGTAGCTCTCCACGTGGCTGAAGCCCGCCTCCTTCAGGAGGTCCTTCAGCTCCGGCATCGTCCACTGCCGCCACTCGTAGCGGAAGGCGTTCTGGATCTCGCTGCCGTCCCGGAACTTGAAGTGGATGTTGCAGAAGAACTCCCCCGTGCCCGGATAGAACTCGTCCTGGTCCCAGACGTAGGTGAAGCCTCCCTCGATCTTCCGCTCCTCGAACATCTCCACCGCGGCCTCCGAGCCGCCGTAGAGGTCGATCACGAAGATGCCGTCGTCGGCCAGGGACTCCCTGGCGATCTTGAAGTACTCGAGCAGGACCGCGCGCTCCTTGAAGATCCAGTAGGAGAAGTTCTGGGCGATGCGCACGTCCGGCTCCTTGCGGCCCGGAGCGCGCGCGTCCTCGAGGTAGAGCTGGACGCGGTCCTCGGCGCCGAGCTTGTGCACCTTGTCGAAGTTGTGCTGCTTGCCCCACTCGATGGGTTCGGGGTCGAGGTCGTAGCCCTCGGCCGTGTTGCCCTCGTCGCGGGTGACCCACTCGCAGCAGATCAGCGCGGTGCCGCAGAAGTCCTCCCGCAGGTGGCGCGGCTTGCGTCCCACGAGGGTCTCGTAGGTCTCCATCAGGAAGTCCACGTCCGTGTCGGGACTCTGCACCGCCATCTGGTAGAGGGTGTACTTGTCGGAGTTGGCCGCCGTGTAGCGGTGCCGCTGGGCGGGCCTCTTGCCCTTCTTCTTCTTGCCCTCGGCCGATTTCTTGCCCTTCTCGGACTGGGCCTTCGTCTTCGTCTTCGTCTTGCTCAAGTCGTGGCTCCCTGATGGTGGGCGGGGGACGGCGCGCGTCGTGCGCGATGGGAGGCTAGGGGCCTCCGGGGGCGAGTTCAATCGCCGAAGGCCCGCGGACGCCCAACCCACCGACCGAGGCCCCGGAGCGCAGGGCCTCCACCCCCGCCCGCTTCGCCCTTGACGGAAGAACTACCCAGGTCGTATTACCTGGATCGTCGAGGGGCGGGGACCGCCCTCACCAGGCCACCCATGAGCTCACGGAACACCCTGGGCGAGCTGCAGCTCGCGATCATGCGCGTCCTCTGGGAGCGCGGCACGGCCAGCGTCGCCGAGGTGCACCAGGCCCTGCCGGAGAGACACAGCCGGGCCCTGACCACGATCGCCACGATGCTCTCCAAGATGGAGAAGAAGGGCGTCGTCCTGCACCACAGAGAGGGTCGGCAGTTCATCTACACGCCGACCGTGAGCGAGCAGGAGGTCAGGCGCTCGATGGTCGCGGAGCTCGCCCGGCGGCTGTTCGAGGGGGACTTCAGCGCGCTCCTCACCCACCTGATCGACGAGCAGGAGATCGACGCTCACGACCTGGAACGGCTGCAGCAGAGGGTCGCCGAGCGCGGAGGGGCGGACCGCTAGCCCGGCCTATTCATGAGGCTTTGACGCATTGGGACCCAACTGCGTTCCT
>CAZQAT010000104.1:0-14833 GCA_964591315.1 uncultured Planctomycetaceae bacterium
CCTCTCTCTTGGTGATCTCGCCGACGACGGCGTCATCGGTCTTGGCGACCATCTGTTCGAGGTTCAGGCGCTCGATCTGGGCCGTGCCCAGCAGCGCCGTGCTGGCGAGCGCCAGGGCGGCGAGGCCGAAGCGTTGGGGTGAGATGCGGATCATGGGAATGGGGTCCTCCGTGGGGGAGTGGCTGGGTTGTCTCTGATGAGGGGGATTCTCGTGCCGGAAGCCGGTGACCTCGCGCGCCAACCGGTTCCGGGGAGGTCCCTTCGCCGCCCAGGGGCTGGGCTCGCGAACTGACGAGGAGACCCGGCCGTCGCCAGCGCTCTCTCTCCCGGAACCCGGCACCGGGCGTGGCCGCCCGGGAGCGAACAGGGTTCCCCTGCTGATTCGCGCCTGGGACGGGGGCTGGGACCGAAAGGGTCCCCCATTCCAAGGCAAATGGGCCGCCTTGGGTAGCCCGAAAACGGCCGCTCCGGGGGGACTCAGCGAGCTGCTCGGCTGGCGTAAGCCATCGGTGAGCAGGCGCTTGCGGCCTCTCGCTGGAGGCCCCGGCCGCGGCCCGGAGTTCCCACTAGTGGTCGTGGCCGTCGCCGTGATCGTGCTCCACGAGGGGGTGGAAGCCGAGCGGCACGGGCGGGTAGGGGCCCGGGCCCTGGTGGGCCAGGAGCTCCTCGTCCTCCGGGTGCTCCCGCAGGGCCTCCGTGAGCGCTGCCGGCCCTCGGGGATCCCCCGACCGCCGCCAGGCGATGGCCAGGCGCTTCTGGAGCGCGTGGCTCTCCGGGGCCATCTGGGAGGCGCGCTCCAGGCTGCGGGCCGCCCCCGCGTCGTCCCCCGCCTGCTGCTGGGCCTCCGCCAGCATGGCCCAGCTGCCCGCGTTGCCGCCTGCGCCGGCCAGGGCCGTCTCCAGGTGCGTCACCGCGGCCTCCGGATCCAGGAGCTCCAGGGCCGCGTGGGCCAGGGCCAGCTCCAGGGGCGGCCAGGGCTGGTGGCGCTCGGCCGGGCCCGCGAGCCAGGTGTCGATCTCCTCCACCTTGCGCTGAGCGCGCAGGAGCACCGAGAGGTCTTCCGCCAGCCGCTGGACGAGGAAGCTCGGCTCCGGCCCGGCCGCCGCCTGGGAGATCAGGCGCAGGGACTCCGTGTCCAGCTCGACCTGCTCCTCGGGGGTCTCGAAGGGGGAGCTGAAGTCCTGGGCCTCGAAGTGCAGGGCCAGGGCGGTCGCCGGTCCCGGGGTCCGCTCGGCCTCCGCCAGGCGCCGGGCCAGGCGTCCGCGCAGGAGGTCGCCCCGGCGCTCGATACGCGTCCCGAGGGCCTCGCCCGCCGGCCAGGCCGACACCGGGTCGCCGCCCGCCAGGAAGCCCGGTGCGCCGAAGCCCGCCGCGAGCCGCAGCTCGTCGATCTGGGGGGCCCGGACGACGGCCACGAAGAGCTGCATCAGGCGCGGTGCCTGCAGCAGCAGGGTCTCGCCCAGGTGCTGGGTCTCCACCCCGCTCGAGCCGTCGAGCCAGACCGCCACGGTGCTCGACTCCGGGGAGGCGAGGTTTCGCGTGGTCGGCGGCGGGCCCTCGACCGGGGGCACGATCACCAGGTCGTAGTCGCCTCCGTTCAGTCTCCGGCGGGCCTCCGCGGTGGTGAGCACCTCGCCGGGCACCCAGTTGGGGGGGCCCTCGAAGAGGACGTGCTCGATGGCCTCCATGGCCGGCTGCCAGGCGGCCGTGCGGTCGATGCGGGTCGCCCCCAGGTCGCTCAGCACGAGAGCCCTCCCAGGGGTCAGCTGCCCGACCAGCAGGACGCCCGTCTCGGCCCCCTCGGGGCGGTCGCCCAGGAGGCGCCAGCTCGTCTGCAGGCGCTCGATGTCCGCCGCCTCGTCCTGGGTCTCGGGGGTCAGGCGCCGGCGATCGAGGGTCACGACCTGCGTGCCCCCCGTGTCGGTCTCGACGGTGAGCAGGCCGCAGGGGGCGTCGAGCACCAGCACCGGCTGGGGCTCGCGGCGCCCCCAGGGTGAGAGGATCTCGATCGGTGGGCGCTCGGGGAAGCGGCAGAGGGCGATGCCCCCGAAGGCCACGAGGCAGCCGACGAGTCGCCTCGGGCGATCGAGGCCGGGGGAGGTCAGGAAGGACAGGAGCCCGCCGATGGCCGCCACCGTCCCGCCGAAGAGGACCAGCTGCGCGCTGCTCGAGTGGTGCAGGAGCGCCGGTTCGCCGCGTACGGCGTCCAGGTCGAACGCGAACTCCATCAGGTCGGGCGACAGGGCCAGTCCCGCCGCCGCGCCGAGCAGGAGGGCGGCCAGTTCCGCCGGGCGCCGAAAGAGGCAGACGGCGGTCCCGACCACGAAGGCCGGCACCACCAGCACCGGGGCGGCGACCGCCAGGTCGTAGTTCAACATCCCGCGCTGGGAGAGGTCGAGCTGCACGCCGATCAGCTCGAAGCGTCGCAGGAAGTTCTCCAGGCCGCGGGTGTGGGCCAGGTTCTCGAGCACCCGGAAGCTGCCCCAGGCCGCCAGTCCGCCCAGGGAGAGCACCACGCCGCGGCCGAGCAGGACGCTCCGCCTCTCCCGCAGCGAGCGGGCGAAGGCCAGGCCCCCGAAGGCCGCCAGGGCCAGGAAGGTGCTCGTGAAGACGCTGTCGTCCACCGAGGAGCCACCGCCCAGGAGGCGCAGGTGACGTGCGATCCCCTCCGCGAGGATCGCCAGGCCGCCGCCGCCGATGGCGATGGCGGTCAGGCCGCCCCGCGGCGGGCGCAGCTCCTGGGTGTCCTCGCTCGCCTCCGGCGCGGGCGTGTCGGTGCAGCGTGCGACGATGACGATGGCGGCGGTGCCGAGGATCAGGGCCAGCACCGCCTCCGCGTGACCTTCGGGGTGCCCCAGGTCGATCAGGTACCAGCCGATCAGGGCGGCCAGGGCCAGGAACACGATGCGCAGCTTGCGGGGCCGCACCTCGGGGCCGCCCGTGTGTCCCGCCACCAGGAGCGACACCAGGAGGACGCTGAAGAGACCCTGCACCAGGACCGGCGAGGGGCTGTCCATCGTCTGCCAGTGGGCCTGGAAGCCCGCGGCCGTTCCGATCAGGAGGCCGAAGGGAGAGAAGTGCTGGGACCGGTCTCGGAAGCCGAGGATCAGGCCCACGGCGATCGCCAGGAGGGCGCCCGCGCGGAAGGCCATGGCGGCGCCGGGGGCCGTCGCCGGCAATTGCAGGAGTTCCAGGCCCAGGGGGGCCCGCAGCGTCGAGAGCACGAGGCCCGCGAAGATTCCGACCAGGAGGCTGCGCATGGGGGGGGAGTGTAAGCCGGGGTCCCCGACGACGTGTAAGCTCCCCGGGTGAGTTCCGTCCAACTCGAGACTCGGCGCGCGCGGTCCCTGCGGCGGCGCCTGCTGGAGTGGTTCGCCGCCGAGCGCCGGGCCCTGCCCTGGCGCGAGACCCGCGACCCCTACGGGATCTGGATCAGCGAGGCGATGCTGCAGCAGACCCGGGTCGAGGTCGTGCTCGACTACTGGCCGCGCTTCCTCGAGCGCTTCCCGACCGTCGAGGACCTCGCTGGGGCCGACGAGGAGGAGGTGCTCGCCCTGTGGAGCGGCCTGGGCTACTACAGCCGCGCCCGCAAGCTGCGGCTGGCGGCCCAGGAGCTGGTGGCGCGTTTCGGCGGCGCCTTTCCGCGCAGCCGGGAGGAGGCCCTCTCCCTGCCGGGCGTGGGACCCTACACGGCCGGGGCGGTGCTCTCGATCGCGTACGACCTTCCGGAGGCCCTGGTGGACGGGAACGTGCAGCGGGTCCTGGCGCGCCTCTTCGGTCTCGAGGACGAGCTGGGCTCGAGCGCCCTGCAGAAGCACCTGTGGGCCCTGGCCGAGGAGCTCGTGCCCGAGGCCGACCCGGGGGACTGGAACCAGGCCCTGATGGAGCTGGGGGCGACGGTCTGCAGGGCCCGCTCACCGCTCTGCGAGGCCTGTCCCCTGGCCCGCGACTGCCGCGCCCGGGCCGACGGGCGCCAGGAGCTCCTGCCGCGCAAGCGCCCCAAGGCGCCGCCGGTGGAGGTGGCCCTGACGATCCTGGTGGCGGCGGCGCGCGGGCGCTGGCTGCTCGAGCAGCGCCCGGCGGGCGGGCGCATGGCCGGCTTGTGGCAGTTCCCGACCCTCGAGCGGCCCGCGGGAGGGGAGGCGGCGGCGCTCTTCCCGACCGAGCTGCCCGAGCACGCCGGCTCCCCGGTGCTGGCCGTGGGCGCGGCGCGGGGACGGCTGCGGCACGGGATCACGCGCTACCGCATCGAGGCGGAGGTGCGCTCCGCGGAGCTGGTCGCCCCCCGACCGCGAGACTGGCGCTGGTTCCGGCGCCCCGAGCTGGAGGACCTCGCCCTCACGGGGATGGCGCGCAAGGTGCTTCGGATGGAAGATGAGGCACCCCTGTTTGGTGAATAGGGCCCAGCCGCTAGACTCCGCCCCCAGGAGGAGCAACGACATCGATCCCACCATCACGAACCTGGTCGAGGAGGGCGGCGACCGCGTCAGCGAGGGCGGCGTCACGATCGTCGTCCCCGCCTACAACGAGGAGAAGGGGATCGAGGGCGTGGTCGAGCGCCTCTGCTCCCTGGAGCTGGGGGTGCCGACCAAGGTGCTGGTGGTCAACGACGGCTCCACCGACGGGACGCGGGACTCCCTGCTCCGCCTGAAGGAGCGCTTCAAGGGCCTGCGGGTGGTCGAGCACCGCCAGAACCAGGGCTACGGGGCCGCCCTCAAGACCGGCTTCGGCCTGGCGGAGACGGACGTGGTCGTCATCACCGACGCGGACGGGACCTATCCCGAGGACCGCATCGTGGATCTCCTGGCCGCCATCGACGAGGGCTACGACATGGCCATCGGGGCGCGGCTGGGCAAGGACGTGCACATCCCCCTGATCCGCCGGCCGGCGAAGGCAGCCCTGCGCCACCTGGCCTCCTTCCTGGCCGGTTCGCGCATCCCGGACCTGAACTCCGGGCTGCGGGCCTTCCGGCGGCACTTCGTGCTCGAGTACAGACCGATCCTGCCCAACGGCTTCAGCTTCACGACCACGATCACCCTGGCGGCCATGACCAACGGGCACCCGGTGTCCTACGTCACGATCGACTACGCCCACCGGGCGGGTAGCTCGAAGATCAGGCCGATCCGCGACACCCTCGGGTTCACGGCCCTGATCATCCGCACGGTTCTCTACTTCAACCCGCTCAAGGTCTTCTACCCCCTGACCCTGGCGCTGGGCGCCGTCTTCTTGGGCTTCCTGGTCCACGACGTCTGGTTCGAGCCCGAGCCCAACCTGGGGGACAAGACCGTGCTGATGTTCGTGGCCGTGTTGCAGGTCCTGACCGTCGGCCTGCTGGCGGACCTGATCGAGAAGAAGGCGCGCCTGTAGAGTTCCGGCCTGCCGGCCGGACCTCTACATCACTTCAACACCTGCGGTGCTCCCGCACCTTCGGCGCGGGGGCGGACTTCGTCCGCCTTCAGGCGGCCCGGGCGTAGACCGCGCGCACGATGCGCCGCAGGAAGTGCTCGATCTCCCGCGGACTTGTACGCTCCAGGTGCATGCGGGCCCCCAGGTCGGGAGCCGCGAGACGGCCCAGACCGTCGCAGGCGAGCTCCACGTCCAGGCCGTGCTCGGCGTCCGGCTCGAGGCACAGCGCGAGACGTCCATTCCGCCATCGAATGTCCAGGACACGCTCGGCTCCCTCTTCTTCGCGCACGCTGTAGCGCACGCCGCCTTCGACGGGGTGATCGAGGGAGAGGCAGCCGGCGACGGTGACCCGGGCCTGCTCGCTCACCTCGATCCCGCAGGGGCCGAGGTTCAGGTCCCGGAAGCGGCGCAGGAGTCTGCGGGCTTGTTCGGCGCTGATGTTGGCGTTGGGGCGGATCACTGTGAGGTGGGACACGAGAGGCTTACCGAGGTCCATGACCGGGGCGGGGGACTCGCTATCGGCCTCCTCCCGCGCGAAAGTTGACAGCCCGGCCCGCGCGCCGTGTCATCTCTGGGTCCACCCCCTCGCGCCCTCCTCTGTAGACTGCGTACCGCCTCCCAGGTAGGTCGCGCGCCGCGGGACTCCACGCCCGAGGCACCGTATTCCCCAAGAAGCACGACATGATTCGCTCTCTCCTGGCCGTCTCGTTCGCCCTCCTGGCCACCCTCGGTCCCTCGCCCGCCAGCGCGCCGCCGGACGAGATCGACGACCTCGTCGCCGAGGTCAAGAAGCGCCGAGAGGAGACCGACCTCGAGGTGCTCGACAAACTCGCCTCCTTCCGCAGCCGCAAGGCCTGCGAGGCTCTGATCGACCTGTACGGAGTCCAGGGCAGCCTGTACATGCGGATCGAGATCATGAAGCGCCTGCCGGCCTTCGACGACGTGGGAGACAGCCAGCAGCTCGCCCTGCAGCACCTGACCGACGTGGCAACCCAGGCGGAGGACCTGGAGCTGCGCGAGGCGGCCCTGGACGCCCTCGGGGAGTGTCCGGAGCTGGGCAAGTCGTTCATGGAGCTGATCGTCGTCTCCGGCGCCGAGGACCACGTGCGCGAGCGGGCCCTCGACCTGCACATCGAGCGCAAGGACGAGACCGACAGCAAGTGGTACCAGAAGGTCTACGAGTCCGAGCTCGGCCTGGCCGAGGTGGACAAGAAGAAGTCCCGGCGCAAGAAGAAGAAGAAGAAGGACGAAGGGGAGGTCGAGCTGGTCGCCTACAAGCTGCCCGAGCTCTCCTACAAGGCCTTCGCGGCCATGGCGCCGGAGCTCTCCGACAAGGAGCTGGTCGAGGCCCTCGAGGGAGACCACGCGCCGGTCCGCCTGATCGCGCTGGAGGAGTACGCGGGGCGCTCGGTCAAGAAGGCCAAGAAGTTCGCCGAGGACTTCTACAAGCATCCGGAGACGCCCGTGAAGCTGCGCACGGCCTCGGCGCGGGTGCTGGCGGACGACAACATCAAGAAGATGTCGAAGCGCTTCATCGAGGACGCCTCGAAGTTCGCCACCCCCGATCCGCTGCGCCTGGCCCTGGCGGACATGCTCGCGGAGCTGAACGACGAGGGCACCAACAGGAAGCTCATCCGCAAGATCGGCAAGGGCAAGCCCTACGAGCGACGCTTCGCCCTGCGGACCGTGGTCAACACCTCGGACGAGAAGGTCAACGGGAAGGTTCACGACTTCCTGAAGGACGAGGACCCGGGCGTCTGCTACGCCGCCGCGGAGTTCCTCGTGCGCCGCGCGGACATGACCGCCGCCGGCCCCCTCGAGGAGTACATGACGAGCCTGAAGGACCCGGTGCGCATCGCCCACGTGATGGACCTGATGAGCGAGCTCCAGGGCGACAGCGCCGAGTGGGAGGAGAAGCTCGTCGGCTACACCGACTACAAGGAGGTCGAGATCCGCAACGCGGCCTACTACCAGCTCGGCAAGGACGGTCGGGGTGAGTACTTCGACCTGATGCACGAGGGCTTGAAGCACTCGGACTGGTCCACGCGCCTGGCCTGCCTGCGCGCCCTCGAGGCCCTGCGCGAGACCCGCTGCATCGGCCCGATCGTGGAGCAGATGCAGGAGGAGTTCGGGCGCATGAAGATCGAGTTCGCCGAGGTGCTCTTCAACCTCACCGGACAGCCCTTCCGGAGCGCCGAGAAGTCCTGGCTCGCCTGGTGGCAGAAGGAGGGCAAGGGCTTCGAGGTGATCAGTGTCGCGAGGCTCGAGGAGGCCCGCGAGCGCGAGGAGATCCGGCGCCTGAAGCACGTCACGAACTCCAAGTTCTTCGGGATCCGCATCGTCAGCCACCGCGTGATCTTTGTCATCGACGTCTCCGGCTCGATGGAGGAGAAGATGACCACCCAGTTCGAGGGGGACTCGACCCTCGACCGCATGGCGGTGGCGCGGCGCGAGCTGATCTCGTCCATCAAGAGCATGGACCGTGGTGCTCTGTTCAACGTGATCATCTTCTCGAGCGAGGTGGACCCCTGGCTCGAGGACGGCATCGCCAGCTCGAACCAGGCCCAGCGGGACGAGGCCGAGGCCTTCGTCGCGCGCCTCAAGGCCGGCGGCGGCACGAACCTCTACGACGCCGTCAAGATGGCCTTCGGCGACCCGGACGTGGACACGATCTTCATCCTCTCGGACGGTGAGCCCACGGTGGGCGCCGTCACGGACCAGAATCGCATCCGCCTGGACGTGCAGGCCTGGAACGAGCACCGGGACATCAAGATCCACACCATCGGCATCGGCGGGAAGCTCAACATCCTCGAGTGGCTGGCCGAGGACTCCGGCGGCAAGCACGTCAAGCTGCGCTGACGGCCCGGTCTGAGCGATTTGTCCCAAGCGGGACAAATCGCTCAGGTTGAGAGGGTGGGGACAGTAGGTTCTGCGACGTGCGCACCGCCGTCCGACTCCTGGTCTCGCTGCTCGTCGCCGCGGGCTTGCTCGCGGCCCTGTTCCACTGGGGCGGGCTGAGCGCCGCGGAGCTCTGGGAGACCTGGAAGCAGCTGCCGCGGGGGGTGTACCTGCAGGCGCTCTCGATCCACCTCGGGATCTACGTGCTGCGGGCGACGCGCTTCCGCGTGCTCCTGCCTCCGGCCTCGCGGCCGACGCTTCCGGCCCTGCTCGCGGTGTCCTCCGCCCACAACCTGGCGGCCTACGTGCTGCCGGCCAAGACCGGCGAGGGGACCCTGGTGCTCTACCTCAAGAAGGTCTGCCGGGTGCCCGCGAGTGAAGGGCTGGCGTCGCTGGTCGTCAGCCGGCTGCTCGACCTCGCGACCCTGGCGGCGATGCTGGCGGGTTCGACGCTGGTGCTCGCCGGGCAGGGGGTCCTGCGCGGAGGGTGGGCGTTCCCTCTCGGCGTGCTCCTGGCCGTCGCCGCCGCGACGCTCTTCCTGCTCTCGGCCCGCAGCGACTGGCTGGTGCACGCCTTTGCCTTCGGGATTCGCGTGCTGCGGCTCGGGGGCACGAAGCTGGGGACGAAGCTGACCGGCAGCGCGACGCGCGTGGCCGAGGCCCTGCGCGCCGCGGGGGGGGAGGGGCGCATCGCCGGTGCGGCCTTCCTGTCCGTGCCCCTGTGGCTCGGGGTCTTCGTCTTCTTCCTGGTCCTCGCCCGGGGCTTCGGGCTCGACGAGCTCGGTGGCGTGGAGGCGACCTTCGCCTCTTCCTGGGCCGTGGTCGCGAACCTGCTCCCGGTCAACGGCTTCGCGGGCGCGGGCACCCAGGAGTTCGGCTGGGTCGTGGGCTTCAAGTTGGTCGGCGTCGACGAGGGGATCGCCCTCTCGAGCGGCCTGGGCGTGCACCTGGTGCAACTCGCGAACGTGGTGCTCTTCGGCGTCCTGGGCCACCTGGTGATGGCCCTGGTCGTGCCGAAGGACGCCCCCAGTTCCTGACCTGCTCCGCCCTCTCGGCTCGCGTCTCACCCGGATGGAGAGCTGGGAGCTTGAGGGGGTGAGCTCCACCTGCCGCCGCCAGGGCCAGGGGCGCGCCGACCCGTGCGTGCCCGGAAGCTCGAGGCCGAGGACTTGCTCTCGACCCCGGACTGGGCTCTGAAGCTCGCTTGCTCCCCCCGGTAGCGCCGTCCTCGCATATCCTTGGAAGAGCCCGATCAACCCCGAGGAATCCGACATGACCTCCTCCTTCTCTCGCCTCTCCCGCGCTGCGCTGGCCTGCCTCCTCGGCGCCTCCCTGGCCTCGGCCCAGGGCGCGGACGACTGCTCCAGCGCCCAGCCGATCTCCGGCACGGGCTTCTTCAACTTCTCGATTCCGAGCGGGACGAACACGGACGGGCACCCGGAGGGGCTCTACTCGACCCCGGGCGTGGGGCAGATCTACAGTGACAGGTGGTACAGCTGGGTCGCTCCCACGACCGGGGCGTACGAGATCTCGACCGACCACGACGCGCAGAACAACCCGAGCGGGATCTGGTCGTGCATCGCCGTCTACCGCTACGGCTGCGCCACGGGACAGGGCCGTGCGCTCTCGGCCCGCGCCCCCGTCACCGGCGTCTACTCGACGCTCAGCCTGGGCGCCGAGGCGGGGGAGACCTACCTGATCCGGATCGGTCTCGTGAACAACACCCTGACGGGCAGTGGCGTGTTCTCGATCACCCCGACGAGCCTCCCCGGGATTCTGGGGACCACCGTCAACCCGGCCAACGGGCGGACCTACCACATCCTCGAGCCGTCCTCCTGGCACGTCGCGCAGGCCGCGGCGCTCGAGCTGGGAGGCAACCTGGTCACGGTCAACGACCAGGCGGAGCAGGACTGGCTGCAGCAGACCTTCCACGACTGGGGCGGCCAGGCGCGTGACTTCTGGATCGGCTACAACGATGCCGAGACCGAGGGCAACTGGGTCTGGGCCAGCGGTGAGACCCCCGGCTACGAGAACTGGTCGAGCCCGCCGAACAACGGCAACGAGTACGAGCACTACGCTCACTTCCGCCGGGATCACCTGAACGGGACCTGGAACGACCTGATCGGCGATCCCAACGGGGGCTTCTTCTACGACGAGGTCCACGGCGTGGTCGAGGTCGGCGGGGGGGTCGGCACGGCGCTCTGCTTTGGCGACGGTACGGGCACGGCCTGCCCCTGCGGCAACTTCGGGTCGACGGGCGAGGGCTGCGCGAACTCCACCGGGGCCGGCGCCCTCCTGAGCTCCGATGGCAGCGCCAGTGTCGGCGCGGACGACGTCACCTTCACCGTGACCCAGGGGCCCTCCGGCGTGCCCGGGATCGTCTTCACCGGCACGGCACAGCAGAACGGCGGCCTCGGCGCGATCTTCGGCGATGGGCTCCTCTGCGCGGGCGGGACGATCCAGCGCCTGGACGTGGTCTTCCTGGACGGCTCCGGCGCGGGCACCTGGGGCCCGGGTCTGCAGCCCCTCGGCGGCTGGAGTGCGGGCGACACCCGCTACGTGCAGGGCTGGTACCGCAACACGAACGGCTCCCCCTGCGCGGGCAACTTCAACACGACCCAGGCCCTCGAGGTCGTCTTCGAGCCCTAGCCCGGCCTAGCCCCGGTCAGCGCCGTATGCGGATCCGCACCTCTTCCACCAGGTCGAGGTGCGGGTCGTTGCGGTAGACGAAGAAGGCCCAGACCACCGCGAAGAGGGCCATGAAGGCGAGGCCCGCGCCGATCAACTGCGGGAAGCCCGACACGTCGAGCCCGTGCTCGAACCAGAGCAGGAGCGCGGCGCAGGGCAGCGCTCCGGCGAGGGCGCGGCCGAAGACGTGCGCGGTCCAGCGAGCGGCGCTGGTGTTCAGGTGCAGGCAGGTGACGATCACCAGGTAGGCGGCGAAGAGCACCTGGGGGATCGCGGTGCCGAGCGCCACGCCGACGAGTCCGTAGCCCGCCTTCACCAGGCCGATCGAGAGGCCCAGGTTCGCGAAGGCCATTCCGAGGTACACGAGCGCAGGCCGCCCCGGGTTCGAGGTGCCGAGCAGGATCGGCAGGGCCACGGCCCGAACCGGCAGGGCGATCAGGAAGGAGGGCGCCAGGATGCGGGTGACGATGCCCGCTGACTGCTCGTACTGGGGTCCGACCCAGGCTGCCAGGAAGCGCGGGCCCAGGACTGTCAGGAAGAGGCAGATCGGCATCACCACCGAGAGCGAGACCTTCGACCACTTCAGGAACACCGCCTCCAGCACGGCGGTGCCCCCCTCGCCGCGGAGCTTGGTCGAGGCCGGCATGACCACCGTGCCGATGCCGTACATGATCGCCGCCAATGGCATGAAGAACTTGTTCCCGAAGTCGAAGTCCGTGATCGCCTCGGGCCCGATCCAGCGACCGATCACCAGGGCGTCGATGTTGTAGGCGATCATCGTGCCCACGTTCAGGATCGCCGCGAAGAGGCCGAAGCCCACCAGCTCGTGCACCAGGGAGCGGTCGAAGTCACGCAGCCCGAAGCGCAGCCCTTCGAAGCGCCGGTGGATGAAGAACCGGAAGGCCAGGAAGACCGCCACCGCCTCCACCACGAAGATCCAGGCGATCCAGACGATCGAGGGGTCGATGAGGAGCACGGCCGCCACGGCCACGGCCCGGAACACGAGCCCCGAGATCTGGATCAGGTTCTTGGTGACGAAGTCCTGCTTGGAGTCGAAGACCGCCGTCGGGAAACGCAGGGCCAGGGCCGCCGCCACACGGAAGGCCGTCACGAGGTAGGCGATGCGTGCCGCCTCCAGGACCTCGGGGCGGGCGCCGCGCCAGGCCTCGTTCTCGATCAACCCGCGCTCGAAGGGCAGGAAGAGCGCCGCCCCGAGCACGGCACCCACCAGCCCCAGCAGGATGGTGATCCCGAAGCCCGTGGCGATCATGCGGTTGGTGCGCTCGGTGTCCCCGGCAGCGACGGCCTCGGAGATGTGGCGCACCGAGGCCATGGGCACCCCCATGGCCAAGAGCTCGAGGAAGCCCGTGGCCGCGATGATCGCGAACCAGATCCCGTAGCCGTCCCGGCCGAGCTCCTGCTCCATCAGCGGAGACAGGACCAGCATCACCAGGATCTGGAACAGGTTCCGGGACCAGTTGGAGGCGATATGCTTGAACACGATCGGTGGGGGAGACGGCCCGCGCCGAGGGTACGCCCGCCGGCGGCCAAATCGAGTGGCGCGCGGGGAATCGGCGGACCGGCTCCAGGGGGCTCGGGCTACACTCTCGGCCCTCGGACTCCCCCTGCATGAGCACCACCAACGCCCAGGCCCAGATCGAGCTCCACAAGGAACTCGCCCCCCGCTACGCGTTCCGCTACTCCTTCGAGTTCTCGCGCCTGTTCCAGCAGGACTGGCACGGGGAGATGATCTCCCACGTCCCGGAGGGCTCGAGGCGCATCCTGGACCTGGGCTGCGGCACCGGCTTCTTCCTGGCCGAGCTCGAGGAGCGCCACCCGGGCTCGGTGGGCCTCGACATCAGCCACGCGATGCTCAAGGTCTCCGACCAGTACGTGCCGGACGCGAAGCTCGTCACCGGCGACGCGGAGAAGCTGCCCTTCCAGCCGGGGGTCTTCGACGTGGTCTTCTGCAAGGGCAGCCTGCACCACACCCGGGACCACGTGGGGTTCCTGACCCACTGCAAGAACGCCCTCCAGAAGGACGGGGTGCTCATCATGAGCGAGCCCTGCAACGACAACCCCATCATCCGCCTGGCGCGCAAGATCCTCTACATCAGGAGTCCGCACTTCGACGTGGGGGACCAGGGCTTCACCCGCAAGGGCATCATCAGTCTCTGCGAACAGGCGGGCTTCGAGGTGCAGCTCGTGAAGCGCTACGGGGTCCTGGCCTACGTCTTTGCCGGATTCCCGGACCACCTCGGGGTCCTGCGCTACGTGCCGGGCAACGCCCTCCTGACCCGCTTCTTCATCGGCCTCGACCGGCTGATCTGCGCCATCCCGGGGCTCGCGATCCTGGGCTTCCACGTCGTGATCGTGGGCAAGCCGAAGGCCTGAGCGCCGGGCGGAGCCGGATTGGGGCCTCGACGCTTGGCGGCGGCCACCCGGCCGCGGACAATGCCGCCGCTCCCGACCCCGCGACCCATCCCCATGCGGAACCCGACCGATCGCCGAGGCGCCCTCCTGCCCGCCCTGCTCGCCTGCCTGCTCTTCACCGGCTGCACCGACACCGAGCTGGTGGGGCCCTTCTTCGTGACGCCCGCCGTGCCGTACGCGGCCGCCGGCGAGGACTACGAGTACGACGCCCACGCGGCAGGGCTGACGCTGCCCACCACCTGGTCCCTGGAGACCGCCCCGCTCGGCATGGCCGTGGACGAGGACGGGGTCGTGACCTGGGCGCCGACCCTGGACGAGCTCGGCGTGCACCCGGTCGTGCTGCGGGTCACCGACGGAGAGCGTGCCGTCGAGCAGTCCTGGGACCTCGCCGTGCACCAGGACTTCCTGATGGGCACCGGCTACTCGCCCAAGGGCCACGCCAGCGGCAGCACCGACGAGGACGTGGTCGAGCACCTGGTGGAGAACGAGCCCTTCGGCCGGCTGATCGCCTTCCAGACCAACTGGCGCGAGTCCGTGGCGGATGCCGGTTCGATCCCCGACCTGGGTGTCTTCGCCATGACGGCCCGCTCGTCCTTCGGCACGGAGCCGGTCGTGGGCTTCGGCTGGGCCGACGCAGCGGGAGTTCCGGACCTCACGAGCGACGACTTCCCCCTCGACAACACCTGGGCCAACCAGGAGACCCGGGACGAGTTCCTGGACATGGTCACGGCCTACGCCTCGACCTACGGGCCGAGCCACCTGTTCCTCGGGAACGAGGTCAACACGTGGTACGCCGGCAACAAGGGGGACTGGCCCAACTGGCTGAGCATGCTCGAGGAGTGCTACGACGCCATCAAGGCCGTCAGCCCGGGCACGACCGTGTTCACGGTCTTCCAGCTCGAGCGCCTCAAGGGGCTCGGCGCCGCGACCACCGGCAACACGGACCCGCCTCAGTGGAACCTGGTCGCTGACCTGGAGCTCCAGGGCAAGCTCGACGCGGTCGGCTTCACGAGCTACCCCTACTTCGAGTACGCCACCCCCGGGGCGATCCCGGCGGACTACTACGACGAGATCGCGCTGCACTGGTCCGGCCCCGTGATCTTCACCGAGATCGCCTGGCCCGCCCTGGCCGACCCGCCCTTCCCGGGCGGCGTGGCGGACCAGGACACCTTCGTGGGTACCTTCTTCGATCGCTCGAAGGGCCTCGACCTGGAGTGCGTGCTCTGGCGCTACCTGCACGACCTGGACGACCAGGCCTCCTTCCCCGGCTTCATGGAGGTCGGGCTGCGCAGCAACGACGGCAGCGTCGTGCGCGACGCGGACGGGAGCTGGCAGGCCGAGGTGACCCTGCGCGAGCGGCCCTAGCCCGGCCTATTCATGAGCCTTCAACGCATTAGCACCCAACCGG
>CAZQAT010000105.1:0-4848 GCA_964591315.1 uncultured Planctomycetaceae bacterium
GACCCCCTGGGCGGGCCGGCGGGCTTCAACTTCTCGGACGCGCTGGAGGTCTTGGTCTGCCCCTAGGCCTGCCTGCCGCGCGGCCACCGGCCGAGCTCGAAGGCCGCCCGCTCCTCAGGCCGTGGTGCGAACGCCGGCTACCTCTGCCCCTGCCCCGCGAACTCCAGCTCGCTGAGAAAGGCCCCGACCACCTCCGATGTCGCCCCCATCTCCAGGTCGTTGTGCCCCACGCCGGACAGCTCCACGAGCTGGATCCCCGCCCGCAGCTGCGCCAGCTCCCGCGCGTGCTCGACCGGGATCACGCCGTCCCCGTCGCCGTGCACGATCAGGGTCGGCGCGCCGACCTCCGCGAGGGCCGCCGCGTTGTCGAAGGGGTCCCAGACGAGGAAGCCCGGCACCGCGTAGGAGGTCACGAAGGTGCGCACCGAGGTGAAGGGTGAGAAGAGCACCAGGGCCCGGGGGGCGCGCTCACGGGCCAGGGCACAGACCACGCCGGTGCCGAGGGAGCGACCGTGGTAGAGGACGCGCTCGGCGTCCACGTCCTCCCGGAGCAGGACCCGCTCGAGGGCCGCCCGCTGGTCGGCCACGAGCCCGGCCTGGGAGGGGCTCCCGGCGGACTCGCCGTAGCCCCGGTACTCGCACAGCAGCAGGTGCGCCCCCAGCTCCCGGTAGAGCTCGACCGCCGGCACCTGGCCCTGGATCAGCTCCGCGTTGCCGTGGGCGTAGAGCACCAGGGGCGCGGGCTCCTCGGCGCTGGCGCCCGGGGCGGGGAAGAACCAGGTCTCGACCGGGCCGGCCTCGGTCTCGAGCCAGCTGCGCTCACCGCCGAGGCGCTCGAGGAGATCCACCGAGGGCGCGCGCGTCGCGGCGACCGGGAAGATCACCTTGCGCTGCAGGAAGCCCGCCCCCACCAGCCACAGCGCGTAGGTCACGATCCCCACCCGCAGCAGCACCCAGGACAGCTGGCCGAGGCCCTTCCAGGCCTGGGGTTCCTCGAGGGACGCCACGGTCCGCGCGCCGGCGCCGGGCTAGTTGCCGCCGCCGGCCTCAGCGCCGGCGGCCTGGACGCCGATCTCGAGCTGGCTGCCCAGCATCGAGCGCACGTACTGCAACAGCACCTTGGCCCGGTCCGTGTTGTCCGCCGCCTCGACCCACTCGGCGTACTCCGGGTCGAGGGGCTTGGACAGGTTCTCGTTCGTCTGCTGCTCGATGCGGATGCCCAGGACCAGCTTGCCCGCATTCTCGCTGCGCTTGAAGCGGATGTGAGCCCGCTCCCGGTAGCCCTTGCCCTTGAAGGGGTGCAGGTCCTTGTCCCAGCCGGAGACCACCGACTTCTCGACCGGGTCGAAGCCCTGGTGCACGACCGGGAAGCCGTTCTTCTCCAGGGCCAGGCGGGTCACCTCCCACAGGCGCATGGTGCTGCACATGGGGATCTCCTGGGGCACCCACTGCTCGGGGTGGGTGGAGTAGCAGGCGAGGGGCAGGAGGGCGGCGAGGGAGAGCAGGAGGCGCTTCATGATCGTCGGGGGTCGTCGAGTCGGGGGGTCTGAGGGACTCACTCCACGGGAGCGTCAGCGGCGCTGCGCAGGACGATGCGCACGGGCACCTCGTCGAAGCCGAGCTCCTCCCGCAGGCGGTTCTCCAGGTAGCGCAGGTAGGTCTTGCCGAACAGGCGCTTGTCGTTCACGAAGAGCACGAAGGTCGGCGGGGAGGTCTCGGCCTGGGTGGCGTACTTGACGTTGGCTCGGTAGCCCTTGGAGCTGGGCGAGCGAGCCTCCAATGCGCGCTTGAGGACGCGGTTCAGCTCGCCGGTCCCCACGCGCCGGCTGCTGGCCTCGAACAGCTCCTGGGAGACCGCGAGAAGCTCCTCGACGCCGCGACCCTCCTTCGCCGACAGGAAGGCCACCGGCGCCCAGGCCAGGCCCGGCAGCTGGTCGTCGATGTACTTCTGGAAGTCCTCGGGCTCGAAGCCCTCCGCCAGGTCCCACTTGTTGGCGGCCAGCACCACCGGCTTGTAGTGGTCGACGACGTAGCGCGCCAGGCGCTTCTCGATCGAGGAGAACTTCTGGCTCACGTCGAACAGCAGCACCACCACGTCCGCGCGCCGCACGCCCTTGTGGCTGCGGGCGTCGCTGTAGAACTCGATCGCGTCCTCGAGGGAGGACTTCTTGCGCAGGCCGGCGGTGTCGATGGCCACGAAGCGCTTGCCGTCGCGCTCGAAGATCACGTCCACCGCGTCGCGGGTCGTGCCCGGGATCTCGGACACGATCATGCGCTCCTCCCGGGCCAGGTTGTTGATCAGGGTCGACTTGCCCGCGTTGCGACGCCCGGCCACTGCCAGCTTCATGACCGGGGGCGCCACCGGGCGCTCGTCGAACTCGGTGCCCGGGACCGCCGCGCAGATCTCCTCGTAGAGCTCGGTCAGGCCCTGACCGTTCTGGGCGCTGATCACGAAGGGCTCGTCGCCGATGCCGAGCTCGCGGAAGGCGTCCACCTCCCACTGCAGGCTCTCCCCCTCGACCTTGTTGACCACCAGCAAGACCGGCAGGTCGATGCCCCGCAGGCGGGTCGCCACCTCCCGGTCCAAGGGCGTGATGCCGTCCCGCACGTCGACCACGAAGAGCACCAGGTCCGCCAGCTCCAGGGCGCCGCGGATCTGCTCCTCCACGTGGGGCCCCAGGTCGTCCCGGTCGACGATGCCGATGCCGCCGGTGTCGATCACCTCCACCCAGTGCTCCGGCACGCCGCGGAACAGGCGCGCGGGCACGGCGATGCGGTCGCGGGTCACGCCGGCGGTGGGCTCCACGATGGAGACGCGGCTGCCGACCATGCGGTTGAGCAGGGTCGACTTGCCCACGTTGGGCCGGCCGACGATCGCCACGCGGGAAAGGCGGGGTTCGGTCGAGGTCATGGGGTCTCGGGAGGTCACGTGCATCCTACTCAGCGGAGGCCCAGGGAGACGTGGAGCTGGGGCTGGACGCGCACCGTGAGGCCGCGCCGGGCGGCGCGGGCCGTGAGGGACTCGAGCAGCTCGGGGCCGGGCTCGCGGGCCCCGGAGCGCGGGGTCACCGGCTGCAGGAAGAGCGTCGAGGCGGGCGCCAGCTCCGCGGCGTCGGCCAGGAGGGGCTCGAAGTCCTCGAGGGCGCGCCCCGCCGCCACCACGAGCTTGAGGCAGGCGTCGCGGCCCGCGAGTGAGGAGAGCACGGCCCGGCGCTGGTCGGTCCAGGCCGCGGCGTCCGCGGGCGCGGCGGGGAAGGGGCCGCGCTCGGCGGCCAGGGGGACCGGCGCCGCGAGGTCGGCGGGCAGCTTCAGGTCGGCGCTCACGTGGTCGACGTGCGGCAGCACCTCGGCCAGGGCCTCGGGGAAGGCGCCGGCGGTCTCCAGGTGCAGGCGCCGGGCGCCGAGCAGCGGCTTCAGGCGCGCCGGCAGCTCGGGCCACATCAGGGGCTCGCCCCCGGTCAGGCTGACCGCGCGCTCGCCGCCGGGGTCGACGCGCTCGACCCAGTCCGCGATGCGCTCGGGCGAGACCCAGGCGCGCTCCCCGGCGAAGGCCGGGTCGTCGAGGGTCGCCTCAGCGTGCGGCAGCCGCCAGGTCCTCGGCGTGTCGCACCAGGTGCAGCGCAGGGGGCAACCCTCCAGGCGCACGAACACCTGCGACTCCCCCACGAAGGCTCCCTCGCCCTGGATCGAGGCGAAGACTTCGTGCACGGGGAAGAGGTCGCGGTTCATCGGTCGTGGCAAAAGCTCGAGACCCCACCGCCCCGGGGAGCGACGGAGTCTCGGAGTGGGTGACGGGTCCCGCGCCCGGAGGGAGCGCGGACGGGCGGCGCGGAGCGCCTAACCCTCGGAGGCCGGGGCCTCGCCCTCGGCGGAGCCCTCCCCGTCCTTGGCGGCCAGGGCGTCCTCGCGCTCCTGCTCGAGGGCCTTGGCCTTCTTGCCGGAGGCCGTCTTGAACTTCGTGCGGACCTTCGGGAGGCCGTAGACCGAGCCCGTCTCCGGGTCGAACTTGCCTTCCTTCTGGAGCTTCTCGAGGCGCTCGACGCGGGTCAGGACGGAGCGCTCGCCGACCAGGTTGTCGGCGCCGCGCAGGCTGGAGTGGATGGACATCGGAGTGGAGAGAGGTGAGGAAGGAGGGCCCCGGGCGCGGGTCAGCGCCGGAGGGCGGGGTCGAGCAGGTCTTCGATGTTGGCGAAGTAGGCGTCGGCGAAGGGCGCCGACTCGTTCTGGGGCGGGGGTCCTTTCAGGCGCTGCAGCTGAGCGCGCACCCCCTCGATGGCCGCGTTGCGAGTGGGCTCGGCGCCGACGCAGATCGTGAGGTGACCACCCTGGGTGATCGGTTTCACGGCCGGCAGGCCCTGTTCGCACAGGTAGAGGTAGGTGGCGTTGGCCAGCTCCCCGCCCTTCGCGTTGTTCTCGTAGGAGATGGCGATGACCGTCCAGTTGTTGCGCTTGTCGACGAAGGCGCGGTCGTCGGCGGTCAACGACTTGGGCGGTGCCGGCGGCGGGTCCTGGGCGGCGCTGTCCCGCGTGTTCCGCGAGTCGTCGGGGACGGTGGTCGAGCCCTCGACGGCGGGGTCGGTCACGACCGGGACCTCGACGTCGGGGCCGGCCTGGACCTCGTCGGACTGACCGAGCTCACGCCCGATCAGGAAGGTCACGACCATGGCCACGAGGACCGCGCCCAGGATCAAGGGCAGGCGCGGGTTCATCCCCGGCGCGCGGGGCGGAGCCGTGCCGAGCACCTCGTCGCCGCGGGTCGCGCCGACACTCGGGGCCGCCGGAGCGGATCCGTCGGCCGCGAACGGGCCGGCCGCGGCGCTCTCCTCGCTGGGAGCGTCGCTGGGAGCG
>CAZQAT010000105.1:4948-14460 GCA_964591315.1 uncultured Planctomycetaceae bacterium
TCGCTGGGAGCGTCGCTGGGAGCGGCGGAGCCGCTGGCCTCCTCCCCGGCCCGGCGCTCCTGGTCCGCGCGAGCCGAGTGCTGGAAGGCCTCGAGCATGTTGGGCTTTCGCGGAGACATGGCGCAGGAACAGGGGAATCGCCCGGATCGTGGAGACCGGGGTGGCCCCAGAGGGGACCGCAGTGCCTATCGGGTTGTCAAGAGCGGACCCGCCCGGCCGGGGGCCTGACGGGCGTTGAGGGCGAAGAATTCTAGGGGCCGCCCCGGCGGGGGTCAACGGCCGACGGCTCGGCGAGGTGCCCCGGACTCCCGCTCCTTCGCCCCCGCGGGGGGTCGAACTCCCGCCGGAGGCCTCTAAGATGCCCTCGCATGCGCTGTCCCGCCCCCCTCGCGCCCCTGGGCGCCGCCCTCGCCCTCGCCGCCTGCGGCGGCTCCGAGGCCCCCGCTCCTCAGCCCGGAGAGAGCCGGAGCGGAGCCGGGGGCGCGGAGCCCGCCGCGGAGGCCCCCCCGAGCGCGGGCCCCCTGTGGCCCGAGCGCGCCGCCGAGCGCGGCCTGGCCCACGTCAACCGCTCCGGGGAGGCCCGCAAGGCCACCATCCTGGAGGCCGGCGGAGCCGGGGTGGCCCTGCTCGACCTCCAGGGCGACGGGGACCTGGACGCGGTCTTCGCCCAGGGGCTCGCCAGCCTCGGCCAGGCGGTCGCGGGACCCGGGGCCGACCTGGAGGTCTTCCTCAACGACGGCCGGGGACACTTCGAGCGGGCCCCCGGCCCGGGCCTCTCCGGCTGGTGGACGGGCCTGGCCAGCGGCGACCTGAACGGCGACGGGCGCACGGACCTGGTGGCCGGAGGCTACGGGGCCCTGCGGGTGCTGCTGCAGGACGAGGACGGGCGGCTCGTGCCCGGCGCCGAGCTCGTCCCCTCCGCCGAGGGCCTCGAGCCCGGCGCCGCCCGCGAGGCCGGCCGCGCCCCGCGCTGGATCACGAGCCTGGCCCTGTTCGACGCGGACGGGGACGGGCAGCTGGACCTCTACGCCGGCCACTACCTGGACCTGGACCCGGTCGCCCCGGTGGTGGGCGCCATCGAGGACGGGCCCCTCTCCCTCCCCTGCCGCTGGAAGGGCCACGAGGTCTACTGCGGTCCCCGCGGGCTGGTGGCCCAGCCCGACCGCGTCTACCGCGGGCGCGGGGACGGCAGCTTCGAGGAGCGGAGCGCCGCCTGGCTGCCGGACCACCCGCCGGGCTACACCCTGGCCGTGCTCCCCTCGGACGTGGACATGGACGGGGACACCGACGTCTTCGTGGCCAACGACAGCTCCGCGAACCTCTTGCTCGTCAACGACGGCAGCGGCGTCCTGCGCGACCACGGCTTCGAGGCGGGCGTCGCCCTCTCGATGGACGGCAGCCCCGAGGCGGGCATGGGCATCGCCGTGGGCGACGTGAACCGCGACGGGCTCTTCGACTACGCGGTGACGAACTTCAGCGAGGAGCCGACGGGGCTCTACTTCGGCAGCCCGATCGGCTTCACGAACGAGACCTTTCGCATGGGGCTCTCGGCGGAGTCGCGGCCCCTGCTCTCCTGGGGCGTGCACCTGGCCGACCTGGACGGAGACACCTGGCTCGAGCTCTTCACCGCCAACGGACACGTGTACCCGCAGGCGGACGAGGAGCTGACCGGCACGACCTACGCGCAACGGGACAGCCTCTGGCGCCTGGGGCCCGAGGCCAGGGCGCGGCGCGTGGAGGACGCGGGCGACGACTCGCTCCTGAAGCTGGTGCGCGGCACCCGCGGCAGCGCCCTCGGAGACCTGGACGGGGACGGGGCGCCGGAGCTGGTGCTGACGTACCTGGACGGGCCCTGCGGGCTCGGGTTGAACCGCAGCGGGCCGGAGAACAACCGGCTCGTGGTCCAGCTCAGCGCGCCGGCCCCGGACGGAGCCGCGACGACCGGGCGCCGCACGCCGACCGACGGCCTGGGCGCCAAGGTGGTCGTCGTGCTCGGCGACGAGGCCGCGCCCTTCGCGCTCCTGCAGGAGCTGCAGACCTCCCGCGGCTACCAGTCCGCCTCGGCGCCCTGGCTGCACTTCGGGCTCGGGAGCTGGGAGGGCTACCGGAGCCTCGAGGTGCGCTGGCCCTCGGGCGAGGTGACCAGGCTCCCGGCGGGCCCCGCGAACCGGCGGCTCTCGATCGACGAGGCGCGCGGGCTCCTGGAGAGCGAGGAGCTGCGATGAGCTGGAGAGCCCTGCTCGCGCTGCTCGCGCTCGTCGCCTGCGCCGCGGCCCAGGAGGCGCAGCCGGAGCCCCGCGACGCCCTGCTCGCCCGCTGGCAGGAGGCCCTCGACCTCGACGAGGAGGCGCAGCTCGTGCGCGAGGCGCCGCAACTCCTGGAGGCGCGCACCGAGCTGCGGAAGGACGGCGACGTGCTGGCGCTCTACGCCCGGGCCCTGGCGCGCACCGGTGGCGCCGAGCGGGCGCGGGAGCTGCTGCTCGAGGCGCAGCCGACCAAGGCGACGCTGCCCGCCCGCGAGCTGGCCCTGGCCCGCCTCGAGCTCGAGGCCGACCAGCTCCCTGCGGTCGTGCGCCGCCTGGCGCGACCCGACCCCGAGAGCCCGGTGCGCTACCCCGAGCGCGCGGAGAGCTGGGTGCTGCTCGGCAAGGCCCGCTACCGCGCGGGCGACACGGCCGGCGCCGTGCCGCTCCTCGAGCGCTTCGTCGGCGGCTGGCGCCTGCACCCGGACGGCCCCTCCGCCTGGCACCTGCTCAGCCAGGCGGCCCTGGCGCGGCGCGACGTGCAGCGCGCCCGGGAGTTCCGCGACCGGGCCCAGAGCCTCGCGAGCTGGCACGCCTTCTACAAGACGCGCCGCATCCAGGTGCGCGAGGCTCCGAAGGACCCCCTGCCGCGCTTCGGCCTGGCGCAGCTGTGGGCCAGCGTCGAGGAGCTCGGGCGCGCGCGCGCCGAGCTCGAGCGGGTCTTCGCCCTCGACCCGGAGTTCGCCCGGGCCTGGGCCCTGCTCGGGGAGGTGGAGCGCAAGGCGCAGAGCTTCGAGCTCGCGATCCGCGCCTACGACCGGGCCCTCGAGCTCGATGCCACCCTGAGCGAGGCGCGCCACAACCGCGCCCTGCTCGCCCTGCTCCGCGAGGACGACGCCGCCGCGCGGATCGACCTCGAGATCCTCGTGAACGGCCCCGAGGCCGCGGAGCCGAAGTACCTGGGGGCGCACCTGGCCCTGGCGCGCCTGCTGCAGCGGGCCGGAGACGAGGACGCCGCCCGAGAGCGCCACGCCCGCTACGTGGAGCTGGGCGGGACCGAGGAGCTCTGAGAGTGGAGCGCTTCGACTGCGTCGTGGTCGGCGTCGGCGCCGCGGGCAGCGCGGCCCTGGCGGAGCTGGCCCGGCGCGGGGTGCGCGCCCTGGGCCTCGAGCGCCTCGCGCCCGGCCACGACCGCGGCTCCTCCCACGGCGCGACGCGCGCCACGCGCACGGCCTACTTCGAGCACCCGGACTACGTGCCGCTGCTGCGCGCGTCGAACGCGGCCTGGCGCGAGCTGGACGCGGCCACCGACGAGACCCTGCTGGTCGAGTGCGGCATCCTCGAGGCGGGCCCCGAGGACGGGGAGCTGGTCCCCGGCGTCCTGCGCTCGGCGGAGGAGCACGGCCTCGACGTGGAGCGCCTCGACGCCGCCGGCCTCGCCCGGCGCGCCCCCGCCCTGCGCCTGCCGGATGGGATCGTGGGCCTCTTCGAGCGCGAGGCGGGCTTCCTGGATCCGGAGGCCTGCGTGCGCACCCTCGCGCGGCAGGCGACCTCGATGGGCGCGCAGCTCTGGAGCGACTGCGAGCTGAAGGGCTGGCGCGAGGAGTCCGGCGCGCTCGTGGTCGAGACCTCCCGCGGCAGCCTGCAGACGACCGCCCTGATCCTGACCCAGGGCGCCTGGGCCGCGCAGGCCCTGGCCTCGCTCGGACTCCAGCTCGAGGTCGCCCGCAAGCCCCAGCTCTGGTTCGCCGCCGACCCCGCGGGGCCGGCCGGTCTCGCCGCGGGCTTCGTCCCCTTCTGCATGGAGACGGGCGACGGGCGCGTGTTCTACGGCTTCCCCGCCCTCGACCGCCGCGGCCTCAAGGCCGCCGAGCACACCGGCGGCGCCGCCGTGCCGGACCCCTCTCGCCTCGACCGCGACCTGCACGACGGGGACCTCGCCCCCACCGCCGCCTTCCTCGCCGCGCACTTCCCCGGCGTCGCCGGCCCCTGCGGCGAGCACGCGGTCTGCATGTACACCCGCACCACCGACGGTCACTTCGTCGTCGACCGCCACCCCGCCCACCCGCGCGTCGCCTTCGCCGCCGGCCTCTCGGGCCACGGCTTCAAGTTCGCCCCGGTCCTGGGCCGGGCCCTGGCGGACCTGGCCCTGGAGGGGGGCAGCGGACTGCCGATCGGCTTCCTGTCGGCCGCGCGGCTCGGCGCCGGGGCGTAGCCGCGGGAGGCCCCTCCCGATTGCCGGGAAGGGCCCGGCGCGCCGGGCGTCGAACCCGGTCGCCCCCCTGCCGCCCCGTCCTCCGTGGACACCACCCCGAGAGACCGATGAGAGCGCCCTCCGCCCGCCTGCTCCCCTGCCTCGCCGCCCTCTTCCTCTTCCCGGCCTGCCAGACCTCCGAGGCCGAGCGCAACAGGGAGGAGGTGCGGCGCATCGCCGCCGCCTACGAGAGGTACACGCTGGCCCTGAAGGAGGCCCAGCGGGAGTTCGCCGCCGAGAACCCCATGCCGCGCACCATGGACTTCGGAGAGCACGGCACCCTGCTCCTGCGCCAGTGCGAGCTCACGGGCCGCCCGGGCGCGGAGGTCCTGCGGCTCAAGTACACCTTCTACAACGAGACCGGCGTCAGGATCGAGCGCGCCCGGGTGACGCTGACCCTCGTGGACGAGGAGGCCGGCCTCGAGCACTCCCAGGCCCACGAGCTGGAGCTGCCCATCCGCCTCGACCTGACCCACGGCAGCACCTACACGAACTACTTCGACATGCCCCTCGACGGCGTGCACACGACGGACGGATGGAGCTGGCGCGTGGAGCTCGAGTCGGAGAAGGCGCCCCTGCCGGGGATGCGCGGAGTGAGCGAGTAACGCGCACGGACTTCATCGAGCGAGTCGCGCTCTTCGGAGTCTCCCCAGGGAATCATGGGGTCCACATCGGCGGGGAGGCACAGGGTCAAAAGGCGCCTACTTTTACAATGCAATTGGAGCTCTTGTTGTTACCTCCCTGCTGCTGGTGAGGTCTGCTCGACAGCGCGGCGGGGAGGATCCACTCTCGATCCGTCGCGCGCAGCTCGACTTCAACCCACGAACCCGCCATGACCACCACCGAAGTGCACCCTGGTGCACGGCCTCGCTTCTCGGTGAATTCCGGACTCGCACTCGCCCTCGCACTCATCGCCAGCTCGCACCTCTCGACCCCTGCTCAGGCCCAAGCCTGCAACGACAACTCGAGGACCATCCAGGTCCCCGCAGGCACGACCTCCGCGGGGGAACAGAACTGTCCCTCGATCACCTTCACCGTCAACGTCGCCGGGAGTGGAGTCGAGTTCACGACGCCCACGAGCTGCTCCAAGGGCTCCACCGTGAGAGACGAGGACACCTGGTCTTGCGGTCCGCCTGCCAACGGAATGCACTGCGATCCGCAAGGCTATGAGGTCAAGGTCAAGGTCTACAGCATCGGCAACGAGGATCCCTGCCCCGGAATCCCCGACACGCTTCCGGAGACCCTCAAGGAGGCGGAGGAGATGTTCAAGTGCAAGCAACCTCCCCTCGTCAACAGCTTCCACGTGTACTCCGCGGCCGTGACGGCCTGCGACACGGGCATCGATTCGGCGCTTCGAATGGACGGCGAGATCGTCGACGGGAGTGCGGACTCGTTCACGGTCGTGACCGGTGACCCGGATCACCTCCTCGCCCAACAGGAGCCCAACGAGCTCTACGAGCAGCTAGTGGAGCTGCAGTCGTCTCCGATCGACAGCCTGCCCACGGAGCTCCAGACGGTGGTAGCCCTGCACCCCAGCCTCAATGGAGCTCGGAACATCAATGCGCTCGTGGAGTACGAGTTCGCGGACGTCCCGAACTACGGCGACGTGGTCAACCGCTTCCGAGTCGAGGGCACGGTCCTGGCCAGTGGACGGTTCTCTGTGTCCAGCACGACCCGAACGACCCTGGAGGGTGACGTCGTACCGTCGATCGAGGAGCTCTCCTACGACGGAACGAACTTCTTCATCGGGACGCCGGGCAGTCCACGATTCAACGCCTACTCCGCGAGCAGCCCTCAGTTCCCCCGCGCCTTCTCCTCTCAAGCTCGCTTCGTCGAGCCGCTCTTGGACTGGGTACGCTCGCCCTTTCCCATCACGTTGTTTCCAGACATCGACCGCACGTCGGCCGTGACTGGGCCCTCGGGGGAAGAGACGCTGGTCGAGATTCGTGAGACGTACCCCGGGATGTTCGACGGGACCACCCACCTGGCAGGTGAGATCGTCTACGTCTTGAGTGTCGGCGCGGTGATCCACCCTGTCGAGGTCCGGTACCTCGATGGTGCTGGAAACCTGACCACTCGCGTGACCTTCTCGAACTACGGGACCTTGGACGAGGGCCTGTGGAGACCGTTCTTGGTCGTGCGTCGAGAGTACTCGCCAGGCTCTTCCGAGCCGTGGCTCACGTGCACTCTGACCGTCACGGAAGCCGAGCTCGTCTCGGAGGCCGAGGCGTCCGCCACCCTTCCGCGCGCCCAGTCGACACAGAACCGCTGGTTCGTGCGCCACTGAGGCTGGGGTCCGAGCCCGTCTGACTGGGCGGCCTCCAGAGGTGCTAGGGCTGCACCTTGGCGAGCTCCCCCGCGAACCAGCTCTCGAGGAACTCCGACTCGAAGGTCTCCGCCAGGGCCTTGGCGCGGGCGAGGGCGGCGGCGTGCTCGTCGTCCTCGCCCAGGAGCTTGTGGGCCTGGGCCAGGCTCAGCTCGATGAAGGCGCGGTCCACGTCCTCCTCGCCGTTCTCGTCGATGGTGGCCAGGGCGCGGCGAGCGAAGGTCTTGGCCTCCTCGGGGCGGCCGAGGGCGTTGTGCACGCCGGCCAGCAGGTAGTCGGCCCGCTCGCTGTTCATCCAGTCGCCGGCCCGCAGCCAGTAGGCGCGGCCCACCTCGGCGGTGCGCAGCATCCAGGCGTCCTGAGCGGCGTCGCGCTCCTCGAGCTCGAGCAGCATCGAGGAGAGGTTGTTCGAGACCACGGCCACGGCGCGCTCGGCCTTGTGGCCCTCGTCGAGGCCGTCGGCCACCGCCAGGCACTCCTCCCAGAGGGCCTGCGAGGCGGCCCACTGCTTCTCGTGGGCCTTGCCCTGGGCCACGAGCATGCGCACTCGGACGGGGTTCGCGGGCTCGCGGCCGAGCCGGCCCTCCGCCTCCTGGGCGGCCTCCTCTTCACCCGCCAGGTGGCGCGCCACGGCCAGGTGCAGCCAGGGGGTGTCGTTGCCCTGGACCTGGAGCCGGGCGACGGCGGCCTCGCAGACCCGCAGGGCCCGGGCCCGGTCGCCGGCGTGGTCGCCGATGGTGTGGTTGACCACGTGCAGGAAGGCCGTCACCCCGTCGGCGTCGTTCGGCTCGACCAGCTCGAGGCCGGTCTCGAGGCGGTCGGCGACCTCGGCGGTCTTCTTCTCGTGATCGGGCCAGGCCCCCTGGACGAGTTCTTTGAGGTTCATGGGCAGGATGCTAAGGCACGGGGCCCCCGCCTGTCAGAATCCCTCCCGTGACGACCCCCGGCCCGCAGCAGCTCGCCCTGGCCGCCGTGCCCGACCTCCCGCGCTGGGTGGAGGCGCGGGGGATCCTGCTCTCGGGCGCCGCGAAGGTCTTCGACGGGGACAGCGGCCTCGTCATCCGCAACACGGCGCCCGAGGGGCGCGTGGCGGTGGTCTTCGGGCTGCCGACGCGCGCGGCCCTCGACGCGGCCATCGCCTGGCGGCCGGAGGTCGAGCTGTTGTGCCCGCCGGAGGAGGAGCTCTTCGTGCGCGAGGAGTTCCCGGACTGGGTGCGGGAGGGGGCGCTCCTGTTCGAGCTCCGGGACGAGGGCGCCCTGGTCCCCGCGGACGACCGCGTGCGACTCCTCGCGCCCGACGACGACCTCGCACACCTGGCGCCCGAGCTGCGCGCGGAGCTCGAGGCCGCCCGCGAACGCTACGAGGTCTGGTGCGCCTTCGAGGCCGGCACCGCCGCCAGCTTCGCCTACGCCCACTGGCGCACCGAGAGCCTGTTCGACATCTCGATCGACACCGCCCCCGCCTTCCGGCGCCGGGGCCTGGCGCGCCTGGCGGTCAGCCGGCTCGTCCGCCGCGAGCGCACCGCGGGCCGCGCGCCGGTGTGGGGCGCCATGGAGGAGAACGCCGCCTCCCGGGAGCTCGCCGCGACCCTCGGCTTCGAGCAGACGGACGCGGTGGCGATCCTGACCGCGCCCTGAGGCCCAGCCCTGCGGCAGCCGCGGGAGGAGCCCCCCCAGCTCCACGGCCGGAAGGGCCGAGAGCGAGGGCCTGGGGAGCGGCCTCGAGACACTCCCGGGAGAGACGACGGGCGGGGCTCGGCCGGCCACCCCGTTCGGTCGGGCCTCCGGATTCCGTACAGTCCCGGCGCATGACGAGAGCAGAAGAGACCCGCCTGGTCGGCTGGCGAGCCCGCGGGCACGAGATCATCTTCGGGGCCGAGACGGCCGCCGGTAAGGCCTTCGACATCGCGCTGATCCTGATCATCCTGCTCAGCGTGCTGACGGTCCTGCTCGAGAGCGTGACCGACATCCGCGAGCAGCACGGGGCCCTCTTGCGCTCCGCCGAGTGGGCCTTCACGATCCTGTTCACGGTCGAGTACGTCCTGCGCCTGCTGTGCGTGGACCGACCCACGCGCTACGCCCGGAGCTTCTTCGGCCTGGTGGACCTGCTGGCGATCCTGCCCACCTACGTCTCGCTGCTGCTGCCCGGCGCCCAGGCCATGACCGTCATCCGGACCCTGCGCATCCTGCGCGTGTTCCGGGTGCTGAAGCTGGCCCACTACGTGCGCGAGTCCGAGCAGCTCCTGCGCGCCATGAAGGCCAGCCGGCGCAAGATCGCCGTCTTCCTCTTCGCCGTGGCGAGCCTGGTGGTGATCTTCGGCTCGGTCATGTATCTCGTCGAGGGCCCCGAGCACGGCTTCGACTCGATCCCGCGCGGCATCTACTGGGCGGTGGTGACCCTGACCACCGTCGGCTACGGGGACATCTCGCCCCAGACGCCCCTGGGTCAGGCGATCGCGGCCTGCATCATGATCCTCGGCTACGGGATCATCGCCGTGCCCACGGGCATCGTGACCGCCGAGCTGACGCGCTCCACGCCCGTCAGCACCCACCCCTGCCAGGCCTGCGGCGCCACGGGGCACGACGCGACGGCGAACTACTGCAAGGCCTGCGGGGACCCGCTCTAGGGCCGGGGACCGCCGCGCTAGCCCGGCCTATTCATGAGGCTTTGACGCATTGGGACCCAACT
>CAZQAT010000106.1:0-12660 GCA_964591315.1 uncultured Planctomycetaceae bacterium
CCAGCCCTGATGTGGTTCAATCTCGCCACTTTGCAGGCGCTCCAGCAAGTCATGGAGCACCCCCCCCGCGCCGCGTCCCCCAGCCCTCCCCGGCCCCGCATGCCCCGCCGCGACGACCTCAAGTCGATCCTCATCATCGGAAGCGGGCCCATCATCATCGGCCAGGCCTGTGAGTTCGACTACTCCGGCGCCCAGGCCTGCAAGGCGCTCAAGGAAGAGGGCTTTCGAGTCATCCTCGTCAACTCGAACCCGGCGACGATCATGACCGACCCGGGGATGGCCGATGCGACCTACATCGAGCCGATCACCTGGGAGGCGGTCGCCAAGATCATCAAGAAGGAGAAGCCCGACGCGATCCTGCCGACCCTCGGGGGGCAGACCGGGCTGAACACGGGTCTCGAACTCTACGACCGCGGCATCCTCGAGGAGCACGGGGTCGAGATGATCGGCTCCCTGCCCGAGTCGATCCGCAAGGCCGAGGACCGCGACCTCTTCCGCGCGGCCATGACCCGCTGCGGCCTCAACAACGCCAAGAGCCGCGTGGCCCACACCATGGAGGACGCCCGCCACGCTCTGGCGGAGATCGGCCTGCCCTGCGTGATCCGGCCCGGCTTCACCATGGGCGGCACGGGCGGCGGCATCGCCTACAACGTCGAGGAGTTCGAGAAGATCGCCGCGGGCGGCCTCGCCGCCTCCTTGAACACCGAGATCCTGATCGAGGAGAGCCTGGTCGGGTGGAAGGAGTTCGAGATGGAGGTGATGCGCGACAAGGCCGACAACGTCGTGATCATCTGCGCCATCGAGAACATCGACCCGATGGGCGTGCACACGGGAGACTCGATCACGGTCGCCCCCTCACAGACGCTCACGGACCGCGAGTACCAGCTGCTGCGCAACGCCTCCCTGGCGATCATGCGCGAGATCGGCATCGAGTGCGGCGGCTCCAACTGCCAGTTCGCGATCAACCCGGAGGACGGGCGGATGATCGTGATCGAGATGAACCCGCGTGTGTCGCGCTCCTCCGCTCTGGCCTCCAAGGCCACCGGCTTCCCGATTGCGAAGTTCGCCGCCAAGCTGGCAGTGGGCTACACGCTCGACGAGCTGCAGAACGACATCACCCGCGAGACGCCCGCCTGCTTCGAGCCGACGATCGACTACGTCGTCACGAAGATGCCGCGCTTCGCCTTCGAGAAGTTCGCCCACGCGGACGCCACTCTGACCACCTCGATGAAGAGCGTGGGCGAGACCATGGCCATCGGGCGTACCTTCAAGGAGTCGCTCCAGAAGGCCCTGCGCGGCCTCGAGACCGGGCGCCCGGGCCTGGGGCTCGACCCCCGCGACCCGGCCGAGGCCCTGGGACGCGACCGCGAGGCCCTGACGAAGACCCTGCGGGTCCCGAATCACAACCGGCTGCTGGCCGTGCGCGTCGCCTACCGCGCCGGCTGGAGCACGGAGGAGATCTTCGAGGCGACCTACATCGACCGCTGGTTCCTCGAGAACATGCGCGAGCTGGTCGAGTTCGAGCAGGAGCTAGGCGGCGCGACCCTGACCGAGGACCTCCTGCGCCGCGCCAAGAAGCTCGGCTACAGCGACGTCCAGATTGCCCTCGCAACCGGCACCGACGCCACCGCCATCAAGGCCCTGCGCGCCGAGCTCGACATCGTGCCCACCTACAAGCTGGTGGACACCTGCGCCGCCGAGTTCGCGGCGGTCACGCCGTACTACTACTCGACCTGGGAGGACGAGTGCGAGCTGCGGCCGGCCGAGAAGGACCGCATCATGATCCTCGGCGGCGGGCCCAACCGCATCGGCCAGGGCATCGAGTTCGACTACTGCTGCGTTCATGCCGCCTTCGCTGCGCAGGAGATCGGCAAGGAGGCGGTGATGGTCAACTCCAACCCCGAGACCGTCTCCACCGACTACGACACCTCCGACGACCTGTTCTTCGAGCCCCTCACCCACGAGGACGTGATGAACATCGTCGAGAAGATCGAGCCCAAGGGCATCATCGTCCAGTTTGGCGGTCAGACCCCCCTCAACCTCGCCAGCGACCTGGCCAAGGCCGGGGCCCCGCTGATCGGCACCTCCGTGGACTCCATCGATCGCGCCGAGGACCGCAAGCGCTTCACGGAGTTCCTGAAGAAGCTCGACATCCGCCAGCCCGAGAGCGGTATCGCCACCACGGTGGCCGAGGCCTTCGACATCGCGCGCCAGATCGGCTACCCGGTCCTCGTGCGCCCGAGCTATGTGCTCGGCGGCCGGGCCATGGAGATCGTCTACGACGACCAGGACCTGGACACCTACATGCAGAACGCCGTCCAGGCCTCGCCCGACAAGCCGATCCTGGTCGACAAGTTCCTCGAGGACGCCATCGAGGTCGACGTGGACGCCATCTGCGACGGCCAACGCGTCGTGATCGGCGGGATCATGGAGCACATCGAGGAGGCCGGCATCCACTCCGGTGACTCCACCTGCGTGCTCCCGCCCCACACCCTCCAGCAGGAGATGCTGGACGACATCACCCGCACGACCAAGGCCATGGCCCTCGAGCTGGGCGTGATCGGGCTGATGAACGTCCAGTACGCGGTCAAGAACGAGAAGCTCTACGTGATCGAGGTCAACCCGCGGGCCTCGCGCACGGTGCCCTTCGTCTCGAAGGCGATCGGCCAGCCCCTGGCGAAGTACGCCGCCAAGATCATGTGCGGCATGACCCTCGAGGAGCTCGACTTCACCGACGAGGTCGTGCCTCCCTACTTCTCGGTCAAGGCGCCGGTCTTCCCCTTCAACCGCTTCCCTGGCGTCGACATCCTGCTCAGCCCGGAGATGCGCTCGACGGGCGAGGTGATGGGCATCGACCGCCAGCTCGGCTACGCCTTCGTGAAGGCCTACCTGGCCGCGGGCACCAAGCTCCCGAAGTCGGGGCGCATCTTCATCTCCGTGCGCAACGCCCACAAGCGCGGCATCATCCCCGAGGCCCGCACCCTGGCGGCCCTCGGCTACGAGCTGCTCGCCACGGAGGGCACCTACAAGGCCCTCTCCACGGCCGGCATCCCGGTCACGCGGGTCAACAAGGTCCACGAGGGGCGCCCGCACGTGGTCGACATGATCAAGAACCGGGAGATCGACCTGGTGCTCAACACGCCCTACGGCAAGCAGCAGCGCGTGGACGACTCCGACATTCGCGCCGCCTCGGTCACCCACGGCGTACCCTGCATCACGACCCTGGCCGGGATCTCGGCCCTGGTCAGCGCCCTCTCGGCCATCCACGAGGCCGACTTCCAGGTGCGCTCCCTGCAGGAGCTGCACCAGGCGGCGGTCGGTCAGCTCGAGGCCTGAGGCGCGCCCGCGGGCCTACTCGGGCCCGAGCTTCGCCCTCACCCGCTCGATGGCCTGCTGGACCGTCGGCTCGTCCGGCCGCAGGTGCTTGGCCACCTCGAAGCTGAGCAGGGCATCCTCGAACTTGCCGAGCTTCTCGTAGGCGGTGCCCAGGCAGGCGCGGGCCCAGTAGCGCTCGGAGCCGGTCGCAGCCAGAGCCTCCAGGGCCTCGACACTCTCGTCGTAGCGCTTCTCCGCGAGCAGAGCACCACCAAGGACCTCGAGGGCGTACACGTTACCGGGGTTCTCCGCGAGCACCTCTTGCAGGAGCTTGATGGCCGGCAGGTTGCGGCCCGCCTGGGCCAAGCCCAGGGCCTTGGTGAACTTCCTGTACTGCGCCGCGCGCTCCGCGGGTGCAGGGCGGTCCACCTCGTCGAGGGGGTCCGGCAGCTCGTGCTCCAGGTCCCCCGCCGCTGCATAGCCGAGCGCCTGGAGACTCGCGCGCTGTCCCGCGGAGAGACTCAGGCCCCCACCGGGCTCCAGGCGCGGGAGCCTCGAGAGACGTTCGAGACTCTCCAGGTAGGGCTCCACGTCGGCCACACCGGGGCTGCCCATCAGGTTGTTCTTCTCCTCCGCGTCACCGGAACCGTAGAACTCCGGCTTCGAGCTGTGCAGGTACTTGCCGTTCGCATCGATCCAGCCCGCGAGCTGGCTCCAGCCGTAGTTCAGGTAGCCCGAGTAGCTCTCGACGTAGACGCCGCGGTCCGGGGCGACCGTGCCGCTCGCGAGGGTGACACCGTCGATGCCCTCCTCGGCGCCGAGCTGCATCTCCTCCAGGAAGGTCGGGAAGAGGTCGACCACGCTGACAACTTCCTGGGTGCGGGTCCCCCCGCGGCGGCCGTCGGGGAAGCGCAGGAAGAAGGGCACCTGAATCGTCGCCTGGTAGCAGAAGGCCGAGTGAGTCAGCTCCCCGTGGCGGCCGAAGGACTCCCCGTGGTCGGCGACGACGGCGATCATCAGCTCCTCGTAGCCCACCTGGGCCTCGAGGGCACCGAGCAACCGGCCGATGTCCGCATCCATGGCCGCCACCTCGGCATGGTAGGCGTTGCCCTTGGCCTTCTCGACGAACTCCTCTTGGGGCTCGTAGGGGTGGTGGGGGTCGAAGTAGTGCACCCACAGGAAGAAGGGCCGCCCGGGGTCGCGCCCCTCGAGCCAGGCGAGGGCCGCGTCGGTGATGGCCGTCGAGCTGCGCTCGGACGTGGTCGGTACGGGCGAGTTGACGGCCACCTGGGGCTCGTCGAAGACGTCGAAGCCCTGATCGAGGCCGTAGGGTGATGAGAGCACGACCGCCGCGATGAAGGCGGCCGTCTCGAAGCCGGCATCCTGGGCGTGCTCGGCGAGGGTGCGCGCCTCACCGGAGAGGCGCATCAGTCCGTTGTCCCGCACCCCGTGCCGCAGGGGGTAGAGCCCCGTCAGCATCGACGCGTGGGAAGGAAGCGTCATGGGCGCGACCGTGTGTGCGCGCTCGAACACGACGCTCTCGGCGGCCAGGGCGGAGAGATGCGGCGTCAGGCCACGGTCAGGTCCATAGACGTCCAGGGCCGCGGCGTTCGTCGTGTCGAGGGTGATGAGGACACCCGAGGGGGGCAGCTCCTCGGGCTCGCCGCAAGCGGCGAGGCCGCCCAGGAGGAGAGCGAGGGCGAAGTGCTTGCTGAGCCGGATGGAGGTCATCACCCAGGATTGTAGCGGCGCAGCTGCACGACACGGAGCCGGGAAAGAAAGCGCCACGGACCCCTGTCGAGGCCCGTGGCGAGTTCTCGTGGCAACGGCGCCTTGCGGCGCGGGCGTCAGCGCGTCACCTGCCGCCCGCGTTGGGGCCAGCGGACTTGGAGACATCCTTCACGCGGTTCGTGATCGTGGCCGAGAAGCTCCACATGTCCGCGGGGATGTCGTCCTGCTTGGGCTTCTGGTTGCTCAACTCGAAGCTCAAGTCGGTGACCTTGATCTGGTTGCTGTCGGCTTCCAGACGGTAGAAGAAGGCCGCGACCTGCGAGTGAGAGTAGCTGCGCTTGCGGTCTGCCGGAGTGATGATCAGCTGGTTGTCGATCACCCCCCCACGCTGCGGCCTCGTGGTGGGGTTGGTGTCCACCAGGCCGAGCTCGGCGCTGCGGGAGTCCGCACAACGCAGGGCGTAGCTGGTCAGGCTGTCCTCCTTGAGGAAGATGTCGCCCTTGACGTCCTTCGAGAGCTCCGTGTTGAGCAGGGCCAGCTCCTGGATCTCCTTGCAGATGGTCGGGACCTGGCGCTTGAAGGTCCCGCGCAGGAACTCGACCTCCTCATAGCGAGTCCAGCTCGCCCAGGCGAGGTAACTGGAGCCGAAGATGGACAGGATGATGATCACCCGGGCCAGGTTCATGTTGGCGATGAAGGACTTCACGACTGCACCTCCTCAGCTTTCGAGACGTCCACGCGGATCTCCAGGCTGGGCAGATACACGCCATTCTCCGCCCCCTCGAAGGCGTCCGCGCGCGGGGGCTTGTGATCCATGTACCAGGGTTGTTGCTTCAGATCCGCGAGCAAGGATTCGTAGTTCTCGGAGGCCTTGATCGCGCTCTCGGCGAACCAGGCGGCCTCCAAGTTGACCGTGACGTGGTCACCGCTACGCGGGTCCGAGCGGTACGAGGAGTCCAGCTTCCTGAAGGAGATGCGGCCATACTTCTCGTCGGACTGGGCGACCATGTCGAGCACGAGGGTCAGGCCCATCAGGGCCGACTGAGGCTGGGTCAGCTCCTGATCGTGACCGAGGGACTTCTTGAGCTCCTTCTGGTCCCGCTTGAGCTGGTCGCGGATGAAGACGAGCTGCTCGTAGCGGTTCCGGATCGGGTCCTTGCGGTACTCCGGCGGATCTGCGCCCGGGACCCATCCAGTGAACTTGTCGATGTAGCTCTGCATCGACTCAGAGGGATACTCGAGGTTGCCCGCGATCCCCTGCTTCGGCTTGCCGACCATGTAGTTCATCGTCGACTCGAACATGAAGCGCAGGTCCCGGTCGATCGAAGCCCGCTCCTTCTCGAGGAACATGAACCAGACCCCGAGGAAGGTCGTCATGAGCAGGCACAGAACGGCGAGCGGCAGCTCGAGGCGCTCCATGGCGCCGCTGAACTTGAGCTCCTCGCGCCGCAAGCTGGCGCTCATGATGCCACCGCCCATCTGGCGCAGGGCGGCGCCGTAGGCCACGGCGGCGGAGCCGTACTCGCGGTGCACATCGCCCTCGTGGGAGTCGATGCCGAACTCCTCGATGGCCTCCACGGGCACGCCGAGGATGTCCTCACCGACCAGACCCGGCAGCTCGAAGCCGCAGAGGTACACGGCGGAGAGCTCGTTCACGGTGCGGGAGGCGGAGACCGTGCGTGCGAGTTCCCGGCGCAGACGCTGGACGACCTCCGCCACGCGCTCCACCGGGGCCGGACCGCTGGAGCCTGCAGCGGGAGCCTCGGCGTCCTCGAAGTCGATGCCGTCGCCCTCCTCGGTCTCCCCCACCTCGTCCGGGTTGCCGTCCTGCGGCACAGCCCCGTGGGGAGTGTGGGACAAGGCGCCGACCTGGATCACGCGCATCTCGCGCACGGTGCCACCGTCGACCACGGCGACTGCGGTGGACTCCTCGCCCACGTGCACGAGGACCTGAGCCTCGTCGACCCGGCACAGGCCCATGCCCTCCGCCGCGTTGACGAGGGCGCTGGTCTCGACCTCCACCTCGAGGGGTTCGATGCCGCCGGCGTGGCACAGCTCGAGGGCGGAGGAGATCTCCGCCTTCGGCACCGCGGTGACCAGCAGGGCCGAAGAGTCCGAGGCGACCTCCTTCACATAGAAGTCGACCACCACGTCATCGATGCTGAACTGGGGTAGCTGCGACTCCACCTCGAACTTCAGGACCGACTCGATCTTCGAGACGTCGCTCACCGGGAGGTTCACGTTGCGGAAGGCCGCGCTGCGTGCCTCGATCACGAGCCCCACGTTGTCCGTAGGCACACCGTGCTTCTTGATGGCCTGCTTCAGGGCTTGGCCGGCAGCACCCAGCGGGTCGTCATCGTCCGGCGGGATCTCTCCCGCCAGGCTCGCGACAACCTTCGGCTTCTTCGGGCTCCCGTCGAGCACGAAGAGCTCGAAGCGTCGGGGGCCGATCCTCAATCCACAGGCTTTGGCCATCGGCGTTACTTCAGAGGTTCTCCACGTAGGTCGCCATCAAGCGGTCGAACTTGGGGCGTTGGTCATCGGGCAAGAGCTGGTCACGGATCAGGCCGCGGTATTCGAGGCCCGCACTCTGGAGCTCCAGCTCCATGCCCGCCCCCTCCTTGCTTGCGCGGAAGTCGGCGGCGTAGCGGTCCCCGATCGCCTGAGCCTCGCGATTGTAGTGATCGAGGAGGCCGGCGAGGAGGCGCTGACGTTCCGGATCGAGCTCGAATTCCTGCACGAAAGCGCGCTCGAACTCACCGAAGGGCGTGGGCGTGGCCACCTCTCCGCGGGCGCGCTCGGCCAGCACGAAGCCGGCTCCGCCGCCCGCCAGGAAGGCGACCGCGAAGAGGATCAGGACCCACAGACGCGGGCTGCTCACTCTCCTCGGCCCTCCGAGGCGTCCTTCGGCCCGGGCTCCTGGCCCTCAGAGCCCTCCTCGGCCATGTCCTTCAGGGGCGCGGCGGCGGGGGCGTCCGGGTCGATGGCGGGGTCCTGGAGGTTCAAGAGCTGCTGCTTGAGCTCCTCCTTGGTCAGGGTCGTGTTCCCGCCCGCCTTCATGTTCGTACCGTCCGGGATGTGTGTGCGGAAGATCACCGCCGAGACGATCAGCAGGATCCCTGCGGCGATGGCCGTGGCCCGCAGGACGAACTGCAGGAGCGGGGTCTCCGTGGTGTGGACCTCCGCGACCACCTCGTCGAGCTCCGGGCTTCCGGTGTCCCCGGCGAAGGCCCGTCGAGCCACGCGGGAGGCAAAGCCGTCGGGCACAGCCACCTCGACCACCGGCTCGCTCTCGAACCAGCGCTTGAAGGCCCTCTCACCGGAGAGCGCCTTGCGGCACAGGCGGCAGTCCATCAGGTGCTGCCGCAGGGGGGCGGCCTGGGCTTCGCTGAGCTCCTCGTCCAGGTAGCTCGGGATCAGGGGCAGGCATTCCTTGCAGTTCATGTCAGTTCTCCGAGGCTCAACACTCGCCGTATTCGGGGTACAGGGTGAGGAGCTTGTCCTTGAAGCGGGCCCGCGCGCGGAAGAGGCGGGACTCCACGGTTCCGATGGAGATCCCGAGGGTATCGGCGATCTCCTGGTAGGCGAGCCCGTGAAACTCGCGCATCACGAGCACGCTCTTGAAGATGTCGGGAAGCTCGTCGAGCACGGCCCGGGTGACCTCGGCGATCTCGGCGTGCTCCAGCTGGGCCGAGGGGGCCGGCATGTCGACCGGCCCCGCCTCTCCCACCAGCTCGGGGTCCTCCACGGTCTGAACCGGCGAGCGGCCCCGGCGCTTGAGGACATCCAGGATGGTGTTCGTGGCGATGCGGTAGATCCAGGTGTAGAAGCTCGAGCGGTGGTCGAAGCTGTCCAGGCGACGGAAGGCCTTGAGGAAGGTGTCCTGGACGATGTCCTCGATCTCGACCGCGTTGCGGGTGTAGTTCCGCGTCAGGGCGAACAGACGCCCCTGGTAGCGCTCCACGAGCTGCTCGAAGGCGGCCTGATCCCCCGCGAGGGTCTGCCGCACCAGTTCCGTGTCTACCGCTCGAGGCGAGTTCATCGGGAGGGTCCCCATGGCGCGCTCTGGGACGGCCAGGGGGCGATCCTATTCCCGGAGTTTCGATTCCGTGAGGCTGGATTCGTCAGTCTCTCCAAGCTCCCGGAAGACGTGGCCCAGCTTGTCCTTCTTTGTACGCAAGTACTTGACGTTCAAAGGGTTAGGGTCAATCGACAGGGGCAGCTGGTCCAGCACCTCGAGGCCGTAGCCGTGCAGGCCGGCGATCTTCTTGGGGTTGTTGGTCAGCAGCCGCATGCGGCGCACCCCCAGGTAGTGGAGCATCTGGGCCCCCAGGCCGTACTCCCGCAGGTCCGCCGGGAAGCCCAGGGCCTGGTTGGCCTCCACCGTGTCCAGGCCCGTGTCCTGGAGCCGGTAGGCCTTGAGCTTGTTGGCGAGCCCGATCCCCCGGCCCTCCTGGCGCATGTAGACGAGCACGGCCCGCTCCTTCTGCCCCAGGATCTCCAGGGCCTTCTCGAGCTGGGGCCCGCAGTCGCAGCGCAGGGAGTGGAAGACGTCTCCGGTCAGGCACTCGGAGTGGACCCGGACGTGCACCGGCTCCTCGCAGGCCTGCCAGGGGCCGTCGAGACCGGGGCCGGGCAGCCCCTTGGTGAGCACCACGTGCTCCTTGCCGTCCAGGGCCGAGCGGAACATGTGGGCCGAGAACTCGCCGAAGCGGGTCGGCAGGGGCACGTCCATCTCGATCGGCTCCACCAGGCGCTCGTTCTGGCGGCGCCAGGCGATGATGGACTCGATGGTGCAGATCTTGAGGCCGTGCTCCTCTGCGAAGGCCTCGAGGTCGGGCATGCGGGCCATCGTGCCGTCGTCCTTCATGACCTCGCAGATCACTCCCGCCGGCCGAGCGTCGCACAGGCGCGCCAGATCGACGATGCCCTCGGTCTGACCTCCGCGCACCAGGGTGCCGCCGCTCTTCGCCCGCAGGGGAAAGATGTGCCCCGGCCGGGCCAGGTCCTCGGGCCGGCAGCCCTCCCCCGCGGCGGTCAGGATCGTGCAGGAGCGATCGTGGGCGCTGATGCCCGTGGTGACCCCTTCAGCGGCCTCGATCGAGACCGTGAAGCCGGTGCCCATCTTGCTCGTGTTCTTGGCGACCTGGGGCTCGAGCTCGAGGCGGTCGCAGATCTCCTCGGCCATGGGCATGCAGATCAGGCCGCGCCCCTTGGAGGCCATGAAGTTGATCGCCTCGGGGGTGGCGTGCTCGGCCAGCATGGCCAGGTCGCCCTCGTTCTCCCGGTCCGGGTCATCGACGAGGATGACCATGCGGCCCTGGCGGAGCTCTTCGAGGATCTCGGGGATTTCGCTGATCGGCATGGCGGACAAGGTGGCGGCGGAATCGCTCGGCTCGGTCTTCACGGCCTGTGAGGAACTCCCCATCATACGCCTTGCGGAGGGGGCTCGGACCCCCCCCGCGGTGCCTTCCTCCGCCCCACAGGCCCCGATCCGCCGCCGCCATGCCCGTCCAGCGCCTCCGTCAGCTCTCGTTCCTGGGGATTCTGGGCCTCGCCGCCGCCGGGTGCGCCACGGAGCGCCCCGACTCCGTCGTGGAGCCCTCACCCCCGGAGCCGCGGCCCGAGACCGTCCGGGCGCGGACCTTCGACCGCATCCTGGAGCTCGAGGACCGGCGCACGACCGGGCGCAGCGAGCTGCAGCGCCTGGCCTTGTCGAACGACCCCCGGGTCCGCGCCCGGGCGACGCGCGCCCTCGGGCGGCTGCCCTACCCGGCCCACGGCGTCGAGGTGAGCGAGGCCCTCCAGGGCTCCCTGGAGGACCCGGATCCGAGAGTGCGCTCCCTGGCCGCCTTCGGCCTCGGCCTGCGCGCCGACCCGGCCACGGCCCAGGCGCTCCTGGCGGCCTGGAAGGACCCGGACCCGACGGTGCGCGCCCGCATCGTGGAGGCCGGCAGCCGCTACGAGGACCCGGCCGTGCGGGAGGAGGTCTTGTACTCCCTCTCCGATCCCTCCCTCGCGGTGCGCACGGAGGCCGCCCTCGCCCCCCACCGCTGGGACCCCGAAGCCTCGACGGCGACCCTGATCGACATCGCCCTGCGCAACGTGGCCGCCAAGGCGCCCCTGTCCCTGCGCGAGGAGCACTGGGGCGAGGCCGCGGGAGACGGCGCCGGACCGGTGGAGGACCCGGTCGTGGTCGCCGCCGCCCTCTTCTCCCTCCAGCGCCGCAAGTCCCAGCAGGGCGAGGGGGTCTTCCGCCTGTGGTGCCGGTATCCGGAGGACGTGATGGTGCGCCTGTGGGCCACCCGCGGCCTGGCGGCCCTGCCCGAGACCACCGAGCTCGCGACGGAGGCCCTGCGCGCGTGTCTCGCGGACGAGGACTGGCGCGTGGCGGTGGAGGCTGCCGTGGGGCTGGGCCGTTTCCCCGAGCCGGCCTCCGTGCCGCCCCTGGGAGAGGCCCTCCAGCACCCCTCGGCCCTGGTCCGCACCACGGTGGCCAGCGCCCTGGGCTCCTTCGAGGACCAGCGCCTGCAGGCCCGGCCCCTGCTCGAGCGCTGCCTGGTGGACGTCTCTCCCAACGTGCGCGCCCGGGCCATCCACTCCCTGGCGAAGCTGTTCGGTGAAGAGGTGGCCGCGGACCTCCAGGCTCGAGGCCTCGACACCGAGCCCATGGTGCGCAAGGCCGTGGCCCAGAGCTGCCGGTTCATGTCCACCGACGCGGGCCTGCCGCTCTTGATCCGTCTCAGCCGCGACGAGGACATGGCCGTGGCCTTCGCCGCCGCCGCGGGCCTCGGCCCCTTCCTCGACGCCGGCGGCCGCGTGCGCGCCCACGAGCTGCTTGCATCCGACGACAACGGTCTGCGCCTGGGGGCGGTGCTGTCCCTGAAGGAGGGCCCGATCACCTCCGACCTGCACCCCTTGATGCAGTGCTACAAGACGAGCACCGGGGACATCGCCGACGAGATCCGCTACGAGATCCTCAACGTCGCGGCGGAGCTCTCGGACGACCGCTCCTTCGAGATCCTGAGCGAGGGGCTGCGCTCGAACTCCGCCTACGTGCGCGACCTGGCGCGCGAGCACCTGGCGGAGCGCTTTCCGCGCGCCACCGTGCGCGAGCCCTCCCCCCTGCCGCCCCTGCGCGGCGCGCTGCCCCCGGAGGACCCCGACGCGGTCAGCCCGCGGGTCGAGCTGCGAACCTCCCGCGGGACCCTGGTATTCGAGCTCTACCCCCGCGAGGCGCCGGTGCACGTGCACAACTTCCTGACGCTCGCCCGCCGGGACGCCTACGACGGCCTGCGCTTCCACCGCGTGGTGGCCGACTTCGTGGCCCAGGGCGGCGACTACCGCGGGGACGGCAACGGCGGTGAGACCTGGCGAGGGGAACCCCTGCGCCACGAGTTCAACGAGCGCAAGTACGTGGAGGGCTCCCTCGGCATGCCCCGCAACTCCGACCCCGACAGCGGCGGCAGCCAGATCTTCATCACGCACCGACCCACCCCCCACCTGGACGGGCGCTACACCCTCTTCGGGCAGCTCGTGCAGGGCTTCGACGTCCTGCGCCAGATCGAGGAGGGGGACCGCATCCTCGACGTGGCGGTGCGCGGGGAGTGAAGC
>CAZQAT010000106.1:12760-14418 GCA_964591315.1 uncultured Planctomycetaceae bacterium
TGTGGAGCGACCTGATGGGTCCGACGGTCCAGATCGCCGACGAGTCGACTGTCGGGAGCGGCGTCCTCCTGCGCTCGAAGGAGGTGCGCAAGGGCCGCTACGAGACGAACGTGCTGACCGCCTGGCACGTGGTGCGCGACGTCCTCGACGATCCCTCGGACCTGACCCAGCAGATCCCGCTCTTCGTCTACGACATCGAGGGCGAGAGCCGCGAGCACTTCGCCACCCTGATCGACTACGACGCCGGACTCGACATCGCCCTGCTGACGGTCTCGAGCTCCAAGCCCTTCGAGCACGGCGCGGACCTGCCCCCCCGCGCACGCCTCGCTCAGCGCAGCGTCTTCGACGCCATCTACGCGGTCGGCTGCCCCCTGGGCAACGACCCGATCCCGACCCGCGGCGAGATCGCTGACACGCGCCACTCCGTGGACGGCGAGAGCTACTGGATGATCAGCGCGCCGACCTACATCGGAAACTCAGGCGGCGGCATCTTCGACGCGGACACCCACGAGCTGCTCGGGATCTTCTCCAAGATCTACACCCACGGGAACCTGCGCCCGACCGTCGTGCCGCACATGGGGCTGGTGACGCCCCTGGACAAGGTCTACAGCTGGCTCGAGACGACGGGGAATGGGGCAGTCGTGCCCAGGTGAGCTCGAGTCCCGGTCCATGAGAGAGCCCCCCGACGCGCTCGGCGCCGGGGGGCTCTCTCGTGTCTCTCGCTGAACCCCGCGCGCGGCGGGGTCGGAGCGTACGCTAGAAGGAGTACGCCAGCCAGATCCAGAACTTGGTGACGTCGTCGAAGCCACCACCGGTGTCCGCCCGGAAGTCGGCGTACTTGGCGCCGAACTCGAGGTCCTCCGCGATCTCGTACTTGGCGTAGAGGTCCAGCTCGTCGCCGTAGTCGACCGTACCGCTCTGCTCGGGGGCGAAGATGTGGTAGACGAGGCCGCCCTTGAAGTCGCCGCCCGCAAAGCCGATGTCGAAGTAGGTGTCCTCGAGGCCGTCGCCAGGGGTGGTCAGGAACTGATCGGCCCAGCCATTGAAGGCGTGCTTGGTGGCCAGGGGGGTCTGGAAGGCGCGGAGGGGATCTCCTGAGCCGTTGCCCTCGAGGACCTCGAAGCCGACCTTGACGTGCGCACCGTGGACCTTGCCGCCGAGGTAGGCGTGGGAGTAGCTGGCGTCCAGGTCGTTGGAGTTGTCCGCGGTGTCGCTCTGGTGGGCGTACTCGATGCCGTACAGCAGGCTCCAGTCGCCACTGTTGCGCTCGCCGGTGAAGCGGGCGCCGATCGTGAAGCTGCTAAGATTGGCCACCGCGTCGTAGTCCAGGTAGTAGCCGTAGGCGGAGAGCTGGCCGATGTTGTTCCAGGTCTGCCCCAGGTGGAGCAGGTGCCCGTCTAGCTTCTGGTTGGCCTGGAAGATCGTGTTGACGTTGGCCAGGTAGGCGTAGCGTGCACGGAAACCGCTGTTGAACTCCTTGTCGTAGGAGATCGCGTCGTAGTTCTGCTCGGTCTGGCGCCAGCCGACGTTGCCGATGAAGCGGGCCTTGTCGTAAGTGATGCGCTGGCGACCGAAGCGGAACTCACCCACCGGGTTGGAGTACGCCAGGTAGCTCTGGTTCACCTGCGACCCGACCGGGTCGGCGACCACGGGACGCG
>CAZQAT010000107.1:0-14292 GCA_964591315.1 uncultured Planctomycetaceae bacterium
GGGAGGCGCGCAAGGCCTCCCTGCGGCTCGAGTCCTTGCAGCGGGCCTAGCCCGGGCGGGATCAGGCCGCCGCCCGCGCCCGCAGCCACTGCTGGGCGCTGCCGAAGCCGACCTCGGCGAGCAGGGCGCCGTAGAGCACGCTCAGGCTGCTGGTCGCGAGGCCGAAGCCCAGGCGCGAGGGGTCATCGAGGGCCGCCAGGCACTGGATCGCACCCACGATGGCGAGCACCAGGCCGCCCATCCAGGCCAGGCGTTGGCCGCGGCGCAGGACCTGCGCGAGGTGCTCCACCTCGGCCGCCTCGAGGGGCGTCGAGGCCCGCAGGCTCGCGCCCAGGGCGCGGCCCACGCGGCCGGGGCCGAAGCTCGCGACCAGGCCGCCGAGCACGAAGACGGTCAGGCACAGGAGGGCCGGCAGGTGGAGGAAGACCCCCGCGCCACCGGGGCCCGCGGCCAGGATCAGGAGCAGCAGGGAGAGGACGAGGGCGATACCGGCGAGCTTGGCTGTGGGGGACATGTGGTCGGCCTTGTGGAATTCTCGGGTCAGTGCGTTCACGCGCCCGATGCTCTCGAGCGCCGTCTTCCAGGCCGTCTCCTGGTCGGCCTCGATCTCACGCGCGGCCCCGTAGGCCTCGCGCAGGTGGTCCTCCAGCTCGTCGACCTGCCAGGCGCGCAGGTGGCCGCTGGAGAGCAGGGCCCGTCGCCAGGCCTCGAGGTTGTGCTCGAGCTCAGGCATGGCCGGCCCCCCACAGCTCGTTCAGGGCGGAGTTGACCGAGGTCCACTCGCGTCGCTTCTCGGAGAGCTTCTCCTGGCCGGCGGGGGTCAGGCGGTAGTAGCGCCGCCGGCGGCCCGTCTCGGCCGTCTGCCAGTGGGCCGTGATCAGCCCCTGGCGCTCCAGGCGGTGCAGGACCGGGTAGAGCATGCCGTCGGTCCACTGCAGGGCCTCCTTGGAGACCTGCCGGACCCGGCGGATGATGGCGTAGCCGTAGCTCTCGCCCTGGGCCAGGATCGAGAGCACGAGGGGGGCCGACGAGGCGGCCACGAGTTCCTTGGAGGTCATGGGGCTTCCGGGGTGTGGGACGCCCGACCTATCGGCCCGCCATGCATCGCAGCTTGAGGCATGGCGCTGCGAGGGCTCGGAGCCGGGAAGCCCGCCGCCGGCCGGGCCCCCTTCCCCCGCAGCGTGGCCCGCACCCCGGCTGCGTGGATCGTGGCGGGGGGCGGGCAAGATGTGGCTCGTCGGCGGGCTCGGGCGGGGCTAGGCTCTGCTCGCGATCCATGACCCCGATCCTCCTCGTCGCCGGCCTGACGCTGCTGGCCTCCTTCCTCTGCAGCCTCTTCGAGGCGGCCCTCTACGCGATCCCGCCCTCGCGCATCGAGCTGCTCGTCCAGCGCAAGGTGCGCGGCGCGCGCCGGCTGGCGCGCCTGCGGGAGGACGTGGAGGCCCCGATCGCGGCGATCCTGACGGTCAACACCATCGCCCACACGGTGGGCGCGGCCTGGTGCGGCGCCATGGTGGGGCAGGAGTTCGGCAGCGCGGCGGTGGGCACCTTCGCCGCGGTCTTCACGGTGCTCGTGCTGGCGGTGACCGAGATCGTCCCCAAGAGCATGGGCGTGCGCTACGCGGAGACCATCGGGCCGCTGATCGTGATGCCCCTGCAGCTCATGATCTGGAGTGTGTGGCCGATCGTGTGGGTGGCGCGGGCCGCCATGCGGCAGCTGGGCGGAGAGAAAGGCCAGGCCGGGCCCAGCGAGGACGAGGTGCTGGTGGTCTCGCGGCTCGCGGCCACCGGCGGCGAGATGCGCGCCGAGGAGCACCGCTGGGTCGAGAACGCCCTGCGCCTGGACCAGAAGACCGCCGGTGACCTGCGCACGCCGCGCACCGTGGTCGAGACCCTCCCGGGCGAGACGCCCATCCGCGAGCTCATCGAGCACCTGGACCGCTGGGTCCACAGCCGCGTGCCGATCACGGAGGGGGAGGACCCCGACCAGGTGATCGGTCTGGTCCACCGGCGCGAGGTGCTCGACGCGGCCATCCAGCGCCCGGACGACTCCCTGCGCCTGACCGACCTCCTGCACCCGATCCAGTTCGTGCCGGAGACCATGCCCGCCAACGAGCTGCTCGACCACTTCATCCGCGAGCGCACCCACATGGCCGCGGTCTCCGACGAGTACGGCGGCTTCGAGGGGGTCGTCACCCTCGAGGACGTGCTCGAGTGCCTGCTCGGGGCCGAGATCGTCGACGAGCACGACGAGTTCGAGGACATGCAGGCGGTGGCACGGCGGCGGGGCGGCGGCCAGGACGGAGAGGACAGGTCCGGCGAGGCCGGGGAGTCCTCGACCGGAGACCAGGGCCCCGCCTGACGCTCTCGGGGCGGTCGTTCGCGAGCGCCTCGGCCCGCCTGTCCCGTGGGCGCGGGACAGCCCTGGCCACCTCGGTGCTCCACCAGCGCGCCTCGCTCACGGGCGGGTGGCGCACGCTCACGGCAGCTCGCCCGTCTCCCCCTCGTACCACTCCTCCGTCTCCCGCGCCTGGCGCTCGACCTCCTCGGCGCTGACCAGGGGGCCCTGGCCGATGCCCGGGCAGCACTCCCGCACCGGGCCCTCCCAGCGGGCCTCGTCGCCCAGGTTCTCCTCCCAGAAGGGCCAGCTGGCGCACTGCTTGGGGCGCACCGGGTAGATGCGGCAGGAGTGGTCCTCCCGCAGGAAGGGACAGCGCGGGGAGTCGATGCGCAGGATCGTGTAGCCCTCGTCCTCGGCGGTGTAGCGGGCGCGGAACTCCGCGGGCTCCAGGTCGAGGTGGGCGGCGATGGCCCGCACGTCCCGGGGGGCGAGATAGACGTAGGCGTACTCCCCGTGGGTCTTGCAGCAGTTGCCGCTGCGCTGGCACTGGAATCGCAAACCCTTGTGATACCAGGACTTGGAAGACACCTTGAGCGGATTCGAACGTGTGCGGTTACCGAACGGTAGGCTGGGAGTAGTTCCGGCGACTCCTGTGCGGAGCCGCACGCGAACCCACCCCCACGACAATGAAGCTGACCATCGTCGAAGACGGTACACGATCCCTGCTCGAGTTCGACAGCAAGGTGGTGACCATCGGCCGGGCCGTGGACAACGAGATCCGTCTGTCCCACACCCTCGTCTCCCGCCACCACTGCCGCATCGAGGACGGCCAGGAGGGCGCCTGGCTGATCGACCTGGGCTCCGCCAACGGTACCCGGGTCAACGGCGAGCGTGTCATGCGGCGCCTGCTCCGCGACGGGGACCAGATCACCGTCGGCAAGGTGCGCATGAACGTGCACCTGGAGGACCTCGAGGACGCGCCCATGCCGGACGAGACCCAGCCGATCCCGGTGGAGTCCAGCGGCGGCGGTCCCGACGTGGAGCCGGACCTCTCCAAGAGCGGCTACGGCACGAACACCGGCGACCTGCAGCGGGAGCGGGACAACCTGCGGGTCTTCGCGCGCATCACCACCGAGATCGCCCGCGAGACCGAGCTCCTGCCGCTGTTGCGCCAGATCGTCGACAGCGCCGTGGCCCTGGTGGGGGGCGAGCGGGGCTTCCTCCTGATGACCGACAAGCCGGGCGAGGGGGAGTCCGAGGACGTCAAGATCACCGACCTCTCCGTGCGCGTGGCGCGCCAGTTCGACCGCTCGGACATCGTCATCCCGCGCTCGCGCCTCTCCATGGGCATCGCCACCCGCGTGCTCGACCAGGGCCGCCCGGTGCTCGCCGTGGACGCGGCCCACGACGACCGCTTCAGCGGCATGGCCAGCGTCGAGGACCTGCGCCTGCGCTCGGTCATGTGCCTGCCGATCCGCATCCTGGACCGCATCGCCGGGGTGCTCTACGTGGACAACCGGCTGCAGCACAACGCCTTCAGCGAGAACGACCTGGAGATGGTCGAGCTCTTCGCCGCCCAGGCCGCGGTGGCGATCCTCAACTCGCGCCGGGTGGCCGAGCTGCGCGAGCGCAACGAGCGCCTGGAGGTGTCGCGCCAGCAGATCACCGCCCTCAACGAGCAGCTCGGCCGCAAGGTGCGCGACCGGGACACGGAGCTGGCCGTGGTGCGCGCCGAGCTGGGCCGTGAGCGCGGGCGCTACGACTACACGGCCATCGTGGGGGCCTCGAACGGCCTGCGGGAGGTCTTCCAGCAGCTCGACAAGATCATCGAGACCGAGCTACCGGTCATGATCCACGGCGAGAGCGGTACCGGGAAGGAGCTGATCGCCCGGGCGGTCCACTTCAACGGCCCGCGCCGCGAGCACCCCTTCGTGACCGAGAACTGCGCCGCCCTGCCGGACACCCTGCTCGAGTCCGAGCTCTTCGGCCACGCCCGCGGGGCCTTCACCGGCGCCCACCGCCAGAAGTCCGGTCTCTTCGAGCAGGCGGACGGCGGGACCCTCTTCCTCGACGAGATCGGGGACATGAGCCCGCAGATGCAGAAGAAGCTCCTGCGCGTGCTGCAGGAGGGGGAGTTCCGGCCCCTGGGCATGGACCGCAAGGTCAAGGTGAACGTGCGCCTGCTCGCCGCCAGCCACCGGGACCTGGAGGAGATGGTGCGCAACGGCGAGTTCCGCGAGGACCTCTTCTACCGCATCAACGTGCTGCCGGTGAGCCTGCCGCCCCTGCGGGAGCGGCGCGAGGACATCCCGCTGTTGGCCGAGCACCTGCTGGCCCGAGCGGCACGCGAGGCCAACCGCCCCGCGCCGATGATCCCCCACGACGCCATGGCGGCCCTGGTCTCCCACGACTGGCCCGGCAACGTGCGCGAGCTCGAGAACGAGATGCGTCGCCTGGTGGTCCTGGCCCAGGAGAGCGTGAACGTCGACCTGCTCTCGCCCGCCGTGCGCGAGCGCCGCTCCGCCGGCTCCGCCGCCCAGGCCCAGGCCCTGGCGGACAACCCCGGCGACATCCGGGCCGCGGTGGCCGACCTGGAGAAGCGCTCGATCGAGGGTGCCCTGGCCCAGGCCGGCGGCAACAAGAGCCGCGCCGCGAGCTTGCTCGGGATCAGCCGCTTCGCCTTGCAGCGCAAGCTCGACAAGTACGGCATCGGCAAGACGCGCTCGAGGACCGGCGACGAGGGCGAGGTCGACGACGGCGCCCCCCTGGACGAGGCCGCCGAGGCATGACTCGACGGGGGAGGAGATGGGGGCCGCTCGCGACCGCGGCGGCCCTCCTGGTCGTCTTCTTCGTGCTCGGCGCCGTCGACGCCCGCGCCGACGTCCTGCACATGAAGGACGGCCGAACCGTCGAGGGCAAGCTGCTGGGGGAGACGAAGCAGGAGGTCAGGATCAAGACCCGCGTCGGGGTGCTCACCTTCAAGACCGCCGAGATCGAGCGCATCGAGCGCAAGAAGAGCGACGTGGAGGTCTTCGACGAGCGCTTCGCCGCCGCGAAGACCGCGGACGCCTTCCACGAGCTCGGCCTGTGGGCCAAGAAGAAGCGCATGAGCAAGGGCGCCAAGGCCTGCATGAAGGAGGCCCTGGAGCTCGACCCCATGCACGAGGCCACGAACGTCTACCTGGGCAACGTGCTCCACGGCGGCCGCTGGATGAAGCCCGAGGAGGCCGCCCGCCTGCGCCGGGAGGCCGAGGAGGCCGCCAGGGCCGCCGAGGGCCTCGTGCGCCACGGGGACCGCTGGGTCACCCCCGAGGACAAGGAGCGCCTCGAGAAGGGCCTGCTCCAGGTGGACGGGGAGTGGATGACCTTCGAGGACGCCCAGCGGGCCCGGGGGCTCGAGGAGTTCAATGGCCGCTGGATCGATCGCAGCGAGGCCCTCGCCCGCCGCACCTGCGCCAGGGCCGAGGAGCTGGCGGGGGTCGACTTCGAGGTGGTGCTCAACGAGCAGTCCCTGGTGGCGGGCACGGTGCCGAAGGAGATGATCCAGCGCATCGCCGACGGGCTCCTGGTCGGGCGCAGGTGGTTCGACGCGGAGCTGGGCTGCGAGCCGGGCCTGGACCTCCTGGCCCAGAGGCGTGCGGAGTTCTACCTCTTCTCCACCGTCAGCGAGCCCTACCAGAACACCCTCGCGTACTTCGCGGGCCTGACGCCGACCCTGCCGCCGGAGTGGGCCGCCGCGGCCAAGAGCTCCTTCGGCTTCTTCTGGACCGACCCCTACGCCATGAGCTCCGCGCGTCAGTGGCACCGGGGTCGCGACGAGCTGGTCGGCCACTGCTTCCACCACTGGGGGCACATGCTCCTGTGCCGGCTCAACTACGACGGGAGGCTGCTGCCGCCCTGGTACGAGGAGGCCTTCGCCTCCCTGATGGAGTTCCAAATTCACCAGAAGAACGCGGTCTTCTGCCGGGCGCGCACGATGGCCTCGACGGGCACGGTCTCCGTGCGCACCTCGCGCGCCTTCGACCCGAAGATGGTGCGCGACGGCAAGTGGCGCGAGGCCCTCGTGCTCGGCATCAAGGCCAATCAGGTGCTCTCGATCGACAAGCTCTACCAGCGGGACTTCAGCGACCTGGAGGTGATCGACATCGCCACGGGCATGGGCATCCTCGAGTGGATCTCCTCCCACGGCCCCGAGGCCCTGGCCAGGTTCCACGCCATCGTGCGCGGCCAGGCCCCCAGGTCGCCGGCCCGCATCCACAGCGTCGGCGTGGACCGCACCAAGGCCAACGACCTGGCCTTCAAGACCGCCACCGGCATGGGCTGGCGCGAGGCCGACCGGGCCTGGAAGCGCTGGTTCCTGGCCCGCTGACCCCCCTGCCCTCGAGCGCCCTCCGACCTTGAGCTCCGAAGTCCCCGCCGGCCGCCCCGTGGGCGCCCCCCAGATCCCCGGCTACGCCGTCGAGGGAGTGCTGGGGCGTGGGACCTCCGGCGTCGTCTACCGCGCGCGGCAGGTCTCCGTGGACCGCCCGGTGGCCCTGAAGGTCATGCACGCGGACATGCTGGCCAACGCGCGCTCGGTCAAGCGCCTGCAGCGCGAGGCGCGCATCGCGGCGGCCCTGGCGCACCCGAACCTGATCTCGGCCATCGACATGGGCCAGTCCGGGGGCAACTGGTGGTTCGCGATGGAGCTGGTCGAGGGGCCGTCCCTGGCCGAGCGCCTCGAGAAGGGCGGGCGCCTCAAGGAGAGCGACGCGCTGGTTCTCTTCACTCAGCTCTGCGATGCCCTGCAGCACGCCAGCGAGAAGGGCGTGGTGCACCGGGACGTCAAGCCCGCGAACATCCTGCTCGAGCGGCCGGACCATCCGCGGCTGGCGGACCTGGGCCTGGCGCGCATCGAGGACGACCCGATGCTGACGCGCACGGGCGCGACCCTCGGCACGCCCCACTACGTCAGCCCCGAGCAGGCCCGCGACCCGGCTCTGGCGGACGTGCGCTCGGACATCTGGTCCCTCGGCGCGACCCTCTACCACGCCGTCTGCGGCCAGCCGCCCTTCGCCGGGGAGTCCACGGCGGAGATCCTCTCCAGCGTGCTCTACGGGACGATTCCTGACCCCGGTGAGCTGCGGCCGGAGCTCTCGAAGGGGCTCGTGCTCGTGCTGCGCAAGTGCCTCTCGCGGGACCCGAACCGGCGCTACTTCGCACCGGCCGAGCTCAAGGAGGACCTGGAGCTGGTCCAGGCCCACAAGCTGCCCCAGATCCGTCCCGGGGCCCTCGAGCCCCTGGACCCGACCCGCCGCGAGAGCCGCAACCAGAGCTTGCTCGTGGCCACCATCGCGGTGCTCCTGTGCGTCGGGATCTTCGCCCTCTGGCGCACCTGGGAGGGCGGTGGCGGGGCGCAGCCGATGGACCCGACCGTCGAGGGTCGGGGACCCTGGCCCGAGCTCGTGCGCCTGCGGGAGGACCACGACGCGGGGCGCCTGTCCCTGGCCGCGGCTCTGGGCGAGCTGCAGCAGCTCGCCTCGCGGGTTCCCGCCGAGGAGCGCGCGGAACTCCAGTCCACCCGCGCGGACCTGCGCCGGGAGCTGCGCCAGCGGGTGCTCGCCTTCCGTCAGGACGTCGAGGCCCGCCTCGACGCGCACCTGGACGCGCGCGAGTTCACCGCGGCAGAGGCCCTGCTCGGGGCCGACCTCGCCAGCGGTCTGATCGAGGAGACCGGCTTCGGGCCGGACGTGCTGCCCGAGGAGCACCGCGGCGCCTTCGAGTCGCGCGTCGGTGTCTGGCGCCGGCGCCTCGACGACCGGCGCGCCCAGGCCCTGACCGGTGCGGTGATCCGCATCGAGGGCTACGCGCGCAACAACTTCCTGCCCGGCGTCGAGCGTCGGCGCGCTCGAGGCCAGTGGAGCGCCGCCCGGCGGGAGCTCGCGACGGATCTGCGCAGCCTGTGCGAGGCCTCCGACTGTGACCTGCGCGGCCTGACCGAGGAGGAGCTGGGCGCGGCCCTGCGGGACGTGCAGGGAGAGCTCGCGGTGGCGCGCCAGGAGCTGGAGCGCCGCTGGCGGGAGCTGGACGGTCGCGTCCTGACCGGCGAGGTGGAGCGCCTGGTCCTGGTGGCCAGGGAGCAGCTCGGCCGCGGTGGCGGCGCCGCCGCCGTGGAGGGCTTCGAGGACGCCTTCGAGGGCCTGCTCGAGTCCCACGAACTCTCCCTCGCGGAGCTGATGAGGGCCCCTGAGCAGCGCTCCTACGAGACCTTCCAGGCCGCCAAGCTCGAGCTGCAGGACCTGGCGGACGAGCTCGCCCAGGGCACGGCCCTCGCGCGCCTCGAGGAGCTCGACCGCGAGGCGCGGCCCCTCTACGTCGCCCGGGACTACGCCGGGGCCGTGGCCTTCTGGAGCGAGCACGGGTCGGAGCCGGCCCTGGCCGCGGCGGGGGACACGGTGGCCGTGCGCCTCGAGGAGGCCCGGGAGCTGGTGGCCTTCCTGCGCCGAGCCGCCGCCGGCGTCGCGCGCCTCGCGGGCGAGCGGGTCTCGATCCGCCAGGGCAGCATCGCCGTCAGCGGGCGCATCGAGCTGGACGGCGAGCCCCTCGAGCGCGGCTTCCGCCTGCGCACCTCCGGCGGCAATCCCCTGGCCTACGTGCTGCGGCCGACCACCGAGGTGACCGGGGAGGTGCTCGACGCCTCCGCTCTCGAGCGCTTCGCCACCGAGGGCGCGGACCTCGAGGCGGACCTGGGGCTTCAGCTGCAGCGCGCCCTCTTCCGCTTCCAGGAGGGTGACCTCGAGGGCGCGGAACAGCTCCTGGGCGGGGCGGCCCTCGAGGGCGGCGACCTGATCCTCTACGACCTGGGGCTGCGGGTCGCCCGGCAGCTGGGCAAGGCCCAGGACGTGGAGGCCCGCCGGCGGGAGCGCGCGCGGGGAGAGTTCGAGCGCCTGCTCGGCGCCGACGCCGCGGCCCTGGACCCGGACCAGCGGGCGGTGGAGATCGGGCGGCTCCTGCGCGAGTACGGGGACGTCCTGAGCGAGTCCGCCTCCCAGGCCCTGCGCCGCACCCGGGCGACCCTGGAGCGCGACCTGCCGCCCTCGACCCTGTCGGACTTCGTCGCGGCCTACGGCATCGAGGGGGTTGAGTTCCCGCGCTTCGGCCGCGTCGGTCTGCGCTTCGGGTTCGACGCGCGGGACGTGGGCACCTGGGAGCGTGGCGAGTGGCTCTTCGACGGCTCAGGCTGGACCGGGCCCGCCTCCCAGGACATGGCCCAGCTCCTCGAGCGGGCGACCCCGACCCTGGAGCTGGTCGACCCGCTGCTGGTGGACAGCGGCACGCTCGAGGTCCGCCTGCGCCTCTTCCAGCCCAAGGACTCCCCGCCCGACCTGCTGCTGGTCTCCGTGCTCGGGTTCCACGTGGCCTTCACCGGCCAGCGCGGCAGTGCTCCGGCCCGCGTGCACGCCGACACCACCGACCTGGCCACGGTCTGCCGCGAGGCCCTCGAGGGGCAGGGCGAGGTCATCGCGGGCCTGGCGGCCGACGCGCAGCACGAGATCCACCTGAGCCTGTCCCGGGGCAGCGGCCGGCTGGTGGTCTCGGTCGACGGCCAGCGGGTCGGCGGCCGCAGCGCCTACAGCCCGCCGAAGGGCGAGGGCGCGCGCCTGACCGTGCGCTCGATCGAGCCCCTCGAGCTGCGCGAGGTCCGGATCGAAGGCCCCCGCCGCTGACCCGACCAGGTCACGGCCGGAGGCGTTCGGCGATGCGTCGGGCGCGCTCCAGGTGCTCGGGCTCGATCAGGTCCTCGACCACGTCGAAGGCGTCGAGCAGCTCCCCGTGGCTCGCGCCGCAGCGCAGGGCCCCGCGGGCGTGGCTCGCGAGCTGGCGGTCCTGGCCGAAGGCCGCCAGGGCGCAGGAGGCGAGCAGCTCGCGGCGGTCGGCGCCCAGGCCCGGCCGCGCGAGCACCCGCGCGTAGGCGTGCTCCAGGATCCAGGCGCCGAAGTCCCCGTGGTGGTCGTCGAGCATGTCGCGCACCGCCGGCGCGTCGTCGCCGTAGATCCGGCCGAAGAGCTCGGCGCCGCGGGTCACGTCCGGCGCGGGACCCTCGAGCTCCTCGGGCTCCGGGCGCCCGAGTCCGCCCTCCTCGTCGAGCACGCGCCAGGCCTGCACCAGGCGCGGGAAGCCGGCGAAGAGGTGCGTCTGCAGGGCGGCCTCGCGCCAGGCCCGGTCCGGTTCCCCGGCGGGGGCCGCGCGGCGCAGGGCGCGTACCTCCTCCCAGGCGCCGAGCACGATGGCGGTCGAGAGGCGCAGGAGGCGCCGGTCCTTGTCGCCGAGGGAGGTCATGGGGGAGGTGAGGGCCGCAGGTTCTAGCACTCCGCCCGGCGACTCGGTAGCTCGAGCCGCCGGGCGGACGTGGGAGGGCGCGTGGCGAGCGTGGGCGGGGCCCGTGTAGGTCGCCTTCTCCCGCACACCCGCCGACGGGTTCCGCGGGGGAGCGCCGCTGCTGGGAGCGGTCGCAGGGGTGGCGCGAGCCGTCAGCTCCAGCGCGCGAGGGGCGCGCCCATCTTCACCGTGTCCCCCTCTCCGAGCCCGTCGATTGGCTGGAGCCCGCCGGCGGGGGAGAGCAGCACGATGGTCGAGCCCATCTCGAAGCGCGCCAGCTCCTCGCCGCGGCCGAAGGGCCTGGGGGGCTCGAGCGGCCGGCGAGCGGTGGGCTCGACGCCGATGACCCGCATGCGGCCGACGTTCAAGGCACCGACGAGCACGAGCAGCAGGGGCCCGCGCTCGGTCTCGAGTCTCAGCACGACCCGCTCGTTGACGGCCAGCACGTCGCGCCGGTCGAGCACCTTGGGGGCCACCGAGTAGCGCGTCCCCGGCACCCAGGCGACCTCCTCGAGGGCGCAGTCCTCCGGGGCGTGGATGCGGTGGTAGTCCCGGGGGGAGAGGTACACGGTCCAGGCGTGGCCGCCCTCGAGCTCGACGTCCGCGCCGACCCCGGCCAGGAGCTCGCGCACCCCGTAGCCGCGGCCCTTGGCCTGCAGGGTCGAGCCCTCGTGCACCGGCCCGATGGCCTGCAGCGTGCCGTCCACCGGGCAGGCGATCTGGTCGGCGCCCTCGGCGATGGGCCGCGCGCCGTCCACCAGCCGCCGCACGAAGAAGGCCGACAGGCTCGGGTAGATCTCGAGCGGTCCGCGGGACTCGGAGAGGTCCGCGCCGCAGAGGCGGGCGTAGCCCTTGTAGACCGTGGGCCGCAGCCGGGTGGGCACCTTGCGGTCGGCCGCCCAGCCGACGACGTGCGAGAGGGCGCGAGCGAAGGGAGTCGCCATGGGGCGCACAGGATGGGGCTTCGGCGGGGGAATGCAACCGCGGGGGCCCGGGCCCCGGTCTCAGTGCTCCCCGTGCACCGCGTGCTCCATCTCCAGCTCCTCGCGGCCCCAGTCGTCCACGTAGGCGACGATCCGGCCGGCCACCTCCTCGCCGAAGAGCCTCGTGAAGGCCGCCTCGCGCTCCTGGGGCATGGCCGCCATGGCCGCCCGGAACTGGTCGCGGTCGGTGAGCGTGCGCGGGCCCTGGGCGAAGGCCTTGCGCAGGGCCGTCAGCCGGTCGTGCTCCTCCATGTAGACCTTCACGATCTCGAGCTCGGCCCCGGTGCCCAGGTTCAGGTCGTTGGCGATGCGGGTGGCGCGGCCGGCGAAGGACTTCTCGAGCTGTGCCCGGCGGCGGCGGAGGTTCTCCTCCCGCAGCGCCAGGACCCGCTGGCGCTCGGCGGCCTCCTCGGGGTCGAGCTCGGCCAGGGCCGGGTCGAGGGCGGCGCCGTCGGAGCCTCCCGGGACCGGGTCAGCGGGGTCGCGCTCGACGCTCTCCCGGCGGCTGCCGCCGGCTCCCTCGACGCCTCGCTGCGCGGCCGCCTCGGGGGGATTCGCCCGCCCCGGCTCTAGGCCCTGGACCCCGCCCTCGGGCAGGTCCTCGGGCCACAGCACGAGCGCGGCGACGCCGGCGGCGAAGAGGAGGAGGATCGGGAGCCAGGTGCGCATGGTGGAGGCTGGGCCGGGCGGCCTTCCGCCAGGATCGTCGAGGAAGTGGGCGTAGGTCGAGCTATTCTGCGGTCGCCGGGCCGGGAGCCGCCCCGCGGGCCTCCGAAGCCTACCTCAGCCCATGAGCGCAGACCCCATCCAGCCGCCGGCCGCCGACCTCGAGCAGGCCCTCTCGGCCATGACCTACGAGGTCCTGCCCGGGAGGTTTGCCCTGGTGGGCTTCGCGGCGCCCCCGCAGCCGGAGGACCTCGAGCTCCTGGAGGGAGCTCCGGGTCAGCTCGTGCGCGAGGGGGGCGAGACCAGCCTGCTCCTCGCCCGGGAGAGCCTGGCCGCCTGCCGCGAGCGCCACCCGGGCGCGCAGGTCGAGTCGGACCTCGTCTGGATCCGCTTTCGCGCGCCGATGGGTTGGGAGGTGGTGGGCTTCCTGGCGCGCGTCACCGGCGCCCTGGCCGCGGCCGGAGTGCCCCTGGGCGCCGTGTGCGGCTTCAGCCGCGACCACCTGTTCTTGAACGAGCGGCACCTCGAGGCCGCCACCCGCGTCCTCGACGAGCTCTTTCCTCTCCAGGACTGACGAACAAGCGACCATGGACTTCGAGTTCAGCGAAGAGCACGAGATGCTGCGCGCCGCGGTGCGCGAGTTCACCGACGGCGCCGTGCGCCCCCTCGCCGACCAGATCGACGCGCAGCACGCCGTCCCCCGCGAGCTGATCGACCAGATGGCCGAGCTCGGCCTGCTGGGCGTCGCCATCCCCGAGGAGTACGGGGGCGCGGGCATGGGGGAGACGGGCCTGTGCGTCGTGATGGACGAGCTGACCCGCGGCGACTTCTCGGTGGCGACCATCCTCGGGGCCCACGCCTCGATCGGCGCCATGAGCGTGCTGGTGGGCGGCACCGACGAGCAGAGGCGGCGCTTCCTGCCGGACTTCGCCAGCGGCGCCAGGCTCGCCTGCTACGCCCTGACCGAGGCCGGCGCGGGCTCGGATCCCGGCGCGATGAAGACCACCGCCGTGCGCGACGGGGGCGACTGGATCATCAACGGCGAGAAGGTCTGGATCACCGCCGGGGACATCGCCGACCTGGCGGTGGTCTACGCCGTGACCGATCCCGAGAAGGGCGCCAGCGGCGGCGTGACGTCCTTCCTCGTGCCGCGCGAGGCGCCGGGCTACGAGATCGGCAAGAAGGAGGAGAAGATGGGGCAGCGCGGCTCGGGCACGGTGACCCTGGCCTTCGAGGACGTGCGCATCCCCGACGAGAACCGCCTGGGGGAGGTGGGCCAGGGCTTCCGCACCGCCATGGGCGTCCTCGACCGCGGGCGCCTGGCCCTGGGGGCCAACTGCCTCGGCTGCGCCCGGGAGGCCCACGGCCTGTCGGTCGACTACGCCAAGCAGCGTGAGGCCTTCGGCAAGACCATCTCCGAGTTCCAGGCCATGCAGTGGATGCTGGCGGACTCCGCCATCGACATCTTCGCCATGGAGAGCCTCGTCTACCGCACCGCCTGGATGTGCGACACGGACCAGGCCTTCGGCCGCGAGGCCGCGATGGTCAAGCTCTTCTGCTCCGAGGCCCTGGACCGCGTGGTCGACCGCGCCGTCCAGGTCCACGGCGGGATGGGCTACTCGGCGGAGTACAAGGTCGAGCGCCTGTACCGCGACGCGCGGGTGACGCGCATCTACGAGGGCACGAACGAGATCCAGCGCATCGTGGTGGCGCGGGACGTGCTGAAGCGCGGCTGGTGAGCAGCGGCTACCCTCGGCTCGGCATCCTGTGCTGCGCCCTGCTGCCCCTGGCCTGTCGCTCTGTCGAGGAGCCGGAGGCGGCGCCGCAGGTCGTGTTCCTGGTCGCCGAGCGCGAGTACGGAACCGCCGATAGCCTGCGGGTCTTCCACGCCGAGCGGCTCGCACCCGCGGGCTGGCAGGCGCGCTTCGTCGAGGCGCCGCCCGA